>JAISSX010000002.1 GCA_031272885.1 Bifidobacteriaceae bacterium | reverse complement strand
GAGGTCGCTTACACCATGCGCGAGACCAAACAGCGCCTCCACCAGGCGCCGTTCCGGGCGGCCGTCCTCGACGCCTACACGTGCCGCTGCGCGGTCTGCCGGTTCGGTCACGCCGACCTGCTCGACGCTGCCCACATCGTGGCCGACGCCGACGGCGGCCGGGCCCATGTCACGAACGGCCTGTCTCTCTGCAAGATGCACCACGCAGCTTTCGACACGAACCTCATCGGTATCACGCCCAAACTCGTCGTCGAGGTCAACCACGACGTGCTGAACGAGATCGACGGACCCATGCTCCGCCACGGCATCCAGGAGTTCCACGGCCGGCCCCTCATGGTCGTGCCAGACAAGCGCTCCCTGCGCCCGGACCCCGAGGCCCTGCGCGCCCGCTACGCCCAGTTCCTGTCCCGCGCCTAGGCGGCGGCACAAGGCCCTGCGGGGTGCGGTGCCTTTGGTTGGCCGAGTGATCGGTTTTGAGGACGTCAGCACAAGGAGGCCCTGGGGCCCGCCGTCGTGCCGGCCAACGTCAAGGAACTGCCGTTGTGGTTCTTTCCGAAGACCGGCCACACCATCGTCCGTACGGCGGCCGATGACGCCCTCATGGGTATCGAAGCGACAGACCAGTAGACAGCAACTGGGCTAGAACCGGGTTCACGATGGTGGTATTAGCCCACTAGGGCCGATGGCGCCCCGCCGGGCAGCCAATCGGCCCACCAATAGGGGCCCCAGTTGGCAGTACCGTTGGACGCGATGGCTCTCCCGAATGTTGTCTACCGCTGGTATGAAGGCCGGCTGGCCCGCGCCCTGCCGCGCGACGCCATGCCCCGGCACGTGGGGGTAATCCTGGACGGCAACCGCCGCTGGGCCAAAGCCGCTGGTGAGGCGCCCGCCGCCGGTCACCAGGCGGGGGCGGACAAGATCACCGAATTGCTCACTTGGTCCGAAGAGGTGGGCGTTGAACTGGTCACCTTGTGGATGCTGTCCACCGACAACCTGTCCCGCCCGCCGGCCGAGGTCCAAGACCTGATGACAATCATCGAAGACGCCGTGGCCGGCCTGGCGGCATCGGGCCGTTGGCGCATCCAGGCGGTGGGCGCCCTGGACCTGTTGCCCTACACGACCGTGGAGAAACTGCACCAGGCGGAGGCCCAAACCGAGCATGTCAACGGCCTGCACGTCAACGTCGCCATCGGTTACGGCGGCCGGCGGGAAATTGCCGATGCCGTCCGTGCCCTCCTGGCGGAACAGGCGGCCGCCGGGGTGTCGCTGGAGCAGCTGGCCCAAACCCTAGACGTGGAGAACATCGCCGAACACCTTTACACGGCTGGCCAACCCGACCCTGACCTGGTGATCCGCACCTCGGGAGAGCAGCGCCTGAGCGGCTTCCTGCTGTGGCAGTCGGTCCACACCGAGTATTACTTCTGCGAGGCCTACTGGCCCGATTTCCGCCGGGTGGACTTCCTGCGCGCCCTACGTGCCTATGCCGCCCGCGAGCGCCGCATGGGCCGCTGACCCAGGGACGCCACGAACAGCCTGCCGGACGACATCTACCATGACCCAGAGGAGGTGACCGAGCCATGACTTTCCCACTCGTCTTGTTGTGGTGCCTCTGCGGCTGTGGCGCATTCGCGGCATGGGGTCAGGGGGCTGTTTGGCGCGATGAGCAACTGAGCCCGGGGTCACACCACGTGGGCCGGCATTGGGCCATGGTTGCCTTGACAGCCTTGGGGGTGGCGGGTTTCGTCGCGTCATGGTATTGGTCCCATAGCAACTACATGGACCAAGTGGCGTCCAGGCTTTCGTCCTCCAAGTCCTTCATCCCCACCTTAGAAGAGGCCGAACAAATGGGCCGGGCCAGCCTCGGCAGCACGAAAGTGTTCGACTACTCGGTGCATATGAGCGTCGAGAGGGTGGCGATATGGGTCTTGGTGGGTGTGGCGGCGGTGGCGTTGGTGATGTGGGCCTCGGCCAAGCCGCGCCGTCGCTTGACCTTGCGCGGTGCCGTGGCGGTGACCGGCGAAGTGACCGGGTTCGAGGCCGTCAGCCCGAAGCAAGGTAAGGGCCATTGCGTGGTTCCAGCCAAGGTGCGGTTCAACTGGGAAGGCAAGTGGGAAGACAAGGTTGTGCGAGTGTACCTGGTGGCTGGCCACCCGGACTTGGGTGCCCTGGAAATGGCCGAGCAGTTCATGGCTGATCTCGAAACCAGGAGCTTCGTGCCCTGGCGGTCCCGGCAAGAGAAGATGGTGCTCAAGCAGCGCCGCAAACACTTCGAGGAGGTGCTGGCTGAAGGCAAGGTTGAAGAGTTGCCGTTGTGGTTCTACCCGGCCACCGGCCGGACCATCATCCGCACCCGGGCCGATGACGCCCTGATGGCCACCTAAGCGTCATCAGTCTTGCCCAATTCTGAGGCGCCGGTCGGTGGGCGGCAGCCCCATCAGGCGGTCTTCGGCCGCCGTCCGTACCGCCAGTTTGCGGGTAGCCGGCTCAAACCACAGGCTGATCGGGGCGTCCTTGGCCAGGTATTCGCCGATATCGGCGCTGGTGCCGTACAACTTGACTTCCTGCCACAGATCGTCCCCATCAAGGGTCACTATGACCAGGACTTGGACGGCCGGGTTCCTGTCCAGCCCGATCCAATGGTGCCAAGCCCCGCCCAGGTCGAGCCGGGTGATGCGCCCCTCCACCGGCACCGCGTCCTTGAGCCGGTGGCGGCGCCAGGCTGGGTAGGCGCACCAGACCATCAGGCAGATCAGCCCAATGGCAGTCAGAGAATAGACCCATGGCAGCACGCGGGCGCTGGTGTCGGTGGCCATGAAAGCCTCCAGGCTGGAGTCCCCTGATGCTGTGACCCACTGGCCACTATGGGGGCGGCCAACGTAGTCCCTGGTCGCGTTCACCCAATTCCAACCCAACACCCCCGCGCCGATGCACAAGCCCGTGACGGCCGCGCCCAGCCAATGACGGCTGAGGTATTCGTTGGCCGGCCGGCGGCGGTAGAAGAACCATGTCTCAGTCAGGTACAGGGGGCCGAGCACCAACAGCATGTTGGCCCCTTGAATCAGCCGCGTATAGGAGCCCGACAGCGCAGGTATGCCGTAGAACACCAGGGCCAGCGAGGCCAGCAGCGGGGCCAGGACGCAGGCGGCGCTGAGCAGGCTGCGGGTCCTGAAGGAGAGGTTCTTGGTCACGATGTACCACCATAACCATCGGACTCAGGGTGCGACATGGGGACGGCTCACCATTCTGCCTGCCGTCGCTGCCGTCGCTGCCGTCGCTGCCGCCGATGGCGCCCGGTTGGGCCGCGTGAGGCAGAGCAGGGTCAGGCGGCCGGGCAGGTGGCCAGGGTGGCGATGACGGCCTTGTGGTCGGTGCCCGCCACTTTGACGGCGCGCCAGCCCCGGGCCGCCAGCCCGCGCGTCACGATGTGGTCGATGTCGATGAACGGCACCACCGCGAAGCGGTCGGTAGGCCAGGTGGGCAACATGCGCCAGGTACCCGCCTTGGCGGCATCGTCCAACCCACGGACAGCACCCCGGTAGGCGGGGTGGACCACGGAGGCGTTGAAATCACCCGCCAGTATCAGCGCCTGGTCCGGATGGGCCTGCTGCCAACGAGACAACGCCCCCAAGTCCTGTGCCCAGCCGGTGGTTAGGCCACTCATGGGCGGGCGGGTGTGGACGGCCTGTAGGAGCACGGCCTGTTCGCCCACCTCTAGGGTGACAGCCGGGGCCGGCCAGCCGGTCCCGGCCGCGGCTTCCTCCAGGGTGAACGGATAGTTGGACAGGATGACGGCCGCGCCGGCCGTGTTGTCGTCAACGGCCTCGGTGCGGTAAGGGTAGGCGCCCTCCAGTCCCGCCTGGTCCAACGCAGCCACGGCCGCCGCGCCGGTCTCGGTCAACACCAAGACGTCGGCGTGGGCTTCGCGGGCCAGCGCCACCACGGCGGCCGGGTCCGCCTGGCTGTACTCCTGGTTCAAGGCCAGCACGGTGAACTCGGTGCCGCCCACCCCGCGGGACGCGCCATCGGCCACCGAAGCACAGGTGGCGGGGGAGCCCAGGCGCAACTGCCACGGCACCGCTGCCAGCAGCGCTACCAGGCAAAACGCCGCCGGCACGCGGGCGCGCAGGCGGGCCATCCAGGCCAGGGCCAGCACGGCCAAGATCAACCACAACGGGCTCAGCGCCTGGATGATGGGGAACGGCCCGCCCAGGCGCACCAGCGGCGTCAAGGTGGCCACCAACAACACCAGGCTCAACAACAACCAGAAGGCGTAGCCGCGCACGGGCCGCCGGGGCGCCATCGGGCGCTTGATCGGCTTGGTCACCGGCTGGGCCGCCTGCTGGTTGCCGCCACCCGCCGCCTTGTCTTTGGACGCCATCGGGCAACCGGCCCCGCTACTGGGCCACGCCCGGGTGGGTCATGGCCATGACGTCGAGGGCGGCATCGAGTTGGGCCTCGGTCACCGTTCCGGAAGCCACGAAACCCAGGTCGATCACGGCCTGGCGCACCGTCACACCATGTTTGACGGCGTGCTTGGCCACCTTGGCGGCGGCCTCGTAGCCGATGATCCGGTTCAGCGGCGTCACGATGGAGGGCGAGGATTCGGCCAGTTGGCGGCAGCGGGCCTGGTTGGCGGTGATGCCGTCCACCGTCTTGTTGGCCAGCAGCACCGACACGTTGGCCAGCAGCCGGATGGACTCCAGCAGGGCCACCGCCATCAACGGGATCTGGACGTTCAACTCGAAGAAGCCGGAGGCGCCACCCCACGTGATGGCGGCGTCGTTACCGATCACCCGCGAGCAGACCTGCAGCGTGGCCTCTGGGATGACCGGGTTGACCTTGCCCGGCATGATCGACGAGCCGGGCTGCAGGTCCGGGATGGCGATCTCGCCCAGGCCGGTCAGCGGGCCTGAACCCATCCAGCGCAGGTCGTTGCAGATTTTGATCAGCGAGACGGCCACCACCTTCAAGGCCCCGGACATTTCGACCAGGCCGTCGCGGGCGCCTTGGGCCTCGAAGTGGTTGGGCGCCTCGGTCAACGGCAGGCTTGTGTCCTCAGCCAACAGGGCAATCACCTGCTGCGGGAAGCCAGGCGGGGTGTTGATGCCGGTCCCCACGGCCGTACCCCCCAACGGCACCTGGGCGGTGCGAGGCAGGGCGTCGCTGACCCGGGCCAGGCCGGCCCGCACGGCCGCGGCGTAGCCCCCGAACTCCTGGCCCAGGGTGACGGGCGTGGCGTCCATCAGATGGGTGCGGCCGGACTTGACCACTTGGGCGAACTCGGCCGCCTTGGCCTCCAGCGAGGCCGCCAGGGTTTCCAGGGCCGGCGCCAGCTGCCGCACCACCGCCTCTGTGGCGGCCACATGGACCGAGGTGGGGAAGACGTCGTTGCTCGACTGAGAGGCGTTGACGTGGTCGTTCGGGTGCACTTCTTGGCCCAGGTGGCGGGTGGCCAGGGTGGCCAGCACCTCGTTCATGTTCATGTTCGATGACGTGCCGCTGCCGGTCTGGTAGACGTCAATGGGGAACTGGTCGTCATAGGCGCCGCTGATGACCTGTTCGGCCGCCCAAACGATCGCCTCAGCGCGGGCGGCGTCCAGGATGCCCAACTCTTGGTTGGCCTGGGCGGCGGCCTTCTTGATGCGGGCCAGGGCGTGGATGTGGGCCGGCTCCAGGCCGCTGCCGCTGATGGGGAAGTTCTCCACCGCCCGCTGGGTTTGCGCCCGGTAAAGGGCGGCGGCGGGGACACGAACCTCGCCCATGGTGTCGTGTTCGATGCGGAACTCGGTGCTGTCTAGTTGCGTCATGTTTCCACCGTGCCCGGTTTGGGGGGCTAATGCCAGGGACCGGGCCGGTGTGGTTGGTCTCGGGTTAGGCTTGCATCCGTGACTGTGCCAGGTTCCCAGCCCCCCATGCCTGATCCCCTCCCGCCCGCGCCTGATGCGCCCGGGGCGGGTGAGCCCGGTGAGCCCGCCGGCGCTTACCTGCCGCCCGATCCACCGAGGACCTACGGGCCTTGGTGGCAGCAGGCGGGGGCCTGGATCGTCATCGGTGTGGTGGTGATCGCGTCTGCCGTGGCGCTCGTGTTGGGTTGGGGCCGCGGCGCCAAGCCGGTGGCCGATGCCGCCGGGTCGCCAGCGGCGGTTGCCACCGTCACGGTGACGGCTGGGGCCGAGGCGACAGAAGCGGCGGCAGCCACTGCCGGGGCGACGGCCACGGCGGCTGCGGAACTGACCTGGGACGACCGGGAGCTGCCGGCCGTTTCGGCGGATTGCCCGGCGGCGCCGCTGGTGGAGGCTGAACTGGAAGAAGGCGTGCCGCGGGGGGCCACCGAGATGTACGGCATCGCGCTGGGTTGCGACGGGGTGCCGGGGCACCCGGTGCCCGATGGCGCGGTGGAGGTTGACGTGGTCAGCGACTACATCTGCCCCTACTGCCAGCGCCTGGAAATGGCCCAGGGCTACAACTTCGGCGTCGCCATGCGAGAGGGCCGCATTCAGTTGGTACTGCACCCGCTGGGCTACTTGGACGGGTATTCAACAACCAATTACTCGAGCCGGGCGGCCAACGCGGCCGTCACCATCGCCTCGCTGGCGCCCGAGCAGTTCTGGGAATTCAACAGTCTGCTTTGGCGCAACCAGCCGGCCGAGGGCGGGCCGGGCCTGAGCGATGAAGAACTGGCGCAGTTGGCGGCGCAGGCGGGCGTGCCGCAGGACGTGATCGACATCCTGCCCACCCAGCCGTATGCCGATTGGGTGGCCGAGGGAACGGCCCAAGTGTCCGCTGCCTCCGACTTCGGGGGCACGCCATGGGTCCTGATGCGCCGCGCTGGCGACGAGATGTTCTACCAGTGGTACTGGCCCAACGATGACTTCGACCAGTCGGTGGCTAACGTCGCCGCCGGCCTGCCGCCCCAATCCGAGTAGGCCTACCGGGGACGGTTCCGGGTTACGGGTTACAGGGGACGGTTCCGAGTAACCCGTAACCCCGGGCGGTGATTAAGGTCATCCCGGGCTTGACCCGGGATCTACTCGTCTTGCGGCGCGGCGGCCTCAAGGCGGGCCATGGCCTGGTCAAGCCATTCTTGGCAGCGGGCGGCCAGAGCCTCGCCGCGCTCCCACAGGTTCATGGCCTCCTCGAGGGTCTGCGACCCGGCCTCAAGGGCCTGGACCGTTGATACCAGTTCGGCCCTGGCCTCCTCGTAGTTCAATTCCGCCACCGGGGCCGGCCCCGCCGCCTGCGCATCCTTAGTAGCCATGGTCACTGTTTCCTTCCGTCAGTCATGCCAGCGGCGGTGGCCGGGAACAGCCCGCCCGCCACACGGATCTTCAAGTCTGTGCCGGCCGGCGCCTGGGCGGGATCCGTCACCAGGGAGCCGGCCGTAGTAGCCACCAGGGCGTAGCCGCGTTCCAGGGTGCCATGCGGCGACAGCGCCGCCACCTGCGCCTTCAGCTTTTCTACCAGCGCCGCCTCACCCTGTACCCGCTGCGATATGCCACGCCGCCCGTCGGCCGCCAACTGCCGCACCTCGGCCTGGCGGGAGGTCACAATCCAAGTCGGATCGGCCAACGCCGGCCGGGACCGGACCTGATCCAAGCGCGAGAACTCCAACTGAACGCGCCGCCGCAGCGCCGCCTCCATCCGGCCCCGCGCCTCCACCACCAACGCGACCTCGTCCGCCCGGTCCGGCACAATCCGTTTGCCGGCCTCGGTGGGCGTGGCCGCCCGGAAGTCTGCCACCAGGTCAAGCAGCGGCGAGTCCGGCTCGTGTCCGATGGCGCTCACCACCGGCGTCCCGGCCGCGGCCACCGCCCGCAACAGCCCCTCGTCCGAGAACGGCAGCAAGTCCTCCACCGAACCGCCGCCCCGGGCAATCACGATCACCTCCACCGAAGCCAGGGCATCCAGCTCGGCCAGGGCCTCGGCCACAGCCGCCGCAGCCGTTGGCCCCTGCACCGCCACCTCTCTGACTTCGAACCGGACGGCGGGCCAACGCCGCGAGGCGACCTCCACGACATCGTGCTCCGCCTTGGAATCCCGGCCGCAAATCAACCCGACCAGCCCGGGCGCAAACGGCAGCGGCCGCTTCAGGGAGACAGAAAACAGGCCCTCGGCGGCCAGCTTCCGCTTGAGCTGTTCCAGCCGGGCCAGCAGGTCGCCTTCCCCGGCCAGGCGGATCTCCCGCACGCGCAGCGACAGCTTGCCGCGGTTCAGCCAGTAGTCAGGTTTGGCCTCTACCACCACGCGGGCGCCTTCCCGCAGGTCAAGGCCGTTCAAGACGGACCGGAACAGCGTCAGGTCCACCGACACGTCTTCATCGACGTCCCGCAACACCGCGTAGGCCATGGAGGCGCGCACGTTCAACTGGACAATCTGGCCTTCAATCCATACCGAACCCAGCCGGTCAATCCAGCCTTTGATCTGCTGCGCCACCAGGCGTACGGGCCACGGGGCTTCGGGGGTTGACTTCTCCATGAAGGTACCAAGCGGGCCTAGTGAGACAGCGTCAAAGGAACCTTGACGCGCGGCTTGTTGACATCGGCGAAGAAGTCGTTGCCCTTATCGTCCACCACGATGAAGGCCGGGAAGTCCACCACCTCGATCTTCCAGATCGCCTCCATGCCCAGTTCGGGGTATTCCAGTACCTCAACCGACTTGATGCAGTCTTGCGCCAGTCGCGCGGCCGGCCCGCCAATGGAGCCCAAGTAGAAGCCGCCGTGGGCCTGGCAAGCCTCGGTCACCGCCTTGGATCGGTTGCCCTTGGCCACCATGATCATGGAGCCGCCGGCGGCCTGGAAGCGGTCCACGTAGGAGTCCATGCGGCCGGCTGTGGTGGGGCCGAACGAACCGGACGGCAGGCCAGCCGGGGTCTTGGCCGGGCCGGCGTAGTAGACGGGGTGGTCCTTGAAGTACTGCGGTAGGTCTTCGCCGGCGTCCAGGCGTTCACGCAGCTTGGCATGGGCGATGTCGCGCGCCACCACCAGCGTGCCGGTCAGCGACAGGCGCGTCCGAATGGGGTACTTGGTCAGTTCGGCCAGGATCTCGGGCATCGGCCGCGACAGGTCGATGTGCACCACATCGTCGGACTCCGGCTCGGTTTCGGCCACCGCCGGCAGGTACTGCGCCGGGTCGCGTTCAAGCTGTTCGATAAACACGCCATCGGGCGTGATCTTGGCCAGGCACTGGCGATCGGCCGAACACGACACGGACACCGCCACCGGCAGCGAAGCGCCGTGCCGGGGCAGGCGCACCACCCGCACGTCGTGGCAGAAGTACTTGCCGCCAAACTGGGCGCCGATGCCCATTTCGCGGGTCATTTGCAGAATCTGGGCCTCTAACTCGAGGTCACGGAAGCCGTGGGCGCTGGGTGAACCAGACGTGGGCAGGGCGTCCAGGTACTTGGCGGAGGCGTATTTGGCAACCTTGAGACAGTATTCGGCGGAGGTGCCGCCGATCACCACGGCCAGGTGGTAGGGCGGGCAGGCGGCGGTGCCCAGCGAGCGGATCTTCTCATCCAGGAAGGCCATCATGGCTTCCGGGTTCAAGATCGCCTTGGTCTCTTGGAACAGGTAGCTCTTGTTGGCCGAACCACCGCCCTTGGCCATGAACAGGAACTTGTAGACCGTCTCATGGCCCGGCGCCGTGTCGGCATACAGTTCGATCTGGGCGGGCAGGTTGGTGCCCGTGTTCTGCTCTTCCCAGGTGGTGAGCGGCGCGTTCATCGAATAGCGCAGGTTGAGGCGGGTGTAGGCATCGAAGATGCCCTTCGACAGGGGCAGTTCATCCGGCCCTTCCGTCAGCACGCGCCCGCCGCGTTTGCCCATCACGATGGCGGTGCCCGTGTCCTGGCACATGGGCAGGATGCCACCGGCGGCGATGTTGGCGTTCTTCATCAGGTCCAGGGCCACGAATTTGTCGTTGGGGCTGGCTTCCGGGTCTTCCAGGATGGCGGCCAGTTGGTGCAGGTGGGCGGGCCGCAGGTAGTGGGCGATGTCGTGCATGGCCGTTTCGGCCAGCAGTTCCAGGGCGGCCGGAGAGACGCGCAGGAAGGTGGCGCCATCGGGCCCTTGGACCGTCTCCACGCCTTCCGTGGTGAGCAGCCGGTACGGCGTGGTGTCGGCGCCGGTGGGCAGCATGTCTTCATACAGGAACTCGGGCATGTCTCTCCTTGGATGCGGGTCTGAATGGGGGCTTGGCTGGGGCAATTCTCCCACGGGTAGGCGGTCCTCTGGCCGGGCCTTGACCTGGGCTGTCGCTACCCGGGAATAGATGGGATGAATCCGTTGTTGTGCCCTCTGTAAGCAACCGAACCCACATGAGGAGTGGAACAACAAATGAGCATCACCAAGACGAAAGCCGGCCTGGCCCTTGGCCTGGCCTTGTTGGTGGCCGGTCCCGGCACCATGGGCATGGCCCTGGGCACCGAGGCCGACCAAACCGTTGTGGCCAATGACGTGACCGTCGTTGAGGGCGAAGAGACGTCCGATGACGAGCTGGTCACCGAAGGCGAAGAGGTTACCGAAGACGCCCCAGTGGCCGATGACGAGCTGGTCACCGAAGGCGAAGAGGGCACCGAAGATGCCGAGGGCACTGAGGATGCCGAGGGCACCGAGGACGTGCCGGTGGCCGATGACGTGACCGTTACCGAGGACGCCGAAGACGCTCCGGTGGCCGAGGACGTGACCGAGGGCACCGACACCACCGAAGACGTGACCGAGGGTGAAGACACCCCCGTGGTGACCCCCGAGGTACTGCCGGCCCCCGCGCCGGTGGTGACGCCGATGGAAACCGAAGAAGTGCAAGAAGAGTCGGCCGGTCCGGTGTACGGCCCGGAGGCCGGTATCACCGCGACCATCGACGGCTCGATCGACTATTCGGAAGAGGGCGCGATTGGCGTGCAGGTGGACAAGCCCGGCCCCAACACCTGGCTGCTGCGCCCCTGGGACGGCGTCAACGACCTGTCGATCGACTTCTACTACACCATCCACAATGCCTCGGACACCGCCCGTGACGTGATTGGCTACTCCTACTCCAGCAGCGCAGGCGCGGACACCTGCGGCGCCGACCTGAATGACTCGGTGTGGCACGTGCCGGCCGGCGGCCAGGTGCCGGGCGCCCTGAACTACATCGAGTGCTGGGGCATGACCCAGGGCGATTCGGTGCAGGGCACCGTCTGGGTCTTCGATGTGGCCGACATGGACGAGGTTGAGGCCAATGCCGGCCGCCCAGTGACCGGCGCGTTGGCCAGCAAGGCCTTGGCCAGCATCACTGTCAACTACCTGAGCGACCTGCCGGATGGCGAAGGCACACTGGTGGTGGATGGCATCAGCGACATCACGATTGGCGGCAACGAGTACACCGAAGGCATGCGGCTAGAGGTTGGCCAGTATGATCTGGCCTTCAGCGTGGAGAACGACGGCCTGGTTGACCTGGGCGAACTGGAATCCATCACCGACGGCGTGGTCTGCGAATCCGATGGTGGGCTGGAAGTGGGCGAGGCCCTGCCTTGCGTCGCCACGATCAACATCGAAGATGACACCATCATCGACGGCATCGAGTTCACCCTGCAGTCTGTGCAACCTACCATCGGGACCCGGGCCTTCGGTGACCCGATCACCGTGACCGTGCCCGTGCTGGTGCTTGGCCCCAACGCCCAACTGCCGGTCGAGGTGCCGGACGAGGTGCCGGGTGAGGACAAGCCCGCCGAGGTGCCGGGTGGCGACCAGCCGGCCGAGGTGCCGGGTGGCGACCAGCCCGCTGACCAGCCGGGTTCGGTGGCCGATGACGCGGCCGACCAGGCCACGGACGGCGGCAACACCGCCGCCGATGAGGCCGCGGATGACAGCAACACTGCTGCCGATGAGGCGACGGACGGCAGCAACACCGCCGCCGATGAGGCTGCCGACTCCAACGGCACCACCCCCGGTTCGGGCTCCACCAGCACCACCACCGAACTGCCCTACACCGGCGCCGCCGGCGTGCTGGGCATGAGCCTGGCGGGCGGCCTGCTGATTGCGGCCGGCGTGTTGATGGCCCTGGCCCGCCGCAAGGTGGCCCAGATCGAGGCCCAGAACGCCGCCGAGTGACTTCACTCCTCAGGTGAATCCGGGGCCGGTGCGAGGCCCGGGGACATGTCCCCAGCCTCGCCCCGGCCCCAAACCAATTGCGGCCCAGGACCGTAGACTGGCGCCATGGCTGGTTCGTTTTGGCGCAAAGTGTTGGGCACGGCGGTACTGGGAGCAGCGGCGGCCGGGGCCGCCAGCGGTTGGAAGTGGCAGAAGCGCTGGGGTACCACGGTGGCGGAACAGGTGCGCCCGATGCCGGGTGACGACCTGGTGCCGTTGACCCGCTTCCAGGCCACGCGCGCCATCGGCATCGACGCCCCGCCGCGCAAGGTGTGGCCGTGGCTGGCCCAGTTGGGCCAGGGCCGTGGCGGCTTCTACAGCTACGACTGGCTGGAAAACCTGGTTGGCCTGGACATTCACAGTGCGGACGCCATCGTGCCGGAGTGGCAGAACCTGCAGCAGGGTGACCCGGTGCACCTGGCCCAGCCGATGGCGCTGGAGGCGGCCATCGTGGAGCCGCCTCATGTGCTGGTGTTGCACGGCACGGACACTGCCTCCGCACCCATGCCGATGCAGTTCAGTTGGGCCTTCGTGCTTGAACCGGAAGGGCCTACGGGGTCGCGGCTGGTGGTGCGGGAACGCTATGGCTGGGACAAGTTGGCGGTTGGCCTGGTGATCCGGGGCGTCAGCCTGATCTCGTTCGTGATGAGCCAGAAGATGCTGCGCGGCATCAAGACCAGGGCCGAGGCCGCCGGCTGATGGGCAAAGTCCTGTTGGCCGCCCCACGCGGATACTGCGCCGGGGTGGACCGGGCAGTGGTGACGGTGGAACGGGCTCTGGACCTGTATGGCCCACCCATCTACGTGCGCAAAGAGATAGTGCACAACAAGCATGTGGTTGATTCGCTGGCGGCCCGCGGGGCGGTCTTCGTGCAAGAACTGGACCAGGTGCCGGCCGGGGCCCGGGTGGTCTTCTCCGCCCATGGGGTGTCACCCGCCGTCAGGGCCGAGGCCGCCCGGCGCGGCCTGGTCACCATCGACGCCACCTGCCCGCTGGTCACCAAGGTGCACCGCGAGGTGGGCAAGTTCGCGGCCCAGGGCTATTCGATCGTGCTGATTGGGCATGCCGGACACGAAGAGGTGGAAGGCACGGCGGGTGAAGCGCCGGACTGCATCCAGGTGGTCGGTTCCCCCGCTGAAGCGGAGCGGGTGGCCGTGCCGGACCCGTCCAAGGTGGCCTACTTGACCCAGACAACCCTGTCGGTAGACGAAACGGCGGACACTGTTGCCCGGTTGCGTCAGCGCTTTGCGGCTCTTACCGGGCCGGCCAGTGATGACATTTGCTACGCCACCCAAAACCGGCAGGGAGCGGTTAAGCAGATCGCCCCGCAATGTGACGTAATGATTGTGGTGGGATCGGCCAATTCATCTAATTCGGTGCGGTTGGTGGAGGTGGCGTTACATCACGGCAGTCCGGCCGCTTACCGGGTGGACGGGCCGGCTGAAATCGACCCAACCTGGCTGGTGGGGGCCGCCACCGTGGGGCTGACCTCGGGTGCCTCGGTGCCGGAGATTCTGGTGGCGGCCGTGCTGCAGCGGTTGGCCGGCCTTGGGTTCGGCGATGTCGAGGAGGTAGTGGCGGCATCGGACGCCTTGGCCTTCACCCTGCCCAGGGAACTGCGGGTGGGCCTGGCCGAGGCGGGCAGAACGGTCGATCCGTTGCCGCACCGGGCCTAAGGTCCCAGCCTTGGGTATTACTACGCACAAAATGGCCTGCGAAGTGCGATAACAGAATTGTTATCGGCTAAGCGTTGATTAGCTTGGTGGCGTGGGATAACGTGATTTGTTGGTTACGCCTCTGGCATAGGGCCCCAGTGAGAGAAGAAAGAACTGACCAATCGAAATGGAACGTCGTCCTGATTCCCGCCTGTGGTTCAGCGCCAGTGCTGTTACCCCGGACCCCGCCACGGTGATGGGCCGTTTACCTGACGGGCCGGTGGGTTCCACCTCGCAATGGGCCAGTTGCGGCGACCATCCGTTGTCCGCAGGCGAAGAACTGGCCCACTGGGAGATGACCCCCGGCCCGTCAGGCCAATGCGTGTCCGTCACCGTGACGGCTGAAGCAGCGGTTTGCGGCTGTCTAGCCGTTGTCACCATGGCTTGCTGAAGCCAGTGGCGGCCCGGCCAAGCGTCCCGCGGGAGGGTTGATCCAGGCAGGATTCCTCCCTCCCGCGGGCTAGGCCGGATCTGCACTGTGGCAGCTCGGCGCAGCCAAGTAGAGTAGAGACCCGTGGCTCTAACCATCGGTATTGTCGGGCTGCCCAACGTGGGTAAGTCCACCCTTTTCAACGCCTTGACCAAGAACCAGGTGCTGGCGGAGAACTATCCGTTCGCCACCATCGAGCCCAATGTGGGCGTGGTGCCGCTGCCGGACGAGCGCCTGGAGGTGTTGGCGGAGCTGTTCCATTCGGCCAAGATTGTGCCGGCCACGGTCAGTTTTGTGGACATTGCCGGCATTGTGAAGGGTGCCTCCCAAGGGGAGGGCCTGGGCAACCAGTTCCTGGCCAACATCCGCGAGGCGGACGCGATCTGTCAGGTCATCCGGGTGTTCGATGATCCTGACATTGTCCATGTGGAGGGCCGCGTTGACCCGGCGGCAGACATGGAGACCATCAACACGGAGCTGATCCTGGCTGACCTGCAGACGCTGGACAAGGTGATCCCGCGCCTGGAGAAGGAAACCAAGATCAAGCGGGGGGACCCGGCCCAGTTGAAGGCGGCCGTGGCGGCCAAGGACTTCCTGGACCAGGGCACCACGCTGTATGCGGCGGCCAAACAGGGGTTGATCGACCTGGCGCCGCTGCGCGAGTTCGCCCTGATGACGGCCAAGCCGTTCTTATACGTTTTCAACGCCGATGACGCGGTGCTGGGTTCGCCGGAGCGGATCACCGCCCTGCAGCAGATGGTGGCGCCGGCCGAAGCCATCATCATGGACGCCAAGTTCGAGTCCGACCTGATTGATCTTGACGAAGCTGATGCCGCCGAACTGCTGGCCGAGACCGGCCAGGTGGAGCCGGGCCTGGCCACGCTGGCCCGGGTCGGTTTCGACACCCTTGGCCTGCAGACGTTCCTGACCGCCGGCCCCAAGGAGTCCCGGGCCTGGACCATCCGCAAGGGTTGGACGGCGCCGCAGGCGGCCGGGGTGATCCACTCTGACTTCGAGCGGGGCTTCATCAAGGCCGAGGTGGTGTCCTACGCGGACCTGGTGGCCCTGGGCTCGGTGGCCGAGGCGAGGGCGGCCGGCAAGCTGCGCATGGAAGGCCGCGACTACGTCATGTGCGACGGCGACGTGGTCGAATTCAAGTTCAACGTCTGACCCGCCCAGGTCATCGCCAGGCCCCTTGATGTACGGAGAATCTGCGTACGCGATGTAGACTGGGTGTATGCCACCCACCAAGACAGCGCGACTTGACCTTCGCCTGGTCGAAAGCCAACGGGCCGACATCGAGCGGGCGGCGGCCCTGTCCGGGTCCACCATCACGGGTTGGGCCGTCACCACGTTGACAACGGCTGCCCACCGCGAACTGGCGGCGGCGGCAGTCACCACGGTGCCCGCCCAAGACTGGGAGGCGTTCGTTGCCGCGCTGGATGCGCCCTTGGATCCGGCCACGCTGGAGCTGCTGGCCCGCCGGCCGGTCTGGGATGAAGCGTGATCGCTGCGCCGGTCAGGCTCCAGCCTTATCACATCACTGAGGGGTTTCGCTGCGGCCAGGACGCCCTTGATGCCTGGCTTCAACGCCAGGCCCTGCGGGCCGAACGGGAACGCACCGCCGTCACGTATGTCACCTGCGACGAGGATCGAGTGGTGGGGTATTACTGCTTGTCCGGCCACAGCGTGGCCCGCGAGTCCGTGGGAGGCGGCTGGTTGGCGCGCAACACGCCCAACCCGATACCCGTGGTGTTGTTGGGCCGGCTGGCGGTCGACCTCAGCCACCAAGGAACTGGCCTTGGCTGGTCGCTGTTGCGCCACGCCATTGAGCAGTCTTTGGTAGCCGGTGGAACGGTTGGCCTGCGGGCGCTGGTGGTGGACCCCATCGACGCCTCGGCCGCCCGGTTCTACGGCCACTTTGGCTTCAAGCCATTTCCGTCCCAACCGGCGCGGCTGTTCATCCCGCTGCGCCCGTAGGCTTGGTCGCTGGACGGAGCGGCTAGGTATGCGATTCAAGTCATGGACGATCGACGACTCAGTGTCGCTTTCAGTGCTCACCCCAGATGCCTGCGGGGTCTATGTTCTCGTGTTCACCGACGGTGAAGAGTACGTCGGCCAGACTCGGCACTTGTGGAGCCGGTTTGCCTCACATCGGCGACGCTGGCCGGGCGAGATCTGCGAGCTTCAATTCAGTGAGGTTGAACCGGATCGGCTCGATGAGGCCGAACGGGATGTGATCGCCATGAGGGAACGCGATGGGGCAAAGCTCCGCAACGTCGATCTGATCGGGTTGCCACTGCGTTCGCCGGAACTTGACCACTATGTCGATCCTGTCGCCGTGGAGGACTGGCTTGACGGTGACATGGAAGCCAGCAGCATCGGCGAACGTGGGGCATTGGCCTTGCAGCGGCGTCAGACCCGGCGTCGTTATGAGGAACTCTCGAAGCGGCCGGACTATGGGTGCATCAGAGACCTTCTCGCGCGCTATCTCTACCTCTGCATTCCGTACCCGCATCGCACGGAGCGGAAGATCTGGGTGGTCACGAGCTTGCCTACTACCGGGAGAAACTCGCGGTGGCGGAGACTGGCGGCGCTCAGCATCAACAACGTCGAAGCACTCGTCATCGGCGAAGAGCCCGGCCAGGACGGGAAGCCGACGACCTGCGGCTTCATCAACCTGGCGCGGTTCGACAAGTTGCCGGCAGCACCGAGCTGTCACGTCTGGTTGGAGGCAGGCGAATACGGCAAGACCGGGCGGGTGACGAGGGCCTGGTTCGATGATCTTGCTGCACTGGACGCGCTGCTGGCCGATGAGGTGCTGCTTGACGCGGCACGCCGGCTGGCTGTTGGCCTGCTGCGGAAGGGCGGCACCATGTTCGCGCGCTTCCATGACTTCAACCTCGCGGATGACCTCTTCGCTGCGATTGAGACGGATGAAGCTGATGCCATTGCGCTAACCCGCACGGCCGTGAACGAAGGGGGACCTGGCTTGAGCCCCTGAATGCGGGAATCCACTGGTGTGCTCGGTGCCAGTGTCAGTTTCGCCAGGCTGTGGGACAACTCTGGCCCGCGAGGCGCCTTCCGTGCAGGTTTCACCAGCCTGTGGGACACAAATCGAGGTCGTTTGACGGATTTCGTGTCCCACAGGCTGGCGAAACTCGCATTTGGAGGCCGTCTGCGGCCCCGATTGACCCAGAGAACGATTTCTCCTGTCTTAGCGCCCACCGGAACCGGATGGCCTGCCTGGCGGTTGTGTCCGTAGGCTTGGTCGCTGGACGGGAGGCAGGTGGTAATGGAACACGCGACGGGCGGCCAGGTGCGGGTCATCGTGGTGATGGGCGTGGCCGGCAGCGGCAAGACCACGGTCGGTTTGGCGCTGGCGGGCCGGTTGGGTTGGGACTTCGCGGAGGCGGATGACTTCCACCCGTCGGCCAACATCGCCAAGATGTCCCGCGGCGTCCCGCTGGCGGACAAGGACCGCTGGCCGTGGCTGCAGGTGCTGCGGGCCTGGATTGATCAGCACCTGCCCGATGGCGCCCGCGGTGTCATGACATGCTCGGCCTTGAAGCGCTCCTACCGGGAGGTGTTGCGGGCGCCCGGAGTGGTGTTTGTCCACCTGGACGGGTCGCCGGCCCTGCTTGAGGGCCGGTTGGCGGCGCGGGCCGGCCACTTCATGAAACCGGCCATGCTGGCATCACAACTGGCTGACCTGGAGCCACTGGAAGACGACGAAGACGGCCTGCACGTGGACCTTGACCTGGTGGAAACGCCAGGCGGCCAGGTCGACGCAATCCTGGCCGCCCTGGCCCTGCCCTAGCGGCGCGCCAGTCGGCCCAAAGGGCCGGGGCGCGCGAGATGTTGTGTCGCTTCCGGGAAGTGCCACAACATGTAGTAGGGTCGGACCCATGCTGGTCGCCCGGAAGGGCGGCGGGCCGGCCTGCCAGGCGGTGCCAACCGGGCGCCATCGGGCAGCGGTCCGCAAGGGAACCCGGTGCAAATCCGGGACTGCCCCGCAGCGGTAAGTGGGAACGACGGCCACACACGGGCACTGGGTGAACAACCTGGGAAGCCGTGGCCAGGTAGGTGCTGGGTTACCAGCGAGCCCACAAGTCCGAAGACCTGCCGGCTGCCGCGGGCAGACGCCCGCGGGGGAGGAACGTGGCTCGCGGGAGCCGCGCCCAGGCCCACCGGCCGGCCACCCCAAGGCGGCCGGGTGCCATCGGCGGCCACCGTGCAACCACGGCCCTCCACGAGCTGCGAGGAGAAGCCGCCATGACCATGACCGAAGCACCCCCGATCCGCGTGGGGCACCGAGCCAGGGCTTGCACCGTTCACCGGCCACAGCCCCATCGTCAGCACCGCGAGCCAAGGGTGGTGGTGGACGTGGTCAGCTCGATCGACGAATACCTGGACCGCACCGACTGGCGGGTCAACGCCAACGCCAACCAGGGCTATTCGCTGGGCGGGCTGATCTTGAACAGTTCCGGCAAGCTGATTGCCAACTACTGGTTGTCCCATGTCTACGCGCCGGCGGTTGGCCAGGCGCACCGGGACGGTGACCTGCACATTCATGATCTCGACATGCTGAGCGGCTATTGCGCCGGCTGGTCGCTGCGGACACTGCTGGCGGAAGGGCTGAACGGCGTGCCCGGCAAGATCGACGCCGCGCCGCCCCGGCATTTCTCCAGCGCCGTGGGGCAAATCGTCAACTTTCTGGGCACGCTGCAGAACGAGTGGGCCGGCGCGCAGGCCTTCAGCTCGTTCGACACCTACATGGCGCCCTACGTGCGGGTGGACCACATGAGCTACGAACAGGTACTGCAGTGCGTCCAAGAACTGGTCTACAACCTGAACGTGCCGTCGCGGTGGGGTACCCAGACGCCGTTCACCAACCTGACGTTCGACTGGACCTGCCCGGAGGACCTGCGGGCACAGCGGCCGGTCATTGCTGGTGCGGAACAGGACTTCACCTATGGCGACCTACAAGCCGAGATGGACCTAATCAACCGGGCCTATATCGAGGTGATGACCAGCGGTGATGCCTCGGGCCGGGTGTTCACCTTTCCCATCCCCACCTACAACATCACGGCCGATTTCCCCTGGGATTCACCCAACGCGCGGCGGTTGTTCGAGATGACCGCCAAGTACGGGCTGCCCTACTTTCAGAACTTCATCAACTCCGAACTGCGGCCGGGCCAGATCCGGTCGATGTGCTGCCGCCTGCAGCTTGACCTGCGAGAGTTGCTGAAGCGCGGCAACGGTCTGTTCGGCTCGGCCGAACAGACCGGGTCGGTGGGCGTAGTGACCATCAACTGCGCCCGGTTGGGCTATCGCTGCGCCGGTGACGAGCCCGGCCTGGTGGCTTCTCTTGACCGGCTGCTGGAACTGGCCCGGGACTCGCTGGAGGTCAAGCGCCAGGTGATCCAGCGCCTGATCGACGCCGGCCTGTTCCCGTACACCAAGCGTTACCTGGGCACGCTGCGCAACCACTTCAGCACCATTGGCGTCAATGGCCTCAACGAGATGGTGCGGAACTTCTACGCCTCGGCCGGCCTGGTGGTGGACATCACGGCGCCGGCTGGCCACGCGCTGGCGGTGCGGTTGCTGGACCACGTGCGGGCCCGCATGGTGGAGTTCCAGGAGTCCACGGGGCACCTCTACAACCTGGAGGCCACTCCGGCCGAGGGTGCCACCTATCGTTTCGCCAAGCTGGACCGGGCGCACTTCCCTGGGATTCTTCAGGCCGGCACCGAGGCCAATCCGTACTACACCAACTCGTCCCAGTTGCCGGTGGGCTTCACCGATGACCCGTTTGAAGCCCTTGAGCGCCAGGATGAACTGCAGCGCAAGTACACGGGCGGCACCGTGCTGCACCTGTACATGGCGGAGAGGATCTCCTCCCCAGAGGCCTGCCGCGAACTGGTGCGTCGCGCCTTGACCCGCTTCTCGCTGCCGTACATCACGGTCACGCCCACCTTTTCGATTTGCCCGTCACACGGGTACTTATCAGGTGAGCATCCTTGGTGTCCCCGGTGCGCGGAGGAGCAGCCTGAGGGTGAGCCCGTGGCCTGCGAGGTCTGGACCCGGGTGATGGGCTACCACCGGCCGGTCAGTTCGTTCAACATCGGCAAGCGGGGCGAGCAGGCGGAACGGGTCGCCTTCCGCGAGGCGGCTGGTTTGTCGGTGCCCGATGGCGCCGGGTCGCTTGTGGCCGATAGTGCCACCTCCGCATGACCCCACCACTCGCCATCGGCGGCCTGGCCCGTTGTTCCAGCTGCGACTGGCCGGGCCGCCTGGTGGCGACCGTGTTCCTGCAGGGCTGCCCCTGGGACTGCCTCTACTGCCACAATCCGGACCTGATCGACCCCCGCCGGCCGGGCGCCATCGGGTGGGAGGACGTGCTGGCCTTTCTGGCGACGCGGCAGGGGCTGCTGGATGGAGTGGTGTTTTCTGGCGGGGAGGCGACGCGGCAGGACCTGACGGAGGCGATTGGACAGGTCAGGGCCTTGGGCCTCGGGGTGGGGTTACACACCATGGGGGCGTATCCGGGGCGCCTGGGGCAGTTGCTGCCGTTGGTGGATTGGGTGGGTTTCGACGTCAAGGGGCCACCGGGCGTGGTGGAGCGAATAGTGGGGCGCCGCGGGGTGCAGCCGAAGGTGGAGCAGTCCTTGGCGTTGTTGCTGGCCAGCGGCGTGGATTACCAGGTCAGAACCACCTGGGGGCCGGGCGTGCTGTCGCGGGCCGAAGCCGAGGCGGCCCTGGCCTGGGCCCGCGCCCAGGGGGCGGCGAACCCGGTGCTGCAACCGGTGCGACTGGAAGGCACTCGCGAAGAGTTCCGCGCCGCCCACCAGGCCACCGCAAGCGCTAGCCGGACGCCATCGGGCACCTAACCCTCTGCACGAAAGGTCAATTCCGTTGCGCCGCACAGTTTCGCTTTGGGCATAAGTCCAGGTCAGGGGCTTGCGATCTTGGATCAAGTCCGAGATGACGAGGGGGAATTGACCTTTCGTGACGGGAAAGTGACCTTTCGCGAGGGAAGGTGGCCTAGCGGGCGGCGGGGAGGCCGGCCAGGGTCAAGTGCTCCACCTTGGTGGTGCCGATCACCGTGCGCAGGGTGACGTCGATGGTCGGTTCGGGGCAGGCGTCATAGTCCCAGTCCCAATAGGACCCTCCGTCTTCGGTGCCGATGGCCCGGCCACACTCACGCAGTTCGGCGGTGGTCTCAGTGGCCAGCCAGCTCAATTCGAGGGTGATCTCGCCGCCGCCGGACAGGTGCCGCGGCAGCAGGGGAGCGTCTATCTTATTGAGGTCCTCAGTCGCTGGATAGGCGCCATCTTCATCGGCCATCCAGGTGATGCTGCCAGCCTGGTTGTATTCGGCGTCTGACAACAGCCAGATGCCCTGGGGCGACAGGCCGCACCAGCCGTACCGGGGGGTGGTTTGATCCACGGCTGGCTCCGGTTGATCGGTAGCTTCGAAGCAGCCTGAACCGGTCACGGAGACGACAGTGACGCCCGGCCATGACGGCACACGCAGTTTGGTGGACGTCCCGAAGGACTCCCAGTTCGAATCTCCTGTTGCCATGGAACCGCTGACCGTGGTCCACTCGCCTTCGCCCTCTTGGGCAACCGACACGTCTAGTGCCACGCGCGCGAAGCCGGCCACGCCCAAGCTGACCACCACCACCAGGGTGAGGATGAGCAACCGGCCCACCGAGCGCTTGGGGCGCAGGGCAGCGAACTCGTCAACCGGTTCGGCTGTCCCAGCTGGTTCGGCCTGGTCAGCCAGCGAATCTGGGATCGAAACGGGGCTTGCTGTTGCCATAAACCTAATGTACTATGACAATGGTACAAAACACAACCGGCAGACAAGAGGCCCAGGCAGCCGGGGCGCAGGAGGGCACAATGACAGACGCCGACTACTTGATGGAGCCAAGTGGCGACTTCGGCATTTGCATCCTGGCCGTGGCCCTGGTGTTCATACTGTTCGCCCTCCTGCTGGCCGTCGTGATCGTCTTCTTCGTCTCCGCCTTCAGCCGGCCCACGGCGGCCGATGTCGCGTGGCTGGCGGGCCGGCCAGTGGCAGACCCGGCGGAGAGGGCGTTCTACTCCGATTACCTCAGGCGTTACCGCCGCTACCGGATGGGTGGCTGCTCGGTGGGCCTGATCCTGGTCCTGGTCACCAGCCGCAACGTAGTAGTCAACCTGGTAAAGGCACTGTTCCAAACCAGCAACGACCACGGGCCACTCAATTGGGAGCTTTCGATCAACCTGTCTGACGCCCTGTTCCTGGGGGTGGCGGGCGCCATCGTGGGCGCCCTAGCGGCCGAGACCTACCGTGTGGGCCAGAAACCCGGTGAACCGCCCGCGGCCGATCTGACGGCACGCGCCCCCATCGCTCCGGCCAAGGTGTTGTGGACGGCTCGCGTGGCCACCTTGGCCGCCATCGGCTGCGGCCTGGGGTACGGCCTGGCCGGCCTGGGCTGGCTGGCGGCGATCTATGCCGCGGCCGGTCTCGTGGTAGTGGGCCTGGCCGAACTGACCGAGCGGGCCATCGCGGACCGGCGCCGGCCAGTGCTGTCCCCACGGGCCATGGCGGCAGATGCCCGCATCCGGGCCTTCGCCGGGCGCACGGTGGCCTGGCTGGAACTGGCCATCGCCGTGCTCGCCGCCAGTTGGGCCGCCACGGCATTCGAGGCCACAGTGCCCGATGCCGCAGTGGTTGCCATGGTGCTGGTGAACCTTGCCGCCCTGGGTGTCGCCATCTGGGCGGTCACCCGGGCCCGCACCAAAGCGCCCCGTGCCTACCGGGCCGCCTTCGTCAATCCGCTCCCGCAGCCACAGGTGGCCGCATGATTGTTCGCCTGGACCCGGCCTCGGCAGTGCCGCTGTTCGAGCAGCTCCGGTCGCAGATAGAGCGGCTGATCGTATCGGAGCAGTTGACCCCCGGCACGCAACTGCCCGCCATCCGGCACCTGGCCACCGACCTGGGCCTGGCGCGCGGCACCGTGGCCAAGGTCTACGAACAACTGGTGCGGGACGGGTTGGTGGTGTCGGCCCGGCGGGCCGGCACGGTGGTGGCCCCACGCCCAGAGCCAAAGGCGGCATCGGCCATAGACCCGACGGCCAGCCAGGCCATGAACGAAGCCGCCGCCCACCTGGCCGTGGTGACCAAGCAGTTGGGTCTGGCGGCCGATGCCGCCCAAGCGGCCTTGACCCGTGCCTGGGCGGCGCTCGAAACCCCCTGAGGTCCCAAGTGAAACCAGCCGCAAAACGGCCCGAATTCAGGCGGCTGGGTGGTTGTAGTGTGAGGCCATGAAAGGCTTCAGAGACTTCCTACTGCGTGGCAACCTGATCGAACTGGCTATCGCCTTCATCATGGGCGCGGCCTTCAAGTCTGTGGTGGATGCCTTTACCCAGATCATCATGGACGTGATCGGCAAGATCGGGGGCAACCCCAACTTTGACACCGTCAATATTGGCGGAGTCAACGTGGGAGTGTTCCTGACCGCCCTGGTCTCGTTCTTGATCATGGCGGCGGTGCTCTACTTCGGCATTGTCAAGCCGTTCCAGGCCATCACGGCCCGGATCGCTGCACACAAGGCGCAAGAAGAAGAGGCAGCCCCGGCGGCTCCCACCACCGAAGAACTGCTGACCCAGATCCGTGACCTGCTGAAGGACTCCGCCACCAGCAAGTAGTGATACCGGCCACCGCCGGCCGGGCCGAACCTGCGGGAACGACTAGTCGTCGCCGCCCAGCAGGTCCTCGACCTTGTCGTCCAAGGCCTCAAGCTGGCTGTGGAAGCGGCCGCCGGTCTTGGCATCGACCACGTCGGTGGCCTTGTCAACCGCGTCCGCCACCTGGTCGCCGTGGCCGTGGACTAGGTCTTCGGCCTTGTCCTTGATGTCGCCAAGCGCGTGGGTGATGTCGCCGAGATCCATCGGGGCTCCTTCGTCCTGGGTTGTCTTTGAGGCAGGTGCGAGCTACGCCGCCTCTAACAGCCAGACTACCCACGTGGTGGCCGCCGCGCCCGGGACCAGCCCAGGACCTAAACGCCGCTGTTACCCTCCCTGACCAGGGCCAACGTGTTTGGTGACGATCGTCACAGCGCGCCGGGCGGCGGCTGGCTTGGCGCGCCCGGCGCCGTCGCTTAGCCTGGACCAACCAAGCCCCATTCCGATCCGACCGATCGGGTGGGGCTGCGCCATCGCCGGCGCTCTCCACCCAAGAGCAGTGTGGAGGCGCAAGTGGACAAAGACATCACCGTGGTGTTCGGGGTGGGGCTGGACGCCGTGGCCGGCTGGTTGGGGGGCCCGGGTTGTGGCCCGGCCACCATGGCCGATATTCAGCGGGGCCTGTACGCGGGCGAGGTGGGGGTGCCGCGCCTGTTGAAACTGTTCGAACGCAACGGCGTGACCGGCACATGGTTCATGCCGGGGCACTCCCTTGAGACCTTTCCGGACCAGTGCCGCATGGTGGTGGACCAGGGCCACGAGGTGGCCGTGCACGGTTACAGCCACGAAACTCCGGCGGCCCTCACCCCGGTCCAGGAAGACGCCGTGTTGGCCCGGTCGGTGGAACTGGTGGCCCACCTGACCGGCCAAGCCCCCAGGGGTTACGCCGCCCCCGGCCACGAACCCAGCCCCTACACGGCCGATTTGTTGGCCAACTACGGCTTCGAATATGACCATTCGCAGCAGCACCGCGACTTTGTGCCCTACTACGCCCGCACCGATGAAAGCTGGGCGTCGGTTGACTACAGCGCCCACCCGGCCGGTTGGATGGTGCCGCTCCGCCGCGGCCGGGAACTGAACCTGGTCGAAGTGGGCGTCAACTGGTACCTGGATGACCTGCCGCCCATGCTGTACGCCAAAGGGTACGGCGGGCGTCTGGGTTTCGTCTCACCCCGGGTGGTGGAGGACATGTGGAAGCAGCAGTTCGAGTGGGTTTACCGGGAACTGGATTACGCCGTCTTCCCCTTGACCATCCATCCCAGCGTGGCCGGCCGCCCCCAGTGCCTGATGATGCTGTCGCGCCTGATCGCCTACTTGAAGACGTTCGATGGCGTCCGGTTCGGCACCATGGCCGAGGTGGCGAAGGCTTTCCGCACTCGCTTCCCCTTCGACCAGCCGGACCGGCCCCACGGTGTTTGAAGCAACCCCTACAGCGCCTGGACCAGCAGAAACGCGGCCGGAATGGCCGTGAAGATGATCACCAGGTTGTTGAACAGTTCTTGGTTCAGACGCTTGATCAGCACCCGTCCCGCCCAGGCGCCCAGTAGCACCAGCGGCACCAGCAACGCACACAGCTTCAGTGAACCGGCCGTGATCAGGCCCAACGAGATGGAGAAGGGCAGTTTGAACACGTTGACGAAGAAGAAGAACCAGGCGCCCGTGCCCAAGAAGCGCAACATGCTGAACTTGGCGCTGAGCAGGTAGAGGTTCATGGGCGCACCGCCGGCGTTGGCCACCATGGTGGCGAAACCGGCCAGCGAGCCGTAGCCCAGGTTGAGCACCAGCCGCCCGGCCTTGGTGGCGGCCTCGGCGCCCTCGTTCGCCGCCTCTGGCGCGCCTGCCACCGCGGTGCCCGATGGCGCCCCACCGCCACCGGCCGCGGCCGTCACCTGGGCCTGGCGCCGGGTCCACAGTTCTTTACTCACGTGCAGCGCCACCATCGACAACAAGATGACGGCGATGGTGATGCGCAGGGCCTGGTCGGAGATGTGCTGCATAAACAGGACGCCAATCAGCACGCCTACCACCATCGGCACCACCAGGCGGCCAAGGGATCGCCAGGCCACGTCGCGCCGGTAGACGGTGATCGCCACCAGGTCTCCCACCAGCAGTAACACCAACAGCACCCCGGTCGAGGCTTTGGCCTCACCTGGCATGGCCATGGCGAACAGGGCCACGCAGATGGAGCCCACACCGCCGATGGCCGTCTTACAGAAGCCCACGCCAACGGCGCCGATGGTGACCAGCAGCCAGGCGGTCAGCGTCAGTTCGGGCACGAATCACCATGGTAGGGCCACGGTCAACACCCAGCCCACCGGTGTTTACATGGCCCCCCAGGCCGGTTCTTGCACCGGCCCGCCCCGCCAGTGTTCGATCACGGCCCGGGCAATCGACGCCCCCGGCGGCAGGACGATGGAGCCATCCGCCAGGGCGGCGTCGAAGTCCGCCCGGCTGAACCAGTGGGCACATTCGATCTCCACACCGTCCACCTTGATTTCGGTGGTCAGCGCCCTGGCCTCGAAGGCGCACATCAAGGACCGGGGGAAGGGCCACGGCTGTGAGCCGATGTAGCGCACCTCGCCCACCTCGATGCCGGTCTCTTCCAGGGTTTCGCGCCGCACCGTGGCCTCCAGCGATTCGCCTGCCTCGGTGAAGCCTGCCACCAGGGAATGGCGGTTGGCCCCCCAGGCGAAGGCGTGCACCAGCAGCAACCTATCCTGGGGATCAAGTACTGCCATGATGACTGCTGGGTCGGTGCGCGGGAACAGGTCACGCTTGTCCTGGGGGCAGTACCGGGCCCAGCCGGCCTGGACGATCTGGGTTGCGGCACCGCAGGCCGGGCAGAAGCGGGCGGCCCGGTGCCAGTGTTCCAGGGCGGCCAACTCGGTGAACAGCCCGGCGTCCAGGTCGTCCAATTCGCCGCCGATCTGCCGCAACTCCTGCCAGGTGGCGCCTTCGATGGCCGGCAGGGGAGGTAGCGGGCCCGGGCCGCCACGGCCGCCGTGTCCGGGGCCGACATCGAGCAGCAGGCCCACGTAGTCCGTGCCCTGGTGCGAACCCAGGTAGACGTGTAACGCGCCATCGCCGGCGCCAAGGGTCGCCGCTTCCCCCGGCGTCAGGTACAGCAGCCTGCCACCGGGCAAGACGGGCACGTTGCCCTGCCCGATGGCGAGCACCCGGGTGGTGGGGGCGGCCAACAGGGCCGCCACCAGGCCGGGTTCGCCGCGGCGCTGGGCGTCGCGCTGGGCGGCGGCCCGCGCCAAGGGCAGGCGCGGCGGACCTCCATTCAGCGGGCTCACGCTGCCAACCCTACGCGCGTCATCGGCCACACGCCCGCTCTACCCAATCTATGGTTGGAAGGTGAGCGACGTGTGGCGGGCGGACGGACCCAACCTGGTGTTCCAGGGCGACAACCTGCCCGTCATGGCCGCCCTGCCTGGCGGCAGCTTCCGTCTGCTCTACCTGGACCCGCCGTTCAACACCGGACGGCGCCAACGCCGCGAGCAGTTGGTCACCCGGCGCGATGAGCACGGTGACCGGATCGGCTTCCACGGCCTCACCTACGCGAGCATCCGTGAGCATGCTCTGGCTTACGATGACGCCTTCGCCGACTATTGGGGTTTCCTGGGGCCGCGCCTTGAGCATGCTCGCCGGCTGCTCGCGGATGATGGCACGTTGTACCTGCACCTGGACTACCGCGAGGCCCACTACGCCAAGGTGGTGCTGGACGGGCTGTTCGGCCGTGAAGCCTTTGTCAACGAACTCATCTGGGCTTATGACTACGGTGCTCGCACCACTAAGCGGTGGCCGGCCAAACACGACACCATCCTGGTCTATGCCAAGACCCCGGGCCACTACTACTTCGACGCCGCCGCGGTTGACCGCGAGCCGTACATGGCCCCCGGCCTGGTGACCCCGGCCAAGGCCAAGCGCGGCAAACTGCCCACCGACGTCTGGTGGCACACCATCGTCAGCCCCACCGGCAAGGAGAAGACCGGCTATCCCACCCAGAAGCCAGAGGGTGTGATCAGGCGGATTGTCCAGGCCTCGTCCGCGCCGGGGGACTGGGTGGCGGACTTCTTTGCCGGTTCCGGCACGCTGGGGGCGGTGGCTGGAGCCCTGGGCCGCCGGTTCGTGTTGGCCGATTCGCACCCGGACGCCATCGCCATCATGCGCCGGCGGCTGGAGCCTTACCAGCCGCAGTTTCTGTAGGCTGGCCGCATGGCTACACCACACATTGGGGCCGAACCCGGCCAGATTGCTCCCGCCGTGCTGATGCCCGGTGACCCGAAACGGGCCGAAAAGATGGCCGCCACGGTGCTTGATGACGCCCGGGTGGTCTCGGATATCCGCGGCATCAAGACCTTCACCGGCACCCACGACGGGCAGCCGCTCAGCATCATGGCCAGTGGCATGGGCATGCCATCCATCGTGCTGTACGCCACCGAGCTGTTCCGCTTCTTCGGCGTTAAGCGGATTGTCCGGGTGGGCACAGCTGGTGGCCTGTCGAAGGCCGTGTCGGTGGGTGACGTGATCATCGCGACCGGCGCCCACACCACCAGTTCGATGAACGACCTGCGCCTGCCCGGCGCGCATTTCGCCGCCGTGGCGGACTTCACGATGGCGTCCGCCGCCTGGGCGGCGGCCAAGGGAGATGGGCAGGTCAAGGCCGGTGTGGTGATGACATCCGATCACTTCTACTTCCAGCCGCCCGGCCTAGGCGAAGCGCTGGTGGCCCACGGTGTCCTGGGGGTCGAGATGGAGGCGGCCGGGTTGTACGGCGTGGCGGCGGCCGAGGGTGGTGCCGCCTTGGCGGTGCTGACGGTCTCCGACCACGTGACGGTGCCGGGCCGTGACATGACGGCCCAGGAGCGCGAGACCCTGTTCGGCCGGGCCCTTGGCCTGGCGGTGACGGCCGCGCTGGCCTGAACCGGCCGCCCAAGCCAGACCCAGCCGGGCGCTATCGGGCACAGAAAAGAAGAACTGCCTTGGCTTCTTGATGTCAAAAGGCCGTCAAGAAGCCAAGGCAGCGGACAGAGGGGAGCGAACAACCCTCTGTACGTGTTACCAGCCGTTGCCGATCTGCGCCGGAGCCTGGAAGGTGCCGTTGCCGCGGCCGGCGTAATAGTGGAGCGTGCCGGCGCTGGTGCGGCCAACGATGTCGCCCTTGCCGTCGCCGTTCAGATCCGCCCCTGACACGAGGGTGAGGCCAGTCCAGCCGCGGCCTACCTGCTTGGCCGGCTCGAAGGTGCCGTTGCCGCGGCCGGCGTAGGCGAACAGTTCGCCGGCGCCGTTGATCATCAGGATGTCGGCCCGGCCGTCGCCGTTGAGGTCGCCCGCAGCGTACAGATCCAGCCCGTTCCAGCCGTGGCCGGCGGCAATCCGCCCGGACTTGAAGCCGCCCGCGCCGCTGCCGGCGTAGACCCACAGTTTGCCGGCCGAATCGATGGCCAACAGGTCTGTCACGCCATCGCCCGTCAGGTCGCCCGAAGGGATGATGCGGTAGCTGCTCCAGCCGTGGCCGATCTCGGTGCCGCCGCCCACGTTGCCGTTGCCCTTGCCGGGGTACAGCAGCAGCCGGCCGTCGGTGGTGACCGCCATCAGATCGGCCCGGCCGTCGCCGTTCCAGTCACCGGGAGCGTAGATGGTGGTGCTGCCGAAGCCGCTGCCCACCGTGCCCGGGGTGGCCAGGCCAGTGTTGGCGGCGAATGGGTACACCACCAGCGTGCCGCTGGCGTCCACGGCCAGTACCTCGCCGCGGCCATCCCCCGTCATGTCCGGTGTGATGGTGATCTGTTCGAACGGGGTGACGGGTTTGGCGGTGCCGGTGCCCGGTGTGCTGCTGCCGGATGAGCCGGTGTCGGCCTGGGGCGTGGAGACTGGCGGCTGGCAGGGCCAGGTCGCTACGGCGTCAAACACCCTGGTGGAGGTGGCCGCGCCCGGCTTGGTGACGGTCAGCCTGAGGCCGATCGGGTAGCACTTGTCGGCCTCGGTCACGGTGTAGGTGCGGCTGGTGGCGCCCGGAATGTCCTGGTCGCCGCGGCGCCACTGGTAGGACAGGGTGGAACCGGTGGGGCCCCACGAGGCCGAGACGTAGCGCACCTCGGAACCGACCGCCAGTTGGCCGGACGGGCTGACCCGGGTGTTGACGTTGGAGCCCAGGAAGGTCTCGGGCACCTGGTAGACCTTGACGGAGTAGGTGTAGGAACTCTTGGCCACGCCCTTGACCCCGGACACCGTCACGGTGTAGGTGTCGGTGGCGCCGTCCGCCGGGGCGGTGAAGGTGGGCATCTTCCACACCAGCGTGTTGACGCCGTAGACGTCCGATGGCGTGTAGGTGCTGGTGGACAGCAGGGAGCCATTCTTGGTCACCCGGACGGTGGCGCTGTGGAAATCCGCCCCCACCGAGCTGACGGACCAGCTCATGCCGTCGAAGATCCACTGTGCCGGGAAATAGCCGGCGCTGGGCCAAGGCAGGAAAGTGGGGTTGGTGGCCGAGTTGTTGATCCGCCCGCCGATCACCTGGATGGCGTTGGTGTTCAGGGTTGAACCGGAACCCATGGTGGCCAGGTGCGGCTTGATGATCCACCGGCGGTGGCCCACCACGGCCAGGTTGTTGGCTCCCGGATCCTGCATGTAGATCGAGACGGCGCGGGCCCCTTGGGTGCCCAACACCAGGTTCGACGTGGCCGAGGCGTTGCCGCCCTGGTCCGTGTAGCAGGCCGAACTGGTGGCTGGGTGGTGGGTGACGGCGTTGTTGGCGGCGATGATCAGCGCCGCCTGTTGGGCGTTGGCGCTGAGGGTCGTGTCCTCGCTGACGGGGTCCAGGCCCACCATGGCCCGGTAGGTGTTGATGGCCGTGAAGGTGGCCTGCTGGGTGGCGGCCGATGGCGCCCCGGCGTTGCAGCCGCTGGCGGAGCCGCTCCAACTGGCCGGCACCTCTTCGGCCGAGTGCACCACGGCGTAGGCGGCGGTGACCGCGGCCTGGTCATTGGTGTTGATGGTGCGCGGCGCGGTCAGGGCCGTGGCCGCCAAGCTAGAGGCCGCCGTGGTGGTGGTGAGGGCGGCCGGCGGGGTCAGGGCCGCGGCGGCGGGCGCCAGGCCAAGGGCGCCGGTCAGGCAGGCGGCGGCCAAGGCGGCGGCGCGCTGCCACCTTCGTTGTCTTGGTTGCGTGGCGCCAGGGAGGCTGTCGTTGGGGGGCATGGTCTGTCCTTTCGTCACGTCCCTCAACAACGCCAGATTCGTCCCATGTATTCCGCTGCTAGCGTGACCTGGGCTTTTCCTGGCTTCGTAGGCGCGCCCCGTGACTTGGGCAGCGGGCGCGACTGGTTCTGGATCGGTGGCCCAGCGGTGGGCCATTTGGCGCGATTGCTGCGTCATGGGGGCACCTCAGTTCAGGTAGGTAATAACACTCAGTGATCTGGGGTAGTTCCATGATGCATACGTAAAAACACTGAAATTCGGGCCGAGGTGGCCGGGAAACTACTTAGGCATGTGATGACTCTCACCGCAACGCGCCGAAGCTGCAGGTAGTTTGACTGGGGTGCCCTGCCGGGAGCCGTGAAGAAGCTCACAAGGGCCGGTCAGCGGCCTGAATCACACGGTGTCACCCACGTCACTTCACCCTCGGGGTAGGTTGGGCACATGCGGCTGTTCGCGGCGATAGTGCCGCCCGAATACGTGCTGGATAACCTGGCCCGGTCCTTGTCCCGCTTCACCGACGGGCCACAGGGCCGGCGGAACCCGTGGCAGCCGGCCCAGAACTGGCACCTCACGTTGGCCTTCTACGGCGACGTGCCCGATGACGCCCTGGACAGCCAGGTGGAGCGGCTGGCCCACGCCGCCGCCGTATCGGCGCCGGCGACGTTGCGTCTGGCCGGCTGTGGCACCTTCCGGGACAAGGTGGCCTGGATCGGCTTGGCCGGAGACACGGGCCCGGTCACCGAACTGATGGCCGCACTGGCGCCCGCCAACGCCCGGCCGGGGGGCGGGCCGGACTTTCCCGTGCCCCACCTGACCATCTCCCGCTGGGCCAATCACCCCAACGTCAAGGCCGCCTTGCGCCAGCTAGCGGACTACGAGGGTCCCGAGTGGACAGCGGACGCCATCGTGCTGCTGGAATCGCGCCTGGGGGCCGGGCCGGCCGGCCACTCCCGCTACGAGGAACTGGCCTCGGCCCCCCTCCTCGCCCTCTAATTCAGGCGCCAGCGGCCGTCAGGCGCCTTGCCACCCGTGTCGACGAGGAGCGCGGAGCGCGACGTAGGAGACGCGGCTAGCCAGCATGGTGGGACACGGTTTGGCAGAAGGGGCTATGCCCCCTGCCAAACCGTGTCGACGAGGAGCGCGGAGCGCGACGTAGGAGACGCGGCTAGCCAGCATCGCGGTTCGACCAGTCTGGCAAGGCGCCGTCAGGCGCCTTGCCAGACGGTCGTGAACGGCGTGTGGCCGGGGACGCGGTGTTGTATGCCGCGGGTGACCAGATCCTTGGCAACCTGCACGGCATCGGGCAGGGTAGAACCCTTGGCCAGTTCGGCGGTGATGGCGGCGGCGAAGGTGCAACCGGCGCCAGACACCCGTTCTTGGCCGATCTTGGGGGCCGAGAAGACCTGCACTGTGGGCTGCCCGCCAGCGGGCGACGCCTGTACCAGCACGTCAATGGCATCGGGCCCTGGGAAGTCGATACCGCCCTTGACCACCACGGCCTTGGGGCCGCGGGCCAGGATCAACCGGCCGGCCTCGGCCAGGTCATCGATCGTTTCGAGGGACGCCAACCCGGACAGCGCCCGGGCCTCGAAGTTGTTCGGTGTCACCACGGTGGCCAGCGGTAACACCTTCTCTTTGAGGGCGGTGTCGGTGTCGAGGGCAGCGCCGGGTTCTTGGCCCTTGCAGATCAGCACCGGGTCAACCACCACGTTGCGCCAGGGCTGGGAGGCGAGGGCCTTGGCCACCACGTCGATGGTGGCCGGGGTGCCCAGCATGCCGACCTTGACCGTATCCAGGTCCTGCGAGGCGGTGGCGGCCTCGAACTGGTCCGCAATCACCTGGGGATCGACCGGCACAAAGCGGTGGCCCCAACCGTTCTTCGGATCGAACGAGACGATGCAAGTGATGGTGCCGATGCCGTAGACGCCCAGTTGTTGGAACGTCTTCAGATCAACTTGGAGGCCGGCACCCCCGGTGGCCTCCGAACCGGCGATGACGTAGGCAAACTGCACCACAGTATTACGGCCCCTCTTTGAGTTAGGTGTGACGGATTACGGGTGAACCCGAACGGAACGGTAGTACTCCACCAAACCTTGGCTGGAGGCGTCAAGCCCTGTAAAGGCCGCCCGGTCGCCGCGCAGGGCCGGCGTCACCTTGGTGGCCAGGGCCTTGCCCAGTTCCACGCCCCACTGGTCGAACGAGTCGATGCCCCAAATGGCGCCCTGCACCAATGTGATGTGCTCGTAGAGGGCGATCAGTTGGCCCAGCACGGACGGGGTCAGGGCGGGGGCCATGATCGAGGTGGAGGGGCGGTTGCCGGTGAAGACACGGGCCGGCACAATCGCCTCGGCCGTGCCTTCGGCCCGGACCTCGGCCGGGGTCTTGCCGAAGGCAAGGGCGGCGGTTTGGGCGATGAAGTTGGCCAGCAGCAGTTCGTGGACGTCTTGGTCGCCGTCCTGGAGCGGCACCGGCGGGTTGGCGAAGGCGATGAAATCGGTCGGCACCAACTGGGTGCCCTGGTGCAGCAACTGGTAGAAGGCGTGCTGGCCGTTGGTACCAGGTTCGCCCCAGAAGACCTCCCCAGTGGTGGTGGTGACCGGTTCACCGTTCCAGCGCACCGACTTGCCGTTGGACTCCATGGTGAGTTGCTGCAGGTAGGCGGGGAAGCGGGCCAGGTGCTGGGAATAGGGCAGCACGGCGTGGGTGCGGGCATCCCAGAAGTTGACGTACCACACGTTGAGCAGGCCCATCAGCACCGGCACGTTGCGGTCGAACGGGGTGATGCGCAGGTGGGTGTCCATGGCGTTGAAGCCGGCCAGGAACTCGCGGAAGACCTGCGGTCCAAGGGCTACCGCCAGCACAGTGCCGATGGCGCTGTCTACCGAATAGCGGCCGCCCACCCAGTCCCAGAAGCCGAAGGCGTTGTCTGGGTTGATGCCGAATTCGGCCACCTTCTGGCGGGCGGTGGAGACGGCCACGAAGTGCCGTGCCACGGCCTGTGTGGCGGTCTCGGCCGAAGAGACCACGCCGCGGGCGTGCAGCATCTCCAGCAGCCAGGCGCGGGCCAGCCGGGCGTTGGTCAGGGTCTCGAGGGTGGTGAAGGTCTTGGAGGCGACAATGAACAGGGTGGTTTCCGGGTCCAGCGGGGCCAGGGTGTCGCCGATGTCGCTGGGGTCCACGTTGGAAACGAACTTGGCCTTGATCCGGCCCTGGTAGGCGCCCAGCGCCTGGTAAACCATGGACGGCCCCAGGTCTGAGCCGCCGATACCGATGTTGACCACCGTCTGAATCGGCTTGCCGGTGATGCCGGTGTGGACGCCATCGCGCACCGTGGCGGCAAAGGTGAGGAAGCGGGTCAGTTCGGCGTGGACATCGGCAGTGACGTCTTGGCCGTCCACGATCAGGGGCGGGCTGCCTGGCGGCAGGCGCAGGGCGGTGTGAAGGACAGCCCGGTTTTCGGTCACGTTGATGTGTTCGCCGTTGAACATGGCCTCGATGCGGCTGTGCAGGCCTACCTGGTCTGCCAACTGCAACAAGAGCTGGATGGTGCCGGGGTGAATCAGGTTTTTCGACAGGTCTACCCGCAGGTCAGCCGCCTGGAAGGTGAGATCGGCGGCCCGGGAGGGCTGGTCCTTGAACCAGGCCCTCAGGTCAACCGGTTGGCCGGCCATCTGCTGGATGTGTTGGCGCAGGGCTTGCCAGGCTTCGGTGGTGGTGGGATCGACGGGAGCGATGCTCATGCCAGCAAGATTAGCGCGCCGTGGGCGCTTCCGGGCTTGGCTTTCGGCAGAAGGCGGCAGACGGCGTGTGGCCGCCTGGGCTACGATCGTGGGGTTGGTCGGCAACGCAGCTACCTAAGAGAGGTATTACCCATGGCCGTGGACAGTCAATCCTCCGCCCAGTCGAAATCAGCCACCCCTGTGTCGGATCCGGGCAAGATCCGCAACGTGGTGTTCGTGGGATCCTCCGGATCCGGGAAGACCACCATCGTGGAGGGGCTGCTGGTAGCCACCGGTGAGATCGGCCGGGCCGGCTCTGTGGCGGAGGGCACCACCGTAACGGACTATGAGGACATCGAGCGCAAGACGGGCCGGTCGGTCGGTTTGGCGCTGGCCCCCATCGTGTTCGAGGGGGTCAAGATCAATATCATTGACGCCCCCGGCTACGCCGACTACCTGGGTGACCTGCGGGCCGCCATCCGTGGCGCCGATGCCGCGGTGTTCGTGATCAGCGCCGTGGACGGCATCTCGGGCGCCACCCGGCTGCTGTGGGACGAACTGGCCGCGGTGCGCATGCCGCGGGCGGTGTTGGTGACCAAGCTGGACAACCCCAGGGCTGACTACGACGGCGTGGTCGATGCCTGCCGTGATGCGTTCGGCGATGCCGTGTTGCCGATGATGCTGCCGCTGTACAAGTCGGAAGCCGAGATCGGCTCGCTGTTGGACATCCTGACCGGCCAGGTGGTTGATTTCACCTCCGGTAAGCGCGTGGTCCGGGCCGCCGAAGGCGACGAAGTGGGCAAGATGGAGCGTAACCGCGAGTCTTTCATCGAGGCCCTGATCACCGAATCCGGCGACGAAGACCTGATGGAGGCTTACCTGGACGGTGGCGAACTGGATGGCGCCGCCCTGCGGGCCGACCTGCAAAAGGCCATGGCCAACGCCTCGTTCTTCCCGATCATGCCGATGGCGGCGGCGGGCGGCATCGGCACCGATGAGCTGCTCTATCTGATCCGTGACGGCTTCCCCAGCCCCGTCATCGCCCCCATGCCCGAGGTGCTTGACCCGAGCGGCAAGGAAGTCGAGATCAGCTCGGACCCGAAGGGGCCACTGGTGGCCGAGGTCATCAAGACCACGCAAGACGCCTACGTGGGCCGTATCTCGATTGTGCGCGTCTTCAGCGGCACGCTGCGGGCCGAATCCCAGGTCCACGTGGAGGGTCACGGCCTGCATCCGGCCGGCACCCCCAACCATCCCGAGAACGAGCGCGCGGGCACGCTGACCTCGCCGCTGGGCGCCAAGCAGCGGCCGGTGCCGTACGTGGTGGCGGGCGACATCGCCGCCGTGGCGCGGCTGACGGTGGCGGAGACGGGCGACACCCTGTCCGATCCGGCCAAGCCGTTGGTGGCTCAGCCGTGGACGCCGCCCGAGCCGATGCTGCCGGTGGCCATCAAGGCCGCCAACTCGTCGGACGAAGACAAGTTGGGCACGGGCCTCAGCCGCCTGGTGTCCGAGGATCCCACGCTGCGGGTGGAGCACAACCAAGAAACGCGGCAGACCGTTCTGTGGACCATGGGCGATGCCCACGTCGAGGTGACGCTGCAGCGGTTGGCGGACAAGTTCGGCGTCCAGGTGGAGAAGGTGCCTTACCGGGTGATGATGCGTGAGACGTTCGCCCAGAAGGTGCAGGCCGAAGGCCGGCACGTCAAGCAGTCCGGCGGCCACGGCCAGTACGCCAAGTGCATGATCGAGGTCGAGCCGTTGGAACCGGGCGGCGGCTTCGAGTTTGTCGACAAGGTGGTGGGCGGTGCCGTGCCGCGCCAGTTCATCCCGTCCGTGGAGAAGGGTGTGCGGGCGCAGATGGCGAAGGGCGTGCTGGCGGGCTATCCCATGGTGGACATCCGGGTGACGTTGTTCGACGGCAAGGCGCACTCGGTCGATTCGTCCGATGCCGCGTTCCAGATGGCCGGTTCGCTGGCCCTGAAGGAGGCCGCCTCGAAGCCGGGTGCGGTGTCGCTGCTGGAACCGGTGGTGGCCCTGTCCATCCTGGTCGATGACGAGAACGTGGGCGCGGTCATGTCGGACCTGTCGTCGCGGCGTGGCCGGTTGACCGGCACCGAGTCGGTGGCCGGCGGGCGCACCATGGTCAAGGCCGAGGTGCCGCAGTTCGAGGTCACCAACTACGCCATCGACCTGCGTTCGATGTCGCGTGGTACCGGCTCGTTCACCAGCGAGTACATCGGCCACGAGCCGATGCCGCCGCACCGGGTCGAGGCCGTCATCGCCGAGGTCGCAGCCGAGAAGAAGTAGCAGTAGTCCCAGGGGCCCGCTCCCGCCTACGGGAGCGGGCCTCTTGGTGTCTTTGCTCCTATTGTGGGCGTTGTGAAACGTCTGCCCATCATCGCCCTGGGTTGGGTCCAGGCACTGGCGCTGGCCGGGCTGTACCTCTGCCTGGGCTGGGGGGTTGACCACCTGGCGGCGGATGGTTCGGATGGCGGCTCGGCGGCCTTGGTGGCGTTGGCGGCAGGAGCGGCCATCGTGGTGGCCGGCGCGGCCGCCTGGGCGGTGCCCTACTTGGCGGCCCGCGGCCAGGCCGCCGATGAGCATGACACCCGCCGGGCCGTGGTGGCGCATGTCTTCCGGTTGGGGGCGGCCACCCGCAGCCGGGAACGGACCGGCGCCCTGGTCTCGACGGCGACCGATGGTGTGGAACGGGCGGCCGCCTACCGCAGCACCTTCTTGGGGCCCATGATCGGTTCGATGACGGCCCCCCTGCTGGTGTTGGTGTTGGCGGCCGTGGTGGTGGACCCGGTGTGGGCCGCTTGGCTGGCGCTGGCGCTGCCCGCCATCCCCCTGGCCTTGGGCGGCTTCCAGGCTGCCTTCCGGGGCGTGTCGCGGCGCTACCGGGAGGCGGGGCGTCAGTTCTCGGCCCAGTTCTTGGACGCCATCCAGGGCTTGGGTACCCTGCGCCTGATGAACGCCGAGGCGGCGCACGGCCGCCGCCTGGCGGCGGCGGCCGAATCCCTGCGCCGCCATGTCATGCGCCTGCTGGCCGGCAACCAGGTGCTGCTGCTGGTGGTGGACGCCCTGTTCTCGCTGGCCTTCATCACGGCGGCCGCCGGTCTGGCCCTGCACCGCCTGGCGGCGGGCGCCATTAGCGGCGGGCAGGCCCTGGCCTTGGTGCTGTTGGGCACGCTGCTGTTGGAACCCTTGGACCGGATCGGCCAGTTCTTCTATGTCGGCATGGGCGGCATCGCCTCGGTCAAAGAGATCAAGGCCCTGCTGGCCACCGAACCGGCCATCCCCGACCCTGGCGAAGGCGGCACCTTGGAGAAGGAGGGGCCGGCGGTCGAGTTCGCAGGGGTCGGTTTCGCCTACCTGCCCGGCCAGCCGGTGCTGCAGGACTTCGATCTGCGGCTGGAGCCGGGCGAACGGGTGGCCCTGACCGGCCCCAGCGGTGCCGGCAAGACCACCATCGTGGAACTGCTGCAACGCAACCTGGTGCCCACCGCCGGCCAGGTCAAGGTGTGGGGGCACGATGCCGCCCAGGTGCCGGCCGCCTGGTTGCGCGCCCAATTGGCGGTGGTGGCCCAGCACACCTACCTGTTCACCGGGACGCTGCGGGACAACCTACTGTTGGCGGCGCCATCGGCCACCGAGGACGAACTGTGGGCGGCGCTGGAGGCGGCCGACCTGGCGGCCTTTGTGCGTGACCTGCCGGAGGGCCTGGACACGGCCGTCGGCGAGCGCGGCCTGGCCCTGTCTGGCGGCCAAACCCAGCGGCTGGCCATCGCCCGGGCCCACTTGAAGGATGCCCCCATCCTGGTGCTGGATGAGCCGACCGCCCATGTGGACCTGGTCTCGGAGCGGGCCATCCTGGCCGTCCTGGAGCGCCTTGGCCAAGGCCGCACGGTGCTGGCCATCTCGCACCGCCAGGCCACCATCGCCCAATCCGGCCGCGTGGTGGAGGTGGCGCGATGACCAACCGTGAACTGCGCCGCCGCTTGTTGGCCCTGGCCCGCCCGATGTGGCGGCCACTGGCCCTGTCCGCCCTGTTCCGCACGGTGGGGTTGGCCTGTGGCATTGCCCTGCTGGGCGTGGCCGGCCGGGCCGTGGGCCAGGCCATCGCGGCCGGCGGGCGGCCGGACCGGCTGGGCCGCACGGTGCTTGTGTTGGTGGTGTTGTCGCTGGTCAAGGGCCTGGCGCGGTACCTGGAACAGTACTGCGGGCACTATGTGGCCTTCCGCACGCTGGCCCGGTTGCGGCTCTACTTTTACGACCGCTTGGCGCCGCAGGCCCCGGCCGCGGTGGAAGGCCGGGACACGGGTGACCTGCTCAGCCGGGTGACCAAGGACGTGGACCGGGTGGAGGTGTTCTTCGCCCACACCATCGGGCCGGCCGTCACCGCCGTGGTGGTGCCGCTGGCCACCGTGGTGTGGTTTGCGCTGGTGGTCGACCCGTGGGGGGCGGCGTTGCTGGCGGCGGGCCTCGCGGCGGTGGCGGCCAGCAGCCTGGGGCGGCGCGGCGCGCGGGGCGGCCCGGACAGCCCGGCCACCCTGGTGCGTCAGGGCCGTGGCCAGGTGGCCCAGTCGGTGACCGATTCGGTGCAAGGCGTGCGCGAAGTTCTGGCCTTCGAAGCCCAGGCCCGCCGCCTGGGTCAACTGGCTCTGGCCGAGGCGCCCATCGCCCTTGGGCTGCGACGCATCGCCGGGGCGGCGGCGTTGACCCGCGGCGTCAACCTGGTGCTGACCGCGTTGGTGCCGGCCTTGGAGTTGGTGCTGCTTGGACGCACGGGCGCCGGACTGGACACCGTCTGCTTGGGCGCCCTGGTCGCGGCGGCGGCTTTCGCGCCGGTGCTGGGGGTGGAGGACTTCGCGGCCGACCTCTCCCAGGCGTTCGCCTCGGCCCGGCGGCTGTTCGAGGTGACCGATGCCGCCCCCCTAGTGCCGGATGCCGTGGCCACCCCCGGTCAGCCAAGCGTCGCCCCCGGTCAGCCAAGCGTCATCCCGGACTCGATCCGGGATCTCCCGCCCACCGTCACCCTCCAAGACGTCACCTTCTGGTACCCGGGCGCCCACCGCACCACCCCCGCCCTGGAACACGTCACTTTCACCGCCGCGGCCGGCAAAGTTACGGCCCTGGTGGGTGCGTCCGGCTCGGGTAAGTCGACCGTGGCGGCGCTGCTGACCCGCACCTGGGACCCCACCGAGGGCGCCATCCTGCTGGACAGTGAAGACATCCGCCACCAACCCCTGGCCGGCCTGCGCCGCACCGTTGGCGTGGCCGCCCAGCGGCCCTACCTGTTCAACCTGTCGATCCAAGACAACCTGGCCCTGGCGGCCCCGGACGCCACGCCTGCGGACATCAGCCAAGCCATGGCGGCGGCCCACCTGGACCAGGCCCTGGAAGACCTGCCCCAGGACGCCATCGGCGAAATGGGGGAGAAGCTGAGCGGCGGCCAGCGCCAGCGGCTGGCTCTGGCCCGTACCCTGCTGCGTGACCCCCAGGTGCTGGTGCTGGACGAATGCACCTCGCAACTGGACGCCGCCACCGAACGGGCCGTGTTGGACGGCCTGCGGGAGGCCGGCCGGGACAAGACGGTGATCGTCATCGCCCACCGGCTCAGCACGGTGACGCAGGCCGATTGGATTGTGGTGCTGGACGCCGGCCGGGTGGTGCAGGAGGGCCGCTATGACGATCTGGCGGCCCAGGCCGGCGGGGCCTTCGCCACACTGCTGGCGCGCGAGGCGGCGGCTACTTGACCAGCGGCAGGTAGTCGCCGTAGCCCTGGGCCGCCATCTGGTCCCGCGGCACAAACCGCAGCGCCGCCGAGTTGATGCAATAGCGCAGGCCACCCGCCTCGGCCGGGCCGTCATCGAACACATGCCCCAGGTGGGCGCCCGAGCCGGCCGAACGCACCTCGGTCCGCACCCGCCCGTAGCTTA
>JAISSX010000041.1 GCA_031272885.1 Bifidobacteriaceae bacterium | reverse complement strand
CACCGACTATGTCAGCTACAGGAGCGGCTCGGTCGAGGGCTCACTCCCGAACGCACTGGCGTGGGCCAAACCGCCGGCCCTGCCGCCTCTGGTCGCCGCGGCCCGCCGGCAATTGCGTGCTGCCATCGACGAAGGCAACCCACGGGCATCAGTACTGGCTTGGAGCAGCTTGATCAGCACCTGGGGCAAACAAGCCAAAGAAGCGATCCCGGAGATGCTTGAGGCAATACCCTTCTCCCCGGTGAGCGCAGCAAACTTCCTGGCCGACTGCCAAGTCATGGCAGCCGTCGAACCATTGATTGCCCAACTGGACGCCTGGCCTCGCCCGGAGTACATAGCCGAACCCCTGGCCCGCCTCACCGGCGACGACTCCTGGCGCGTGAAGTACCCCCGCTAGCGGCCTAGGGTGCGCTGGATGGCGGCGAAGGTGGCCGGGTCCAGCGGGCCGGCCACGGCCGTGCCCAAGTTGTCATGCACCTGGTCGCGGTTGCGGAAGCCCGGCAGCGGGATGGCGCGATCGGACCGGGCCCAGATCCAGGCCAGCGCCCCCTGGGCCACCGACCGGCCACCGCTGGTCAGCAGCGCCTTGACCTGGTCCAGCCGCTCAAGGTAGCCCGGGTCCGGCACGCCGTCGGTGAACCAGCGCAGCCATTCCGGCTGCTTGCCGCGAATGTCGTTGGCCGGCAGCTTGGTGGCGGCCGAATAGCGCCCGCCCAGCAGGCCCATCGCCAACGGCGACCGGCAAACCACGCCAAGATCGTGCTCCGCCGCCGCCGCCAACGCCGCCGGGTTGTCATCCAGCACGTTCAGTTCGATCTGCACCAGGGTGCAGCGCGGCCCCTTGGCGATGCCGGCAATCTGGGCCGGGTCATCGTTGGACACGCCATACCAGCGGATCAGGCCCTGGTCCGCCAGTTCCTCCAAGGTGGCCACCACGTCATCGGACTGGGTGGTGGTGAGCTGGAAGGTGTGAAGCTGATAGAGGTCGATCACGTCCCGGCCTAAGCGTTCAAGCGAAGCCCGCACGGCCTGGCGGATGTACCCCGGCGTGACGTTGGGGCCAAGGGCGGTCTTGGTGGCCTCGTCGAACGAGTTGCCGAACTTGGTGGCGATCAACACCTCCGGGAAATCGGCCAGGGCCCGGCGCAGCATCCGCTCGGAGTGGCCCATGCCGTAGATGTCGGCCGTGTCCACCAGGTTGATGCCGCTTTCCAAGGCCAGGTAGACGGCCTGTTCGGCTTCGGCATCATCCATGTTGCCGTAGCCGCCGGGCATGCCGTTGGTGGTGGTCTCGCCGCCCAGCGCCCAGGTGCCCAGGCCAAGTGCGGTGACGGTCAGGTTGGAGCGCCCCAAGCGGCGCGTCGGCAGAGCGGTCATGGTGGCCACCGTACTCGCCCCCACGCCCCTCTGTAAACGTTTCCTGAGCACGATGACGACCACCTCCGCCAAGCCGTCATAGGATCAAGGACGGCATCTCGGCCAAGCGCAACAGGAGGCGAAGCAGGCTTGGACATCGCAGTTATCGGCACGGGCGCCATCGGCGGCTACTACGGTGCCCGCCTGGCTACAGCCGGCCACCGGGTGCACTTCTGGTCCCGCTCCGAACACGCCCACCTGACCGCCCACGGTTTGACGGTCGATTCCTGCCTGGGCGATTTTTCCCTTGAGCACCCCCTGGCCTACGCCCGGATCGACCAGATGCCGCCCTGTGATGTGGTGCTGGTGACCATCAAGGCGACCGCCAATGACCAGGTGTTCGACGCCATCGGGCCCGTGGTCAAACCCGGCAGCCAGATCGTCCTGATGCAAAACGGCTTCGGTAACGAGCCGGTCCTGGCGGCACTGTATCCGCAGGCCCGGATCTATGCCGGCTTGTGTTTCATCTGTTCCTTCCGGGACGGCCCCGGAGTGGTGCGCCACACCGCCTACGGCAACATCTCGTTGGCCTCCTTGTTGCCCGATGCCGCCGGGCTGGCCGAGCTGGCGGGCCTCTTCAATGGGGCCGGCGTCGAAACCCAGGTGATCGGCCAGGTGGTGGAGGCCCGCCTGCGCAAACTGGTGTGGAACCTGCCGTTCAACGGCCTGACCGTGGTGCTGAACGCCACGACGGAGGACATTGCGGCCTCGCCGCCGGCCCGGGCCATGGCGGCCGGGCTGATGGCGGAGCTACTTGAGGCCGCCCAAGCCTGCGGCAGCCCGATCGAACCGGCCTTCGCCGACCAGATGCTGGCCACGATCGACCCGATGGGCCCCTACAACCCGTCCATGCGGCTGGACTTCCTGGCCGGCCGGCCCATGGAGATCGACGCCATGTACTGGAATGTGATCCGCTACGCCGCCCAGCACGGCTACGACATGCGGGCCGCCACCCTGCTGGCCCGCCAACTGGAGCACCGCCAAGCCGCCCGCGACGCGGCCCGGCGCTGACGGCGATCAGGTATACGGGTTGAGCAACAGCACGCCCGTGCCGGAATGGTCGGCCACATTACGTGTCACCAATGTCAGTTGATGCACCAAAGCCGTGGCAGCGATGCGAGCATCATTGGCCGGCCGGGTCCGATCCAGGTTCAGTTGTGGCCGCGGGCCCGCCACGCCTTGCGGCCAAGGGTGTAGGCGGTATAGGCCAGCAGGCCGGCAAAGGTCCAAGCCGCCGCCTGCGGCGTCAACAGGAACGCCAGCCGGGTACCGGCCATTGAACACAGGGCCGCCGCCCCGCCGATAATCGCCCCAACGCGCCAATCCATGACACGGCCCCGCAGGTTGGTGACGGTACCGGTGACGGCGGCGGGCACCATCGCCAGCAGGGAAATGCCCTTGGCCGCCAGGTCCGAGAACCCGAACACCATCATCAACGCCGGCACCGCCACCACCCCGCCGCCGATGCCGAACAGCCCCGACAACGTCCCCATCACCAGCCCCAGGGCCACCAGGCCAACCACGCGGCCGGCCGACAACCCGGCTGGCTCGCCGCGTTCCGGCGTGAAGAACGCCATCCAAACGGCCACCACCGCCACCAGCACTACAAACGCCCAGCGCAGTATGCCCAGCTTCAGGTTCCGCAACAGCCACGAACCAGCTAGCGAACCCGGGATAGCCCCCGCTGCCACCAGACAGGCCGGCACCACCGCCACCTGGCCGCCGTAGGCATACGAGATGGCGCCAATGGTCGCCGTCGGCACAATCGCCAACAGGGACGAGGCCGAGGCCCGCCGCTGGTCCAACCCAAGGAACACGATGGCCAGCGGCACAATGACGAAGCCACCCCCCACCCCGAACAGGCCGGACAGCAGGCCGGCGATGGCGCCGATCACCACCAAGCGGGCTACCGGCAGCCCCGCCGCCCGGCCGGCGTCTTCCGCCATGGTATGTCCCACCCGTTCCTTCATGACACCATCTGCAGCATTCGGTAACACTTCTTAGTGCCGACTAGCGAAACGCTACACAGTCCTAGCAAGACCTATTCTCTCTTGGCATTAGCTAGATTTCCCTAGCCTTGATCAACGTGTCCTGGCTGCGTCCACCACCCGGGGAGGTAGGCCGGAATCACTCCTGCGAGTGAGGCGCCGGGCGGGTGGCCAAACCTAGGCTGGAGGGCATGTCGACCCCTACGCCAACCGCCCCGGAGCCGGTACCGCAGCCGGCCGCCACCGCCGTGCCCGATGTCGCCCCGGCACCTTCGCCCGGCACCGTGCCCGATGCCGCGGCCTCGCCTGATACCGCCGGCGCACCTCCGGGCGCACCCGCACCTCAGGCCGCTCAGACCGCGCCCACCGCCGGGCCGGGTGCCAACCTGCTGCCCGAGTTGACCGCCGCCCTGCGCGAGGCCGCCATCGGCAAGACCGACGCCCGCGGCCCGGCCTGGACCCGTTTCCCGGCCGCCCCGCCCAAGGCCGCCCTCAAGACCCTGGCCTGGATCCTGGTCTTAACGCATGCTTTCGTCTTCAACTGGATCATGGCCCACCTCACCGTTGGCCACGCCAGCTTTGTGATTCCTGTCTTGGCCGCCCTTTTCACCTTCTCGCTGCTGGCCATGCAGCGCTCGTTGTTGCTGGTCTGGCGGTTGGAGACCTTGGCTTTCATCGTGCTGGGCATTGCCAGTATTACCAATTCGTGGAACTGGCCGGTGCCCGCCCTGGCTGGCTACCTGCTGGTGGTCTTCTTGATCGCCAGCCGCCTGCAGGGCCCGGTAGTGGTGGGTGTGACGTTGGTCAGCGCCCTGACCGTGGCGGTGGCCGGCTGGCGCACCTACCTTCCCAACATCATGGTGGTCGCTGCCCTGGTCTGCCTGGCTGCGGTGTTGGGCCTGCTGTGGCGCGGCCACGGCCAAACCCGCCAGAACCTGGCGGAGGCCACCACCCAACTGGCCGCCACCAACGCCGAATTGGACGCGGAAGCCACCCGCGCCGCCGTCCTGGCCGAACGAGCCCGCATCGCCCGCGAACTGCATGACGTGGTGGCGCACCACATGTCGATGATCGCCATCCAGGCCGAGGCCGCCCCCCTGCGCGTCAAAGACCTGCCACCAGAAGCCGTCGAGGCCTTCGACCTGATCCGGGACGCCGCCCGTGAAGCCCTGGCCGAGACCCGCGGCATCGTGGGCCTGCTGCGCGCCGAGGAACCGGGCGAGCGCGCCCCGGCGCCCGGCTTGGACGCCATTCCCAGCCTGGTGGCCGGGGCTCAGGCCACCGGCCTGGCCGTCACCCTGGAACAGGCGGGCCCACCGCCGGTTGACCCACCCGCCGCGGTGGGCCTGGCCGCCTACCGGATTGTCCAAGAGGCCCTGGCCAACGCCGCCCGCCACGCCCCCGGCAGCCCGGTTCACGTCCGCCTGGACTACACCGGCGGCGGGGTCGACATCACCGTCACCAACCCGGCTCCGGCCGTCTACAGCGGTGCCCGATGACGCCCACCCACCCCGGTTTCCCCCGCCGCCTGGGCCGCGCCTGGCTTTACCTGTGGTTGCACGTCCTGCTGGCCGTGGCCGGCCTGGTCGAGCTGATCTTGTCCCTGGTGGTGACGGTGCTGGCGGTCCTGATCTCGGTCGCCTTCTTGGGCCTGCGGCCGGTGTTCGCCCTGGTGGCGGCCACGGCGGACTGGGCCGGCCGGCTGGCTGCCTGGGTCCGCTACACCACCCCGCCGGGCGCCATCGGGCAGGGTGGCAGCCCGGGCGGGCTGACCGGCCTGCTGCGATCCCGCCGCCACTGGCGGGCCCACGCCTGGCTGGCCCTTAACTTCCTGGCCCTACCGGTCCACCTGGCGGCCATCGCCCTGTTCCCCCTGGCCCGCCTGTGGGCGGTGGGATGGGCCAAGGCCACCACCGGCCTGCTGCGGGAGCCCGCCCCACGCCCGGCTGCCGCCTATCAGGCCCAAACCCCACCGCCCCACGGCGGCGGCCATGGACTAGTGGGCATGCGCGAGCGGGTAGCCGCCCTGGGCGGGGTTTTTCGGGCCGGGCCCACGGCGGACGGCGGTTTCGAGGTGCGCGCTATGCTGCCCCTACCGGAGCGGCCGGACCCCAGCCCGGAGCTACCGGACCCCAGCCCGCCGCCACCCGAGCAACCTGAGGAGCCCACGCCATGACGCAGCCGATCCGGGTGGTGCTGGCGGACGACCAGGCCATGATCCGCGACGGGCTGTCCGTCCTGCTGGCCTCCAGCGGCGAGATCGAAGTGGTGGGCCAGGCGGCCGACGGCGCCGAAGCCATCGCCGTCACCGCCGCCACCAAGCCGGACGTGGTGCTGATGGACATCCGCATGCCGGGCATGGACGGCATCGAGGCGACGGGCGCCATCGTGCAGACGCAAACCAGAACCGGCAGCCCGGACAGCCAAGACGGCCAGCCCCAAGGGCCGCGGGTGCTGATCTTGACCACCTTCGACCATGACGACTACATCTACGACGCGCTGACCGCCGGCGCCAGCGGCTTCATGCTGAAGGATGCTTCGGCGCGGGACCTGATTGAGGCGGTCAAGATCATTGCCCGGGGGGATGGGCTGCTGGCACCCTCGGTGACGCGCCGGCTGTTGGCGGACTTTGCGGGCCGGCGCCGGGCCGGCCGGGGTGCCAACCCGAACGCGGCTGCGGCCTTGACCCCCCGCGAAAGGGATGTCATGCGCGAGGTGGCGCGCGGGCTGACCAACCTGGAGATTGCCCAATCCCTGTTCCTGTCGGAGCAGACCGTCAAGACCCACGTGGCCCACATCCTGGACAAGCTGGGCCTGCGGGACCGCACCCAGGTGGTGGTGTTCGCCTACGAAAACGACCTGGTAGAACGCTGACGTCCCGGGCCTCGGCGGCCGCCACAACCGCCACCAGGCCATCTACCGCGGCCTCAGCCACAAGCCGTCATACCTCACTCTGAGGTAGCAAGCGGAAGTTGGTTCCCACGGGTGATGCGCCTTTGACGTGCGGTTTCGTAGCGTCGAAGGGTGATCGCAAGAGCCTATGGGACCAGCCGTTGGCGCCAGGTGATGGGCAGCTTAGCCTGTCTCATCACCATGGCGGGAGCCCCGCTGGCCGATTTGTCCGAGGCAAGAGCCCGGGCAGTGGCCGGCGGGGTTTCGCTTGCTCCCACCGCCGCCTACAGCCTGGACGGCGCCGGCCAGCCCCAACTGGCGCCCACCAGCGACCCTGACCTGCGCCTGGCCACCTTCGGCGATCTGGCCACCGCGGAGGCCATCGCCGTCTTGGTGCCCGGCGTCAGCCACACGGCGGCCGAGTTCGACCGGCCGGACGGTTCGCCCGACCCAACCGGTTCGCTGGTCTCCCTGCCCGATGCCGCCCGCATGCTTCAGGCCGTGGCGGCGGCCGATGGCGCGGCCGTGGTCACAGTGGCCTGGCTGGGTTACGAGCCACCAGGCTCGGTGGCCACCGCCCTGCGGGCCGGGCCGCTGGAACAGGGCGCGGCCAATCTGGCCGCCTTCCAGGAGTTTCTGCGTTCGGTCCGACCAGAGGCCCGGATCACCTGGGTCTGCCATTCCTACGGTTCGCTGGTCTGCGCGGCCGCCCGCGAGGCCAGGCCGGACGCCATCGTCCTGTTGGGCAGCCCCGGTGTGGAGTTGGATGGCGCCGCTGCCTTCACCGACTTAGGGGTAGAACTGTTCGCGGCCGGCGGGGATGACGACCCGATCGGCTTCACCCAGGCGATGCGGCCGCTGGGGATCGGCTTCGGCCCGGACCCGGCCGACATCGATTTCGGGGCCCAGATAATTGCCTGCAGCCCGGGCACCAGACACTCCGACTACCTGCTGCCGGGCACCGCCTCGCTGGAGGGCGTGGCCGCGGCCGTGCTCGGCCGGCCCCAGCCGGCTCACGTCTAGACCGCCTAGACGGCGGCGATGACGCCGGCCACCAGTAGCACGGCGATGGCGGCCGCGGCCACCACCCGGTAGATCACAAAACCGGTGAACTTGTTGGAGGCAACGAAGCGCAGCAGCCAGGCAATCGACAGGTAGGCCACACCCAGGCTGACCAGGGTGGCCACCCCGGTGGCGGCCCAGCCGACCCCGGCGGCGATGTCGTCGTAGGCCTTGGCGGCCTGGAACAGGCCGGAGGCGGTCAGGGCCGGAATGCCCAGGAAGAAGCTCCAACGGGTGGCTGTGGTGCGGTCGATACCGCGGAACAAGGCGGCCGAGATGGTGGCACCCGAACGCGACACCCCCGGTACCAGGGCCAGGCACTGGGTCAGGCCGATGATCAGCCCGTCCACCACCGTCAGCGACTCCTCGCCGCGCAGGCCCTTGCCGCTGGCGGCGGCCTTGTCCGCCAACCGGTCCGCCAGCCACATGACCGCGCTCCAGCCGGCCAGGGCGGCGGCCACCACCCACAGGCTGCGCAGCGGCCCTTCGATCACGTCCTCCAGGGCCAGGCCCACCACGCCGATGGGGATGGAGCCGACGATGACGGCCCAGCCTAGGCGGTAGTCGGTGCCCCTTTGGTCCTTGCGCGCCAGGCCCTTGCACCAGCCCACGGCCAGCCGCACGATGTCACGCCAGAAGTAGATGATGGCGGCCAGGATGGCGCCCACCTGGATGATGGCGGTGAAGGCGGTGACGTCGGCATCGTCGATGGTCAGGCCGAGCAGTTTCTCGGTCACCGTCAGGTGGCCGGTGCTGGAGACGGGCAAGAACTCCGTGATGCCCTCTACTACTCCCAGGACGATTGCCGCCAACCAGTCCACCAAGGCCCCCTATCGCTTGTTCGGCGCAGGTCACAACTCTAATGGGTTGGCCAGCGCCCGGGCGTTGCGGAAGGCAGGATGGACCTGGATGATTGACTGGCAGCGGGTGGGGTGGATCGGGAAGGCGAGGCAGATGCAGATTGAGGATGTGCGGCGGTTCTTCGCGGCCGATAAGTACCTGACCCAGACCGGCGTGGTGATTGAAGAGGCCGGGCCGGACTGGTGCCGCTGCCGCCTGGAAGTGGGACCGGAGCACATGAACGCCGGTGGCGCCGTGCAGGGTGGCGCCATCTACACCTTGGCTGATTCTGCTTTCGCGGTGGCCTGCAATTACGCCCACCTGGCGGAAGGTGACGGCAAGCTGGTGGTGTCGCAGTCGGCCTCGATCTCATACATCTCGGCCGGCCGGGCCGGTAGCACGCTCTACGCGGAGGCACGCCTGGTGGGCGGCGGCAAACGGACCTGTGTCTTCCGGATCGACGTCACCGATGAATCCGGCCGGCTGGTCGCCACCATGACCGGCAACGGCTTCACCATCGACCCCAAGTAGCCCAACCCGCAAGCCGCCCGTCAGGGGGTCGGCGTGACGTGGACGCCATCGGGCACTTACCTTGTCCTAGGCAATGTCAAGCAGAGCCCAGCAGCCAGTCGCGCACGCTGAGTTGACGAATGCCATCGTGATCGGCCGGCGGGCTGTCTTCCCCAACCAGGAGATAGCAAGGATAGTGATCCCGCATGGTCCTCAGTGGGGCCAGTTCCCGGACCAGCACAGCAGGGTCGGCCACCGACTGGCAAACCTGGAAGTAAGCCAACCCCTGGCCGCCTTCGGCCAAGAAGTCGATCTCCGATTGGCCGGCCTTGCCCACGCTGACGGTCGAGTAGCGCCGCATCAGTTCTAGGAAGACCACGTTTTCCAGGACATGCCCAAGATCCGGATATCGCCCACCCAACAGAGCCCGCCGCATGCCCAGGTCAACCACGTAGTACTTGGCCGAGTTTTCCAGGAATGCCTTGCCACGCAGGTCATAGCGGCGGGCCTTGTACAGCAGGTAGGCCGAAGCCATGGCGTCGACATAGGTGTCAACGGCGGCTCGGCCGGTGCGGCGACCCATCGATGTCAAAGTGTTGGCGATCTTGTTGACCGAGGCCAGGTTGCCGATATTTTGAAACATGAAGTGGAGGATGTTCTCGAACAAAACCGGGCTGAACGAGTCCTGTCGCGGAGCGATGTCCCGCAGGATGATGGTGTTGAGGACGTCGCCAAGGTATTCGCGGGTCATGGCCAGATCGTCCCTCAACCGCAGGGTGTAGGGGAGACCGCCGTCCCGCAAGTAGGACTGCCATGGATCAGGCGCGGCGGCGCCCGGCAGAGGCTCTGACAGGGGACCACTGAAGGCGTATTCCCGGTAGGACAACGGCAGCACATGCAGTTCGACGTACCGACCGGTCAAGCGTTGTGCCAAGTCACGGCTCAAGAAGTCAGAATTGGAACCTGTTAGATAGAGGTCGATCTGAGGCAACAGGGCCAAGCCGGTGACCGTTCGCTCGAACTCTTGCAGGTGCTGCGCCTCGTCGATGAAGACGTAGGTGGTCTGATTCGGTGGCGCCACAGACTTGAGGTGGTCGTAGAGGGCCAGACCAGCACCGAAGTCGCGCTCGGCATCGGGGTCTTCCAGATTGACCGTGACCAGCCGAGCGGCCGGCACACCTTGGGCGGCCAAGCGACGGCGGAACAGGTCCAGGATGGTCGACTTTCCCGCCCGGCGTACACCGGTCAGGACCTTGGCCAGGTCATGACCCTGCCACCGGGACAACCAGTCCAGGTAAGTCGGTCGGTCGATCACTTCCATGCCGTCTCCTAGTATTGCCGATTCATCAGCAAAACTATAGCGTATTACCACAATCTTGCGGTTTGACCAGCAATATCTTGCCCAGGGCGGCTCAGTACCGTCAGGGGGTGGGCGTGACGTGGACGTCGACCCCGGCCCGGCGCAAACCCTTGAGCGCGGCCGGCGGGGCGGCCGGGTCGGTTACCAGCACGTCCACGCCATCGGGCGGCGTCACCGTAACCAGCGAGACCACACCGAACTTGGTTGAGTCAACCAGAGCCACCACGCGCTCGGCGCAGGCCGCCATGGCCCGCCTGACCTGCGCCTCCAGGGGGTTGGGGTCGGTGAAACCGTGTTCCAGGGTGAAGCCGGTGGCAGAGACGAACAGGGTGCGGGCGTGGATGGCGCGCAGGAACTCTTCGACCGCCGGGCCCACATACGTGAAGGAGATGTCTCGCAACACGCCGCCGGTCGACATGACGGTGGCGCCGGGCAACAACCGGGCCAGTTCGCCCAGGGTGAACTGGCCGTTCGTGATCACGGTCAAGTCGCGCTTGGCGCCCAGGCAGCGAGCCATGGCCGTCACTGTGGTGCCACCCTCCAGCAGAATCACATCGCCATCGTCCACGAAGTGCTCGGCCGCGTAGCGGGCAATCCTGGCCTTCAAGGCGGCGTTGACCCGCTGTTTGGCGGCGTAACGCGGCTCCACCCCGGAATCTTGCGCCAGGCGCACCCGGCCGCGCTCCACCGCCACCTGCCCGGTCATGGCCGCCAGGTCCCGCCGGATGGTCATGTGGGAGACGCCGTACCGCCCAGCCAGGTCCTCGATGCCGGCGGTCTCTTGGGTCAACAGGAGGTCGAGTATGGCCGCTCGCCGCTCTGCGCCCTTCACGTCAACCTCCCGCCCTCGGCAGTGTGAACTTTCACATTCTGACTGTGCACTAGTATCATATCTCGCCGATGGCGTCCGTCGCCGAAGACCTTCAGACCCAAGAGCGGAGAACCATCTTGTTGCAACTTACTCCCGAACAGCTAGCCCACCAGATCGACGCCGCCACCGGCACGCTGACCGGGGCAGACGCCTCCCAGCGGCACCTCTCCCAGTTGCGGGGCTGCTTCGCCGACCAGGCCGCCTTCGAGGCCGCCCTGGCCGAGGGCGACCCGTTGGTCTACTCGGTCGCCTCGGTCGAACGCGATGCCGGCGATGGCGCCCTCCGCTTCGGTTTGGGCACCCTCTATCCGGGCCGCGTGGGTCAGGAGTACTACCTGACCAAGGGCCACTACCACTCGTGGCGCGAGGCGGCCGAGGTTTACATCGGCCTCAGCGGCGCCGGCGGCCTGCTGCTGGAAACCGAAGACGGCCAAGACGGCTACGTGCCGCTGGCCGCGGGCGGCATCGTCTACGTGCCCGGCGCCACCGCCCACCGCACCGTCAACACCGGCACCGAACCGTTCGTCTATCTGGGCGTTTACCCGGCCGAAGCCGGCCACGACTATGGCGCGATTGCCGATAACAACTTCCGCCAGGTGGTGGTGGCCGGGCCCGGCGGCCCGGTGGTGCTGCCCCGGGCCCAACACCTGGCCGGCCTGGCCAACTGAACCACAACCGAACCAAGGAAAGAGGCAATCATGGCAGAACAGATCATCGGCGAAATCCCGGCCGGCGGCCCCGAGATCACCGAAACCGTCCGGCCCTGGGGCCGTTTCCGGCAGTACGCCCACAACTACCCCGTCACCGTCTCCTTGATGGAAGTCAAGGAAGGCCAGCGGCTGTCGTTGCAGTCGCACCCCGGCCGCGGCGAACTATGGATTGTGCTAGACGATGGCGGCACGGTCAACATCGGGGAAGAACAATGGGAGCCCAAGGCGGGGGACGAGATCTGGATCCCCGCCAACGGCAAACACCGCCTGGGCAGCCTGAAGGGAACGGTCCGCGTGCTCGAAGTGGCCTTCGGCAACTGGCAGCAGGACGACATCGTGCGCTATGAGGACGACTACGCGAGGCCGGAACATGGAGAGTGACCAGCTAATCGAACAGCGCCGCACCCGCCAGCCGGTGCTGCCGGCCCGGCCCGGCCACGCCGAGGGCGCGTACGACATCTACCCGGTCCACGACATCGGGCCGGGCCGGATCGTGGAGGGCCACGGCGGCATTGCCGGCCTGCTGCCCACCCGCGGGCTGATCGTGGTGGACGGCTACCCCGGCGTTTTCTGGCAGGAGTTCCGCGACCGGCTGACGGCCGCCTGGCAGGCTGCGGGCGTCAGCTCTACCTGGGTCGACGTGGCCACCGCCCTGCGCCCCGAGGCCGAGGTGGCACAACTGGTGGCGCCCTACCTGGGTGGCGACGATCCCATCTTCGGCACCGCCTTCACGGGCGACCTGGCCGAGTTCTTCGACCCGGCCAAGCTGGCCGCGCTGGCCCCAAGTGACACGGACGTGACGGTGCTGTACGGGCCGGGCGCCGCTTTGGCCGGCTGGGACGGCACACTGGTGTGGCTGGAGGTGCCCAAGAACGAAATCCAGTTCCGCGCCCGGGCCGGCCAACCGACCAACCTGGGCACCACCATGGTGGCAAACCCCAAGGCGGCCTACAAGCGCAACTACTTTGTCGACTGGCCGGTGGTGGGCCGCCACAAGCAGTGCCTGCTGGCCGCCATCGACGTGTTGGTGGACGAGCAGCGCCCGGCCCAGCCCACCGCCATCGGCGGCAGCGACCTGCGGGCGGCCCTGAGCCAACTGGTGCGCACCCCCCTGCGCGCCCGGCCCTGGTTCGAACCGGGCGCCTGGGGCGGCCAGTGGATGAAACAGCGCATGCCGCAACTGCCGCAGGACGTGCCCAACTACGCCTGGTCGTTCGAACTGATCGCCCCGGAAAATGGCCTGGTCCTAGCCAGCGACGGCCTAGCGCTAGAGGTGCCGTTCGACACCCTGCTGTTCCACGACAACCCGGCCATGCTGGGTGAAGCGGCCGAACGGTTCGGGCCCGAGTTCCCGATCCGGTTCGACTTCCTGGACACCTTCGCCGGCGGCAACCTGTCCGTCCAGGTGCACCCCTGGCCGGATTACATCCGCGAACACTTCGGCGAGCGCTTCACGCAGGATGAGACGTATTACATCCTGGACGCCGAACCGGGTGCGCGAGTCTACCTGGGGTTCCAGGAGGACATCGACCCGGCCGCCTTCCGGGCCGCCTTGGAGCACTCGGTGGCGGCAGCCGAAGAGGTGGACATCGAGCGGTACGTCCAAACGCACCCGGCCGCCAAACACGACCTGTTTCTGATTCCGCACGGCACCATCCACTGCTCCGGCATCAACAACCTGGTGTTGGAAATCAGCGCCACGCCGTATATCTTCACGTTCAAGCTGTATGACTGGCTGCGGCTGGACCTGGACGGCAAGCCGCGGCCCATCAACATCGAGCGAGGCATGGCCAATCTTGACTTCGAACGCAAAGGCGAGCGTGTGACCAGGGAGTTCATCTCTCACCCGGAGGTTCTGGAACGGGGCGCGGGCTGGCAGTTGGTGCACGTGCCAACCCATCCGCTGCACTTCTATGACGTCCACCGGATCGAGTTGTTCGGCCCCGGGCATTACGAGTTCCCCACCAACGACTCGGTGCAGGTGATGAGCCTGGTCGAGGGTCAGGCTGTGACGGTCGAGGCGGGTGGCAAGGCCCGCACCTACCACTACGCCGAGACGTTCGTGGTGCCGGCCGCGGCCGGCCAGGTCCGGCTGAGCGCGGATGGCCCGGTCAAGGTGCTGACCGCCTTCATCAAGCCGGGACGCGGCCCGCGATGAACGGCTACACGCTGGGCATTGACACCGGCGGCACCAAGACCCTGGCGGCGGTGGCGGACCAGACCGGCCGGATTCTGGCTGTTGGTACCGGCGGGCCCGGCAACCCGGACGGGGTTGGCATGGAGAAGGCCCAGGCGGGTTACGACCAGGCGATCGGTTCGGCTTTGGCGGCGGCCGGCGGGGTTACGCCCGATGCCGTGTTTGTCGGCTCGGGTGGTGTGGTCACCGAGGATGGCCGGAACCTGGTGCGGCGGCTGTTGCGGCCGTCCTTGGGCTCGGCCGCCCTGGCGGCACAGGTGGACCACGACTGCCGGGTGGCTCTGGCCGGCGGCCTGGCCGGCCGGCCCGGCATTGTGCTGATTGCCGGCACCGGCACCTCCTGCTTCGGCCGCGTGGGCCAGGGCCGTGAGTGGTTGGCCAGCGGCTGGGGTTCGCTGTTCGGCGACGAAGGCTCCTCGCACTGGATTGCCCTGGAGGGCGTGCGCGCGGTGCTGTGGGCCGAGGACGGCCGCGGGCCGCGCACCACCCTGCGTGAAACGTTGATCCCAGCGCTGGGCATCAACCACCCGCTGCAGATCCTGGACGGCACCGGGGACGGCCGCTGGGACCGCACCGCCATCGCGGCCCTGGCACCTTTGGTGGTGGCGGCGGCCGAAGCCGACGATGCCGTGGCGTCCGGCCTGGTAGACCAGGCCGGTCAGCACCTGGCGGCCGCCATCGGCGCGGTGGCCCGGGCGTTAGAGCTTGGCTCTGATGCTGAGGGTTTCGAGGTGGCCCTGGTGGGTGGCCTGCTGCGGGCCACTCCCGTTCGGGCAGCCCTGACGGCCGGGGTGGCGCGTGAGTTCCCGCAGGCCCGCCTGGTCCAGCCGCAGTTGGCCCCGGTGGCAGGCGCCGTCCTGCTGGCCCTGGCCGCACTCTGGGGCACCGAGCCAGACCGTCTGCCCGCGGACGTCATCGGGCAACTGGAAACCTCAAGCCGAACCTTCGGCCTCCACCCCTGACCCAGCCGCGCCGCTATTGGTCGGGGTGGAGGGGGCGGAAGAGATCGGCCTCGAAGCGGTAGGCGTCGCCGCGGTAGGTCAGGCGCCCCACCAGGATGGGCACGCCCTCGCGGTCATAGGTCACTTCGTCGCCCACCAGGACAGGTGAGCCTTGGTCAACCTGTAGCAGCTCGGCCACTTCCGGCCCGGCGCCTTGGGCCTGGACCGAATAGGAGCTGCGGGCCACGGCCACCCCACAGACGGTTTGCAGGGCCTCGTAGAGGGACCGATCGGTCAGGTCGACCTGTTCGATGCCGGGTACCCGGGCCAGCACCAGCGCCGTGTTGTCCACACAGGTGGGGATGTCATCCAGGTAGCGCAGCCGGCGCACCACGTAGAGGCTGTCCGATGCCGCGATGTGCAGTTTGGCGGCCTCCTCGAAACTGGCCCGCCGGGTGGCGGTGGACAAGACCCGCGAACTGGGGCTCATGCCGCGGCTGCGGGCCATCTCGCTGAAGCTCTCCAACACACTGGGCGGCTCGCCCAGCAGCGGCTGGCGCACAAACCAGCCCCGTTGGGGTGAGCGGGCCACCAGGCCGGAGCGGGCCAACTCTTCCAGGGCCTTGCGCACGGTGGTGCGGCTGACGCCCAGTTGGACCGACAGGTCGCGTTCGCCCGGCAGGCGGGACCCAGGCTGATACGTGCCATGGTTGAGGGCACTGGCCAAGGCCGCCAGTGCCTTCGTCGCGGCCGGGCCGACCGCCCCCGTTGTCGCGCCTGGATCTACTTCGGTCACCAGACCAGTGTGACAGATCGGCAGACCAGTTGTGACCAAAGTGCCCATCCAAGACCCCGGAAATTGGCCTCGACCGGCCGAAAGTACCAGACCAGTTTGACCCATCTGGCCTGCATCGAATCTCCGATCCCAAGCCATTGCCCGCCAAGTGGTCTAACTGGTATGCTCAAGCCCCGATGGGGTGTTGGACTCCACACCTTGCTAAGGAGATAGCACATGCAACGAAGCATCAAGCGCTTGGCCCCAATTGCCCTGGTCGCCGCCACCGCCCTGGTCCTGGGCGCCTGCGCCCCCGGCGGCAGCGGCAGCGACAACAAGACCACCGACACCGCCACCACGGCCGGCACGGACACCACCGCGGGTGCGGACACGACATCGGACACCGCCACCGAAACAGGCGACACCACCGGAACCGACACCACCCAGGACACGGGCAGCCAAACCGGCGGCATCGTGACCGACGCCGCCCAGATGGGTGAAGTCACCATCACCCTGGTGGATTTCTGGCGCGATGCCGAAGGCGACTGGATGCAGGCTTCCGTAGACGCCTTCCAAGCCAAATACCCCAATATTCACGTCAACCGGGTGGTCCAAGACTGGAGCCAGATCATGGACACCGCCCCGCTGCGCCTGGTGGAAGACGACGCCCCGGACGTGCTGACCGTCAACAACGGCTGGCAGTCGCTGGGGGCTCTGGCCAAGGGCGGCCTGGTGGTCAACCTTGACCCGTACGCCGAGGCCTACGGCTGGGACGAGTTCATGCCCACCACCATCAAGCGGCAGGTCACGTTCACCACCGACGGCAAGACGATGGGTGCCGGCTCGCTGTGGGCCGCCCCCTCCGCCCGGGTGCAGAACATCGGCATCTACTACAACAAGACCCTGTTGGCGTCGCTGGGCGTGGAAGTGCCCACCACGCTGGCGGAGTTCGAGGCTGTTTGCGAGGCGGCCAAGGCGGCCGGCATCACCCCGGTCACCTACGGCGAAACCGACAAGCCGATCGCTACCCTGTTCGCCCTGCAGGACATCCTGGGCGACAAGGACGCCATCTCCGACTTCATCTACGGTTCACCAGACGTCAAGGTGGCGGACACCGGCCTGGGTGAGGCGGCCGCCCGCATGCTGGAATGGTCCGATAAGGGCTGGTTCACCGAGAACTACCAGGGCCTATCCTCCGGTGACGCCAACGCCAAGTTCCTGGAAGGCGAATCGCTGTTCAGCTTCTTCTATTCGGGCCTGGTGCCGGGCGACCAAGCCAACCGGGACGAGTTCGGCTACCTGCAACTGACCCAGGATTCCGGCCTGATGGTGGCCACCGGCGCCCCGGCGGACAACCTGGCCATCGGCGCCAAGTCGCAGCACAAAGACGCCGCCGCCCTACTGCTGGACTTCCTGATGAGCGAAGAAGCCGCCCAGATCACCGTCGACTTCGGCTACATGCCGTCCCTCCACGAAGCCAACGTGCCGCAAGACGACGCCCTGATTGTCCAAGAGGTCGAAGCCGCCCAGGTGACCGAGGCCGACAACGGCTACGTGCCCTATCTGGACTGGACCACACCCACCATGTGGGACACGGTCTCGACCCAGATCCAACTGGTGTTGGCCCGCCAGGCCACGCCGGATGAGATGGTGGCGGCCGTCCAGGCCGATTTCGACGCCTTCCTGGCCGAGCAGGCTGAAGGCTAGTCGATGGCCGCCAAGCCGCCGGCGTCGGCCAAGGCTCCGCGCGGGCGCGTGCCCTCAGGCGCGCGCCGCCGCGGGGCCGGCCGCCGGCGCTGGGTTGGCTTGGCCTACGCCGCCCCCGCCCTGGCGCTGTTCGCCTTCATCGTGTTGGTGCCGCTGGGGCAGTCGGTCCGGTATTCGCTGTACAAGTGGGACGGGATTTCGGCCGGTAAATGGGCCGGGGCCAAGAACTACATCGCCTTCTTCACCGACCCGCTGCTGCGCGATTCCCTGGTCCACGTGCTGGTCCTGGTGGTCTTCTTCGCCCTCATCCCCACCTTCTTGGGCCTGGTCACGGCCGGCTTGCTGGGCCACGGCCGGATCCACGGCGCCGCTTTCCACCGCACCGTCATCTTCCTGCCCCAGGTCCTGGCCATGGTGGTGGTGGCGGTGGTGTGGCGGCGCCTGCTGGGACCGGACGGGCCCATCAACACCGCGCTCAAGGCAGCCGGGCTCGATTCTTTGGCGCTCAACTGGCTGGGTGACTTCACCTGGGCGCTGCCGGCCGTGGGCATGGTGGGCTTCTGGATCAACCTGGGCCTATGCGCCGTGCTCTACCTGGCGACCGTGGGCTCCATCCCCACCGAACGCTACGAGGCCGCCCGGGTGGACGGCGCCGGGCCGTTCCGGGTCTTCCTGGCCGTCACCGTGCCGGCCATGCGCGGCCCCACCGCCGTGGCCCTCACCTTGACCATCACCGGCGCGTTGCGAACCTTCGACCTGGTGTGGAACATGACCAAAGGTGGGCCCGGCAACGCCACCACCACACCGGCCGTCATGCTGTTCCGCTACGCCTTCCGCAACCCGCAGGTGGGGCAGGCGGCCGCCATCGGCGTCATCATGGCGGTGTTCTGCCTGCTGGTGGCGCTGGCCCTGGTCAAACTGACGGAGCGGGACAAGTGAAAGTCAGCCGGCTCGAAACCACCCTCAACCACGCCTTCCTGGTGGTGTTGGACATCCTGGTGCTGGTGCCGGTGGTCTGGTTCGCCCTGATCGCCGTCTCCCCCAACCGGGCCGGCCTGATCCGCGGCGTCAACCTGGGCAACTTCGCCGAGGCTTGGGTCAAGGCGGACTTCGCCCACACCATGGCGGCCTCGGCCGTCATCACGGTTGGCTCCGTCGTGTTACAGGGCGTCCTGTCGATCACCGCCGGCTACGCCTTCTCGGTGTTGGGGTTCCCCGGCCAACGGGCCGCCTTCGCCCTTGTGTTGCTGGGCCTGATGATTTCACTTGAGGCCATCTTGGTACCGCTCTACTACCAGATGCGTGACCTGGGCCTGACCGACAGTTGGTTGGGCATGATCCTGATCCACGCCGGTACGGGCATACCGTTCGGCATCTTCTGGATGCGGGCCGTCTTCCGCGACACTTCGCCCGCCCTGATCGACGCCGCCCACATGGACGGGGCCGGTTCGTGGCGCACCCTATGGCGGGTCCTGGTGCCCATCAACGCCCCGGCTGTGCTGACGCTGTGCCTGCTCAACTTCATGTGGACATGGAATGACTATTTCCTGTCACTGATCTTCCTGGCCAGCCCCACCAAGACCACCGCCACTGTGGCCTTGAGCAACTTCCAGGGCGTCCACGCCACTTCGGTCAACCTACTGGCGGCGGCCGCCCTGACAGTGTCCGCTCCGGTGGTGATTCTGTACCTGTTCTTCCAGCGCCGGTTTGTCGCCGGAATCGTCTCGGGAGGTGTCAAAGAGTAATGACCACAGCCATCAGCCGGCCGGTCACCCTGACGGTGCTGCCCGGCCCCCAAGAGGTGGGCGCCCAGGCCGCGGCCCTGATTGCCGCTGCCGTGGCCCACGCCACCACCCAGGGCGGCCACTGCCTGATCGGTTGCCCCACCGGCCGCAGCCCGGCCCCTGTCTACCAAGCCTTGGCCGGCCTAACCACCCGCCTGGACCTGGACCTGCGGGCCCTCATCTTGGTGCTGATGGATGACTATGTGGTGCCTGGGCCCGATGGCGCCCCCCGCCGCATCGATCCCGTCACCCATTGTTCCTGTGTCGGCTATGCCGAACGGTTCATCCGCACGCCGCTGAATCAGGCCGCCGCGCCTCACCACGCTCTGCCGGCCGGCCAGGTTTGGGCACCCGACCCGGCCGACCCGCCTGCCTACGACCAACGCATCGCGGCCGCCGGCGGCATCGACCTGTTCCTGCTGGCCACCGGCACCTCCGACGGCCACGTGGCCTTCAACCCGCCGGGGGCGCCATCGGACAGCCGCACCCGCATTGTGCCGCTGTCCGAAACCACCCGGCGGGACAACCTGGCCACCTTTCCCGGGTTTGCCTCACTGGCTGACGTGCCGCAGTACGGGATTTCGGTCGGGATTGCCACCATCCGCGAAGCCCGGCACGCGGTCATGGTGGCCGAAGGCGCCGAGAAGGCCGCCGCCGTGGCCCGCATCGCCGCCGCCAGCGGCTACGACCCGGATTGGCCGGCCACCATTCTGGCCGAATGCGCCCAGCCGGCCCTGATCGTTGACCAGGCCGCCGCCCAGTTGATCGCCTAACCAAGGAAGGACACACCAATGGCACGGATCAAGATCGCCTACCTGGGCGGAGGTTCAACCCGGGCGCCGGGCACCATGGCCAGTTTCATCTGGCGGGCGGCCCAGTTTGCCGGTTCCGAGATCGTCTTGATCGACCTAGACGCCGAACGTCTGGAACTGGTCCACGCCCTGGCCGTCAAGATGGCAGCCGTGGAGGGAGCCGACCTGACCATCACGGCCACCACCGACCGGCGGGCCGGGGTGACGGACTGTGACGCCGTCCTGTCCAGCTTCCGGCCCGGTTGTTTCGAGGCCCGGGCGCTGGATGAACGGATCCCCCTCAAACACGGGGTGATCGGCCAGGAAACCCAGGGCCCTGGCGGCTTCTTCATGGCGCTGCGGTCCATCCACGTGGTCAAAGACCTGATCAACGACCTAAACCAGGTGGCGCCGAAGGCCGTCATCTTCAACTACACCAACCCGGTCAACATCGTGGCCCAGGCCGTCACCAGCCACACCGACACCCCGCTAGTGTCGCTCTGCGAAGGACCCATCATCTTCCCGGAAGGTCTGCTGCGGGCCTGCGGCCTGGACCCCGCCCGGGCCGATGTGGTGATGGCCGGCGTCAACCACAACTGTTGGAGCTGGCGGCACACCTACGACGGCCAAGACCTGATGCCGCTGCTGGACCAGGCCTGGGCGGAGCACCGGGACGACCCGGCGATGGACCCGGTGGACCGCCGGCTGCTGCACCTGGCGGTCACCATGCGGTCAGTGCCGGCCGGCTACTACCAGTTCTATTACTTCAAGGACGAGGTGCTGCGCGAACAGCAGGCCGCCCCCACCACCCGGGCCGAAGACATCCTGGCCTGGAGCCCCGGCTACTGGGCGCACTATCGCGAACAGTTGGCGGCCGCCCACCCGCGCCTCGACCCGGCCCGGTCCCGCGGCGGCATCCACGAACTGGAACTGGCCATCGACGCCATGAGCGCCTACTACAACGACACCGGCCAGCGCTTGCCCGTCAACCTGCCCAACCGTGACGGCGCACTGCCGGGTTTCGATAACGACACCGTGGTGGAGGTCTGGTGCCGGGTGGACCGGCAGGGTTTCCACATCGAGCCGCAAGAACCGCTGCCGCACGCCGTGCGCGGCATCACCCAACAGTTGGCGGAGTACCAACGGCTGGCAGCCGAGGCCGCGTGGTCCGGTGGCCCGGCCGATGCCGTCCGCGCCCTGGCCGCCAACCCGCTGGTGCCGTCGGTGCCGGTGGCGGAAGCCCTCTATGCCGAGATGGCCGCCGCCCACGCCCGCTATCTGCCTGACAGACTGGTGCCGTGACCAATCCACTGGTGCTGGCAGTCGACGCCGGCAACACCAAGACCATCGCCCTGGTGGCCGATGGCGCCGGCCGCCTGAGCGGGGTAGGTCACGGACCCGGTGGCGACATCTATGCGGTGGGACCGAAGCGGGCCCAGCAGGCCGTGGCCACCGCCGTGGCGGGGGCACTGTCCAGCGCCGGGGCGGGCACCGGGGACGTGGCCGCCGCCGCCTTCAACCTGGCCGGGGTGGACTGGCCGGAGGACCGAGTGTGGTGGGAGACGGCGGCCCGCCGCCTCCTGCCGTCTGCCCTGTTGGCCGTGCACAACGACGGTCTCGCCCTGCTTCGGGTCACTGCCGCCGATGGCGTGGGCGTGGCCGCGACGGTGGGCACCGGTCCAGCCGTGGCCGCCCGGTCGGCCGGCGGCCGGGAGTGGGCCATGGGCTTCTGGTGCCAGCATCCCCTGGCCGCCTACGGGCTGGGCCTGGCCGCCCTGCGCGCCATCTACCTGGCGGAGGTGGGCCTGGGTGAACCGACCGCCCTGCGCCAGGTGGTGCTGGACCACTACCGGCAGGGCTCGGTCGAGGCGCTGTTGCACGCCCGCACCCGGCGCGGGTCGCACCAAGCCGGCTTGGGGGACACCGGTGACATGGCACCACTGGTGGTGCAGGCGGCGGCGGCCGGCGACCAGGTGGCGGGCGCCATCGTCGACCAAGACACCCAACTGTTGGCCGGTTACCTGCGGGCGGCGGCGGCGCAAGTTGGGTTTGGGGAGGAGGCGCCTACCCGCGTCACCCTGGGTGGGCCAGTGGTGACCGACCCGGCGGGGTTGTACCGGGAGCGGCTGCTGGGCGCCATCGGGCGCAGTTGGCCGGCGGCGACACCCACAGTGACTGCCGTGCCGCCGGTCTTGGGAACGTTGGTGGACGCCTTCCACCTGCTGGAGCCCGGCCTGGCCGAAACCCTGCGGCCGGTCATAGTGGCCCATCGCCTGCCTGACACCGAACCGGAGGGCGGCCTTGACACCTGAACCCATGCCGGAGGTGGTGCAACTGACCGAGGCGGGCCTCGCCATCGGGCACCGAACCGTACCGCTGCTGAGCGGCGAAGTGCACTTCTGGCGCCTTGACCCAGCGGCGTGGCCGGACGTGCTGGACCGGGTGGTCGAAATCGGCCTGCCGCTGGTGGCCACCTACCTGTCGTGGCGCCGCCACGAGACCGCTCCAGGTGTGTTCGATTGGGGCGAGACCGACCCGGCCCTGGACGCGCGCCGGTTCATTACCCTGTGTGCCGAACGCGGTTTGTCGGTGCACCTCAAGCCGGGCCCCTGGATCTGCGCCGAAGAACCAGGCGGTGGCTATCCCGACTGGCTGACCGCTCACACGGCCGCCATGGCCCTGGATCACGCCGGACAGGTCGTTTATGGCTTTGACCAGCCCTTCTTGCATCCCACGCCGTGCTACCGGACCGACTGGTACCAGCAGGCGGCGCAGCGCTGGCTGGCGGCCGTGTGGCACCAACTGCGCCACCTGGTCTATCCGAACGGGCCCATCGTGGCGATCCAGTTGGACAACGAACCGTCCTTCGCCTTCCAGGATGCCGCCTACTTTGCCGACTATCACTCGGCCTCGGTGGCCGCCTTCCGCACCTGGCTGGCGGACCGGTATCGGCACGATGCCGCGGCCTGGCGGGCGGCCTGGGGCCTTGGTTCGGGTGGCGGGACAGCCGGGTTTGAGGAGGCCGGCCCACCGCAACCAGGGGCTGCCAGGAGGCAGCTTGATGACTGGGCCCGGTTCCAGGAAGACAGCCTGATCGACCACCTGGCCTGGTTGTGGAGCATTCACAAGGCCTGCGGCGTGGAGGCAGCCCTGCCCACGGTCAACCTGATTCCCGATCCCTTGCACGAGATGCCGCTGCGCCACGGCCGTGTGCGCGAGCGCCTGGGGGAGCGACTGGCGGCCGGAGTTGACCACTACTACGAGCCGCCGCTCGCCTGGGCGCCGATCGGCATTTTGGCGCGGGCCGCCGCCACGGCCCGGGCCGCCGGCGAACCGCTGGTTTGGGCGCCCGAGATGATGGCTGGCATCTGGCGCACCCCCGGACAGGCCGTGGAGTATCCCGACCCGCAGCCGGCCGAAGAGGCGGCCTATTGGGGCCTGGCCTTGGCCTTGGGGCACCACGGTTTCAACTGGTACATGCTGGCCGACCGGGAGAACTGGCAGTTCGCTCCGATCAGCGCCGATGGGCGGGCCACCGGGTTTGCTGCGCCGCTGGCCAAGTTGATCGCGCTGTTGCAGGTTGAGCCGGCGATACTGCGGGGCCGGCCCGTGGCGCCCGTGGCCGTCTATTGGCCGCGGGGTGATGCCTTGGACGCCTACTCTGTTTCGGGCACCATGCGCCAGCCTGACGTGCCGTGGGCCGATCCGGCGCGCCGGGCCGCCTTCGACGCCAGGGTGGCCCTGACCGACGCCCTGCTGGAGGCCGGGCTGGTGTTCGAGCTGTGGGATCCCGAGGTAACGCCCCAGCCGCCTGACGGGGTGAGTTGTGTCTTAACGATCGATGGCGATAACGCTGCGCCCGCCCCGGCCCGGCCGGTGGGCGAGGGATTGCCCGAGCCGCCGGTTCGCCTGACCGGTGCGCCGGCCGGCTGGCAGGCATTGGCCGTGCTGCACACGACCCCTGAAGGCAAGTGGCTGGTCTACTTGGTCCAGTGGGGTGACACGGCCGCCTGGGACGCCCTGCCCGGTCACCTGATGCTGGAGGCCCACCCTGGTGTGCTACCGGCCGGCGGCCATTGGGTCGACCCGTTGACGGACGATGCACTGCCAGCGGCCGGTCCACTGGCCTGGTCGGTCGAGGCCGGCCCCGGTCACCGCGTCCTCACCTGGCACTCCTAGGTGACCAACCGGCCCGGGGCCGCTTGGTCACGGCGGGCTGGCAGCCGCAACCATTCAGCCGTGGCTCAGTTGCTCCAACACCTCTGCCGGGCTCACAACCCTGCCCGCAGCGGGGAAATGCCTCCGGTTGCCGGTGATCACCAGGGCGTCGGTGTGGATGGCAACCTCCCAGAATGGTGTGTCGTCAGGATCCGGTGCCAGCGGTGGCAACGGCGGAGGGACGCAAGGCTGGCCAGTCCGTTCGATGAAGCGCAAGACCTGACCCACCGCAACCGGGTCGAGTGAAAGCTCGGTGCGACCCAAGACTCCGCGATACTCGGCCAAGATGCGCGCGTCGTAACAGACTTGAAGGCGCCCAGCCAGCACGGCCGCCCAGACTCTGGCACAAGTCCCGTAGGGACTCAGCAACGCCGAAACCACTACGTTCGTGTCAAGAACGGCGTGCATTGCGGTCCGCCCGAGTGGCGGCAATCAAGGCGTCGATGTCGTCCGTAGTCATGGCGTCCAGACCGCGCGCCGCGGCATCGGACTGGATCGCCACAGTGGCGCGCTCCGCCATGACACGTAGCGCCACCGCCTCCGCTGTGGCTTGGTCCAAGCCGTCGATGCCAAGTAGCAGGCCGGCCGGCCTTCCATGATTGGTGATGACGACACTCTCATTCTGTGCAGAGCGCACGGCCTCGGACGCCCGGCGCCCAAGGTCAGCGATCGTCATAGTTGCCACAACCTACCCCCACAAATACAGACAAATATCCTGTTAAAAAACAGTATCGCAACAGGATGCCCCCCTCGCAACCCGGCCACCTGCGGCCGTCTCGGCCGGCTCCGGCTGCCGGATGACCAATCCGCTGCCTGGTTCTGGGGGCATGGCGGTCAGTCTATTGGTTGGCCCGCTTCTGGCCCGTGGGCAGGCGGCTGGGGCCGCTTGGTCACGGCGGACCGGCCTGGCACAACCGGGCGGATGGGCCTGCCGCCGTTGATTGATCGGGCTTCACTGTGTCTGCTTTCAGACCCTGGACTGGAATTGTCCCGTTTGCCAGAGTGAACAAGCTCCGTTCGCCAGACTGAAAGACCTTCAAATGCCAGAGTCAGTGCTAGCATCGTTGCCATGGAGTACGTCCCCAGGACTGTGGATCCCATGGTGGAACGCCTCTTGGGGGCCGTCGGGGCGCTGCTCATACGGGGACCCAAGGGATGCGGCAAGACCGAGACCGGCCGCCAGCACAGCCAAAGCGAAATCGACATCGACAACAGCCCTCGGATCAAGACGGCGATGGCGGTGGATCCCCGCCTGTTGCTGGAGGGCGAGACCCCACGCCTGCTGGACGAGTGGCAACAGCAACCAGACCTGTGGAACACAACCCGGCGCGAAGTCGACCGCCGCCAGGCAAAGGGGCAGTTCATCCTGACGGGTTCATCCACGCCGCGCGATTTCCCTTCCGGACAGAGGCACAGCGGCGTTGGCCGGTTCGGCATCTTGGACATGCGGACAATGTCGTGGTCCGAGCGCGGGTGGTCAACGGGGGGCGTGACGCTGCAGAGCCTATTGGGTGGCGAGCCGCCCCAACCACTCGAGAGCGAACCCGGTCTGCCAGAGATAGCCCGGCGGCTGGCGATTGGTGGCTGGCCTGGCACCCTGGACTTGCCCGATGACGCCATCTGGGTCAGCAACAACAGCTTGCTCGACATGTTGGTCGAGGAAGACGCCGCCCGGTCTGGTGGCGTCAAGCGGGACCCGATAAAGCTGAGGCGGGCCTTACAATCCTTGGCCAGAAACGTGTCGACAGAGTGTTCGCTGGCGACACTGGCCCAAGACGCGGGGGGTGCCGACGGCCGGTTGGCCGACGAAACCATCTCTGACTATGTGCAGACCTTCCACGCGTTGATGATTCAGGAAGACCTGCCGGCCTGGAACACCCACATCCGCTCCAGCGCCCAATTGCGCCAACGCCCCAAGCGCCATCTCGCCGACCCGTCGCTGGCTTGTGCCGCACTGGGTCTGGGACCAGGCAAGCTGGCGGCCGACCTTGAATACACTGGGTTGCTGTTCGAGTCCGCTGTCATCCACGACCTGCGGGTTCACGCTGCCGCCTTGGGCGGCCAGGTTTTCCACTACCGGGATTCCAACGGGTTGGAGGCCGATGCCGTGGTCGAACTGCGCGATGGCACCTGGGGGGCCTTTGAAGTCAAACTCGGCTTCGGAGCAACCGATGAGGCAGCGGCATCACTGCTGCGCTTCGCGGCCAACGTTGACCAAACCCGCATGGGACCGCCTGCCACGCTGACCGTGATCACTGGTTCTGGAATTGCCCATCGCCGGCCTGATGGTGTCAGCGTGGTGCCACTGGGGTGCCTAGGCTGACCCGCCAGTTGAGCGCCCGTAGTGCCAGTCCAGGTCGGCTGGTTCGTGGACATCCTGGGCGAGATGCCCACATGGGTGAACTCGCGGTCGAGGCCGGCCCCCGGCCACCGCGTCCTCACCTGGCACTCCTAGGTGATCAAGCGGCTGCCCGGTGAAACTCGGCTCAGAACTGCCGCACTGCCTCCTGAGCCATCGCCAGGATGTTCGCCGCCGGTACATTCGGCAGGATTTCCTCGTGGCTCGGCGAGATGATGATGTTCGGACCCAGCAGCCCGCGCACGCGGCGCACCTCCGCCTTGATGTCCTCAGGACTGCCGAATGGGAACAAGGACTGGGCGTCGATACCTCCGACGAAGACGAGGTCGTTCTTGTACTGCGCCAGCTCCGCCGCGCTCATGCCGGCCGCCAGCGCCTGCAAAGGGTGCAGCGCATCCAAGCCCGCTTCGATCAGGTCCGGGATGACCCGGTACATGGAGCCACAAGAGTGCAGTTGCACAATCTTGTGGTACTTCTTGCCGACCGCGATGATGCGCTTCATGGACGGCAGAACGAACCGGCGGAACGCGTCCGGCGAGATCATCAGGTCGAATTGGGTGCCGAAGTCGTTGCCGAAGAACATGACATCCGCGCGATCGCCTAGCCCGGCGAAGAACTTGTCACATGCGGCCACCAAGGCGTCCACCATGAGCTCCGTCGCCGCCTCCACCAGCTCCGGCTGCTCGTACATGGCGATGAAGTAGTTCTCCATCCCGAACATGGACGAGAGGTGGTTGAAAAACGGGCACCAGGGGCCGGACAACACCAGTTTGTCCCCGTAGGCCTCGATTTCCCGGTAGATGTCGGTGAAGTCCCAGTCGTCCGGATCCGGCCAAGGGTACGCCTCGATGTCTGCGACCGTCTTCGCGTGCTCGAAGCAGCCCGGAGCCGCATTCCCGTGCCGCCCCTCCTCCATGCCCCACTCTGGGTCGAACAGCGGGCGTCCTTCGCGCGGGTTCCGGTACGCCGCATCCGCATTCACCCAGCGGATCGGGTCGCCCAGGAACTGGTAGATCGCCTCGCGGGTCGGCTCGATGCCCCACTGTTCGGCATAGATCGGGATCGTCTCGTCGGCCGGGTGCCCGGTCCAAAACACCCCGCCGTCCGCGCCGTCCGCCTGGTGCCGGTAGATTTTCAGCACCCGATCCTTGTCCGTCATTCCCAACACCCTTCTGCAACGCTGCTAGACGGCGAGTCCGACCATCGGGGCAGGCGCCACCGTGGATTGTAGCGTCGTTGTGGAGCCGACCGGACCGCGTCGGCGACGAGCGCAGCGGAGGAGACGGGCAAGGAAAACACAGCACCGTAGTTTGAGTCCGGTCGGCTCCACAGGCGAGTGAGCGAACAAAATGGGAGGCTCGCATCCGGCCATTCTCCAGTGACGAGCCGACCAATCTCCAGGCTGGCCCCGGCTAATCTCCACGCAAGTCCGCGGCTATTCTCCACGATATGATAGGTTGATCCGGTGAACACAAGCGTTAATGGGTTCAGGCAGCGCCGCGCGGAGAGGCTCATCGAAGAGAGCCTCTCGGATACGCGGGTTGTCCTTGTCAACGGTGCGCGGCAGGTGGGGAAAAGCACGTTGGCCCGACAGGTTGCTCGCCGACACCAAGGCCTGTGGCGCACGTTCGACAACCCCCAGACGCTCTCGGAGGCGAAGTTCGACCCACTCGATTTTGTGCGTGCAGACTCAATGCTCGTCATCGATGAAGTGCAGCGCTACCCGGAGATCCTGTTGCCGATCAAGCTTCGCGTGGACGAAGATCAACGGGCAGGTGCCTTCCTGCTGACCGGGTCGGCCCACGTTATGGGGCTGCGGGCGATTCCCGATGCGCTGCCGGGCAGAGTGGAGACGATTGAATTGTGGCCGTTTTCACAAGGTGAAATCGACGGTGAGCCGGACGGGTTCATCGATGCGGTCTTCGGGCACGGTGTGGACGTGGTGTCCAGTGAGGGGCGCGGCGATTGTGTGCAACGAGTTGCAAGGGGTGGATTCCCCGAGAGCGTCGCCCGGTCTGGGAGGCGGCGCGGTGCCTTCATGAGGAACTACATCGGCGACCTGATCAATCGTGAGGTGACCCAAGTTGCCGAGATTCAGCGCGGCCAGGAGTTCCGCACCCTCGTGCGCCTGTTGGCTGCCCAATCCGGCCAGCTCGTCGTCCCCGCCAAGCTCTCACGGGCGACAGGTCTGTCGCAGACGACAGTCTCCAAGTATCTGGCCATCATGAACGAGGTGTTCCTGATCAAGCTAATCCCCGCGTGGTCCCGCGGTGCGGCTTCGAGAGCGGTGAAGACGCCCAAGCTGGCGTTCGTGGATTCGGGCATAGCCTGCGGCCTGCTGGGGCACGACGCGCGCGCGCTCGACCGGCGCGAGACGATTGGCCCGTTGCTGGAGGGCTTCGTCGCCATGGAACTCGCCCGGCAAGCCACCTGGTCGGATACGTCCGTGCAGCTCTTCCACTACCGCAACAAGGACCAACAGGAAGTGGACATCGTCTTGGAAGACGCCCGTGGACGCGTCGTGGGAATCGAAGTGAAGGCCTCAACCACAGTGCGGGGGGAGGATTTCAGCGGTCTACGGCACCTAGCCAGACTCGTCGGAGACGACTTTCTCGCTGGCATCGTCCTTTACGCCGGCAACGCGACCGCTCATTTCGGCGAGAGGCTGCAGGCAGTCCCGCTGCCGGCGCTTTGGACGGCAAAGGCTTCGTGAGGCGACGCTGGGTCAGAGGAACTGTTCGGACCAGCGGCGAAGCTGCTTCGCGCTGGTGTTGGCGGCGAACCGAATCGCCGGACGCAGATCCACTGTGTCGGGGCACGACGAACGCAGCCGCTGGTCAGTGCCGCCGACCGGGCTGGAGCCCGAAGTGACGAACGGGACCACCGTCTTGCCGGACAGATCTACGCACTCCAGGAACGTGTTCACGATCGTGGGCGGCACACCCCACCAGATCGGCGACCCAAGGAACACCACGGTGTAGTCAGTCAGGTCGGGGCCGGTCCCGGCGATGGCAGGCCGGGATGCCGGGTTGCCCATCTCGACCGCACTACGTGAGCGCTCGTCGTGCCAGTCCAAGTCGGCTGCGGTGTACGGTACCGCCGGTTCGATCCGGAGCAAGTCCGCGCCCACAGCCGAGGCGAGTGTTTCGGCCAACCGCCCAGTCGTGCCGGTGCAGGAGAAGTAGGCGACCAGTGGCCTCCCCATCAGTTGTCCTTTCGCGGGCCGTGGTACTCCACGTCGGTGACGGGTTCCAGCCAGGTCGGCTGGTTCGTGGACGCCCTGGGGGAGATGCCCACATGGGTGAACTCGCTGTCGGGGCTAGCCCCGTGCCAGTGGTCGGTGTCGGGCGGGCAGACGATGACGTCGCCGGGACGCATCACGTCAATGGCCTGGCCCCGGATCTGGTGGTAGCCGACGCCTCTGGTGGCGAGCAGGACTTGGCCTTCGGCGTGGCGGTGCCAGTTGTTGTGGCAACCGGGCGCGAACGTCACGTTGTAGATCTGGGTGTCGGTGGCGGCGATCTGTGCGGGGTCGAGGAGTTGGGCCAGCCAGACCGGGCCGGAGAACACTGGGCTGGAAGCGTCGTCGCCGCGTGGGAACAAGTCAGGTGCAGTCATGGTGCCTCTCCCTACGGTTGGCTGCACACCAGCCTATGAACCTTCAAGCGCTTGAAGGCAAATCGTCGTGCCAGACGAGATGGTCAGCTTCCGGCTGACAGTGTGACGGTCACGCCGCCGTCGCCGAGGACAGCCAGCAGGTCGGCCTGGGTGAGGCCGTCGATGTGGCCGAGTTTGGTGAAGTTCCAGGTGTTCGGCGCGTAGTAGATGACGAATGCCGTCCCCTGGTACAGCACCAGGTCTCCGGGTTCGGTGGTGAACTGGTGGTCGTTGCGCGGCAAGGTCTGTGGCAGTTGGCCGACCTTCTCCATGCTGCCATAGTCCTCCATCGCGATCTCGATTGGGCCTTGCGCCAATAAGTCCCACAACGCCTGGGCCGACGAGTTGTCCTCCAACGTCGCAGGCCTCTCGGTCTCACCGACCGTCAACACGAGCCGGGTCGCCTCGGAAGCCGGTGTTGTTGGAACATGCGCACTCGAAGCGGTGGAGATCGGGGATGTCATGGTCGGGCTGCTTTCAGGCGTGGTGGACGGAGAAGACTCATCGGTGGGCGAACAGGCCGCCAGAGTTGCCATCGCCAACCAGGCGACGGCAAGCCAGGTCACGCAGCGCATCAGCGCTCGCCCGTGGACTGGTGGGCACGGATCTGCTCGGCCAGCGGGCGGGCCTCACCGCCGATACGCGCCACCTCGGCCTCGTCACCTGCCGAAACGGCCTGCCAGTAAGCGATCTTCAGATCGACGTAACGCCGACGAGTGGC
>JAISSX010000077.1 GCA_031272885.1 Bifidobacteriaceae bacterium | reverse complement strand
TGTCGAGGAGCGCAGCGACGAGCACACCCGCCCGCCCAGACTCACGAGGCTGTGTTTGCTGGCGCGGCTCCTACGCTGCGCTCGTCGCCGCGCGCCGCGGGCCCACGGTGTCGAGGAGCGCAGCGACGAGCACACCCGCCCGCCCAGGTCGAGTGGGAGATGCCCCTTCGGGGTATCTCCGTGGGAGTTAGTCGTCGGAGGTGTCGGCGGCGCCGTCGTCTTGGGCGGTTTCGTCATCGGCCGAGCCGGAGTCCGAGGCGCCTTCGTCGGCGGCGTCGGAATCACCGGAGGTTTCCTCCTCGGGGGAGGCCGCGTCATCGGGCACGGTGGTTCCATCGGACGTTTCACCGGCGGCGGCGCGTTCGGCACAGTCCTTGTCGACGCGGGTCAGATTCTTGTTCTCAAGGGCCACGGCCACGGTGCCGGTGAACAGCTCATCGGTGCGGACCGAGTTGATGTGCGGGCAGTCATCGAAGTAGTGGTAGACGGAGCCTGACTTGGTCCAGTAGACCGTGTTGGTGCCGTTGACCTGCACCGCCGTGTTGGAATCGGCAATGCACATGGCCTGCATGGTGGCGGCGGCGTCCGCGTCATCGGGGTTGCGCGACTGGGCCACGGCCTGACAGGCCTCCTCGATCGAGGCGACCTTCACCTGGTCGGTCAGATCCTCGGTGGAGGTGGGGTTCCAGTCCCAACCCAGCAAGGCGGCCACCACCAGACAGGCCGCGGCAATACCGCCTGCGATGCCCTTCTGCTTGCCGTCCAGGTTCTTGTTGGTGAACACCAGGATGACCAGCGGCACGAAGGCGATGATGGCGATGATGGCGCCCAGTTGGTTCTGGACGAAGAAGCGGACGGCGTCCTTGCGTGAGGCCGGGTCGATCTTGTTGGACTGCTTCCACAGCAGCGAGCCGGCCACCGCCAACACCAGGTCCGCGGCGATCAGGCCGATCAGCAGCGGCATCGAGATCGGGTCCTGTTTGAGGGCGTAGAAGATGGCGACGCATTCGGCCGCGATGGCGGCCAGCCACAGCAGCACCGCGACAAGGCGGTAGGTGCGGGCCTTTTTCTTGGCGGCCGGGCTGGCGATGAACTCGGTGGTGCTGGTGGATTCGGTGCGGCCGACCTTGGTGGTGCTGCCTTCGGGGCGGACAACCTTCGATTCGACGCGGGTGACCTTCTTCTTGGTGGCCACGGGGCGCTCCTTTGAATTGTGGCAGAGAGATAGGGAGGGAACTAACTCTGCTTGGACAATATCAGCCCGGCGCGGCTTTGTTGGTCTCCTACAAACCCGGCGCTTACCATGGAGGCATGGCAACCGTCCCTGCTGCCCATCCGGTCCCCTGTGCCACCACGGTGCGGCGCCTGCACAGCCACCGCGACCGGCTGGTTACCACCCTGATGAAGCGGGTGGACCAGGACTACGCCTGGTACCGCGACTTGAGCGCCAAGGACCGCAGCTGGGTGGGCTTGGTGGCGCAGCACTCCATCAGCGCGTTCATCGCCTGGTGTGAGGACAAGCACGCTACGGCCGCCTCGCCGCAAGAGATTTTCGCGGTGGCGCCGGCCGAACTGGCCCGCACCATCTCGCTGCAGCAAACCCTCCAACTGGTGCGCACCGGCGTGGACGTGATTGAAACCGAGGCCGAGGTGGTTTCCGCGCCCGGCCGGGCCTCCGAACTGCATGACGCCATCTTGCGCTATTCGCGCGAGTTCGCCTTCACCACGGCGGAGGTGTACGCGCGGGCGGCGGAGGCCCGCGGCTCGTGGGACGCCCGGCTTGAGGCCCTTGTGGTCGATGCCGTGGTGCGCGGTGACGTAGGCCAGTCGCTCAAGTCCCGCGCGGCGGCGTTGGGTTGGCGCGGCGAGGGCAGTTCGGTGGCCGTGGTGGTTGGCCTGGCGGCGCCGCTGGGCGAGCAAAAGGCAGCCGAGTTGCGCCATGTGTTGCGCCGGGCCGCGCCCGATTCGCTGGTGGGCTTCCTGGCGGACCGGATCTTGGTCCTGTTGGGCGGCCTGGACAACTTCAAGGAGGCCGTGGCGGCCTTGGTGCCCAAGGTGGGCGATGGCGCCGTGGTGGTTGGTCCCACCGTGGCCGGTTTAGAGCAAGTCCCCAGGTCACTGGCGGCTGCCAACGCCGGGCTGGACGCGGTGGCGGCCTGGCCGGACGCGCCCCGGCCGGTGTTGGCGGACGAACTGCTGCCCGAGCGCCTGCTGGTGGGCGATGCCGGGGCGGCGGCCACGCTGCGGGCCTCCATCTACGACCCGCTGGTGGCGGCCGGCAAGGACGTGTTGGCGACCCTGGCCACCTACCTTGAGCTGGGGCGGTCGCTGGAGGGTTCGGCGCGGGCCCTGTATGTCCATCCCAACACGGTGCGCTACCGGTTGGGCAAGATCACCGACGTCTGCGGCTGGGACCCGACCGACCCGCGGGAGGCCTACGTGCTGCAGCACGCGCTGGCTTGTGGGCGGTTGGCGGCGGCTGGTTCGAAGTAGCGCCGTTGCCCGCCGCCTTGGAGGGGTTCTACAAAAGCGGCCCGGGACCCCTGTGCGCGCCACGCCTCCCCGGGGGCGGGTCCGGCCTTCAGACTGGACCGTGTGCGAATCGTGGTGAGCCCTGGGCAGGGAGCCCAGCAGCCGGGCCTGTTGTTGCCCTGGCTGGAAGGGGATGCCACACGTGACCTGGTGGCCGGTTGGTCGGAAGCCTGCGGTGTTGACCTGGTGCGGCACGGCAGCGACAGCCCGGCCGAGGCGATTGCCGATACGGCCCTGACCCAGCCGTTGTTGCTGGCCGCGGCGTTGTTGTCCTACCGGGCGGCGCTGGCGGTCGGGGCGGTGCCTGGGGCTCCCGCTTTGGGGGCCGTGGCCGTGGCCGGGCACTCGGTGGGGGAGTTCGCGGCCGCTGTCATCGCCGGCGTGCTGACGGAGGCCGACGCCTTCCGGGCCGTAGGCGTGCGCGGCCGGGCCATGGGGCGTTGCGCCGCCGCTGCCCCAACCGGCCTGGCTGCGGTGGTGGGAGGCGACCCGGCCGAGGTGTTGGACGCCATCGGGCAGGTGGGAGCCAGCCCGGCCAACTACAACGGCCCGGGGCAGATCGTGGCCGGCGGGCCTTTGGCGGCCCTGGAGGCGCTGGCGGAGCGGCCGCCGGCGCGGGCGCGCGTGATCCGCCTGGAGGTGGCCGGCGCCTTCCACACGGAGTACATGGCTGAAGCTCAAGTGGAGGTTGAGGCTGCTCTGGCGAGCGTGGCGGTGCGCGATGCGGTGGTGCCGCTGATCTCCAACCTTGACGGACGCGCCGTGGCGAGTGGGGACGACATCGTGCAACGGCTGGTGAAACAGGTGACCGCGCCGGTGCGATGGGACCTGGTGCTGGAGACATGCGCCGCGCTGGCGGCGGAAGGCGACACCGGGCTGGAGCAACTGGAACTGGCGCCGGCCGGCGTGCTGACCGGCCTGGCGAAACGGGGCCTCAAAGCCCTGGCCGCGCAGCCCGGCGGCCTGACCTTGACCGGGCTGAAGACACCCGCAGACCTGGCAGTATCAACCCCCAATTGAGAATGGAGACATCCGTGGCGCTAGAACCCGAGGCCGTGCTGGAAGGCCTAACCGAGATCATTGTCGACGAAACCGGCCTGGACCCGGCCGAAATCACACTGGAGAAGAGCTTCGCCGATGACCTGGATATCGACTCGCTGTCGATGATGACCATCGTGACCTTGGCCGAAGAAAAGTTCCTGGTCGAAATCCCGGACGAGGCCATCAAGCAACTCACCACGGTGGGTGACGCGGTCAAGTTCATCGCGGGGACTGAGGGCCTGTTCTCGGTTTCGTGACGGGGGACGCAAGTTGAACGACGTGGTAGTGACCGGATTGGGGGCAACCACACCCCTGGGCGGTGACGTGCCCTCGACCTGGGCGGCTCTGCTGGCCGGGCGCAGCGGCGTACACGCCTTGGACAACACCTGGGTGGAGGACTACGGCCTGACGGTCAACTTCGCCGGGTCGTTGGCCGTCCCGGCCGAGCAGGTATTGAGCCGGCAGGAAATCCGGCGGGCCGATCCTTCGGCGCAGTATGCGCTGATCGCGGCGCGCGAAGCCTGGGCAGACGCCGGGTTGGCCGCGGCCGCGGAAGGGGCGGCGCCGCTGGTGGCGCCCGAGGCGTTGGCGGTGGTGGTGGGCAGCGGCATCGGCGGCGTCCACACCATTCTGAACGGCTGGGACACGGTGCGGGACAAGGGGGCGCGGCGGCTGTTGCCACTGACGGTGCCGATGCTGATGCCGAACTCGGCGGCGGCACAGGTGGCGATCGACCTGGGCGCGCGGGCCGGGGCGCACGCGCCCGTTTCGGCCTGTGCTTCGGGGGCGGAAGCCCTAGTGTGGGGTGTGCGGCTGATCCGTGCCGGGCTGGCCGACGTGGCCGTTTGCGGCGGGACCGAGGCGGCGATTCACCCCTTGACCCTTGGGGCGTTCGGCAAGATGCAGGCGCTGTCCACGCGAGGTGATGCGCCCGAGACGGCGTCGCGGCCCTACTGCGCCACCCGCGACGGCTTCGTCATGGGGGAGGGCGCCGGGGTGCTGGTGCTGGAATCCCTGGAGCACGCGGCGGCGCGCGGAGCGCGGGTGTATGCCCAGGTGGCCGGGGTTGGATCATCTTCCGATGCCTACGATGTGGCCCCGCCCGATCCGTCCGGGCAGGGCCAATACCGAGCCATGGTGGCGGCGCTGGCGGAGGCCGGATTTAGGGGTGGTGCCGCTGGTGATGACGTCCCCGGGCCAGTTGTCCACGTCAACGCCCACGCCACGGCCACGCCGGCGGGCGACCCGATCGAGTCCGAAGCCATTGTCGAGGCCCTGACCCGGGCCCTTGGTTCGGCCGAGGCGGCCATGGCGGTGCCGGTCAGCGGCACCAAGTCGATGACCGGCCACCTGCTGGGGGCAGCCGGCGCGGTCGAATCGATCTTCACGGTGTTGGCGCTGCGCGACCGGTTGGCGCCGCCAACCACGAACATCGTCGAGTTGGACCCGGCGATTCGGGTGCATGTGGTGCGGGACCAGCCCGAAGCGCTGGTGTTCGGGCCTGAAACTGGAGTTGGGTCTGGGGCTGGGGCTGGGCCCGGCGCTGGGTCTGGGGCTGGGGTTTGGCCCGGCGCTGGCGCCATCGCGTTGAACAACGCCTTCGGTTTCGGTGGCCACAACATGGCCATTGCCTTCCGGGCCGTGTCCTAGCGGCGCCCCTCACCCACCCCGGCGTTCCCCTTCCCTCGCGAAAGGTCACTTTTCCGGCCCGAAAGGTCAATTCCCCCTCGCCATCCCGGACTTGATCCGGGATCTCAAGCCTCTGACCTGCGGTTATACTCTCAGCGAAACGGTCGAGGGTGACGGAATTGACCTCTCGTGAGGGAGGGGGGCGGGCGGGGTAGGGTAGGAAACGTTTACGGAGCCCGCCACAAGAGGAGCTCGCCATGGTCTACAACCCCGATGTTTACGCTGCCGACCCCGGCCGCTACGACGGCCGCATGATCTACCGCCGCTGCGGCCAAAGCGGCCTGGTGCTGCCGTTGATCACCCTGGGCTTCTGGCACAACTTCGGTGGCGACCGGGCCCTGGAGTCGCAGCGCGCCATCGCCCGCTATGCCTTTGACCAGGGCATCAACCACTTCGACCTGGCCAACAACTACGGACCGCCCTATGGCTCGGCCGAACTCAACTTTGGCCGCCTGCTGGCGCAGGACTTTGGGCCGTACCGGAACGAACTGGTGATCTCGAGCAAGGCCGGTTGGGACATGTGGCCGGGGCCGTACGGGTTCGGTGGTTCGCTCAAGTACCTGACGGCGTCGCTGGACAACTCGCTGGCGGCCATGGGCCTGGAGTACGTGGACATCTTCTATCATCACCGGGCCGATGACACGGTGCCGCTGGAGGAAACCGCGCGGGCCCTGGACCGCGCGGTGCGCCAGGGCAAGGCGTTGTACGTGGGTATCTCCAGCTACAGCCCCAAGCGCACCGCCCAGATGGCGGCCATCCTGCAGGAGATGGGCACGCCCCTGCTGATCCACCAGCCCAACTACTCGGTGTTCAACCGGTGGATCGAGAACGGCTTGCTGGACACGTTGCAGCAGGTCGGAGCCGGTTGCATCGCCTTTGCGCCGCTGGCGCAGGGACTGTTGACGTCGCGCTACCTGGACGGCATTCCGGCCGATTCGCGGGCGGCGTCCGACAGTTCGCTGAGCCCGTATGCGGTGCGCGAGCTGCACGACCGGATTGTGCGGCTGAACGAGATTGCCAGGTCCCGCGGCCAGTCGCTGGCCCAACTGGCCCTGGCCTGGGCGGCCCGGGACCCGCGGGTGACGTCGCTGCTGATCGGCGCCTCTTCGGTGCAGCAACTGGCCGAGAACCTGGGCGCGCTGGGCAACCTGGACTTCGCCGCTGAAGAACTGGCGCACATCGACCAGTACGCCCTCACCTCAGAGGTGACCAACCTCTGGTCCGAACCCCAGAACATCGAGTAGGCCGTCCACCTGACGCGGTGCGGCCCGGCGGGCCCGGGAAGTGTCAGTTTGGGCAGCCTGTGGGACAGGATCTGCCCGTGGGAGCCCACTTCTGCGAGTTTCGGGAGCCTGTGGGTCACGAAATCGGTGGTTGGGGCGGGATCAGTGACCCACAGGCTGGCGAAACCCGCACCAAGTGGCCAACTCCGACAGCGATTGACCCAGAGAACGATTTCATCTTGCCCGGCGGGCCGGAGCAACGAACTGAGCTAGCGCCCGGGCAGCTGAAGGGGGCCGGTGGTGCCACGTACCGTGAGATGAGGCTCGCCCAACGAGGTAGACGTGACTACCAGGCCGTCGATCAGATCGAGCAAGCAGCGGACCACTGCCGCGCCGAAGGTTGCAATGTCGTAGGCAACCGACGTCAGTGGGGGATAAGTCAGGCGGGTCACCAGTGAATCGTCCCAGGCCACCAGGGAGAGTTCCTGCGGCACTTTGAGGCCCATCTCGATGGCCATCCCAAGGCCGGCCGCGGCCATCACATCGTTGTCGTAGATGATGGCGGTAGGTCTTGGAACGGTGGACAGCAGCACCCGGGTGGCACTCATTCCCTGTTCGGGGGAGTAATCGGTGGTCACCACGATCGGTTTGGCCAGCCCCAGCGCCGCGATTTCGGATTCGAAGGCGACTGAGCGGTCTTTCAGGTGGGTGTACTCGCCGCCGCCGGCTACACGAGCGATGCGGACGTGGCCCAGCCCGGCCAGGTAGCGGACGACCTTGTGCATGGCGGCTGGAATGTCGGTCCAGACGCTAGCGGCGTCATCGCAGGGAGTGGTCACGACCGCAGGCAGTCTCAGAGTCTTCAACACCGGCAAAGCAGGATCATCCTTGACCAAGTCGGTACAAATGACGCCAGCTACCTTGCCGGCAGCGGCCCAGGTTCGGTACGTCTCGAGGCGTTCCTCGACCGAACTGACCGTTTGGAAGACCAGCGACATGCTGAGTGGAGATAGGACTTCGGCAATGCCGGAGATGAACTCCATGTAGTACGGCTCGAGGGCCAGCAGCCGAGCTGGCCGTTGGATCACCAAGCCAACTGAGCCCGAACGGCGCGCGGCCCCGAGTCTGGCGGTTTCCCTGGGCTCCCAGCCCAATTGGTGGGCAACCTCCAGTATTGCGGCCCGGGTTGACTCGCCGACTCCTGGTCGCCCCGTCAGGGCATATGAAACAGCGGCCCGGGAAACTCCGGCTGCGGTCGCGATGTCGGTGTAGGTGACCCGCGTCATGGCCCCTCGGTAGTGTGGGTTGGCTTACAGGAACTGAACTTCGCTCCAGTAGCCTAGTCCAAGGCCGGGAAGAGTCTCTACCATGGCCCACTACTCAGTCGAAATTCGAGGCCTGATACTGAACACGTTCAGTCGATCAGGCGGGGGGTCGATTCGCGGATCAGCAGGCTGGGCGGCAGCACGACCAGTTGCCCGCGGCCGCCGATGCCGCTGGCTTGGGCTACGAGCATCTCAGCGGCCATGCGCCCCATCTCTCTGACCGGTTGAGCCAGAGTGGTGACCGATGGGGTAACCATGCGCATCCAGACCTCGTCATCGGAGCCGATCAATCCGACGCGAGGGAAGGGCGCTTGGCCGTTGCGGCCGATGGCGAGAAAGGCACCGGCGCAGGCGTGGCCGTTCGTGGCGAAAATGCAATCGGGCCGCAGGTTAGGGGCCTGGGCAAGAAGAGAGCGGGTCGCCATCTCGGCCGCCTCGGGTCGCATCGGTACCCGCCTGATCAGCTCTTCGGGCAGGTCCAGGCCGATTTCGCGCAGCCGTTTGGTGAATCCCCGAAGTCGGTGCTCGGTCGAGGTGATAGTTGGCACGGTGGCGATGCAGGCCGGACGCCGGTAGCGCTGGGCAAAGAAGTGGTCTGCCGCCAACTCGCCGCCCTTGTCGTTGTTCATGAAGACGCCGTGGACGGTGTGACGTTCTGAAGCCCGGTCAACCTGCACAAACGGCGTGCCGGAGTTGAGCACCATGGACAGGTCAGTCTCGTTGGAGGTGGCCGCCAACACAATGCCGGCCACTCTGCCTTCGACGGCTCGGCGCAGATAGGTCTGTTCCCGTTGCGGATTCTCGCCGGTCGAGTGGACCATCAGGGAGATGCCATGTGCCACGGCCGTTTCTTCGATCGCGCTGACCAGGCTGCCGAAGAAGGGAATCTGCAGATCAGGCAGCACTACTGCCCAGGTGTCCGCGACTTGTCGGCGCAGGATGCGGCCCGTGGTGTTGCCCATGTAGCCCAACTCTGCGACTGTCTCCGCTACTCTCTGGGCCAGTTGGGCATCAACCGTCTCGCTGCCGCTCAGCACTCTCGAGACGGTAGCCAGTGACACCCCGGCGTGCTTGGCGACATCGCGCATGGTGACAGTCCGGTTGTCCCTGGTTGCCGAAGTCACTTTCCCTGCACCTTCCCGCCCGATATGGCTCAATGAGCCTAACGGAGTCCTTGGCCGGCCGGGGCCAACCACGCCTGATTGGTATCCGGTAGTCCGGTTGACGAATCGAACCGTTTGGGTCTAGCGTAGCAGAAACCGGTTTCTCAACACTGTCGAGAGAGCCTCCCAACGTCGGGTGTGATGCCCCAAGGAGAAACATGACCTACACCGCCTCAGCTACGCGCTACCAAACAATTCCCTACCGCCGGTGCGGCCAGTCCGGCATCGAACTGCCAGCCATCTCGCTTGGGCTGTGGCACAACTTCGGTGACGACCGGCCGGCGCAGACGCAGCGCGACATCCTGCACGCCGCCTTCGACCACGGCATCACCCACTTCGATCTGGCCAACAACTACGGCCCGCCCTACGGCGGTGCCGAGGCCAACCTGGGACGGCACCTGGCACAGGATTTCCGGGCCTACCGTGATGAACTGATCATCTCGACCAAGGCTGGATGGGGCATGTGGGACGGGCCCTACGGTGATCGTGGCTCCCTGAAGTATCTGACGGCCAGCCTCGACCAGTCCCTGATGCGTCTTGGGCTGGATTATGTCGACATCTTCTACCATCACCGGGCAGACGAACTGACGCCGCTCGATGAGACCTGCCGCGCCTTGGACCGGGCCGTCCGCCAAGGCAAGGCCCTGTACGTAGGCATCTCTTCCTACAGCCCGAAGCGGACCGCCGAGGCGGCCGCCATCCTCAAAGACCTGGGCACCCCGCTGCTGATTCACCAGCCGAACTACTCGATGTTCAACCGGTGGATCGAGCACGGCCTGCTCGACACTCTGGAACAAGTCGGAGCCGGCTGCATCGCCTTCGCGCCCCTGGCGCAGGGCCTGTTGACCAAGCGCTACCTAAACGGAATCCCTGATGATTCGCGGGCAGCCGAGAACGACTCGCTGGCCCCGAGCACGGTGAGCAGCGTCTTGGACCAGATCAAGGCCCTCAATGCCATCGCTGAAGGCCGCGGTCAAACGCTGGCCCAGATGGCGATTGCTTGGGCTATGCGTGACCCGAGGGTGACTTCGATCCTGCTGGGCGCCTCATCGGTGCGCCAACTCGAAGAGAACCTGGGCGCCCTCAACCGCCTCGACTTTTCGCCTGAAGAGCTTGCCCAGATCGACCAATACGCGGTCGATGTGGCAGCCACCAACCTCTGGGCCGAGCCGACCTCGATCCAGTGACCTATCGCTGAGCAAAGGAGCCAACAGACATGACAACACGACACAAGAGACCAGCCAGAGGCGCTGCCCTCCTCGGCGTCGTCGCCCTGGCGGTGGCCGCGTTGCCTGGTTGTTCCGATCCGGAACCGGCCGGCACCGCCTCTACCGACGCCAGTGCTTCCACCCCAGTCACCACGGAAGACACACCTGTGGCCGCCACCGAAGACACGGCATCGGCCGCCGCGGACGAAACCACGCCCGCCGCCGAAACTGGTGAAACCGCTGAAGCCAACCCCGGTGGCACCGGCCTGGATGACCCGGTCGGGTCTTTCGCAGGCGCTGAACTGGTGGTATCCCGATGGGCCGGCGACCCGTGGGAGACCCACATGCGGGACATGGGCGCGAGCTGGGGCGCCGTCACCGGAGGCACGGTCACCATCGACGCCGTTCCCTACAGCAACCTGCAGTCGAAGCAGGCGCTGGACCTGGCCGGTACCGGCGATATGGACATCATGCAGGTGCAGGCACTCTGGTTCGGTGATTTCGTCGATGCCGGTTACCTCCTGGAGTTGGATGACTACATCGACGATCCGTCCAAGAACCCGGAAGGCTACGGCCGCGACTCTTGGATCGAAGGTGCCTTGGAGATGTCCAGCGCTAACGGTCACATCTACTGCCTGCCTGACTTCCTGTCCGCCTTCGTAGTGGCCTACCGCACCGACGTGTTCGAAGAGGCTGGCCTGGAGGCCCCCAAGACGCTCGATGACGTGTTGGCCGCCGCCGAGCAACTGAACGGCTATAACGGCATGTACGGCATCGCCATCCCCGGCAAAGCGTCGGGTTCGCCGTTCGAGACGCTGAGCGCCATGATCGAAGCGCAAGGCACCTGGTGGTTCGACGCCTCAGGTAAGCCCTCTCTGGACGTCGAAAAGACAGCCAAGGCGCTGGACTACTACCAGAAACTGGCCGAATTCGCGCCGCCCGGCGTGCTTGACTATCACGTCGATGAGATCGGCGTTGCGGCCCAGCAGGGCACCATCGCGATGGCCATTTCGTCCACGCCGTCCTTCTTCTCGACGGAAGCGGAAGGGTCGCCCACCAAGGGCAAGTGGGCCTACGTGCCGATCGCCTTCGAGGCCGACAATCCTGGCGGCATGATCACCTACTGGCAGTGGTGCGTGTCATCTAAATCCGACAATCCCGATGCTGCTTATTCCTTCATACAGTGGTACACCAACGGTCGCCAGCAGGTTCAGGTTGCCTTGAATGGCGGCACCACCGGCGCCACTAAGGACTTCTACGATTCCGCCGAAGCCAAGGCTGGATTGCCGTACTTCGATGCACTGCAAGAGGCTTTGGCCGGCGCTCCGGCCATGCCCAACCTGAGCGGTTGGCCCAAGATCCAGGACGACATCCAGATCGAGATCCAGGCTGTGCTCCAGGGCACCAAGACACCCGAAGAGGCTGCCCAGTCGATGCTGGACATCCTGGAGGCGGGTCTTGGCGGCTAGTTCCGTCACCGTGGATCCCGGTGGCCGGAGGCAGCGTCGCGCCTTCGGTCACCGGGTGAGCGGGCGGCTGCTCGGCATGGGGATGTTGCTGCCGGCGGCGGCGATGCTGACGGTTGTGATCATCATCCCCATTGTCTATTCGGCGGTTCTGTCCACAGCCGAATGGGGCCTGACCGACATGAACGGCGACAAGCCGTTCGTGGGTTTCACCAACTTCGAACGGCTCTGGTCCGATCCTGATATTCGCAAGTCGCTGATCAACACCTTCATCTTCGTGGTTGCCTCGGTGGGTACCGAGGTGGCGGTCGGCTTCGTCATCGCCAACGCGTTGTTCGAGGTCAAGATTGGCAAGCGGTTTGCCAATGCCCTCATCCTGTTGCCAATGATGACCACGCCAGTAGTGACCGGCCTCGTGTGGCGGTATCTGCTGGATCCCCAGTTCGGCCTGTTGTCGCAGGTGATGCGGGGTGCCGGTTCGGCCGGCGGCATGGACTGGTTTGGCAGCCAGAAACTCGCTCTGCCGGCGCTCATCTTGATCGACTTTTGGCAGTGGACACCGTTCTGCGTGCTGGTGCTGCACGCAGGCATGTTGTCAATACCCGAGCACCTGTTCGAGGCCGCTCGCATTGATGGAGCCAGCCGGATCCAGATCATCAAGGCGATCATGATCCCTGCCCTGGTGCCTCAATTCCTGTTGGTTCTGCTGTTCCGCACCATGGACACATTCCGGGTCTTCGATACCGTCTTCCTGCTGACGAAGGGTGGTCCGGCCAGAGCCACCGAGACGGTGGGCTTCTTCAACTACAAGACTGGGTTCGAGTACTTCGACATGGGCTATGCGATGGCGCAATCCATCATGATGCTGGTGGCCATTCTGCTGTTCTCCGTGCCCTACATCCGCCTGCTGCGCAAACGGAGCATGATATGAGCGCCAAAGTGGTTTCGAGGCAACGTGGTGCGGGGCAGCACCCTGCGAGGCGGCGCCGGCGCCGCGACCCGTGGGTGATCGGCTGCTACGTGGCGGTGGCAGTGTTCCTGGTTTGGGTATTGGTACCGATTGTGCAGATGGTACTTACCTCCTTCAAGTCGACCTACGCGATCTTTCAGCCGACCATCCATCTCAATTTCGCGCCGACCATGGCCAACTACGAGACGGTGTTTGGGAAGCTCGACTTCTTGCGTAACGTGCTTAACTCTTGCCTGATAGCGGGGGTCAGCACCGCCATCGCCCTCACCTTGGGTGTGCCGGCCGGCTACGCGCTGTGCCGTCTCAACATCAGGTTTGAGGAAGCCTGGGCTCAGGGCATCCTGCTGGCCCGCATGGTGCCGGCAGTGACGCTCATGGTGCCGATGTATGTGCTGATGAGCAAGGCCAGCCTGCTCGGCTCGTATTGGGGCGTGATCCTGGCTCACACGAGCTTCGAGCTACCACTGGTGATCTGGATGATGCGCTCGTTCTTCCTTGATGTGCCGCCGGCCCTGGAAGAAGCCGCCATGATCGACGGCGCCAGTCGCTTCCGCGTCTTCTGGCAAATCGCGGTGCCGCTGACCGGCCCTGGGATTTCGGTGACGGCGATTCTGTCGATCCTGCTGTCCTGGAATGAGTTTCTGTTCGCGCTGGTGTTGGGCGGACGTGGCACCCAGACTGCTCCGATCGCGGTGTCCAAGTTTGTTGGCATCAACATCGACTGGGGAGGGTCGATGGCGGCCGCCACCATTGCCCTAGTGCCGATCTTCGTGATGGGTCTGGCAGTCCAGAAGTTCTTGGTGCGGGGCCTGACGATGGGGGCGGTGAAGGAATGAGGCAATCGTTGGGCCCCGTACCGCGGCCCAAGGCACCGCTACCAGACAACGAGTTGTGGTTCGGCGCCAACTTTTGGTCCAGGTTGGGCGGGCCACTGATGTGGCGGCATTTCGACGATGCCATAGTCTCGGCCGAACTGGCGGTGCTGGCCGCGAACGGTGTCACCCTGACACGATCATTCATGTATTGGCCCGACTTCCAGCCTGAGCCTTTCCGTCTGGACGAGGCCTGCCTGCACCGGTTCGGGCGGTTCCTCGACCTGCATCTAGAGCACGGCATGACGACCTTACCGACCATGATTGTGGGTCACATGTCCGGCGAGAACTGGGATCCGGTGTGGCGGGCCGGCCGCGACCTATACCGGGACGTGTGGATGGTCGACCGTCAGGCCTGGTACCTGCGGTCGGTGGCGCAGCGTTTCGCGGCCCACCCGGCCGTTGCCGGCTGGCTGGTGAGCAACGAGATGCCGAACTATGGCGGAGGCGGCGGCATCTGGGGTCAGGATGCCGGGGGAGTGGCCGCAGCCGAGGTCTATGCCTGGGGGGATTTGATGGCGCAGGCGCTGAGGGCCGGGGGCGCCACCCAACCGATCTCATTGGGCGATGGTGCCTGGGGTATCGACACGACCGGTGTGGACAACGGCTATCACCTGCGTGATCTGATCGACTTCGAGGACTTCGCCGGTCCGCACACCTATCCGATGGGCGACGACCCGGTGCGGCAGAACCTCAACGCTGCGTTTGTGGCCGAACTCTGTGCTATGGGCAAGCCGGTGGTGATGGAGGAGTTCGGCCTGACCAGTGACTTCGCCGATCAGGACAACGCCGCCCACTACTATCGCCAAACGCTGTACACCACCGCCCTGGCGGGGGCCGTGGGCTGGATCGGGTGGAATAACACCGACTTCGATCTGCCTGGCCAAGACCCCTACCGCCACCATCCGTTCGAACAGCATTTCGGCCTGACCACGGTGGATGGCACGCCCAAACGGGCGCTGGAAGAATTCGCTTTGTTCCGGGCCTTTGCCGACCGCGCCGGCTTGGCCACCATGACGCGCACCCCGAGCCATACCGCCATCTTGATCAGTTCGTTCCTGGACCAGCCGTACCCGTTTGTGAACCAAGGAGACCGGTCGGTCATCCGTGACATCGGCCACCAGGCCTACGTCTCGGCGAAACTAGCCGACCTGGCGCCCGCCGTGATCCGCGAAGCCGACGGCCTGCCAACGCCAAGGCTGATCATTGTGCCCGCAACGAAAGCGCTGTTGGCCACCACTCTCCCCGCACTGGAAGCGGCCGCCGCGGCCGGGACAACCGTCTACTACTCCTACTTCGGTGGGGAATGGCCCAATCAGCGCGGTTCCTGGCTGGCGGGCTTCGACGCCCTCTTCGGCGTGCGCCGGATCATGCGCTACGGCCTGGCTGAGCCGCCGGCCAGTGAGGTTCTGACCTGGCGATTTCTCCAACCGCTCGGTGACCTGGCCGAAAGCGATGAGTTGACCGTGAAGGTGGCCGGCACCGCCGACGGCCGGGGCGTGGCCCTGGTCGAGGCGCGCGAGGCCGATGTGGTCGCGGTTGACCAGACCGGCCGGCCGGCGGTACTGGTCCGCCCCGTTGGTAAAGGGCGAATAGTGCTGGTGACAGCGCCGCTGGAGTACTACGAGGCCCGCTTGCCGCATGTCAACCCGGCTCCCAGCGCCAGGTTGTACCAGGCGTTGGGGCAGGTTGCAGGAGTGGCCGGTCTGGCCGGTACCGACACCCTGGACGCTTTTGCCGAAGTGATGGCCGGGGCCAACGGGCAAATGACCGGGTTCGTTGTCTCTGAGAGTCCTGAGCCACGGGCCGTGACGGCCTGGTTTGCGGCCAGCCCCGGTGGCGAGCCGCAGGCTGTCGACCTCGAACTCGATGCATACGGCGTGGTGAGCCTATCCATCTGACGGGACACAGCCCGGCGGGCCCGGGAAGTGTCAGTTTAGGCAGCCTGTGGGACAGGATCTGCCCGTGGGAGCCCACTTCTGCGAGTTTCGGGAGCCTGTGGGTCACGAAATCGGTGGTTGGGGCGGGATCAGTGACCCACAGTCTGGCGAAACCCGCACCAAGTGGCCAACTCCGACAGCAATTGACCCAGAGAACGATTTCATCTTGCCCGGCGGGCCGCGGTGCCGCGGCACCAGCCCTGGTTTTCCGCGCCCAACGTGGCCACTATCCGCTCGGCGTTGGGGAACCGGCGCATCGGCACGGAGCCATCCGCCATCCCTTCCACCTCACGCGGTGCCGCGGCACTCTCCTTGTTTACAAGCGGACCAGGGTCTTGACGGATTCTGGGTCGGTGGCGGCGGCGAAGGCCTGGGCGGCTTGGCCCAGGGGATAGACGGCCGTGATCAGGTCTTCGGCCGGCCAGCTCGGGTCCAGCAGGGTGTCGATGGCGTCCAGGTAGTCCGGTCTGGTGTACATCAAGTTGCCCACCAGTTCCAGCTCCCTGTCCTGCACCAGGTTCAGCGGCACCGACACGTTGCCGGCGGGTACGCCTACCACCATCAGCCGCCCGCCCTTGGTCAGCACCGCCACGCCCAACTCGATGGTGGGCCCGGCCACCACACAGTCCAGCACCGCATCGGCCGGGCCGCCCAGCACCTCTACCACGGCGGCGGCCGCCTCAGCCACGCTGCCCGATGTCGGGTCGACCGTGCCGGTGGCGCCGAACCGTTCGGCTAGGGCGCGTTTCGAGGCCAGCACGTCGCTGACGGCCACCGCGGCCGCCCCGGCGCGGCGGGCCGCCACCAGGGTGAGCAGGCCGATGGGCCCGGCGCCGATCACCAGCACCCGCTTACCGTGCAGGTCGCCACAGCGGCGCACGGCGTGGACGGGGGTGGCCAGCGGCTCGATCAGGGCGGCGCGCTCATCGCTCAAGGCATCGGGCACCGGCACCAGGTGGCTGGAGCCGATCGTGAACAGGTCGGTCAGGGCGCCGCGCGTTTGACAGCCGAACACGGCCACGCGGCGGCAGATGTTGTAGCGCCCGGCCAGGCACTGCGGGCATTCGCCGCAGACCAGGTTTGGCTCCACCACTACGCGCCGGCCCATCCATTCCTTCGGCACCCCCCAAGGTGTCGCCACCACGGTGGCCAGGATTTCGTGACCGGGCCAGTAGGGCAGGTCAATGAACGGGTGCAGGCCGGCCGCCGCGTGCGTGTCCGAGCCGCAAATCCCCACGTAGATGGGCTGCAGCAGGGCTTCGCCGGGCAGCGGCTGCGGCGCCGGCACGGTCTCCACGGTGATGTCTTCCAGCGAGGCTACCCGGACGGCCCGGACCGTGTCAGGCAGCGGGTTGGGAATGGCGTTCTGGACCATGGTGGCTCCTAGTGGTTTGGGACGGTTCGATCATAGGCCCGCGGCTTCGCCCGCCTAGGCAGCGGCGGGCAAACCGGTCAAGGCGGTCAGTTCCGGTAGGCCCGCAGCCTGGTCCTGTAAGGCCAGGAAGGCGGTCCGCCGCCGGTCATAGGCCGCTGCGGCGGCTGCGTCAGGGGTCCAGGTGACGCCGCCCCGGTGGGGCAGCTCGGCGTCGGACCACTGCCACAGCCCCAGGCCCACCAGGGCGATGGTGGCCGCCCCCAACGCGGCCGCCTGCTGGTCCACGGCGGTC
>JAISSX010000054.1 GCA_031272885.1 Bifidobacteriaceae bacterium | reverse complement strand
CACGCAATTGCCGGCGGGCCGCGGCGACCAGAGGCGGCAGGGCCGGCGGTTTGGCCCACGCCAGTGCGTTCGGGAGTGAGCCCTCGACCGAGCCGCTCCTGTAGCTGACATAGTCGGTGACGAGCGCGGCGCCATTCAGATGTCCAAGCAACGGCTCCAGCCAGCGGTTCGGATCTGCCCCTTGGTGGATTAGGGCGACCAGGGTGGAGAGCTTCTTCTTGGAGAGTTTGACTCCCTTGGGAATGACGATCGAATCCAGGACGCGAGCGGCAGCAACAGGTTCATCGGCTCGCTCCAGCCACTCGGCGGCAGCTTGCTTCAACTCTGTTTCGGGGCGGGTACCGACTCTTGTTGCTAGCTGGACCAATCCTGCCTTGTCGATCTTGCCGAGTCGGAACATGGCCTCGGCCACTTCCAGTGAGCCTTCTGCAGCTTCCGGCTGGCCCTGTGACATGGCGGAGACCACTGGCAGCGGATCGTCTAGCTTGGCGACGACGGTGGCCGGATTCAAGCCATAGCCGCGATCCTCCCAGGCTTCGAACGCCGGCCCCCAACACTCTGCGAGAGCCCCCAGCGTTGCCTCGTCCCGGGTGCCGGCAGCGCGTTTGCCGCAGGCGGCCAGAAAGCGGACCGTCGGATCGTCGTCCTTGGCGCCGGCAGCCAGGAGAGCTGGGTCGGCTGCACCCTGCAACACCAGGCCGGCGAACGCCGCCTGATGGAACTCTTCGACGGGCCGGCGGTCCTCGGACAGATCCCAGTTGGACACTCTGTAGGCGGCTTTCATGCCCGCCGCGACCACTGGATCTGGCTCGGTGAGCCAGCGGCAGGCGCAGACAGCGTTGGCTTGCACCCATTGGTCCGAGTCGCTCAGCAGCGGAGCCACGATAGCGACGGATTCCTGATAGGCCGCGTGGCACTGGTCATCGAACTCGGCATCGCCTCTACCGGACTGGTCGTAATGCAAGTGCTCGAACTCATACACTGCCTCGCCGAACGCGTCCAGCGCCTCCAGTGCGCGCAATCGGCCCGCGTACTGGCGATCCAGCGCCAGCTCTGCCAGCAGCTTCACCACCACCGGGGTGGCCGAATAGACACTTCCCTGATGCAGGATGGCGCCAATCAACTCGGAGATGGCATCTGGGTCATCCTCAGCCCGGGCCAGGTACTCGGGCACGTCGGTGGCGTCGCCATAGGCGTGCTCCAGCATCGTCCAATCGATATGTGCGAAGGCCATGTCACACCATTGCACGGGACGGGATTAGGCCAGCGGCGGGGGAGGGGTTCTTAGGCCGGTTCGGCCGGTTCAGCCGGGGCCTCGGCGGCCTCGGCGGCCTCGGTCGTTTCCGCGGCATCGGTAGCCTTCTTGGCCACCTTCTTGGCGGCGCCCGCTGCCTTCTTGGCCGCGGCGGCAGCCTTCTTGACCGCCGCACCGGCCGCCTCAGCCACGGCTGCCGGAGCCGCCTCCGCCGGCGCGGCCTCGGCGGCAGCTTCTTCAGCCGTCTCACCTTCGCTGGCCTCGGCCGCAGGCTTGGCCGCGAACTCGTCCCATTCTTCTTCGGCCCACGGGTCATCCAGCGGCCGGGTCTGGCGCCACAGCCAGTAGGCCACCGCGCCGATGGCGCCGAACAGCAACAGGAAGCCGAAGCCCTTGCGGCAGCGGTGCTTCTTCACTGCCTTCACGGCCACCTCTTTGGTGGCGGCCACGCCAGCCGTAGCGCCGGCGGCGGCCCCGGCAGCGGTGCGGGCCGCGGCATCGACGGCCTGAACCACGGCGGGCAGCACCTTCTGCACAATCGCATCCCGGGCGTCATCGATCTTGGGAGCCAGCAACTCGGCCGCCTCGCTGACCTTGGGCGCGGCCGCGATCACACCCTTGCGCACGGCCGCTTCGACGCGCGGCGAAGCCCACTCGTAGGCCTCGCGGGCCCGCGGCACGGCTTCGGTCTCGATCAGTTCCTTGGCCCGGGCGGCAGCCACCTTGGCCGCCGCGGCCGCCTCCGCCCCGCGGGCGGCTAGCGGCACACCCGTCAAAGCCTGGCGGGCGCGCAGATAGGGGCAACGAGTGGTGGTGGCGTCCATGGGACTCTCCTTCATTGGCGTGGGCGGACCCGAATAATGACTACCACCATGCTACTGGCCGCAACCGTCCGTAAACCGGGCCTGTACGGCCAAGTATCGAGGCCCCTATGGGAGGATGGACGGATGCAAGCGATCATGCACACCTCAATGGGCGATATCCGCCTGGACCTGTACCCCGAACAAGCCCCCCAGACCGTGGCCAACTTCACCGGCCTGGCCAGCGGCACCAAGGAATGGACCGACCCGGCCACGGGCCGCCCCACCAACACCCCGCTGTACAACGGCGTGGTGTTCCACCGCGTCATCGACGGCTTCATGATTCAAGGCGGCGACCCGCTGGGCAACGGCACCGGCGGCCCCGGCTACCAGTTCGACGACGAAATCCATCCGTCGCTGCGCTTCTCTGAGCCCTACCTGTTGGCCATGGCCAACGCCGGCCTGCGCTTCGGCCGCGGCACCAACGGCTCCCAGTTCTTTATCACGGTCACGCCCACGCCGCACCTCAACGGCAAGCACACCATTTTCGGCAAGGTGGCCGATGCCGCCTCGCAGGCCGTGGTAGACGCCATCGCCACCACCCCCACCGACGGCCGCGACCGGCCGCGCCAGGACGTGGTGATCGAAAGCGTGGAAATCATCCCGTGAACAACCACCCCTTCGCGGGCCAGCCCGCGAACGGTGCCGGGCCAGAGGGCACCCAATACTGCTACCGGCACCCGGGCACACCGGCCTACGTCAGGTGCCAGCGGTGTGGGCGGCCCATCTGCCCGGCCTGCCAGATTCCGGCGGCCGTGGGCGTGCAGTGCCCTGAATGCGTACAACAGGCCAACCGCACCGCCCCGGCCGCCCGCTCCATCCTGGGGGCACCGATCAGCCGCGGCCACCTGCCGCTGCTGACCATTGGCGCCTTGGTGCTATGCGTCATCGGCTACGTGGCCCAACTGGCCACGGGCGGCGCGAACTCGGGTACGGTCACCCAGCACCTGGTGTTCGCGCCGATCATGGCCCGCGAAGAACCGTGGCGGCTGATCACCTCGGCCTTCCTGCACGGTTCGCCGCTCCACCTGCTGTTCAACGGCTACGCCCTGTGGGTGGTGGGCAGCTTCGTCGAACGGCTCTTGGGCCGGTGGCGGTTTGCCGCCCTGTTCCTGCTCAGCGCCATCGGCGGCAACGTGGCGGTGTTGGTGTGGGCCCGCATCGTCAACACTTGGGGCTCCTGGCTGCAGGGCACGCTGGGGGCCAGTGGCGCGGTGTTCGGCCTGTTCGCCACCACGCTGATCCTGTCGCGCCGCCTGGGCGGCAACATGAGCGGCATCCTGAGCGTTATCGCCATCAACCTGGTGTTCAGTTTCACTGTGCCGAATGTTTCATGGCAGGGGCACATCGGCGGCCTCCTGCTGGGCGGGGCGCTGGCCGCATTGTTCGTCTACACCCCCCGGCTGAAGCGCTTCCGCTACTCGGTGGCGGGGGTGGTGGGGGCCGTGGTGCTGTGCGCAGGGCTGGTCATCGGACTGACCGCATCGCTCTACTGACCGACTGAGATCAACATCACACTGGGAATCACAGCGATGTAGTTATCCCCAAGGTTGTCCACCGCTGGGGAAAACTACTCGGGTGGCGGGCCGTCCGCGCCAAAAAAGTTCTAGCCGGCCGGCCAAGCCGCCGTCACCGCCACCTGGCGGTCATGGCGAACCCGCCCAGGATCAGCCCGAAACCCACCGCCAGGTTCCAGTTGTGGATGGCGCCGATGGGGAACCGGGCCTGCGACAGGTAGTAGACAACCACCCAGACCAGGCCAAGGATCATGACAGCCACCATGGTCGGCGCCCACCAGGCCGGTGACGGCGGGGCCGCCTTGGGCGCCGTGGGCGGGGTATAGGTCGACTTCTTCTTGCGACGTGACCGTGACTCAGGCACCGGTACGCACTCCTTCTGACTGGGAACAGCGCGTGGCGCGGCAAGGCAAAGACACGGCTGTGGCCCTTGGGCCGGTTATCGTGATACAGGGTAAGCGTAGTGGAACCAGTCCCCGGTGCCACCCGCGCCCGCTTCGCCGAATCGCCACGGGATGAAGGAGGGGGACCGAATGCCGCGCCAGCGCCGCCTCAAGGGCACCCCCACTTCCCACCTCCTGGTTGGGCTGGTAGCGCTGCTGGCAGGGTTGATGTTCGCGGTCAACGCCAGCCAGACCCGGCACACCGACCTGCGCGACGCCCCCGGCCTCCTTGGTCTGGTAACCGAACAAGACCGAGCCGTCCAAGCCTTGGAGGCCCGCCAAATTGAGCTAACGGATGAACTAGAAGGCCTGATGGCGGACGTGGCTCCGGCGGCTGAAACAGGGACCGATGCCGCGGTCGCCCTGGCTTCCGGCGCCCGGGCGGTGCACGGCCCCGGTTTGGTGGTCACGCTGTCCGATGCCGCCCCCAGCGAGGCGGCGGCCGATGTCCCCTTGGCTTCCCTGCTGGTGCACCAGCAAGACATCGATGCCGTGCTCAACGCCCTGTGGGCTGGCGGTGCCGAGGCCGTGGCCGTCCAAGGCCACCGGGTGGTTTCCACCACCGCGATCCGCTGTGTGGGCAACGTCATATTGGTGGGCGGCCGGGTCTATTCCCCGCCCTATACCATCAGCGCCATCGGCCCGGCCGGCGCCATGGAGGCGGCGCTTGAGGCGGACCCGGGTGTGCAGGCCTACCTGACGGTGGCGCAGACCCTAGGCTTGGGGTGGTCGTTGGACCGGCAAGACGACATTTCGGTGGAGGCCAATCCTGGTGGCGGCCTCAAATTGGAATACGCCAGGGCGGCTGAACGTTTGGGCGGTGAGGAAGGGGTGAGTGCATCGTGACCGAACAACCCGATGGCTTGGCGGATCTGGACGGCATTCTGCGCCGGCGCCAGGGCGAACCGGCCGGCCCGGCCGTGCCCGCGGGCGAATCGCTGGGCGGGGCCGAACAGGCCGCCGCCCAGGCGTTGGGCCAGGCCGGCCTGACCCGGTCCGGCCTGCGCCAGGCGGCCGCCCGGGAAGCCGGAGCCGAGCCGGCCGCCACCCCCTCACCCATAGGCACCACGCCGCGCGTGCCGACCCCACCGGTCGGTGTCGGCGCGGTGGCCGGTGCACCCCACCGCCGTTCCGTCTCCGCCGGCCGGGCGGCCTTCCCTTCGGTCACCGTGATGGGTGCCAACACGCCACCGCCGCCAGCCACCGCCGTGCCGCTGACAGGCGGCACCAGCCAGGTGGCGGATGGCGCCCCAACCCGCCGCAGTGTCGGCGCCGCCTCGGTCGGCTCGGCCGGCCAGGCCAACCCAGCCGGAGCCACCGGCCAACACGGCACTGCCAGCCCCAGCCCGGCCTGGCGCTCGGTTAGCCACACCCACCCGCCGGCCGCCAAGACCAAGAAGAAGCGCCGGGTGGGGGCCGCCATCGTCGGCGTGATCGGTGAACTGTTGATCACGATGGGCCTGCTGTTGGGGCTCTATGTGGCCTGGGAGTTGGGTTGGACCACGGTGGAGGCCCACCGCCATGTGGAAGCGATTGTCAAGACCGAGGTGCTGACCCGGCCCGAGTGGATCATCCCCGAGACCACCAGCCCGTGGGCGCCCCTCCACACCGAAGCACCGCCGGTGGATGAAGACCCGTTGGCGGTGCCCGAGTTCGGCGAGATCTGGGCCGTGCTGCACGTGCCCCGCTGGGGCTACGACTACCGGGTGCCCATCGTGGAAGGGGTGGACCGGGAGAAGATCCTGAACCAGGGGTTGATCGGCCACTATCCCGGCACGCAGGGCGTGGGTGAGATCGGCAACTTCGCCACCTCCGCCCACCGCACCACCTATGGCGCCCCCTACAACCGGGTGGCGGAACTGCAGGTGGGCGACCAGTTGATTGTCGAAACTGACCGCTACTACTTCGTCTACAACGTCTATGACTGGGAGATCGTCTACCCGCATGAGGTGCGGGTGATCTGGCCGGTGCCGAACGAGGAAGGCGCCACACCCACCAAACGGATCATGACCATTACTACCTGCCACCCGATGTATTCGGCCAAGCAGCGCTACATCGTGTGGGGCGAACTGGCCTATTGGGCGGACAAGTCCGAGGGTCAACTGGAAGACCTGGTGCCGCCGGCCGACCGGGCCGCCATCGAGCAGGGACAGGAGGGCTAGGCGATGTACGGATGGTTATGGCGCCACACGCCCGGCCCGGCCTGGCTGAAGATCTTCGGCGCGCTGGTGGCGGTGGCGGCCATAGTGGCGGTCTGTTTCACCACCTTCTTCCCGTGGATCAGCCCCAGGCTGCCGTTCAACCAGACTACGGTGACGGAGGAAAGCCCCGAGCCGACCCCCACCATCACGCAGACCATCATCGAGACGGTACCAGTGACCGTTTCGGCCACGCCCACCGAACTGCCCGGTGAGGACTTGACGGAACTGCCGGGTGAGGCTTTGACGGAGGAGTAGGGGCGCCCGCGCCAACGCTCAGGCGACGATGTCGACCGGCGACCCGGCCGGCACCACGTACAGCTTCTCCAGGTCATCCAGGTGCATCCGGATGCAGCCGTTGGTGAAGGCGCCGCCCTCGGTGCCGATGCGCTCGTCCGCCCCTACCGGCCCGTGGATGGCCGTGATGGCGTCGCCCGAACCCTGCCAGTCATCGATCGTTTCGGAGTGGGCGGACAAGGCCAACACCTGCGGCCCGTAGCCCGCGCTGGCGCCAGGCACCAGCATGGTGACGAAATAGTGCCCCAGAGGTGTGGGGGTGGATTCCTTACCCACGGCCACGGGTGCCTCGAACACCACCTCGCCGCGCTCGTAGAGGACCAAGCGGTAGGTGGTGACGTTGACCTCGATGCGGTAGGGCGTCTCGGTGATGGTGGCGTCCGAGGCCTTGATCCAGGCGGTCGATTCGTTGGGCCGCTGCTGCAGGCGCACCTTCAGGTAGCCGTCCTGCTTGTCGATCACGGCCAGGGCTGACACGTAGTCCCACCAACTACCGTCTACCGTGCCGTTCTCGGCCCCGTTGGGCCCGGAATAGGACGGCACGTCACCGGCCAGCGTGGCGATCTCGTAGACGCCGATGTTGGTGGGCGACGGCGACGGCGTGGGGGTGGGGGTAGGGGTCGGTGTGGGTGTGGGCGTGGGCGTCGGTGTGGGGGTGGGCGACGGCGACGGGCTGGGCAGCGCCGTCGGCTCGCCCGAGGTCCAGATCTTGTAGCAGCCGAAACCGACCGCCAGCAGCACCGCCAGGATGGCAGCCGCCAGTATCACCCAAAAGGCGCGGCTCTTGCGGTCCTCTTCTTCTTCTGGGGGCCCGGCGGGGCCGGCGGGACCGGCCAGTGCATCCGTCACGGGCTGGACGAAGCCGAAGGCGTCGAGGTGTCAGTCGACGTTGGGGTGGCGGTCGGTGACGACGGCGTTGGCGTTGGTGTGTTCTCGGGCCCCTTCGAGATCACCAACGTCACCACGTCGCCTTCCCGCACAATCGTGTCGACCGGTGGATCGGTCCGGATCACCTGGCCGGCCGGCACCGTGTCGCTGTACTCCTCGGTGACGGCAGACAGCAGGCCCATCGAAGCCAGCCAGGTCTCGGCTGGGGCCCTGTCCACGCCCACTATTTCACTGGGCACAGCCACGGTGGGGATGGCCTTGGCCACGTAGATCTTGACCTGGGTCTTCTGCGGGGTGGTGGCGCTGGCCGCCGGTTCCATCCGCAGCACGGTGCCTTCGGGCTGGTCCTCCGTGACCTCGTCTACCGTCTCACCGGGTACCAGGCCGGCATCGACCAGCAGCGTCTTGCAGTCAGCCAGCGTGGAGCCGACGCAGTCCGCCGGAACCACCGTGTTGCCGCTGGAGACGTGCAGGGTGATGTCGGAACCGTATGACACCACCTGGCCCGCCGATGGGTCGGTGGCCGTCACCATGTCCTTTTGCACTGTGGCGCTGTCTTCCGACACCCGCGCCGCGCGCACCTTGAAGCCGTCCTTCTCCAACAGGTCGATGGCGTCCTCTTGGCTCATACCAGCCACGGTTGGCACCGAGACCTGGTCCTTGCCCAACGACAACACGTAGGTGACAGTTTGGCCTTCCTCCAGCTCGTTGCCCGGCTTCGGATCGAAGCGGATCACCTGGCCGGCCGGGACAGTGTCAGAGTTCTCGCCCTCGTCGGCCCGGACCGCCTTCAGGCCGGCCTTCTCCAGGATGTCGATGGCGTCTGGTTCGGTGCAGTCCTTGAATTCGGCCCCGTTGGCGGTGCCGCACAGTGGCACGGTCACCATCTTGACGGCGCTGGGGGTGGGGCTCTCGCTGGGTGGCGTCACAACTGGGTCGTCCGTGTCCTCGCCGCCGCGGAAAATCCAGAACAGCAGCACACCCAGCAAGATGACGGCCACGCCGGCCACGATGGCGATGATGATGATGCGCTTGCGCTTGGCCTTGTCTTCCTCTTCCTGTTCCGCCACTTGTTCCGGCGGCGGCAGAATGCCGCCGGCCTGGAAGGGGCTGGGCTGCGGGAAGGCCGGTGCCGGGGCGAAGGCCGGCGCGGGCGGAACGGCGGCCGCTGCCGGCTGGGTTGGAGGAGTCGAGGCCAGGGCGGCCGCCAGGCCGCCGGCGGCAATCACTTGGGTCGGTTCACCGGACAGCGACTGGACGGGCGGCGCGGACACGGCCTGGCCGTGCTTGGCGGCCTCCAGATCAGCCAGGAACTCCGAGGCCGTGGAGTAGCGCAGCGAACGGTCCTTCTGGAGCGCTTTCAACACGATCCGGTCCAGGGCGGCCGGAACATCCGGCGCATAGGTGGACGGCGGCACCGGCTGTTCACGGACGTGCTGGTAGGCCACCGCTACGGCCGAATCGCCCACGAACGGTGGCCGGCCGGTCAGCAGTTCGAACAGCACACAGCCGGTCGAATAGAGATCGGACCGGGCGTCCACGTTTTCGCCCCGGGCTTGTTCCGGGCTGAGGTACTGGGCCGTGCCGATGACGGCCTGGGTCTGGGTGACCGTCTCCGAGGTTTCGGTCAGGGCCCGGGCAATGCCGAAGTCCATCACCTTCACCTGGCCGGCCACGGTCAGCATGATGTTGGCCGGTTTGATGTCGCGGTGCACAATGCCGGCGTGGTGGGCGTATTGCAGGGCGGACAGCACACCGATTGTGATGTCCGTCGCTTCGTCGATGGGCAGGGCCGCGCCGTCCCGCATCAGTTCACGCAGGGTGTGGCCCTCGACGTACTCCATGATGATGAACGGCAGATGGTGGGTGATGCCTTGGGCGTCGGTGCTGAGATCCTCGCCAGTGTCGTAAACGGACACGATGGCGGGGTGGTTGAGCGAGGCGGCCGCCTGGGCCTCCCGCCGGAAACGAGTCTGGAAGGCCGGGTCTTTGGCCAGGTCAGAGCGCAGCAGCTTGATCGCCACGGTGCGCCCCAAACGGGTGTCCCTGCCAACGTGCACCTCAGCCATGCCGCCGCGGCCGATCAGTTCACCAACCTCGTAGCGGCCAGCCAGGATGCGCGGTGTGTAGTCCGCCACCTCAGTACCTTTCCTCCCAGCGCCCTAACTGCGGGCGCATCGATTCAGCATTGATGATCCCACGTTCCGCCGCCGTGTGCGTCATTTGGGTTTCTAGGGCCGGGGCGCTGGTCTGGTCATCGGCCCCCAGCGCGGTGATGAGTCCAATCACGATCATGGCGATCAACGCCAACGCCACCAGGATAGGCACCAGCCATTGGCGGACCCAGGTGTTATTACTCCTTGCGGCCTTCGCCTTGGCCTGGCCGGTCACCGGAATGGAACGCGGCTGGGGTGGCCGCGCGGGCGCGGGCGCCGGCGGGGGCGGTGGCACCGGTGGCAGCGGCTCCGGTTCGGGCCCCGGCAGGGGTTCCAGCAGCGGGGCCGGTTCACCGGCGGCCGGCTTCTGTTCCGGCTCAGGCTCGGGCTCCGGTTCGGGCTCGGGCGCGATGACGGGCGAAGGTTCCGGGGTGGGTGCCGGGACGGGCACCATGATCTCGATCGGTTCCGGTTCCAGCACCGGTATGGGCGCGATGACGGGTGACGGTTCCGGGGTCGGCGCCGGCGCCGGCACCATCACCTCGACCGGTTCGGGCTCCAAGGTCGGTAAGGGTTCGATGACGGGTGACGGTTCCGGGGTGGGTGCCGGGACGGCATCGGGCACCGACAGCACGTCAGGCGACCCGGCGGCGTCGGCCATGGACTCCCCCTCAGGCGACCCGGCGCCGTCGGACACAGCCGCCCCCATGTCTTCCGGCGACACCACAGCCACCTGCGGCAATGGACCTGAAGCCGGCTGTGGTAGCAACTCCGGCGCCAGGTCGATGGCCCGGATCGGCTCGATCACTACGTCCGCTACCTCGGTGGGCGGTACGGCGTCGTGCGCCACCGGCGTGTAGGTGGGGCTGGGATGGTCATGCGTCTGGGTGCGCTGCGACGAACCCTCGGTTCGCAGCAGCGGGCCGCCCAGGTCGGAGCCGCGCCGGGCCGCCAACAGCCGGCCTGCCAACTGGCGGTGGGTGTCCAGCACATCGCCCAGCTCGGCCGCCAGGTCGGCCCCGGTTTGGGGCCGCTCCGAAGGATCCTTCGACAACAGCCGCATCACCAGTTCGGCCAGCGACGGTTCCACCGACGGCGGCAACGGCGGCGGGGCGTCTCGCACCTGCGACAGGGCGATGGCCACGTGGTTGACGCCGGTGAACGGGCGCTCGCCCACCAGGGACTCGTAGGCGATGATGCCCAGCGCATACAGGTCCCCCAGCGGCGTGGCCGGGTTGCCCAAGGCCTGTTCCGGCGCCAGGTATTGGGCCGTGCCCATCACCTTGCCGGTGTCCGTCAGGCTCATCTGGCCCTGGGCAATCGAGATACCGAAGTCGGTCAGCTTGACCTGGTCGGACGGGCCCAACAGGATGTTGCCCGGCTTGACGTCCCGGTGCACCACGCCGGCGGTGTGGGCGGCGTGCAGACCCAGCGAAGCCTGGATCAGGATAGGCAACAGCCGCAGTGGCGCGATCGACGAGTGGGACGCCAACACGTCCGCCATCGACTGTCCGTCCACGTACTCCATTACCAGGTAGCCGGTGCCTTCCTGTTCGCGGTAGTCGTGGACCGCCGCGATGTTGGGGTGCACCAGCATGGAGGCGTTGTGGGCCTCAATGCGCAGGCGTTGCAGCGAGGTCGGGTCGCCGGTGTATTCGGGCCGCAGCACCTTGACTGCCACCGGGCCGTCGGTCCACAGGTCATGGGCCCGCCACACCTCGCCCATACCGCCCACGGCGATGCGCGTGATCAACTGGTAGCGGCCGTCCGCCAACAGCACGCCCGGGTCTGCTCTCATTCGCCGAACACCGCCTCGACAATGGCCGCGAAAATCGGCGCCGCCACCGCGCCGCCAGAGCCGCCGTTCCCCATGGCGCCGCCGTCCTCGACCACCACCGCGATGGCCAGGGTGCGGCCGTCCGCCTCGGCGAAACCGACCGTCCAGACATCGGGGGCGTGGTCGGCATCCTTCTGGGCCGTGCCCGTCTTGGCGCCCACCGTGACGCCATCGACCGCCGCCCGGGTGGCCGTCCCGTCCGTCACCACGTCAAGCATCATGTCCCGCAGCGTGGTGGCGGTCGAAGCGCTGATCGGCCGGGACAGTTCCTTGGCCGCCGTGGTGGCCATCACCGTCAGATCGGCATCCCGTTCGGTGCGGATCAGGTGCGGCTCCATCAGCCGGCCGTCGTTGGCGATAGCGGCCGCCACCATCGCCATCTGCAGCGGCGTCACCTTGTCTTCGTATTGCCCGATGGCGGCCATGGCGGTATTGGCAATCGACATGCCTTTGGGGAACTGGGATGGCGTCACCGTCAACGGGATCTCAAGGTCTTGGCCGAAGCCGAACTTTTCGGCCTGGGCGGCAATGGCGTCCTGGCCAAGGGCCATGCCCAGCGAGGCGAAGGCGGTGTTGCAGGAGATGGTCAGGGCGGCCGCCATCGTCATGGTGCCGGAGCTGGAACAGCTTGAATCGGCGTAGTTGGTGATCTGGTGGTCCGAGTTGGGCAGGTCAAGCGCCTGCGGTGCCTCCAGTTCCGAATCCGCCTGGTAATCGCCCGATTCCAGCGCCGCCGCCGCCGTGATCAGCTTGAAGGTGGAGCCCGGGAAGTACAGGTTGCCGGCAATGGCCCGGTTGTACAGGGGATTGTCCGGATCCTGCTCCCAGGCGTCATAGGCCGCCAACACGTCATCGCGGTTGTGGGCCGCCAGCAGGTTCGGGTCATAGGAGGGCTTCGACACCAGCGCCAGGATCTCACCCGTCTTGGCGTCCAGCACCACCGCCGCCCCCCGCTGGTCGCCGATGGCGTCCCAGGCCGCCTGTTGCGCCACCGGGTCGATGGTCAGCTCGACCGCCCCGCCCAGCGGTTCCTTGCCCGTCACCAGGTCTTGGAGCCGCGACAGGAACAGCGAATCGGCTGTGCCTTCCAGCACTTGGTTCTCGGCCCGTTCGATGCCGGTGGAGGAAGGCAGGATGGTGAAGAAGCCGGTCACCGGCGCATACAGCGGGCCATCGGCGTAGATGCGCTGGTAGCCGTAGTCGTCATCGACGGGTTTCGAGTTGGCGATGACCTGGCCGCCGGCCACCACGATGGGTCCGCGGTCACGGTCGAATGACTGGTAGTAGCTGCGGGTGTTGTCCGGCCTGGCCCGTAGGTCAGCCGCCTTGGCGTACTGGATCCAGGTGATGGAGCCCAACAGGGCCAGGAACATCACGGTCACCAGGGCGGTCATGCGGCGGATCTGCGCGTTCATGGGCGCACCACCACCTGGGTGGCCTTCTGGTCGGCCGCTTGGGCCGCCTCACGGCGTTCGGCCTCGCTGGCGATGACCGGCGTCAAGTCGATCTCGGAGGTGGTGGGCGGTGGGCGGCGGGCGCCATCAGACACCCGCAACAACAAGGCGACAATGATCCAGTTGGACACCAGTGACGAACCACCGTAAGCCAGGAACGGGGTGGTCAGGCCGGTCAGGGGGATGACGCGGGTGACGCCGCCCACCACCACGAACACCTGGAAGGCCAAGGCGAACGCCAGGCCGGTGGCCAGCAGCTTGCCGAAACCGTCCCGGATGCCAATCGCGGTGCGGAAACCGCGCTGCGCCAACAGCAGGTAGCACAGCAGGATCGCCACCAGACCGGTCAGGCCCAGCTCCTCGCCCAGCGACGTGATGATGAAGTCCGAGAACGCCAACGGTGTCAGATCGGGCCGGCCGCGGCCCCAACCGGTGCCGAACAACCCGCCGTTGCCCAACCCATACAAGCCCTGCACCAACTGGCCCGAACCGCCCGGGTTGCGGTTCAACACCTCTGTGTTGAAGGGGTCCAGCCAGATCTGGAAGCGGGCCTGGATGTGGCCGAACAGCCGGTAGGCCGCCGCCACGCCGCCGGCAAACGCCAGCAGGCCGATCACAATCCAACTGGGCCGGTCGGTGGCGACATACAGCATCACCACGAACAGGCCGAAGAACAGCAGCGACGTGCCCAGGTCGCGTTCGAACACCAACACGCCCAGGGAGACCACCCAGGCCAAGGCGATGGGCCCCAGGTCGCGGAAACGCGGCAGTTGCAGGCCCAGCACCCGCGGACCGGCCAGTGCCATGGCGTCTCGGTTGGCCACCAGGTAGCCGGCGAAAAAGATGGTCAAGAGGATCTTGGACAGCTCGGCCGGCTGGAACGACAGCGGCCCGATGTGTATCCAGATCTGAGCCCCGTAGGCCTCCGTGCCGATGCCCGGCACGAGAGGTATCACCAGGCCCACCAGGCCCAGGACCATGCAGGTGTAGGTGTAGCGGCGCAGCGTGCGGTGGTCCCGCACCGCCAGCACCGTGGCCACCGCCGCCACCACGCCAACAATGGTCCAGATCAACTGCTTGGTGGCGATATTGGCGAACGACGGGTTGGTGATCTCATAGCGGGCCGCCAGGCGGTAGATCATCGCCAGGCCGATGCCGTTCAACAGCACCGCCGTGGGCAGTATCACCGGATCGGCGTACGGCGCCCGCCAGCGCAACACGAAGTGGGCGGCCAGCGCCAAGGCCGTGAAACCGGCACAGTAGATGGTCATGTCCGCCGGCAGCTTGTCGGTCAACGCCAGGGCCACTTGGGCATAGGCCATGAACGCCAGCAGTAGGGCGATCAGCAGCAGGAACAGTTCGGCCCAGCGTCCGCGCCGGGGAGCGGCAGGCAATACGGTAGCCATCTCAGCCCTCCGCTGCCGTGCCGTCCGCCGTGTCGCCGGCGTCTTCGGCGGCTGGGCTGGGGGTGGCCGTCGGTTCGGTTGACGGTACCGTTTGCCCGCCACCCACCTCAGGGGCGGCGGCGCTAGAGGTGGCCGATGGCGCCCCGCTGGGGGACGGCGTTTGGCTGGGTGACGGTGACGGCGAGGCCGTCTTGGTGGCCGATGGCGTGGGGCCGAAGCTTGGGCCGGTCGATGGCGTAGGGCTGGCCGAAGCCTTGGGCGGCTTGGTCAGCTCGGCCACCGATTCGGCGTAGGCCCGTTCCGCCAACTCTTGGCCGTCCGCCAGCGAATCGACCTGGACCGTCTGTTCGATCCGGTCCCGCCAAGCCTGGGTCAGCGAATCCATTGGAATGCCTGGCAGTTCCTCCGCCACGTGTGACAATTCCCACGGCCCGATCTTCTGCGGAATGCCCTGATAGACCGCCACCACGGAGTTGGACTGGGCCACGTAGAAGCGTGTCTGGGTCCACTGGTAGAACATGTGCACGCCGAAGGTGATGGCCGCCGCCAGGCCCAACAGCACCAGCAGCCACAGGATGACCCGCAACACCTTGAAGCGGGCCCGCGGCAGGTCCGTGTCGGCGTCATCGGCCCGCTTCTTGGGTGTCAGTGAGGCCGCCTTGGCGGCCGCGCCGCTGCCACCCCGGGTGGGCTTATTGCGGTCTACCGCCGCCGCCCCGGCCACCTGGACAGCGGTACTGGGCGCCTCGCCATCGGGCAGGTCATCCAACTCCACCACGTCCGCCACCACACAGGTGACGTTGTCCGGGCCGCCGCCCCGCAGAGCAAGGTCGATCAGCGCGTCCGCGCAGGCGCCCGGCTGCGGATGCTCCAACAAGGTGGCCTCGAGCGTGCCGGCCGAAACGACGCCGGACAGGCCATCCGAACACAGCAGCCAACGGTCACCGGCCTCGGCCTTGCGGACCGAAATGTCCAGGCCGCCGGCCAGGTCCACATCCCCCAGGACGCGCAACAAGAGCGACCGTTGTGGATGGCGTTCAGCCTGGTCAGGGTCCAGTTTGCCGCTATCCACCAGGAACTGGACAAACGTGTGGTCGGTGGTGACCTGCTCCATCACGCCGTCCCGCAGCAGGTAGGCGCGGGAATCCCCGATGTGGCCAAGCACCAGCCTGTCCCCAGTGCGCAACAAGGCCGTCACCGTGGTGCCCAGGCCGGCCAGTTCTGGATCATCCACCACTCGGTCCAACAGCTCTTGGTGGGCCTCTTCGACCGCCGCGTCCAAGGCCACCGCCGCGTCATCGGCCGCTGGTGTCTCGTCATCCAAAGGCGCCAGGTGGGCAATCGCCACCGATGAGGCAATGTCACCGCCGGCGTGGCCGCCCATGCCGTCCGCGATCACCAACAAGTGCGGACCGGCGTAGGCCGAATCCTGGTTGTTGGCGCGAGTCAAGCCCACATCGGACCGGACCGCGTAGCGGAAGGCGACAGTCACTACCTCAGCACCTCCACAGTGGTGTTACCGATCCGGATAGTTTGCCCCGCCCGCAGCAGGGTGGGACCCGCAATCTTCTCACGGCCCAGGTAGGTGCCGTTGGTGGAGCCCAAGTCCTCCAGGTACCACTCGCCGCCCTGCTGCACGATCTGGGCGTGGCGGCCGGAGGCGTACTCGTCATCGAGCACCAAGTTGGCTAAAGCCGAACGGCCCATCACAACCCCGGTGGCCAGCAGCGGCAAGGTAGTGCCGCGCAGCGGGCCGTTAGTCACCACCAGGCGGGTGGGGGCTTCCGGGTGCTGGGCCGAGACCCTGACTGGTGGTGCGATTGGTGCGGGTGCGGGCGGGTAGGCACCCACCGGGGTGGCGGGCGGCAGGTCGAGGGGAGCCTGGACGCGGGCCAGGGGGCGCGCCTCCGGGGCCTGGGTACGGCTGGCGCGCTTCGACTTGCGGGACTGCTTGGCCTGGCGGCGCATGATGGTGGTGCCGTAGACGTCCCGCCGCAGCACCAGCAGGGCGAACAGCACGAACAGCCACAGGATCAGCAGGTAGCCGAGCCTTAGCAGTGAGACCGCGAGTTCCCCACCCATGTGGCCTACCCGCTACCCGTCCTGGTCGGCGCCGGCGTCCCCTGACTCCCCCGTCCAGAAGATCACTTGAGTCCGGCCCACCGTGATGGTGTTGCCGTCCACCAGAAGCGCATTGGTGATGCGGTGGCCCTCAACGAACGTGCCGTTGGTAGAACCCAGGTCAGTGGCCACCGGGCCGTCAGGCGTGAGGCGGATCTCGACGTGGCGGCGGGACACGCCCGTGTCCTCCACGATGATGTCCGCGTCCGAACCGCGCCCTATCACTGTCACCGGGCCGGTCAGCAGGTAGCGCTGGCCGTCGATGTCCACGATCGGGTGCCGGGACGAAGGCGTCGAGGACGCGGCCGGCGCCACCGCGCCCCGCACGGTGGCCGAACGGACGTGGAACACGCCCACCGCCAGGTCAGGGTCTTCTTCGAACGTCACCGACACCGGGCCCACGAAGGCGTACCGCTGCGAGGCGGCGTGCTGGGCTACGCCTTCCTGCAGTTCTTCGCCCATCGCTTCGGCCCCCCAGTCGAGGATGCGGTCGAAGTCGTCAGGGGACAACTCGATCACGAACTCGTTGGGCACCACGGCACGCCCTCGTGCCAGCACGGCGGCCTTGTCGTCGAGTTCGCGTCGCAACGCGGCGGCGAGTTCCACAGGTTTCACCTCACTACGAGACAACTTAGCGAAGGCGCCGTTGACCGAACGCTCAACGCCCTTCTCAAAACGATCGAGGAATGCCATCCGTACTTCCCCCTCATGCGCATAGCCCTGCCCCATCGTAACGACTCGGCAGAGCCACAGACTCAGCTTAGAGGGTTAGCCGAGGTCATGCCCACTGACTCGCCACAAGATTGCTGCCCCGGCATTGTCGCAGGAAGCGTCTGACGTGCTAACCTCAGTGTTCGCGCGCGAGTGGCGGAATAGGCAGACGCGCACGGTTCAGGTCCGTGTGCCCGCAAGGGCATGGGGGTTCAACTCCCCCCTCGCGCACTAGTTTGAGACTTTGGTTGAGTGAACGGCCGGACAGCCTTGGGGCTGGACCGGCCGTTTCGTTTGCCCGGCCTGCGTACCCTAGGCGACCCCTTTGTCGGTGCCTCGCGCCGGTGCCTCGCGTGTGGGCCGGCCAACCTCCCACGAGATGCCCCTCGTGAGCTGGCCGCTGGGGCGCGTTACTGGGGACGGTTCCGCGTCACAGGGGTGGCCCTGTCACCCCTGTTCCGTGGAGCCGTCCCCTGTAACGCGCTTGGTTGTCCCCGAACCACACGTGTCCGGCGCAACGCGGCGGCGGTGGTTGGGGATGGCGATGGCCGCTGGGATGGCGGTGGGCTTGGGGAGGGCGGAGGCATGCCGGCCAAGGCAGTGGCGCGAGTCACAAAAGCGAACCAGTATAGGGGAGCCCAGCCCCAACGCAAGTTGAGTTATCCACAGGGCTTTGCACAGGCGTGGGAAATGTGGCGCGGACGGGTGTGGAAAACTGGGTGCCCCTTGTGGACAAACCCTGGGGATAAGCCCGTGCAAGCCTCTGACCTGCGAAAACATCTTTCTTCACCAAGATCGCGCGTTCGGCTGGCCTGTGGATGACCAAAGGTCCAGGTAGGCGCGGCGTGTCGGCTCGAGGGCGAAAATTTGGCGATTCTGTGGCGCCGCTCACAATGCGGACACAACGTTGGCGGCGGCCGCCTCGATCACGGCCGGATCGATCAGGATCCGGTGGTGGCCCAGCCCTTCGGTGCTCATCAACCGAGCGCCCTCCCAGGCCGCGTTGATGCCAAGCGAAACGGCGTAGGGCGATTCCTTGTCGGCGGCATCGTGAATCAGCAGGGCGTCAGGCAACTGGCCGGTGCGGCCCATGTCGGCGATATCGAAATCACCCATCTGCCGGTGCGCCCGCTTCTCCATCTCTTCGGTCAACATGCGCGTGGCCCGCTGCCGGAAACCCAGCGACTTGGCGAAGTTGGCCGCCACCAGGCGCATGTCCGGGCTGGGCGAAACCAGCGTCAGGCGGTCAACCGTCAGCTTGCCGTCCAGGATGGCCCGGCAGACGTTGGCGCACCCCAGCGAGTGGGCGATGATGCCGTGAGGCTGGCCGAAGTGGGCGGTTACCGCCTCCAGCGAGGTGATCATCTCGCCGCCCGAGGAGAAGGCCTTGCCGTGTTCGCCCGGACCCGAATCGCCGTGCGATAGGCAGTCGAAGCCGATCACCCGGCAGCCGGCCGCTACCAGCGGTGTCACGAAGGCCGCCACCTGGCCGCGCCAGCCGCCCCAGCCGTGCACCAGGTAGACCAGCGGGCCGTCCGGGTCACCCCACTCTTCGACCGCCACCGGGCTGATCAGACCGACATCGACCTGCCCGATGGCGCCCGGTTCCGGCCGGTTGTCCTTGCGCCGCCCCGCGTTCTGGGGCAGTTTGCACCAAACCCGGGCAGCCGCCTTGGCGGCCAGTCGTGGCGTCACCAGCCCGCCGCCCACGAAACCGGCCCAACCGGCGGCGCGGACCAGCCGCCGCCGCAGCGGCACCTTCTTCTTGGCTCGGGCACGTTCACCGAAGGCCGGGCTGAAATCGGTCATAACGACATCAGGGTAGACCCGCTCGGTTACGCCGGCATTGGCACCAACAGACAAATCAGCAGCCCAACAGTTGAGCCAGGGCGACGGTACCGCCGCCGCAGCGGCCCCCTAGGCGACTCGCCCCGTAACCTGACCGGCGATATAGTCGCCGCATCCACTTGGGCCCCGCGGTGCTGTCCCCGGCCACCTGCCCAAGCCCCACCTCTGGAGGTCAAGGCCGTGTTCCGTCTGTCCCAACTGTCGCTGCGCAACCGTGCCGTGGTGGCCCTGGTATCGATCGCCATCTTCGTGGGCGGCTTGCTCTCCATGACCAGCCTCAAGCAGGAACTGATCCCGTCGATGGAGTTGCCCATGGCGTTGGTCACAGCGACCAACCCAGGGGTTTCCAGCGCCATCATGGAGGAACAGTTGGCAGCCCCCTTGGAGAGCGCCATCGAGTCGGTGCCAGGCGTCGAATCGGTCGAGTTGACGGCCGTCAACTCGGCCGTCTTCGCGGTGGTGGAGTTCCGCTACGGCACCAACATGGACACCGCCAACTTGAAGCTGGGGACCGCCATCGGGCGGCTCGGCTCGAACCTGCCCAGCGGCGTGGAGACCAACGTCATCACCGGCTCGCTGGATGACTTCCCGGTGCTGCAGTTCGCCGTCCGCGGGGGTGAAGGGGCCGACCCAGCCGAACTGGGCCGCCTGGTCAACGACGTGATTGTGCCACGCCTCAGCCGCCTGGAAGCCGTCCGGTCGGTTGACGTGACCGGCTACACCGACCAGGAGATCACCATCACCCCGAACCAGGAGGCGTTGGCGGCCTCCGGGGCCACCATTACCGACATCAGCAACGTGCTGTCCAACTACGGCTACACGATGCCGGCGGGCACGGTGACCGATGGCGACAAGACCCTGTCGGTGCAGACCGGCCAGGCGATCACGTCGGTGGAAGAGCTGTCCAACCTGCCGTTGCTGGTGACGGAGGACGGCGAGATGGTGCGTCTGGGCGCCGTCGCCACCGTGGAGCAGGCGCCCGCCCCGGTCACCAGCTATTCACGCCTCAACGGCCGCGACGCGGTGGGCGTGTCGGTGACCAAGACCCCGGCCGGCAACACGGTGGAGGTGTCCCACGCCGTGCGGGACGCCCTGGATGAACTGGCCGGCTCGCTGGAGGAAGCCAACCTTGAGGCCGCCATGGTGTGGGACCAGGCCACCTACATCGAAAATTCGATCCGAGGCCTGACGGAAGAAGGCCTGCTGGGCCTGGGTTTCGCCATCGTGGTGATCCTGCTGTTCCTGTTCTCGGTCCGCGCCACGCTGGTTTCGGCCGTTTCCATCCCCTTGTCGCTGTTGATCGCCTTCATCGCCCTGAAGGGCACGGGTGAGAGCCTCAACATTTTGACGTTGGGCGCCTTGACGATTGCCATCGGCCGGGTGGTCGACGATTCGATCGTGGTGATCGAGAACATCAAGCGCCACCTTAGCTACGGGGAAGCCAAGAAGGACGCCATCGTCGGCTCGGTGCGGGAGGTGGGTGGTGCCGTGGCCAGTTCGACCGTCTGCACGATGGCGGTGTTCGTGCCGTTGGCCTTCACCGGCGGCATGGTGGGCGAGTTGTTCCGGCCGTTCGGTTTGACCGTGGCCCTGGCCTTGGCCGGTTCGCTGTTGGTGGCGCTGACGATCGTGCCCGTGTTGGCGTACTGGTTTGTGCCCTCGCCGGTGTCGCTGGACCAGGCCGATCAGGAGCGGCAACGCAAGGAGGCCGAGGACAAGGAGCGCCGCACCGTGTGGCAGCGCGCCTACCTGCCCACCCTGCGCGGCGCCCTGGCCCACCCGGTGGTGACCCTGCTGGTGGCGGTGGCGGTGCTGGGCGGCACGGCCGCCTTGGTGCCCACCTTGGAGACCAACTTCATGGGCTCCACGGAACAACCCAGCCTGACCGTGACGCAGACGTTCGTGGCCGGCACCTCGTTGACCGTGCAGGACGAACAGTCGCAACAGACCGAGGTCGCCTTGGGTCAGTTGGACGGCGTGGACACGGTGTTGACCGAGGTGGGTGGCTCGTCGCTGCTGGGCATCAGCCTGACAGCCGAACCGACCGTGACCTACTCCCTGGCCCTGTCCGATGACGCGGAGCCGGCCAAGGTGGAGGAGTCCGCCCGCAAGGCCGCCGTCGCCACGGCCGGGCCCAACGTGACCCAAACCGAGGTGGCCGGCGGTTCCAACGGGATGATGGGCTCCACCACGGTCGACCTGATTGTGCGTGCCACCGACCTGGATGCGCTGGAACAGGCGGCGGCCCAGGTGGAGGCCATGGCCCGGGTGACGCCAGGGGCCGTCGAGGTGGCCAACAACATGGCGGCCGATCAGCCGATCATCCAGGTGACGGTGGACCGGGACGTGGCCCGCAACCTGGGTATGAGCGAGACCACCGTGCAAAGCATGATCTATTCGATGATGGTGTCGTCGCAGATCGGCTCCATCACCTCCGATGACGGCCAGCTGGCGGTCAAGCTGTCCACCGGCACACCTCCGGCCACGGCCGAAGAACTAGCGCTGCTGCCCTTGGGCACCGATGCCGACGGCAATGTCCTGACGGTGGGCGACGTTGCCTTGGTGGAACAGGCCGAGGCGCCGGTGTCGCTGACCCGGGTCGATGGCGAGCGTTCCGCCACCATTGCTGTCACCCCTGAGAGCGACGACCTGGGGCAGCTTTCCTCGGCCCTGACCGAGGGCGTGGAAAAGCTGGACCTGCCGGCCGGCGTCACCGTGACCGTGGGTGGCGTGGCGGCCCAGATGAACGAAGCCTTCAGGGACCTGGGGCTGGCCCTGGCCATCGCCATCATCATCGTCTTCATCGTCATGGTGGCCACCTTCGGTTCGCTGATCCAGCCGTTCATCCTGCTGATCTCGATCCCGTTTGCCGCTACCGGCGCGTTGCTGTCGCTGGTGGTGACACGCACACCATTGGGCGCGCCGGCCTTCATCGGCCTGTTGCTGTTGGTGGGCATCGTGGTGGCGAACGCCATCGTGCTGATCGACCTGATCAACCAGTACCGCCGCCGGGGCGGGCGGACGCTTGACGAAGCGATCGAGGAAGGCGCCCGCAAGCGTCTGCGGCCCATCTTGATGACGGCCGCCGCCACCGTTTTTGCCTTGTTGCCGATGGCGTTCGGGCTGACCGGCGGGGGTGGTTCGTTCCTGTCCAAGCCGCTGGCCATGGTGGTGATAGGCGGTCTGATCACCTCGACCCTGTTGACGTTGATCGTGGTGCCGGTGTTGTACCGCTTCGAGGCTAAGGCGCATGACAAGCGCGAGGCCCGGCGCGAGGCCCGCATGGAGGCCCGCCGCAAGCAACGCAAGGCCGACCTGCGGGCGGCCGCCAAGGCAGCCGCCGGGGCCTGACCGGCCGCCACCGGGGCCTGACCGGCCGCCACCGGCCGCCATCGGACGTATGCAGGCCGCCCTGGGCCACCGGTCGCTTGTATCGCCGCCGGCAACCTGGCCGCCACGCGCTTGTTACCAGGTCACAGGCCCGTGTAACCAAGAGTTTCCCTTTCGCCGCACGCCTGTAACACAAGGGAAACCGGTCCGCGCCAATGGCCGCCCTAACCTCCTGGTGTATCCACTGGAGACCGTGCCTCGCGGGAGGGCCGGCCAACTGGGCGGCACTCTGGGGTGTGGTCTTCGCCCTGACCGACCAAGCCAGCCGGGAGCCCCTATTGGCCAAGTACCTTCTCCGCCGGTGCCTGTTGATGGTGCCCGTGGCATGGGGCGCGGTGACGCTGGTGTTCCTGTTGATGCACATCACGCCGGGCGACCCGGCCCTGGCCTACCTGGGGCCGAAGTCCGGTCCCGAGGCCCTGGCCGCTTTGCGCCACGAGTGGGGTCTGGACAAGCCGCTGTTGAACCAGTACTTCGACTTCTTGAAGTCGGTGGTAACGCTCGATTTCGGTGAGTCGCTCAAGTTCCAGAACACCCCGATCAAGACGCTGCTGGCACCGCGCATCCCGCAGACCCTGTCGCTGATCGGCGTGGCGGCCGTCTTCGCCGTGATCATGGCCGTGCCGCTGGGCATCTTGGCGGCCATGCGGAAAGACAAGGCAGGCGACTGGGTGGTTCGCCTGATCAATGCCATCTGCCTGGGCATGCCGGTTTTCGTCAGCGGCTACCTGCTGCTGATTCTGCTGTCGGTCAAGGCCGGCTGGTTCCCGGTCAGCGGCTTCGGCAAGACCACCGGTGGGCACATCCACTCGCTGATATTGCCCGGCTTCACCATTGGCTTGACGATTGTGGCGCCGCTGGCCAAGGCCGTGCGGTCCGCCATGGTGGAGGCGTTGGACAGCGAATACGTCGCCTACGCCACTTCAAAGGGCCTGAGCCGGCGGGTGGTGGTGGGCAAGTACGCGCTGCGCAACTCGCTGGTGGGCGCCATCTCCGTGCTGGGCATCAACATCGGCTGGCTGTGCGGCGGCACCGTGGCGGTGGAGAAGGTGTTCGGCCTGTCCCAAGGCTTGGGCATCACCCTGTTGGACGGTGTGCTGGGCCGGGACTTCCCGGTGGTGCAGGTGTGCGCCCTGGTGTTTGCCGGGGTGGTGATGTTGGTGTTCCTGCTGACCGACATCGCCTATTCGCTGGTTGACCCGAGGGTGAGGTTGGGATGAGCGCCCCGTCCCCGCTTGACACGAAGACGCCCCGCCGGGCCCCGGATCCGGGCGCCTTGGTGGACGCGCGCATCCAGCGCCGGCTCAGTTGGCTGCCGTGGGCGCCGCGTTTCCTGCGCCAGCGCAACCTGCAACTGTGGGTTGGCCTGGCCATCTTGGGTGTCATCGTGGTGCTGGCAGCGGCTGCCCCCTGGCTGACCCCCTACAGCCCGGAAAGCCAGAGCATTGTCGATAAGTTGCAGGGCCCAAGCGCCGCCCACTGGCTGGGCACCGACCACCTGGGCCGGGATGAGCTGACCCGGTTCCTGTATGGCGCCCGCACCGACCTGGTGGTGACGCTGGTGGCGGTGCTGATTCCCTTCACCGCGGGCAACATTATCGGCGCCCTGTGCGGCTATTTCGGCGGTTGGTTCGATATGACCATCATGCGCATCGCCGACGTGGTCACCGCCTTCCCCTTCCTGGTCCTGGTGATTGCCCTGGTGTTCGCCCTTGGACAGGGCGTGACCAGCATCTTTATCGCCATTTCGATCGTTTCCTGGGTGGCCTATGCCCGCATTGTGCGCGGCGAAACGCTGGTGTTGCGGCAGCGCGAATTCGTGGACGCCTGCGTCACGGCCGGTTTCAAGGCTCCGCGCATCATCGGCCGGCACATCCTGCCCAATGTCATCAGCCAGTCGGTGGTGTTCGCCATGACCGACATCATCTTGAACATCAACGTCATCATCACGCTGAGCTGGCTGGGCATGGGCATTGTGCCGCCCACGGTGGACTGGGGCGTGATGTTGAGCGATTCCGAACAGTTCATGCTGATCGGCCCATACCACCTGATCCTGGTGCCGGCCGTCGGCACGGTTGTGTTCTCGTTCGCCCTGTCCCTGATCGGGGACGGCCTGGCGGTCAAACTGAGGGCGAAACGATGAGCGCCCCGTTACTGCAGGTGGAAGGCCTGACCGTGTCGGTTAACGTCCAGGGGCGTTGGCTGGAGGTGCTGCACTCCGTCACGTTCGACGTACCGGCTGGCGGTTCGGTGGGGCTGGTCGGCGAATCGGGTTCCGGCAAGTCGATGACCCTGCGCGCCATCATCGGCCTGCTGCCCTCGAACGGCCGGGTCGACGCCGGCAGCATCACCTTCGACGGTACCGACCTGGTGGCCAACCCGCGCACGATGGCGTCCGTCCGGGGTACCGGCATCACCATGGTCTTCCAGGAACCGGCCGTGGCCCTCAACCCGATCATGAAGGTGGGTGAACAGATCACCGACGCGGTGCGGCGCCACGCGGGCCTGAACAAGCGGCAGGCCCGCGAAATGGCGGTCGAGTTGATGGACCGGGTTGGCATCACCGACCCGGCCAACCGGGTCGATTCGTACCCGTTCGAGCTGTCCGGCGGCATGCGCCAGCGGGTCATGATTGCCAGCGCCATTGCCGCCCAGCCGCGCCTGATTCTGTGCGACGAGCCGACCACCGCCCTGGATGTGACCGTCCAGGCGCAGGTGATGGCCCTGTTCGCCGAGTTGCGCGACCAGTTGGGGGCCGCCCTGCTGTATGTCACCCACGACCTGCCGGTGGTGGCCAGCCTGTGTTCGGACGCTGCCGTGCTCTACGGCGGCCGGGTGATGGAGATCGGGCCCATCAAGGAGGTCTTCACCCGTCCGCGCCACCCCTACACCCATGCCCTGCTGACATCCACCCCCAGCATCGACGGTCCGGTGGAACGTCTTGAAGCCATTCCCGGCACCGCGCCTGGGTTGGCAGACCGGCCCAGCGGGTGTCCGTTCGCGCCCCGCTGTGCCATGGCCGGGCCGGACTGCAGCAAGGCGATGCCGGCCTTCACCGGCACGTTGGAGGCCGGCTTCGCCTGTTACCACCCGCTGTCCCTCGGGGCCGCCGGCCAGAGCCAAACGATCCAGGAGGTGACGGCATGAACGCCACCCGGCCGGGCAGCATCGGCGGCCTGAACCCGGAACCGCCCGCCATCCTGGACGTGCAGGACGTAACCGTGGAGTTCCCGGTTCGCACCGCCCACGGCACCAGCCGGATGAAGGCCCTCAAGTCGGTCTCGCTGCAGGTGGAGCGGGGGCAGATCCTGGGCCTGGTGGGTGAATCCGGCTCCGGCAAGTCGACCTTGGCCCGCGTGGTGATCGGGCTGCAGGAAGCGAACGAAGGCGTAGTGACGTTCGAGGGCCAGGTGATGGGTAAGCGCCGCACCACCGCGCAGCGCCGCGGCATCCAGATGGTGTTCCAGGATCCGTGGGCGTCGCTCAACCCGCAGTTGACGGCCAAGCAGTTGCTGAGCGAGCTGTTGCGGGTCCACAAGGTGGTGCCGAAGGAGCGGATCGCCGCCCGCTGCGCCGAATTGATGGACATGGTGCAACTGCCCACCACCTCACTGAACGCCAAACCGGGTGCCATGTCCGGCGGGCAGCGCCAACGGGTCGCCATTGCCCGCGCCTTGGCCTTGGAGCCCCGCCTGCTGATTGCGGACGAGGCCGTGGCGGCCCTGGATGTGTCGGTGCAGGCCGGCATAATCAACCTGATCGCGGACCTCAGCCGCGACCTCAACCTGACCGTGTTGTTCATTGCCCACGACCTAGCGGTGGTGCGCACCCTGTGCCAGCGGGTGGCCGTCATCTACCTGGGCCGGATCGTGGAACAGGCCCCCACCGAGGCCCTGTTCGAGACGCCCTTGCACCCCTACACCAGGGCCCTGCTTTCGGCCGTGCCCCGCATGGACGGCCGGATCGACCCGGTGCCGCCGCCCGTCACCGTGCTGACCGATTCGGTCGGTGACCGCTACCGGCCGTTGTTGCCGCAAGACCATCCCGATGACGCCCCCTGGCACCTGCTGCGGGTGGGCGCCTCCCCCGATCACTTAGTGGCCACCGAATCCCTTTCGTTGGCCAGCCCCAACCCGGCTAGGTATTCGACCGGCTGAAGAAAGGAAGCACCATGCGCAAGACCAGGCACATCACCACCTTGGGGGCGGCCGCGACCGTCCTTGCCCTACTACTGACCGGCTGCGGCGGCAGCGACGACAAGGACACCTCGGATGCCACCACCAGTGGCGGGGCCACGGCTACCGAAGACACCGGTGGCGAAACCGGCGGTGACACGGGCGGTGACACGGGCGGTGACACCGGTGGCGAGACCGGCGGTGACACCGGTGGCGACACCGCGGCCGGCGAGGCCCAGTACGGCGGCGACCTGGTGATGGTGCGTGAAGGCGACGCCACCACATTGCTGCCCACCGGTTCCCCCCTCAACCGGGACATCTGGATCGACGAGTTGATCTACGAACCGCTGCTGGCGCCATCGGCGGACGGCCAGTCGCTGGAACCCCTGCTGGCGGAAAGCTACGAGTCGAACGATGACGCCACCGTCTGGACCTTCCACCTGCGGGAGGGCCTGACCTTCCACGATGGCACCCCGGTGACGGCGGCGGACGCCGTGTTCTCGATCGAGACGGCCAGCGACCCGGAGACGCCGTTCGGCTTTGTCAATGACGCCATCGTTTCCGTGGAGGCGACGGATGACCTGACGGTGGTCATCACCACCGCCCAGCCGTGGTCGCCCCTGCCGGCCGATGCCGCCATCTTCTCCAACGGCATCATCCCCAAGGATTACGGCGGCAAGACGGCCGAAGAGTTCGGCGACCACCCCATCGGCACCGGCCCGTTCATGTTCGAATCCTGGGACAAGGGCAACGAACTGAAGCTGGTGCGTAACCCCAACTATTGGCAGGAGGGCCTGCCCTACCTGGATTCGGTCACCTTCCGCACCGTGCCGGAAGAGAACAACCGGGCGCTGCAACTGCAGTCCGGCGATGCCCACATCAACGAGTTCCCGGCCTACTCCAGCCTGGATGGGCTGACGGCCTCGTCCGGCCTGACCGCGACGGCGTTCAACTCTTCGCGGACCGACTTCCTGGCCTACAACGTCACCCGGTCTCCGACCGATGACGTGCACCTGCGCCGGGCGTTGGGTTACGCCATCGACCGTGAAGCCCTGAATGACGCGGTGCTGTACGGCTACGGCACGCCCGGCACGGCCTACATCAACCCGGCCCTGTGGGGTCACTACGCCGAACTGGACGCCATCACCTATGACGTGGAGAAGGCCAAGGAAGAACTGGCCCAGTCCTCCATGCCCGATGGCGGCACGCTCAGCGTGATTGTCGAATCCGGGTCCCCCAACGAAATGACGGTGGCCCAGGTGCTGCAGGAGAATTTCGCCGCCATCGGCATCGACCTGCAGATCGAACAGGTTGACGGCGGCGCGCTTTATGAAGTGCTGGGAACCAAGAACTACGACATGGTGATCCTGTACTGCACCACCGACATCATCGACCCTGACCAGATGATCCGGTTCATCGGCGACGTGGACGGCGGCTACAACGCCATGTATTCGTGGTACCACTCGGACGAGTTGGTGGCCCTGGCGGACGAGGCCGCCACCATCAACGACCAGGCGCAGCGCAAGGCGCTGTATGACCAGATCCAGACGATCTTCAACGACGACCAGCCCGTGTCGACGTTGTACTACTCGCCGGCGGTCTACAGCTACACCACCAAGCTGCACAACTTCAGCGTGCTGCCCACCGGCAACTACATGCTGACGGAAGCCTGGTTGGAGCAGTGACGGCGCTGACGGCGCTGTAAGACGGGCGCGCGGGGCCAGGTTCTTGGATGACTCACACCCCGGAGGGATGACCTGGTCCCGCGCGTTCAGTGGTTTATGCCCGATGGCGCGGCGCGGCTGGCTGTGGCCGGTCGACATCGGGGTATGACAGTAGCGGGAGGAGACGTAGGTGACAGACAAGGCAGCGGCCGGGGGCGGTTGGACCCCTGGAGAGGACCTATTGGCCGAGGTGGGCCGGGTAGCCGGCGCCATGGTGACGGAAGGCAAGGCGCCCGGCGTGGCCTGGGGCGTGGTTACCCGGGACGGCCTGGCGGCCAGCGGCGGCGCCGGGGTGGCCCGGCTGGACGGCGAGGTGCCCGGCAGCGGTTCGGTGTTCCGCATAGCGTCCATGTCGAAGAGTTTCACCGCCGCCGCCGTGCTGCTGTTGGCGGAACGTGGCGCGGTGCGGCTGGACAGCCCCGTCTCCACTTATGTGCCCGAGTTCGGCAAGATCCGTCCCTACACCCAGGATTCGCCGCCTGTCACTGTGGCTCATCTGTTGTCGATGTCGAGCGGCCTGGCCACCGATGACCCGTGGGCGGACCGGCAGGAGTCCTTGCCGGCGGATCAGTTCGAGGCCGAGGTGGCGCGTGGCCTGCGGGCGGTGGCGGCGCCGGGGACGGCGTTCGAATACTCCAACACCGGCTATGCCTTGTTGGGGGCCATTGTCAGCCGGGCCACCGACCGGCCGTTCCCGGAGTTCATCGGCGAGACCTTCTTGGCCCCGTTGGGCCTGGAACACACCACCTATGACTTTTCAACCGTCCCGGATGACCGCCTGACCAGGGGTTATTTCAAGCTGAAGGCGGGTGCCCCCTGGGAGGAACAAGCCTTCAGCGGGCCGGGTGCCTACTCCTCGATCGGCGGCGTGCTGAGCTGCATCGACGATCTGGCGTTGTGGGTGCAGTGGCTGGCGGACGGCTTCCCGGCCCGGGACGGGCTTGATGCCGGGCCGCTCAGCCGGGCGTCGCGGCGGGCCATGCAGACGGCCCACATCGCCATTCCGCCGGTGTTGCGGGCCGGGTCATCCAGGGGCCGGCTGACTGTCCAAGAGGCCAGCGAGATCGGCGGTTATGGCTATGGCCTGTTCATCGGCCAGGACCCGGTGTTCGGCACCAACGCCGAGCATCCCGGCGGCTACCCCGGCTATGGCACGTCGATGCGTTGGCACCTCGATTCCGGCCTGGGCGTGATTGTGTTGGCCAACGGGCGCTACGCCCCGTCGCGGGTGTTGAGCGACCGGCTGCTGCGGCTGGTGTTGCAGGACGCCGGCGCCGTGGGGTACACAGTGGAGCCGTGGCCCGAGACGCGGGCGGCGGCGCTCGCCATCACGGCCGCCCTGGCGGGGGGTGGCGATCCCTTCGAGGCGGTTCAGTTCACCATGAATGTGCCGCTTGACCTGGACTTCGACCGCCGCCGGGCGGCCTTGGCAGAGGTCCTGGCGAAGGTGGGTCCGGTGGCGCCCGAGGCCGAACCGGCCATCGTGGAGGCCGAAGTGACGTCTGAAGCCCACCTGGTGTGGACGCTGCCGGCCGAACGCGGCCGGGTGCGCTGCGAGATCAAGCTGTCACCCCAGGGCACGCCCGTGGTGCAGACGCTGGTGTTCGCGCCGGTGGCCACCGTGCCGCCGGATGACCTGGTCTTGACCAGCCCCACCGTCCGCGTCACCTGGTAGGTGCGCTAGTTCACGTCACCGCGGGCCAGGCGGGCCTGAAGGCCGGCCCCGAAAGCCAGCCGGGCGGCATCGTCCACCGCAAGGTGTACCACGCGGGCGCTGACCGGCCCCGGCGTTGAATAGGCCTTGACGTTGGCCAAACCGAGCAGCCGCATCCACGGCCCCTGGCGCACCCCGATGGCCTGGATACGGCCGTGCGGCACAATCACGGCGGTGCGCCACAGGCGGCCGTTGCGGATGAACAGGGCCTCCGGGATGGCGGCGAAGCCACGGCGGCGCCACACGATCGGGTCCAGCACCTTGGCTTTGGGCGGCGCGGTGATGAACCCGGGGGTTTCGCCTTCGCCGTTCAGGGCGCCGGTCACCAGTTCCCAGGCTTGCGGGCCGGCCAACTGGGGCAGCACCGACCACAGCACGGCCTGGATCTCTTGTTCGGTTACCACCGGCGCCAGCACCTGGTTGCGCACCTGGTTGGGGTTGTCGACGCCGTAGCCGGCCACGTTCATGGTGACTCGCCACCAGCCCCTGGCCCGCCACAGCAGCGTTTGGCTGAGCTGGATGGCCTGGATGCGGTCCTGCGGCACGTTCTGGGTCACGGTGGTGAACAGGCCGTGGGTCAGCCGAAGGCCTGTGGTGGTGGGGGTGACGGTGAAGGACCATTCGCCCGCGATGCGCTGCCAGAAGAACTGGAACACGCCCAGCAGGCCGGGGATGACCATGAAGATGATCTCGGGTTGTTTGAGGACAATGCCTAGCACTACCAGGCCGATGAGGCAGACCAACACCCACCAGGTGGTCATGGACAGTAGCAGGCTGCCCATGATGCGGTCCGCGCCCACCGTCACCAGGGGCGGGGCGTCTTTGAATTCGTCGTCACCGAACAGGGCGCTGGGGGTGGCGGCCGGGACGGCGGTTGGGCCGCCAGATAGCGGGACGCCCGGCACGGCCACGGCGGCCGATGTCGCCTGGGCGGCTTGGGTTTCCCCAACCGCTTGGTCGGCGCCACCCTTGACGCGCCGGGCGCCGGCCAAGAGCTGTTCGCGCAGGGCGGTGGCCTCGGCGTACTTGATATAGGCCAGGTTGACGCCGGAGCCGGAACCGCCGGCGGATTGCAGTTTCAATTCGGCCAGCCCAACCAGGCGGGCCACCAGCGGCCGCACCGTGTCCACGGCCTCCAACCGGTCCAGCCGCATCGAGCGGCGCTGGCGGAAAATGACGCCGGTGTGCAGGTGGAAGGCCTCATCATCCAGCCGGTAGCGGGCAAAGCGCCAATAGCAATAGGTGTAGGCCACTATCAGCACCAGCAGCACGCCGAGGCCCAGCAGAATCCAGCCGATGTAGTCGAACGCCTGGTTCAGCGGATTGGCGTGGCCTTCGGCGTCATCCTCGAAGTCCGGCATCAGCAGGTCGGCCGCCTGGCTCGCCAGCACCAGCAGAACGGCCACCAAGGCAATCCAGCCCTTCACCAGGGGCGTGGCCGGGTGCAGGCGGTGCCAGCCTTCGTCGGCCGGGGTGGCCAAGGTGTCGATGGGCTCCACCGGAGCCGGGGGCGGCGGGGTGGTCATAGCCCGGCCTGGTTGGCCTGGCCCAGGGAGGCCAGTTGGTCGCGCAGCCGGGCGGCCTCTTCGGGCGGCAGGCCCGGCACCGTGACGGTGAGGCCGGCGGCGGCGGTGCGCATGGTGACCTTGGCCAGTTTCAGGGCCCGGTCCAGCGGGCCCATGTTGACGTCCACGAACTGCATGCGGCCGTAGGGCACCAGGCTGAGGCGCAGGAACATGATGCCGCCGCGCACCAACAGGTCATCGGCCTGCTCGGCGTAGCCGGTGGCCTTGACGCCGCGCACAATCAGCCAGGTCAGCCAGAGGGCGATGACCAGCAGCAGGCCGGTGGGCAGGTAGAGCCAGGCGATGTCGGTGACCAGGGCGGCCACCACGCCGGCCGCGATGCATGGGACAAAGCAGATGGCGAGGATGATCAGCCGGGCGGTCGCCAGTTTGGGGCTGACTGGGTTCCAGGTGACGCCGGGCGGGTTGAACAACTCACCGCCGCGGTTGAGGGGGATCGGCATGCCTACACCATAGCGGCCGGTCCATTGCCTTGCCCAGGTGCGGCGGACCGGCGGCCAGGGCGGCAATCTGGTTGTCGCCTGGGCGCGGGCTGTTTGCCAAGGGATGAAAAGGCATCTCTGCCTGGCGGAGACAGCCTACCGACACGCCGTGGTGCAGTCCGGACGTGCGCAAACGTTTACAAAGCCCGCCGCCACCAGCAACCAAGCCATAACTTCGCGGTAACACACCGCCCCTTGGATATTCAATGCAACGGCGCCGGGTCCCTGACCGAGCAAGCCCCCTCGGGCGTCGTTGCGATCATCGCCCTGGCGCCTCCTCTGCCCTGGAAAGGACGCCTTGTGAAGAAGAACACCAGAGTGATCGCAATGGTTGGGGCCGGCCTGACGGCCGTCTCCCTCCTGGCCGGCTGCGGCGGCAGCAAGGTCGACGACACGACATCGGCCAGCGCTACCAGCGCCACCACCGATGCCGCCACCGAAACCGAAACCGAAACCGAAGCCGCCGCCGGCGGCGAGACAACCGTCGAAGGCCCCACCGAAGCAGCGACCACCAGTGACGGCACCACTTGTGTCGACACCTCTGGCGACACCATCAAGATCGGCTTCGTCAACTCCCTTTCCGGGACGATGGCGATCTCCGAGCAGACCGTCAACGACTCCCTGCACCTGGCGGCCGAGGAAATCAACGCCGCCGGCGGCGTGCTGGGCAAGCAGCTTGAGATCGTGGAAGAAGACGGTGCCAGCGACCCGGTGATCTTCGCCGAGAAGGCCGCCAAGCTGATCGACTCCGACTGCGTCGCGGCCGTGTTCGGCGGCTGGACCAGCGCCTCCCGCAAGGCCATGCTGCCGGTCTTCGAAGAGAAGAACTCGCTGCTGTTCTACCCGGTGCAGTATGAGGGCCTGGAGTCCAGCGCCAACATCTTCTACACCGGCGCCACCACCAACCAGCAGATCCTGCCCGGCATGGAATACCTGAAGAATGAACTGGGCGTGACCAAGCTGTACCTGATCGGGTCCGACTATGTGTTCCCGCAGACCGCCAACAAGGAGATCAAGGCCTACTCCGAAGCCAACGGCATCGAGATTGTGGGCGAGGAATACGCCCCGCTGGGCCACACCGACTTCAGCACCATCGTCTCCAAGTTGAAGGCCTCGGACGCGCAGGCCGTATTCAACACCCTGAACGGCGACTCCAACGTGGCCTTCTTCAAGGAGTACAAGAACGCCGGCCTGACGGCCGAAGACATGCCCGTCATCTCCGTCTCCATCGCGGAAGAAGAAGTGGGCGGCATCGGCATCGACAACATCGTTGGCCAGTTGACGGCCTGGAACTACTACCAGACCATCGACACCCCGGACAACCAGACCTTCGTGGCCGCCTTCAAGGCCAAGTACGGCGAAGACCGGGTCACGTCCGACCCGATGGAGGCCGCCTACGTGTCGCTCTACCTGTGGAAGCTGATGGCTGAGAAGGCCGGCTCGTTCGCGGTGGCGGACATCCAGGCCGCGGCCGATGGCGTCACGTTCGCCGCACCCGAAGGCTCAGTCACGGTGGTGGGCTCCAACCACCACATCACCAAGACCGCCTACATCGGCAAGGTCCGCGAGGACGGCCTGATCGAGGCAGTTTGGACCTCCGACGGGCCGATCGATCCCGATCCGTACCTGGAGGGTTACGACTGGGCCGCCGGCCTGGCGGAGGGCGTCCAGTAGCGGCACCGATCACCTGACAGACGCAAATAACCAAACCCGGCCGGTCGCGGCCGCACGTCCCCTAAGCCACACGGCGACAAGGTGGGCGGCGGGCGCGACCGGCCCCGGCCTGAAAGCAGGGCTTCGACACAATGGGTGTGTTCATCTCGCAGGCGATCAACGGCATTTCGCTGGGTTCGATCCTGCTGTTGGCGGCGTTAGGGCTGTCGCTCACGTTTGGCCAGATGGGCGTCATCAACAACGCCCACGGCGAGTTCATGATGATAGGCGCCTACACCGCCTACATGGTGCAGACCTACCTAGTCAAGGGCGCGGGCGCTTCGTTCCTGTTGTCGTTGTTGATCGGTTTCGTCGTGGCCGGCCTGCTGGGCCTGCTGCTGGAGGCCACCCTGCTGGCCCGGATGCGGGGCCGGCCGCTGGACACGTTATTGGTGACTTTTGGCGTGGCCCTGATACTGCAGCAGGTGGCGCGGGACGTGTTCGGTAGCCAACCGAAAGACGTCAAGGCGCCCAGTTGGTTGTCCGGGCCATTGCACCTGGGTTCCTACACCATCCCCTGGACCCGCATCTTCATGTTCGCCCTGGCCATGTTCTGTCTGCTGGTGGTGCACCTGGTGTTGAAGCTGACGCCGCTGGGCCGCCAGGTGCGGGCCACGGTCCAGAACCGCGACCTGGCCGAAGCCAGCGGGGTTTCGACCCGCCGGGCCGATCACATGACGTTCTTCCTGGGTTCCGGCCTGGCCGGTGTGGCCGGTGTGGCCGTGACTCTGTTCGGGTCGATCGACTTCAACCTGGGCACCAAGTACATCGTGGACGCCTTCCTGGTGGTGGTGGCGGGCGGCGTGGCCCGGCTGGCCGGGGCCGTCATCGCCGCCTTCGGCCTGGGCCTGATGCAGGCCTTCGTCGAGTTCCCCACCAGCGCTTCCACGGCCAAGGTAGTGGTGCTGTTGGCGGTGGTGCTGGTGCTGGTGATACGGCCGCAAGGCCTGATGGTGCTAAGGACAAGGAGCCTGGCATGAACCGGCCACAGGGCCTGATGGGCCAATTGAAACGATCCGGCTGGCTGGTGGGCCTGGCGGTGGCCGTGGTGGCCGTCTTCCTGGCACCCCAACTGCTTGACGCCTTCCGCCTGGGCCTGGTGGCCAAGTACCTGTGCATCGCCATGGTGGCGGTGGGCATCGGCCTGGCCTGGGGCCAGGGCGGCATGCTGGTGCTGGGCCAAGGGCTGTACTTCGGCCTGGGCGGCTACATGATGGCCATGCACATGAAGCTCGACGACGCTGGGCCCGGGGGCGTCCCAGACTTCATGAACCTGTATGGCAACAATGTGGTGCCCGGCTGGTGGGAGCCGTTCCGCAGCGCCGGTTTCACCCTGGTGGCCATAGTGCTGCTGCCGGCCCTATTTGCCGGGCTGCTGGGCTACGCCGTGTTCACCCGGCGGGTGCGCGGCGCCTACTTTGCCATCCTGTCCCAAGCCCTGGTGGCGGCCTTCGCCACCTGGGTGGAGAGCCAACAGAAGACCACTGGCGGTTTCAACGGCATGACCAACTTCAAGGGCTGGTTCGGTTTCGCCCTGAACGACCCGGTGAACAAGCGGATGCTGTACTACATTGCCGCCTTCGTGCTGATCGCCATGGTGTTGATTGTGCGCTGGCTGATGCGCTCCCGCTTCGGCGAACTGTTGCTGGCGGTGCGGGACCAAGAGAACCGGGTCCGCTTCCTGGGCTATGACCCGGCCTGGTCCAAGGTGATTGCCTACGTGGTGGCGGCCGTGTTCGCGGCCATCGGCGGTGCCCTGTTTGTGCCCATTGTCGGCATGATCAACCCGAAGAATGTGGGCGTCACGCCGTCGATTCTGTTCCTGGCCGGTGTGGTGTTGGGTGGCCGCACCACCCTGTTGGGGCCGGTGCTGGGCACCATCGCCGTGCGCTGGGCCGAGACCGGCCTGTCGGAGGCCTACCCGTCACTGTGGCAGTACTTCCAAGGCGCCCTGTTTGTGCTGGTCATCGCCTTCCTGGCGCAAGGTGCCGCCAGTATCGGCCCCGGCGCCAAGGCCCTGTGGCGGCGGCTGCGTGGCTCGCCAGGAGCGGCCCCACCGGGCGCCACGCCACCGGGCGGTGTACCCAAAGCGGCCGAAACGGCCCCAGCGGAAGGGGCGGCATCGTGAACCCCACCCGTATTGCCGCCGATGGCGCCCGCGCCCAGGCGCTGGACCGCACCTTGGAGCAGGGCAAGCCGTCCGAACAGGATTACCTGGAGGTACTGGACCTGACGGTTGACTTCGATGGTTTCAAGGCCGTCGATGGCGTCAAGCTGACGGTCACGCCGGGCGACCTGCGCTTCTTGATTGGCCCCAACGGCGCCGGCAAGACCACCATCATCGACGCCCTGACCGGCCTGGTCCGGGCCACCGGCACGGCCCAGTTCGCCGGGCGCGAGTTGCTGGGGCTGGCGCCGCACAAGATTGTGCGCCTGGGCGTAGGCCGCACCTTCCAGACCGCCAGCGTCATCGAGGACCTGACCACGCTGCAGAACCTGGACGTGGCGGCCGGGTTGCACCGCTCGGCCTGGTCGCGCTTCCGCCGCCGCCGCAGCGTGCCGGAAACCGTCATCGAGGTGTTGGAAACCATCGGCCTGACGGACCTGGCCGATGTGCCGGCTGGCATCCTGGCGCACGGCCAAAAGCAGTGGCTGGAGATCGGCATGCTGTTGGTGCAGCGGGCCCAAGTGCTGCTGTTGGACGAGCCGGTGGCCGGCATGAGCGCCACCGAACGCGAACAGACCGGCGAACTGCTGATGCGGATCGGCCGCGACCGCGTGGTGGTGGTGGTGGAACACGACATGGAGTTCCTGCGCGCCTTTGCCGATTCGGTCACCGTGCTGCACCAGGGCAAGGTGCTGGCGGAGGGCGGCGTGGCCGAGGTCCAGGCCAACCCGGCCGTGATCGAGGTCTACCTGGGGGCGCCGGCCGGTGCCTCATCAATTGGGACCAGCGGGAAGGAGTGAACCATGTTGACGGTTGAAGGCCTGTCTACCGGCTACGGCCGGGTCAAGGTGGTGCACGGCATCTCGTTGACGGTGGACGATGGCGCCCTCGTGGCCGTGTTGGGCCACAACGGCGCCGGCAAGACCACCTTGTTGCGCGGCGTCATGGGACTGTTGCCGGCCCGGCGCGGACGGATCGAACTGGACGGTGTGGACATCACCAAGACCCGGACCAACAAGCGAGTACGGGCCGGCCTGGCCTACGTGCCGCAGGGCCAGCAGGCCTTCGGCCACCTGACCACGCGGGAGAACCTCCAGTTGGTGGCGGACACGCAAGGCCGGGAGGGCGCCAAACGAGTGGACGCGGCCCTCGATCTGTTCCCGGCGTTGACCGAACTGTTGAGCCGCCGGGCCGGCCTGCTGTCCGGCGGCCAGCGCCAGCAGCTCGCCATCGCCCGGGCCCTGATCACCGGACCCAAGGTGATGGTGCTGGACGAACCGACCGAAGGCATCCAGCCGTCGGTGGTGGCCGAGATCCAGGCCGCCATCACCACCATGATGCGGGAGACCGGCATCGGCGTGCTGATTGTGGAACAACAGGTCGGTTTCGCCTTGGCGGCGGCGTCCCGCTACGTGGTGATGGCCTCCGGCAGGGCCATTGCCGAAGGCGAGGCGGGCGCGGCTGCCGCCGATGGCGTGCGGGCCGCGATGGCGCTGTAGTCTTCCCGTAAGTCCCCTTGCAGTACCCCAGAACGGAGCCCCATCGATGCACCTGACACCGGGCGATCAAGAAAAACTGCTGCTGGCCGTGGCCGGCATGGTGGCGCGGGACCGGCTGGCCCGCGGCGTCAAACTCAACTACCCGGAGGCGGTGGCGCTGCTCACCACCTGGGTGATCGAACGGGCCCGGGACGGTCTCAGTGTGGTTGACCTGATGGACCAGGGCCAACACGTTCTGACCAGGGGCGATGTCATGGACGGGGTGGCTGAAATGCTGCCCGATGTACAGGTCGAGGCGACCTTCCCGGACGGCCGCAAACTGGTCACCATCCACCAACCGATCGCCTGACCGCCAGGGAGGAACCAGACATGTCGACCACTACAGGCGAAGGCCCGGGCGCCATCCGCACCGGGGCGGGCAGCGTCACCCTGAACGGCGGACGCGGGCCGGGTGAAACGGCCGTCATCGTGATCGAGAACACGGGCGACCGGCCGGTCCAGATCGGTTCTCACGTGCACCTGCCGGACGCCAATAGTGCCCTGGCCTTTGACCGGGTGGCGGCCGCCGGTTTCCGGCTGGATATACCTAGCGGCACGTCGGTGCGGTTCGAGCCAGGGGTCAGCCGCGAGGTGGGCATTGTGACCTTGGGGGGTCGGCGCCTGGTGCCCGGCATCCAGCGAGGGAAGGCGGTGGATCATGGTTGAGATCAGCCGGACCCGGTACGCGGAACTGTATGGCCCCACGGTGGGTGACCAAGTGCGCCTGGGCGACACGGACCTGTGGATCGAGGTTGAGGAAGACCACACCGTCGGCGGCGAGGAGGCCGTTTTCGGCGGCGGCAAGTCGATCCGCGAGTCGATGGCGCAGGGCACGGCCGCCTGCGCCGATGGCGCCCTGGACACCGTCATCACGAACGCCATCGTGCTGGACTGGTGGGGCATTGTGAAGGCGGACGTGGGCATCAAGGACGGCCGCATCACCGCCCTGGGCCGGGCCGGCAACCCGGATATCGCCGATGGCGTCCACCCGGCCTTGTTGATCGGCCCCGGCACCGAGGTGATCAGCGGCGAAGGCCGCATCTTGACGGCCGGCGGGCTGGATTCGCACGTCCACCTGATCAGCGAATCCCAGATCATGGAGGCCCTGGCCACCGGCCTGACCACGATTATGGGCGGCGGCACCGGGCCGTCCGAAGGCACCAAGGCCACCACCGTCACGCCCGGCCCGTGGCACCTGGCCCACATCCACCGGGCGCTGGACCACCTGCCGGTCAACCTGCTGTTGATGGGCAAGGGCAACACGGTCAGCGAGGCCGGCCTGGCCGAACAGGCCCTGGGCGGGGCTGGCGCCTACAAGATCCACGAGGACTGGGGCTCCACCCCGGCCGCCATCGACGCCTGTCTGAAGGCCTGCGAACGGTGGGGGCTGCAGGCGGCCCTGCACTCGGATTCGTTGAACGAGGCGGGCTACGTCGAATCGACCGTCAGCGCCATCGGCGGCCGGTCCATCCACGCCTTCCACGTGGAGGGCGCCGGCGGCGGGCACGCGCCAGACATCCTGACTCTGGCCGGCCTGCCCAACATCATCCCGGGCTCCACCAACCCCACCCTGCCGCACACCGTCAACACGCTGGCCGAACACCTCGACATGCTGATTGTGTGCCACCACCTGAACCCGAAGGTGCCGGAGGACCTGGCCTTTGCCGAATCCCGTATCCGCGGCACCACCATTGCGGCGGAGGACATTCTGCATGACATGGGGGCCATTTCGATTACTTCGTCTGACGCCCAGGCGATGGGCCGCATTGGGGAGGTCATCACCCGCACCTGGCAGGTGGCGCACGTCATGAAGGCCCGGCGCGGGGCGCTGGACAGTGGGCCGGCGGACAACCTGCGGGCCAAGCGGTATGTCGCCAAGTACACCATCAACCCGGCCATTGCCCACGGCATCGCCGGCGAAGTCGGTTCGATCGAACCCGGCAAGCTGGCGGACCTGGTGTTGTGGCAGCCCAAACTGTTCGGCGTGCGGCCGGACGTGGTGATCAAGGGCGGTGCCCTGGTGTTTGGGGCGTTGGGTGATCCCAACGCTTCGATCCCCACGCCGCAGCCGGTGTTGCAGCGCCCGGCCCTGGGTTACGAGGGCGGACCGCACGTGTCGTTGTCCTTCGTGGCCCAGGCGGCGCTTGATGACGGCTTGGAGCAGCGCCTGGGGTTGCGGCGGCGGTTGGCGCCGGTGGCCCCGACCCGCGCGGTGGGCAAGGCGGACATGAAACTGAACGACGCCCTACCGGCCATCGTGGTGGAACCGGAGACGTTCCAGATTTCCATCGACGGCGAAGTCGTTGTGCCGGCCCCGGCCGAGCGCCTGCCGTTGGCGCAGCTCTACTCGCTGTTCTAGGCGTTAAGGGGCGTTGGTGGACGCTGCACTGGTCCAACTGCTGCTGGCGGACGCGCGCTTGCCGGTGGGTGGCCACACCCAGTCCGGCTCGCTGGAGCCGGCGCTGCGGGCCGGGTTGGCGGTGGCGGACATCCCTCGGTATGTGACGGCCCGGCTGTTGACGGTCACCCGGACGGCCGCCGGGGTGGCGGTGTTGGCAAGGGCGGCGGCAGCGGCGTGGGGGGCGATGCCCGATGGCGGGGCGCGGTTGGTTGAGGTGTGGCGGCACTGGGAGGCGGCCACCCCGGCCCAAGCGCTGAGGGAGGCGGAAGTGACGTTGGGCCGCGGCTACCGGCGGCTGGGCGAGCGCCTGTGGGGTGAGGCAGTAGCAGCGCCGTTGGCCGAGGCCGTGGCCTGTTACGGCGGTGGGCCGGGCGGCATCGGCGGCAGCGGCTGGCCGGGCGGGGCGAGCGAGGCGGGCGAGCTGAGCGAAGCGGGCGGGGCGGCCCACCCGCCGCGGCCCCTGGTGCTGGGCGTGATCGCGGCGGCCGCCGGGCTGACGGCCGAACAGACCGCCGCCGTGGTGGGCTACGACGATGTGCAGACCGTGTGGGCGGCCTCGGCCAAATTGGCGCCGGGTGATCCGGTTGACCTGGCCCAGGCCGTGTTGGCGGTGTTGCCGCAGGTGGCGGCCATGGCGGCGGAGCTTTCCGGCTTGACTGAGCTGGCCGGGCTGCCCGTCTTCGGTGCGCCCCAGATAGACCAATGGGCCACGGCCCACAACCAAACCCAAGGGAGGTTGTTCCATGCCTGAACCACGCCGCACCCTGCGTCTAGGGGTGGCCGGTCCGGTGGGCACCGGCAAGTCAAGCCTGATCGGGCTGCTGTGCGGCCAACTGGCGGACCGCTACGCCATCGCCGTGGTCACCAACGACATCTACACCGACGAGGACGCCCGCCTGATCAAGGCCATGGGGGTGCTGCCGGAGGAGCGCATCCGGGCGGTCGAAACTGGCGCCTGCCCCCACACCGCCATCCGGGACGACGTGACGATGAACCTGCTGGTGGTGGAGGACATGGAGCGGCAGTTCGGGCCGCTTGACCTGGTGTTGGTGGAGTCCGGCGGCGACAACCTGACGGCCACCTTCAGCCCCGCCCTGGTGGACGCGCAGATCTTTGTGCTGGACGTGGCCGGCGGCGGCGACGTGGCCCGCAAGGGCGGGCCGGGCATCGCCCGGGCGGACCTGCTGGTGGTGAACAAGACAGACCTGGCGCCTTACGTTGGCGTGGACGTGGACCTGATGGTGGCCGACGCCCTGGCCGCCCGGGACGGTGCCGCCGTGGTGGCCCTGTCCCGCTCCGATGCCGCCTCGGTGGCCAGGCTGGTGGGCTGGGTCGAGGCGATGGTCGCCTCGTTCCGGGCTGGCCGGCACACACCCCAGGACCCGGGGCCGATGGCGCCACACTTCCACGCCGCCGAAGACGGCGACGAGGGCCAGGGCTATTGGCACTCGCACGGCGACGGTGCCCCGCACCACCACGACCACTCCTAGGATTTCACGGTGTCAAAGGTGACTCTTGTTCGGGTGTGGCTGGAGGGCGGCCAGGCTCGGTTGCAGGCCGCCACCAGGGTGGAGGGCGATGGTGACCGGGTGGCGCCGTACGCGGTCCGGGTGATCAGCCAGGACGGCATCCGGCTGACGGCCGCCGTGGTGCCGACCGGGGCCAGCCTGTTGGACGGGGACGCCATCGGGCTTGAGATCGAGGTGGGTGCGGGCGCGTGCCTCTGCCTGCAAGAGGTGGGTGCCACGGTGGCCTACTCGGGCCGCGGGCTGGGTGCGCACCTGGACGCCCGGCTGACGCTGGCCGATGGCGCCCGGCTGGTCTGGGCGGCCCACCCCCTGGTGTTGGGGTCGGGTGCGCAGGTGGGGCGGGACCTTGACGTGTCGCTGGGCGCGCACGCCGTCGCCCTCCTGCGGGAGACCATAATTCTGGGCCGCAGCGGCGAGGCGACCGGGGGTTTGCTGGCCCGCACCCGCGTCACAGGGCCGGCCGGTCCCAGCCTGATCGAAGACCTGGCAATTGGTGACTGGCACGGGCTACCGGGCGCCATCGGACACCACCGGGTGGTCGACTCGGTGCTGCTGCTAGGTGCGCGACCCGCCCCGTCTGCCGCGCCACCGGACACGCTGCACCTGGCCCAGCCGGGCGCCATCGTCCGCCGCCTGGCCGCCCAGGCCCACCAAACCGCCCTTGACCCGGTCTTCAGCGCCCTGAGCCAGGCCGCCGGGCGCCATCGTCTGCCGGCTGGCACAGGATCAGGTGAACGGGTACGGTAGCTACGCCGATCGCCGGGCTTAGGTGGGCAGACGGTAGGTGAAGGCGCGGCCGTGGCCTGGCCCGCGCATCACAGTGCCGGTTTGCGTCAGGACCTTGAGGGTGTACTCGACCTGCCGGCGAGTCAGGCCGGTGGAACCGACCAACTCAGTGACCGACTGGGCGGGCTGACGGGCTAGTGCCGCTGCGATCAGGTGGGCGTTGGACTTGGGTGTAAGCGCAGCCTTGACCGGGGCGGCCGTCAGCTTGGCAATGAACCGGACGCCCTGGTCAATGAAAACCGGTGGGGCCAGGCCGGCCTCGTGCAGCGCCTGCCGCGTGGCGGGGATGCCGCTGCCCAGGCGTTCAATCACCCGGGCCCCATCTCGGGTGCGCACCGCCTGGAGGATCTCGGTCAGCCTGGCGTTGCGCAGGCGGGACGGACCCTTGCCCAAGGTGGCCACAGTCAAACCGAATAGACCGCCTTCGTTGGTGATGGACAGCTGTTGTTCATCGACAATCAGTCTGATCGGCGTGTTGAGCGCGTAGGGGCCCAGGTCGCGGTGGACCAGTGCGTTGGCTACCAGTTCCCGGACCGCGACCGGCGGGTAGGTGGGGCGGTCCACGACTCGGCCGCTGGCGGCATCGGCCATGATCGGCCGGCCGGCCACCCGGGCCACCCAGGCGGTGGCGTCCTCAAGCATGGCCGGAATCGACCCGCCGAAGTAGACGCTCTCCAACGCCCGGACGGCGGGCCCGGTGCCGGCCTGGTGCAGGCTGGCCTGGATGCCAAGGTTGGGGAAGAACTGTTGGGGGTAGATGCCGAAGGTCAGCAGGCCGGCCAGGGTGGGGACGCCATCGGCCACCACGCCGGTGCGAGTCAACAGTTCCGGGTCCGGTAGGGCGGCCAGCCGAGGTGATTGGAGACGGCGTTCGGCCAGATAGGCAGCTACGGCAGCGCCATCCAAGTCCCCCAGAGTGGCCTCCGTGACGGCTTCATGGTCGAAGCGAGGCTGGCCGCGCTGTGTCAGGAAGGCCTGCTCTTCGAGGTCCGACAACGGGTAGTCGCCGTCGTATTGGCGCAGGTAGCCGCGGCCGATCCGCTTGACGCGGACGGGCTTGAGGCTCTTGTCCGCCTCCGGCACATCGACCAGCACCAGGGAGGCACCCTCGAATTCCTCGACGTGTGTGGTGACCTGGATGGGCGGGTCCAGTGCAGTCCGGGCCAGGCTGGTGACGGCTTGCTGGCACTTGGCCAGGTCGTAGACGCCGGTGGCGGCGAAGCCTGTTTCTTCGTCCAGGCCGAAGATGATCACCCCACCGCCCGGAGTGTTGGCGAATGCCGACAGTGTCTCTGCGATGTTGTCCGGGAATCCACCCAGGGCTCGTTTGGCCTCGTAGCGCGTGGTGTCGCTGCCTTCGGAGCGCATCATCGATACGACACTTGCCAGGTTCATGCAACAAAGTGTACGACAATTGTTGGACTAATACGACAAATAAGCCCGATCTATACGACAAACAATGCGACAAACGACACGACAGTTGTCCAGTCGGGACACTGCCGGTGGCCCAGGCGGGTGCCAAATGGGTCCGCGTTTCGACGGATGCGCTGGCCCAATGGAGGCTTAGGCACTGGTCAGGACCTTGCGGATGCGCTTGTCGCTGACCGGGTACTTGGTGCCCAACTGCTGGGCGAACAGCGAGACGCGCAGTTCCTCGATCATCCAAGGCACCTCGGCGATGGCGGGCGGCGGCGGCACGCCCGGCGGCAGGCCGGCGATGGCGTCCCTGTAGGCCCGGGTCAGCTCACTCAGGCTGTACAACGCCTGCTCTTCGCGGGCGGGGGACTGGCCTAGGCGTTCCAGCCGGTAGCGTTCCGCCGCCAGGTAGCGCTTCAGGTCGCCGAAGCGCGCCACCCCGGCCCGCGACAGCCAGCCGGGCCCAAACAGCTCGCCCAGGTGGCGCCGCATGTCGGTGACCGAGTTCAGCACCTCCAGCCGGGCCGCCTTGCCGGCCGCCGCCTCCAGTTCCCTGACCTGGGGGATCAGCTCTGCCGCCAGTTGCAACACGTCGAAGGTGGCGTCCTCCAGCTTGTCCCGCACCAGGTCGCGCAGGTCTTCGTAGGGTGCGCCTTCGTGGCCGTCAATCAAGTGCCCGATGGCGGCCGCCTGGGCGTCCCGGCACAGGGCGTCCACGTTGGGGTAGTGGCTGGTGGTCAACTGCAGCGCCTGTTCCGGGCGTAGCCGGGTGGTCAGCCGCGTGGTACTCAAAGCCAGCTCGTCCAGCAGCCTGGCCTGCGGCGACCGGGCCCGCGCGACCGCCGCCGCCTCCGCCGGCTGGAGGGCGACCCGCCGGACCGGCCGGCCGTCATCGTCCACCGTGGCCGCCGCCACGGCCGCGATCGCCGCCTTCACCCCCGGGGTAGCCAGGTAGACCACCCGGGACAGGTCGTAACCGGACGCCATCGGCCGGCCCTGCGGGTCTTCCACTACGAAGCTGATGCGCAGGTAGTCCGGTACGCCCTCCAAGGTCCAGGCCTCCGGCGGCACGTAGACGTCCCGCATCTCCTGGAACACCCTGGTCAGGGCCTCGGTCAGCGGCACCGGGAAACCGTCCCGGCCCGGCCATTCATCCGGGCTGCCCAGGCGTTCCACCGCTTGGCGGGCCGTGTCCGCGGCCGGCAACAGGAACGTCCGGTCCTTCTTCGGCAGCGCCTTGATCAACGCCGCCACCAGGTCTGGCCGCAGGCCAGGGACGTGCCAATCGAAACCGTTGGACCGCACCTGCGGGGCCAGGCTGACCGGAATGTGGCAGGTGGCGCCATCGTGCGCCTGGCCGGGGGCGTACTCATAGGTCAGCGGCAACTTCAGGTCGCCTTGGACCCAGACGTCCGGGAAGCCACGGCCGCGTTCTGCCACCTCGCCGCGCAGCGCCTTGGCGTCCAGGTCCAACAGTTTGGGGGTCTTGACCCGGGCCTTCTTCCACCAGGCGTCGAAGTGCCGGGCGCTCACCACCGAGGCCGGGATACGGTCGTCGTAGAAGGCGAACAAGTCCTGGTCGGACGGGCCTACCGAGGCCTGGCGGGACCGGGCCGCCAGTTCTTCGGCCTGGGCCAACAGGGCCTGGTTGCGGCGGTAGAAGTCATGGTGGGTGGTCCATTCGCCTTGGACCAGGGCGTGGCGGATGAACAGGTCCCGAGCCATCTGGGCGTCCACCCGGGCCAACGGCACCGGCCGCGCCCCCACCACCGGCAGGCCGTACACCAGCACCTTCTCGTTGATCACCGCCGCGCCGCGCCTGGCGGACCAGCGTGGTTCGGCGTAGCTGCGGCGGATCAGTTGTTCGGGGGCGGCGGCCTCCACCCAGGCCGGGTCGATCTTGGCCACGGTCCGGGCCCACAGGCGCGAGGTCTCCACCAGTTCGGCCGCCATGATCCAGGCCGGCGGCTTCGAGTGCAGCGGCGAGCCAGGGAAGATGGCAAAGCGGATGCCGCGGGCTCCCAGGTAGTCGTTCCGGTTGGGCCGGGCGGCGGGCCGGCCGGCGCGTTCAGCGGCCTGACGGGCCCCGGCCTTGACGGCGGTCACCTGCTGCTGGCCGATCTGCGACAGTAGGCCGGTCAGCAGCGCCTGGTGGATCGGTTCGCTGTCCCAGGTCAGCTTCCAGCGGTGGGCCGGGTTGGCTGCCTCTTCGGCCGGAGCGGCGGGCGCGGGGGTTGGCACGGCAGCAGCGGCCGATGTCGCGTGGCTGGGGCGGCGCTGCGACCGGTCCCGCGAGGCCGGGTGGGCCGGTTTGCCCTGGCTGGCCGGCGAGCTAGGGGTCTTGACGGCCCGCCGCAGTTCCTTGACCAGGTCTTGCCACTCGCGCAACCGCAGGTAGTTGAGGTATTCGGACCGCACCAGGCGGCGGAACTTGGAGGACGACGAATCGGCCCGCATCGCCTTGAGGTATTCCCACAGGTTGAGGAAGCTGAGGAACTCCGAGGCCGGGTCGTTGAAGCGGGCGTGGGCCTGGTCGGCCTGGGCGCGCAGTTCGGCTGGGCGCTCGCGCGGGTCTTGGATCGACAGGGCCGCCGCAATGATGACCACTTCTCTGGTCACGCCAAGCCGCTGGCTTTCCACGATCATGCGGGCTAGGCGGGGGTCGATCGGCAGGCGGGCCAACTGCCGGCCCACCTCGGTCAGGCGGGCCCGGCCGCGGCCTTCGGTCTCAAGGGCGCCCAGTTCCTCAAGGAGCCGCACGCCATCGAGCACGTTGCGGGCGTCAGGCGGCTGGACAAACGGAAAGCGAGCCACGTCATCGGGCGACTTGGCCACCCCTACGGCGACCATCTGCAGGATGACGGAAGCCAGCGAGGTGCGCAGGATTTCTGGTTCGGTGAACTCCGGCCGGGCGTCGAAATCCTCCCGCGAATACAGGCGGATGCAGACCCCGGCCGCCACCCGGCCGCAGCGCCCGGCCCGCTGGTTGGCGCTGGCCTGGGACACCGGCTCGATGGGCAGGCGCTGCACCTTGGTGGCTTTCGAATAGCGCGAGATGCGGGCCGTCCCCGGGTCGATCACGTAGTGGATGCCAGGCACCGTCAGCGAAGTCTCGGCCACGTTGGTGGCCAACACGATGCGGCGCCGGCTGTGCGGTTCGAACACGCGGTGCTGTTCGGCCGCGCTGAGGCGCGAATAGAGTGGCAGGATCTCCAGGTTGGCCCTGCTGGGCTGGTCCGCCTTGCCACCTACCGGCACCGCCCCCAGGTCACCCACTAGGGCGTCGGTGGCGTCCCGGATCTCCCGTTCGCCGGAACAGAACACCAGGATGTCGCCCGGGCCTTCGCGCAACAGTTCCCGGGCGGCCTGCACGATGGCGCCCGGCTGGTCTTGGGCCTCCGCGTCATCGTCCATGGGCCGGTAGCGGATCTCCACCGGGTAGGTGCGGCCGGTCACCTCGATGACGGGCGCCGGCTGCTCCGGGGAGGGGCCGAAGTGGGCGGCGAACAGTTCCGAGTCGATGGTGGCCGAGGTGATGACCACCTTCAGGTCCGGCCGGCGCGGCAGCAGGTTGGACAGGTAGCCCAGCAGAAAGTCGATGTTGAGGGAGCGTTCGTGGGCTTCGTCGATAATCAGGGCCGTGTACTGGCGCAGTTCCGGGTCGCGCTGCAGTTGGTTCAGCAGCACGCCATCGGTCATCACCTTGACCAAGGTGTCCGGCCCGGAATGGTCGGTGAAACGGACCTGGTAGCCCACCAACCCGCCCACGGGCGTGCCCAGTTCCTGTGACAAGCGTTCCGCCACCGACCGGGCGGCGATGCGGCGCGGCTGGGTGTGGCCAATAATGCCGCCCTGGCCGCGGCCGCGACCCTTGCCGTAGCCCAGCTCAAGCAGGATCTTGGGGATCTGGGTGGTTTTGCCGCTGCCGGTCTCGCCCGAGACGATCACCACCTGGTGCTGGGCGATGGCCTGGGCGATCTGTTCGCGCCGGGCGCTGACGGGCAGCTCGGGCGGATAGGCGATCACCACCCCCGCAGGAACAGCCCCTGCAGCAACGGCGCCGGCTGACAGACTCACCCACCCATTCTCTCCCCCCATTCCTCGCGAGAGTACGGTTATGTAGTTCGAGGTCGAGAGATCATTTGCATTTGTGCAGGTCAGAGGGTTGGCCAGAATTGGCCCGACCTACATAACCGTACTCTCGCGAGGAGAGAGGGGGGGGTTAGTACTTAAAGGGGGCGGGGCCGGGGGAGGTTGGTCCGCCAGGGGAGGTGGGGCCCGATGGCGTGTAACCGGGCGGGGGAGGCGGAGGCACGGGGGTACCTGGCACCTGGGGGGTGCCGGCCGGGGGCGTGGGCGCCGGTGCGGTCACGTCACCCACCCGGAAGACCTGGGCCTCCGATGGCGAAGTGACGGGCTGGGCGGCGTGCGCGCCACCCTGGCCCGATGACGCCGGCCTGGTTTCGAAGGTCTCGGGCTCGGGTGTCGCGGCCTGGGGTACGCCGGCCGCCGGTGTGGGGGCGGACTCGCGGGTGGGTGGCGCGTAGGCGCCGGTCCGCTCCGGCAGGAAGGCGCTAGCGGGAATCTCGGCCTTATGGGTGGGGGCGCCGTCCGCGAAGGCCGTGGCGGCCAGGCGCTTGTCGCTGCCCATGGCGGCGGCCAACCAGGCGCCGGCGGCGACGCCACCCAGCCACAGGTCGGTCTCGTTGAAGATGCCAGGATTGTCGGTGGCGTGGATCGTCACCCAGGCGGCCGGGGCCATCAGGAGGGGCACGAACAGGGCGCCGTAGGCGCTGGCGCGGCGCCGGCGCAGGGCAATCCAGCACCCCAGGCAGGCCGCCACGAACAGTTCCATCATGAGGAACGAAAGCCAGTACTTGCCGGGCCAGTCGGCAAAACTGGAGAACTGGAGCCAAGTCGCGGCCCGAAGTTCAGCGGCGTCGCCGATGTAGAGGTGGGACAACAGGCCCACCACCAACAGGAGCGCAGTCCACAAGAACAACATGCCGCCGCGTCCCCTTGGTTTGGGGGACAAGATCCAGGCCAGCCAGAAGATGACTACCAGGCCGAAGATAAAGAGGACTGCTTCAATGTTCAGCACCATCCGCTGGTGCTCTTGGAAGAAGTCGGGGAACTGAACCATCATCTGCGTATAGAACTTGCCGCTCTGGTATTCGGCCAGCACGGCGCCCCACAGGCAGAAGGCGCCAACCAGCAGGCGCCAGGCGAAGGGCGGCCGCTTGGCGGGGGCAGTGGGAGCAGCCGCCACGGCCTGGCCGGTGTAGGGAGGCAGTGCGCCGTAGGGCGCGGGAGGGGTGGCGTAGACGGACATCTTTGGCCTCCTGGGAGGGTAGGGAAAGCGTGATCCGAGTCTCCTCCACCGAACCGCCGGCCGCAATGGGGAGAAGTCCCCATCCTGGGTGGCGAGATCCCGGCCGCTTCCTTCAAGGTCATCCCGGCCGAAGAGCCGGGATCTTGGCGTCCGGGATGACTTGGGTTGCGGCGTTGGTGACTGGCCAAGAGTTTGTATAGACTCCTAACTAACTACTCGGCTGGACGCCCCCAGCAGCCACCACCAGGCACCAGAGAATCGAGACACCGTGGTCACCCCGGTATCACAGACCCCACACCAACCAGTCCGGCCCTGCCACGCCGTAGTCTTGGCCGCCGGCAAGGACCAAGCCACCCGTGACCTGCTGCTTCGCCCCTTGGCCGGAGCCACGGTGATCGACCTGGTACTAGCCAACGTCACCACCTTGGTGCCGCAGGACCAGGTCACCATCGTGGTGGCGGAAGGCGAAACCGCGCTGCAGCAGCACCTGGGCCAGGGTTGGCGCTTCGTGCCCCAAACGGTCCAGGCCGGCACCGGCGATGCGGTGCGCTGCGCCCGCTTCCAACTGGAACACCTTGAAGGCGACGTGCTGATCGCCTACGGCGACACCCCAATGCTGCGGCCCGCCTCCCTGCGCGGCCTGCTGAACCGCCATCGCCTGAAGGGCGCCCAGTTCTCGCTGCTGACCGCCAAGTTGACCGACCCAGGTCACTACGGCCGCATCCGGCGGGACGCCCATGGCCGGCTGCTCGGCATCGACGAACCTCCAGGCGACCCCGTAACTCGAACCCATGACCAAACCCTGACCGAGGTCAACGTGGGCGCCTACGTGGCGGACGCCGCCTTGCTGATGCCCCAACTGGACGCCATGGCGGCGCGCGGTGAACACCGCCTGACCGAACTGGCGGCCCGGCTGATCAGCGAAAACGTCCCCACCTCCAGCTACGCCATCGTGGACCAGGACGAAGTCCAAGGCATCAACACAACAGAGGAACTGGCCCAGGCGGCGGACATTGTCATCAAGCGCCTGTTCGCCCCCCAGCACGCCGTCGAATCCGGCGAGATCGCCTTCGGTACCGGCGGTTGGCGGGCCAAGATCGGTGAAGGTTTCACCATCCACAACGTGCGCCGCCTGACCCAGGCCATCGCCAACGAAACCACCCGCCAGGGCCAGGAGGCCAAGGGTGTGGTGATCGGTGGTGACCGGCGCTTCCTGTCCCGCGAATCAGCCGAGGCCGCCGCGGAGGTCTTCGCCGGCAACGGCATCCCGGTCACCCTGTTGCCCGATGACGTCCCCACCCCCCTGGTCACGTTCGCCGCCCCCCACCTGCAGGCCGCCTACGGCCTGGTCTTCACCGCCAGCCACAACCCGCCCCAGTGGAACGGCCTGAAGGTTTTCCGGGCGGACGGCTCGCTACCGCTGCAAGACGAAACCGACCGCTACCAGGCGGAAGCCAACGCACTGCAACCGGGCGACATCGTCGCCATCGACCTGAACCTGGCGAAGCGGGCAGGCTTGGTGCGCGAACGCGACCTGACCAGCGACTACATCGACGCCATCGAGCAGATTGTGGACGTGGCGGTGATACGGCAGGCGCCGCTGCGCGTCATCGTGGACCCGATGTATGGCACGTCACAGCTCACGCTGGGCACCATCCTCTCGGACGCCCGCTGCCGGGTGGAGTTCATCCACGAACGGCACAACCCGCTGTTCGGCGGGCGCTCCCCGGCGCCGGATGAAGAAGCCCTGGAAACCTTGATCTCGATGGTCAAGACCTCGGGCCGGTATGACCTGGGCCTGGCCACGGACGGCGACGCGGACCGTATCGCCATCGTCGATGAGACCGGCCGCTACATCACCACCAACGACCTGCTGCTGCTGGTCTACTGGTACCTCCACGAGGTGCGTGGCGAGCGCGGCGGCGTGGTGCGCAACCTGGCCACCACCCACCTGCTGGACCGGTTGGCGGCCCGCTTCGGCGAGACCAGCCGCGAGGTGCCGGTGGGCTTCAAACACATCACCAAAGGCATGTTGGACGATGCCGCGCTGCTGGGTGGGGAAAGCTCCGGCGGGTTGACCATCCGGGGGCACATCCTGGGCAAGGATGGCATTTTCGCCTGCGCCCTGGTGGTAGAGATGCTGGCCCGTACCGGCCAAACCCTGTCGCAGCTACTTGAGCAGGTCTACGGGCTGACCGGGCGGCTGTACTCACAGGAGACGGGCCTGCCGGCCACGCCCGACATGCGCCTGGCCGTGCCGCGCGCCATCACCACCAACCCGCCCAAGGCTCTGGCCGGACTGCCGGTGGAACGTATCGACACGTTCGACGGCTTCAAGTTTGTACTGCCCAACGACAACTGGGCGTTGCTGCGGTTCAGCGGCACCGAACCGGTGTTGCGGATCTTCGCCGAGGCCTCCACGCCGGAGCTTGCGGCGCAGTTGGTGGCCAACCTGTCAGACTTGGCGGCGGGGCGCTGACGCGCCGGTTGGGGAGAATAGAAGCGATGCGATACGGCCATTTTGATACCGAGGCCCACGAATATGTGATCGACCAGGTCGATCTGCCGGCCTCGTGGATCAACTACCTGGGCACCAAGGACTGGTGCACGGTGATCAACCAGACCGCCGGCGGCTACAGCTTCTACCGCTCCTCGGAGCGGGGCCGGGTGACGCGCTTCCGCCCCAACGGCCTGCCCAAGGACCGGCCCGGCCACTACGTCTACCTGCGGGACGCGGCCGATGGCGACTTCTGGTCGGTGTCGTGGCAGCCGGTGGGCAAGCCGCTGGCTTCTGGGGCTGCGGCAGCCGATGGCGCCCCGGTGGCCGATGGCGTGGCGACCGCCCGGTACCGCACCCGCCACGGCTTGGGCTACTCGGTGTTCGAATCCGCCTACCGTGGCATCGAAGCCACCCAGCGGGTGTTTGTGCCGCTGCAGGACGACTTGGAACTGTGGGATGTCACGGTCACCAACACGGGCGACCTGCCGCGGCGCCTCTCCCTGTTCGGCTATGTCGAGTTCAGTTTCCACAACGTGGCCATCGACAACGAGAACTTCCAGATGTCGCTTTATGCCTCTGGGGCTGACTATGCGGACGGCATCATCCAAGAGGACTTCTACTACGAGCCTTGGACCTACCACTACTTCACCGCCACCACCCAGCCGGCCGGGTTCGACTGCCGGCGTGAGGCGTTTATCGGCCCGTGGGCGGATGAAACCAGCCCGGCGGCCGTGGTGGCCGGGACCTGCACCGGTTCGGAGGGCACCACCCAGAACCACTGCGGGGCGCTGCAACACGACATCGACCTGGCGCCGGGGCAGACTGTTCGCCTGGCCTACCTGCTGGGCTACGGCAGCCGCGACGTGGGCGCCACCATGCGGGACAAGTATGCGGCCGAAGGGGCAGTGGATGCCGCCTTCCAGGCGCTGCGGGACTACTGGCAGGCCAAGCGGGAAACCCTGGCTGTCGCCACGCCATCGGACACTTTCAACACGATGGTGGGCACCTGGAACCTGTTCCAAGCCGAAACCTGTGTGGTGTGGAGCCGGTTCGCTTCATTCGTTGAGGTGGGCGGGCGCACCGGGTTGGGCTACCGGGACACGGCCCAGGACTTGATGTCGGTGCCGCACACCAACCCGGAGGCGGTGCGCGGGCGGATTTGGCAGTTGTTGCGCGGCCAAATGTCCGAGGGCTACGGCCTGCACCTGTTTGACCCTGACCTGTTTGCCGAGAACCAACGGGCGGACATTCCTCCCGGTGTCAAGCTGCCCACCGTGTTGCCCAGCACGGACCAGGAGCAGTTGCACGGGTTGGAGGATGCCTGTTCGGACGACCACTTGTGGTTGGTGCCGTCGGTGTTGCAGTACGTCAAGGAAACCGGCGATGCCGCGTTCTTGGACCAGGTGGTGCGGTTTGCCGACGGGGGCGAGGGCACCATCTACGAACACCTGGTGCGGGCGGTCGAATTCACGGCCCGCCAGGTGGGGCCCAACGCCATCGCGAAGGGCCTGCGGGCGGACTGGAATGACTGCCTCAACCTGGGCGGCGGGCAAAGCGCCCTGGTGACGTTCCTGCACATCTGGGCGCTGCGGGCCCTGGCGGAAGTGGCCGGGCACCTGGGCCGTTCGGCCGATGCTGAGCGGTTCACGCAGTGGGCAGCCCAGTTCACCGACGCCGCCAACGCCGCCCTGTGGGATGGCGACTGGTACCTGCGGGGGTTCACGGCGCAGGGCGCTCGCATCGGTTCACACCTGGACGCGCAGGGCCAGATCTTCCTGGAGCACATGCCGTGGGCGGTGATCAGCGGCGCGGCGCCGCGCGAGCGGGCCGAGGCTGCCATGGCGGCGGTCAAACAGCACCTGGCCTCGCCCTATGGCACCCACCTGCTGTGGCCGTCATACACCACGGTGGATGATTCGGTGGGCTATGTCACCCGCGTCTATCCGGGTGTCAAGGAGAACGGCGCCATCTTCTGCCATCCCAACGCTTGGCCCATCATCGCGGAGGCCCGCCTTGGCCACGGCGACCAGGCTTGGGAGTACTGGGAGACCATGGCGCCGGCCCGGTTCAACGACCAAGCCGAGGTCCGGGTGGCCGAACCATACGTCTACTGCCAGTTCATCTACGGCCGGGACCACGCCCTGTACGGCCGGGCCGAAAACCCCTGGTTGACCGGCACCGCCGGCTGGATGTACACGGCGGCCACCCAGTACATCCTGGGCGTGCGGCCGGGTTACGACGCGCTGGTGATCGACCCGTGTGTGCCGGCGGCCTGGGATGGTTTCACGGTGCAGCGCCGCTGGCGTGGGGGGACGTTCCACATCACGGTGTCCAACCCGGGTAACGTCTGCTGCGGCGTGGCTGCAGTGGTGGTCGATGGCGTGGCGGTTGACCCGGTGCCCGATGCCGCCCTGGAACGTGCCGTGGCCGTGTTGCCGGTGCCCGAACCGGGCCGGGTCTACGACGTCGAGGTCACCCTAGGCTGACCGGTTCCGGGGTTCCCGGGGGTTACTGGGGACGGTTCCGGTTGCGGGAGTTGCAGGGGTTACTGGGGACGGTTCCGGTTGCGGGGGTCCCGGGGGTTACTGGGGACGGTTCCGTGTAACACGGGTGACCGCGTCACCCGTGTTACACGGAACCGTCCCCCGTAACCCCCGCAACCTCAGGTGACCCCGGAACCGTCCCCCGGAACCTTCGGGCCAGGCCTACCAGCCAGAGGCGATCTTGACAGCCGCCTGGAACGAACCACCACCATTACCCCGGTAGTAGAACACCTCACCAGTCGCGTTGTTCCGGCCCAC
>JAISSX010000007.1 GCA_031272885.1 Bifidobacteriaceae bacterium | reverse complement strand
CCGGGCCGCCTACGACGCCTTGGGCCGCCAAGCGCTGGCCATCCACCCGTCCTAAGGGTCACGGGGGTTACAGGGGACGGTTCCATGTAACCCGGGTGACGCTGTCACCCGTGTTACACTGAACCGTCCCCTGTAACCCGCAACACGGAACCGTCCCCTGTAACCCGCAACACGGAACCGTCCCCCGTCCCCTGTTACCCCTGTAACCCCCGTAACCGCCTGCGCTGCCGCCGGCAACCTGGTTGTCACAGGTTGCGCTTACGATTGGCCTTGCAAACCGCGGCGTGCTCGATGGCGAGCGCGCACCCACCTAGCCATGGAGGCACCATGACCCGGCGGATCACCCCCCGCATGAAGCGTTGGCTGTTCGCGGCCCTGTTCTTAGCTGCCAGCCTTATACCCAGCGCCGCCTGGGCTGAGGACGGAGCAGAGGAGGCGGAGTACGTCTCCAACATGTTCGGCACCTTCTGGGCCTTGATCCCGCCGGTCATCGCCATCGGCCTGGCCCTGATCACCAAGGAGGTCTACTCCTCGCTGTTTGTCGGGGTGGTGGTTGGCGCCATGTTCTGGGCCAACTTCAACTTCGAGAACACGGTGCTGCACGTCACCCAAGACGGTCTCCTGGCCGTGCTGACCGATGGCTGGAATGTGGGCATCTTGGTGTTCGATGTCGCGTTGGGGGCCATTATCGTCATGATGTCGCGCTCCGGCGGAGCGGCCGCCTTTGGCCGCTGGGCCCAGACCCACATCCAATCGCGCGTCGGCGCCCAGCTCGTCACCATCCTCTTGGGCATCTTCATTTTCGTGGATGACTACTTCAACTGCCTCACGGTCGGTTCGGTCATGCGTCCGGTGACGGACACCAACAAGATCTCGCGGGCCAAGTTGGCCTACCTGGTGGACGCCACGGCGGCGCCGATCTGCATCATCGCCCCCATTTCGACCTGGGCGGCGGCCGTCAGCGGCTTCGTTGAGGACGGCGACGGTTTCGAGTACTTCATCAAGTCGATTCCGTTCAACTTCTACGCCCTGCTGACTCTGTTCTTCGTTGTCGCCCTGGTCGTGCTGGGCGTTGACTACGGTCCCATGCGCCGCCACGAGGCCCACGCCCGGCAGGGCGACCTGTTCACCGAGGGTGAGCGCCCGGTGGCGGGTGCCGAGTTGGATGACAACGAGGGCAAGGGCCGGGTCTCGGACATGATTGTCCCGGTGCTGTTCCTGATTGCGGCCAGCCTGTTCGGCATGCTCTACACCGGCGGCATCTTCGAGGGCGCCGGCTTGATGACGGCCTTCGCTGATGCCGACGCCTCGTTCGGCCTGATGCTGGGTTCGGTGGCCGCCGTCATCTTCACCGTGGCCTACTACCTGTCCCGGCGCCTCCTCAGCTTCCAGAAGTTGATGAGTTGCCTGCCGGACGGCCTGAAGATCATGGGCCCGGCCATCATCATCCTGACGCTGGCCTGGACCTTGAACACCATGACCAGTGACCTGGGGGCGGATCAGTTCGTGGCCGATGCCCTCGGCGGGGCCGATGCCCTGTCGGCCTTCCTGCCGGCCGTTGTCTTCCTGGTGGCCTGCGGCCTGGCCTTCGCCACCGGCACCAGTTGGGGCACCTTCGGCATCCTGATTCCAATCGTGATTGCGGTGTTCAGCCAGGACTCCAGTTTGATGATCATCGGCATGTCGGCCTGCCTGGCCGGCGCCGTGTTCGGCGACCACGTTTCGCCCATCTCGGACACCACGATCATGGCTTCGGCCGGGGCCCAGTGCAACCACATCAACCACGTCCGCACCCAGTTGCCGTACGCCCTGCCGGTGGCCGCGGCCTCTTTCGTTGGCTTCGTGTTGGCCGGGCTGACGGTTGGGCTGGCTGATATGGCCTCGTTCCTGGGCTGGATCATTTCGTTCCTGCCGATGGTGGCTCTGCTGTATGGCTTCCTGATGCTGATGAGGAAGGGCAGCGGGGCGGTCACCACCGACCAGGACCTGGTGGCCCAGGCCCAGGCGGGCGCGCTCGGCCAAGCGACGGTGCCGGGCGCCATCGGGCACACCCCGCCAGTTGACGCGCCGGAAGGGAACGATTTGCCATAATCGGTGGGTGACCGAAGCGCTGCCGCAACCCCAGCCCTCATCCGCCAGCCCCTCCGGTGCCACCGGCCGGCCCAGCTGGGACGAGTATTTCGTCCAGTTGGTACCCCTGGTGGCGGGCCGGGCCACCTGTGACCGCGGCCGGTCCGGCTGCGTCATTGTGCGCGATCACCGCATCGTCTGTTCGGGCTATGTCGGTTCGCCGCCCGGCCTGCCGCACTGCGACGACGTGGGCCATCTGTGGCGCAACGTGGTGGAAGACGATGGCGGCATCCGCACCCATTGTGTGCGCACCATCCACGCTGAACAGAACGCCCTAGCCCAGGCCGCCAAGTATGGGCTGCCGCTGGCCGGCACCACGGTCTACTGCACAATGGAGCCGTGCGCCACCTGCGCCATGCTGTTGATCTCGGTGGGGGTGGAGCGGGTGGTGGCGCTGCGCCGCTACCACGCCGCCCAGCAGTCGCGCGACCTGCTGGCCGCCGCCGGTGTCCAACTGGACGTTTGGTATGACGAGGACCAGCAGTACCCCAACCAGTTGAACGCCGATGCCGCCGGCGCGCCGGCGCCCGACCTGGCACCGGGCGTGGTGGCCGGCACCGTGGCCGGGTCGGTGGCCGCGGCCCTGGCCGATGAGGCGGCGGTGCCCGAAGCCGAGTAGCGGCCGGCCCGGCCCGTGTTGCCGGCGCCTTCGGGCCGGCGGTGAGACCCAGAGGTGAACGCTCGCCGCTGGTGACCTGGCGGCATCGGGCACCGGCTCCCTGGCGAGCGAGACGGTGGCGCCCGGGGCGACCGGTGTGAGAGGACGCCATCGGGCAGGTGCCTGCTGTGGTGGGCCGGTCGTCGCACCCTGGTAACGATTACATGCCATGATTGAGCCCCGTGAACTTGTGGCGGCAATGGGCGGATCGCGACGTCTCGCTACCCCGTTCGCGCGCCGGGCTGATTGTCTTGTTGGGCTGCATGTGCGCCATCGGCGCCATTTCGATCGACATCTACCTGCCGTCGTTGCCCGAAGTCGCGGCTGACCTGCACACTTCCGATGCCGCGGCCCAGTTGACTATTACGGCCACCCTGGTGGGGGGCGGCATCGGGCAACTGCTGATCGGCCCGCTGAGCGACCTGTACGGGCGGCGGGTGCCGGTGCTGATCGGCCTGCTGGTCCACGTGGCGGCGTCGGTGGGCATTGCGCTGAGCCAGTCGATCGCCCCGTTGATCGTGTTGAGGGTGCTGATGGGGGTGGCGAATGCCTCGGCCGGCACGGTGGCCACGGCGGTGATCCGGGACCTCTACCAGGGGTCGCAGGCGGCGCGGCTGCTGTCCCAGCTGATGCTGGTGATAGGCGTGGCGCCGCTGTTCGCGCCCTCGGCCGGCACCTGGTTGGCGCATGTGGGGGGAGGCTGGCGATTCGTTTTCTGGGTGCTGGCCGCGATGGGGGCGGCCTTGTGGCTGCTTGTCCTGTTCCGGCTGCCGGACACGCGCGGCGAAGAGGCGCGCGCAGGTGGCTCTTCGATGCGGGAGGTGTTCGCCAACTTCGGCCGCATCCTGCGCACCGACAAGCGCTTCCTGCCGTTGACCGCCATTCCCTCGCTGGGCCAAGGCACCATGATGAGTTGGGTCATCTGCTCGCCGTTCCTGGTGCGCGAGGTGTACGGCCTCAAAGCTTGGCACTATGCCCTGGTGTTTGCCTGCGGCGGGACTTTCATGGTGTTAGGTGCGCAACTGAACGCCGCCTTGGTGCGGCGAATAAGGCCGGTGGCGCTGCTGCGTGCCGCCGTGCCGATCCAGTTGATTGTGGCCCTGACGATGCTGGTGTTGGCTTTGACCCATTCGGGTGGGTTGACTGGGCTGCTGGTCACCATGTTCACGGTCCTGTTCCTGAACGGCCTGGCGCCGGCCAACGCGACGGCGCTGGCGATCAGCCGCCACGGCGATGCCGCCGGGGCGGCGGCCGCCCTGCTGGGCTCGATTCAGACGGCCGGCACCGCCTTGATCATGGTGGTGGCCGGGGCGATTGGTTCCGGCGCGCTGCAGTTGGCTGGGCTGCTGGTGTGCTGCCTTGGGTTGTCGTTCCTGGTCCTGGTGGTGGCGCGCGCCTACAGCGCCGCCAACCGCTTCTAGCCCACCTGGGCTTGCTGGGGCCCTTTCCCGCCCCCGCCCTGCCCCGCCCTGCCCTGCCCCCGCCCCCGCCCTGCCCCGCCCTGCCCCCTCTTCCTCGCGAGAGGTCACTTTTCCTGTGCGAAAGGTCAATTCCGTCACAGTCGCTATCAAACAGGAACGCCTTGACCTGCGGTTATACCCAGAGCGAAATGGCTGAAGTCTGCAGAATTGACCTTTCGCGCAGAGACGTGCCCGGTGGCGCCCGGCTCAGAAGGGGCATCACGTACAGAGGCTCTCATGAGTAGGGCTGCAGCCTGCACCCCATCGACCACTGCCTGATCCAGTGGGGTTTCGCGTCGAGTCCGCCCGATTCGGTGTCTTGGTTGATCGAGTCCGCCCGTTCCGGTGTTTCGACCGATCGAGTCCGCCAGATCCGGTGTGGTTCCGCGTCGAGTCCGCTCTTTCCGGTGTCGCCCGATCCGGCCTCAACCCTGTGACCTGCGGTTTCAGTATCTGGGTCGGGTCCGGTGACACCGGATTTGATGGATTCGACGTCAAACCCCACCGAATCAAGCGGACTCGATGACCTGAAACACCAGAATTGGCGGATTCGATGACCTGTAACACCGGAATCGGCGGATTCGATGGGTCCGCCCTGGTGCAAAATTGCTCGGATTTGCGCTGGTCCGTAAATCCGTGCAGTTCCGACACGCCCTGAGCCCCGCCAAGCCTCCGGGCCTGCGCGTTTGTCCAGGTCACGGGCCTGTGCCCGATGGCGTCCAGTTCCGCCCCAGTGCAGAATTGCTCGGATTTGCGCTGGTCCGTAAATCCGTGCAGTTCCGACGGCGTGGCAGGTGGTTGGGTGCGGCGCCAGAGTCCGGGGCAATGTCCAGGTAGAGGGTTGTTGCATCGGATCGGCCGGTTTCGGTCATGGGGTAGAGGGTTGTTGCATCGGATCGGCCGGTTTCGGCCATGGGGTAGAGAGGTGTTGCACTTCCAGGCCCGAGAATCTGCAACAAGTCTCTACCCAAGAGTCCGACAGCGCCCCTGGACTGCAACAAGTCTCTACACTCAGGGCCGATGGGCTCGCCAACGCGCAACAAGTCTCTACCCGGCGTGGGATCTGGTGGCGGGGTGGCGCGGGGGGACCGGGGCGACTAGTATCGGGTAGGTTTTTCTCAACAAGACTGTTGCGGATTTGGGCGAACTGAGCGCCCAGAGGGAAGGGGGGCGCCGGCGTGGCCAGGCCAAACGCGACCATTCCGGATCCCACCACAAGGGCCCACATTCTCCACTTGGTGGTCCACGATGGCCCCATCAGCTCGGTCGCCATTGCCCGCGAACTGCAACTGGCCCCCGCCGGTATCCGTCGCCACCTGGGCGAACTCCAAGCCCAAGGCCTGATCGAACCCCACGCCATTCCCACCAAGGGCCGCGGCCGTGGCCGGCCCGCCCGCTACTTCGTGGCCACCGCCAGCGCCCACCACGAACTCAACTCCGAGGCCCACGCCATGGCCGTCCAGGCACTGGACTACCTCAAGGCGGTGGCCGGCCAGGACGCCCTGGAAGGCTTCGCATCCCAGCGTGGCAAGGCGTTGGAACAGCGTTACCAGCCGGTGGTCGATGCCGCCGGGCCGGACTTGCGGGCCCGCGCCGCCACGCTGGCGGCCGCCCTCAACCAGGATGGCTACGCGGCCTCCCTGCGGCCCGGACCTGGGGGCTTCACATTGCAGTTGTGCCAGGGCCACTGCCCGGTGCAGCAGGTGGCGGCGGTCTATCCGGAACTGTGCGAAGCGGAAACCCAGGCCATCGCGCGCTTGTTAGGGGTGCACGTGCAGCGCCTAGCCACCTTGGCCGGCGGCGAGCACGTCTGCACTACCACAGTGCCCATTGGCCTGGCCCCCAAATCAAAGACCCTACCGGTGAAGGAAGGAGAGGCATGAGCGAGCCGTCCACGCCATCGGACACCGAGCCGCAGGCTGGGGGCGCCACGCCTGAGGCGGGCGCCGCCCGGAAAGTGACAGCACCGGCAGCCCCGGCCCCGGAAGCCGGGCCGGCCGCCACAGCGGCCAAGGCCGAAGAACCGAAGCTGAGCCAACAGGAGGCCATCGACTCGATTGGTCATTATGCCTACGGCTGGCATGACTCGGACGAGGCCGGCCAACAGGCTAAACGCGGCCTGACCCGCCAGGTGGTGGAAGAGATCAGCGCCATCAAGGGCGAACCGGCTTGGATGCTGGAGACCCGCCTCAAGGCCCTGGAGATTTTCGACGGCAAGCCCATGCCGCATTGGGGCGCGGACCTGAGTGATATCGACTTCGATTCGATCAAGTACTACGTGCGCCCGGTGGACCGCCCGGCCACCAGTTGGGACGCCCTGCCGGAGGACATCAAGCGGACCTATGACCGCCTGGGCATACCGGAGGCGGAGAAGCAACGCCTGGTGGCGGGCGTGGCGGCGCAATATGAGTCAGAGGTGGTGTACCACCAGATTAGGGATGACTTGGAGGCGCAGGGTGTGGTGTTCCTGGACACGGACACGGCCTTGAAGGAACACCCTGACCTGTTCAGAAGGTATTTCGGCACCATCGCACCGCCGGAGGACAACAAGTTTGCGGCCCTCAACACGGCGGTCTGGTCCGGTGGCTCGTTTGTCTACGTGCCGCCGGGTGTCCACGTGCAGATCCCGCTGCAGGCCTATTTCCGCATCAACACCGAGAACATGGGCCAGTTTGAACGCACGTTGATCATCGCGGATGAGGGTTCTTACGTGCACTACGTGGAGGGCTGCACGGCCCCCATCTACCAGACCGACTCGCTCCACTCAGCGGTGGTGGAGATCATCGTGGGCAAGCACGCCCGCGTCCGCTACACCACCATCCAGAACTGGTCCACCAACGTCTACAACCTGGTGACGAAGCGGGCCGTGGTCCACGAGGCCGGGGTGATGGAATGGGTGGACGGCAATATCGGCTCGAAAGTGTCGATGAAATACCCGGCCTGCATTCTTGTGGGCCCGCACGCCCGCGGCGAGACCCTGTCGATCGCCTTCGCCGGCGAGGGCCAGCACCAGGACACGGGCGCCAAGATGGTGCACGCGGCCCCGGACACGTCCAGTTCGATCGTCTCGAAGTCGATTTCGCGCGGCGGCGGGCGTACCTCCTACCGCGGCCTGGTCAAGATTGCCAAGGGCGCGGAACGGTCCCGCTCCAACGTGCTGTGCGATGCCCTCCTGGTGGATGACATCTCCAGGTCAGACACCTATCCCTACGTTGACGTGCGGGAAGACGACGTCCACATGGGCCACGAGGCGACCGTCTCGAAGGTCAGCGAGGACCAACTGTTCTACCTGATGTCCCGCGGCCTGAAGGAAACCGAGGCCATGGCCATGATTGTGCGCGGCTTCGTGGAGCCGATTGCCCGCGAACTGCCCATGGAGTACGCCCTGGAATTGAACCGGTTGATCGAACTGCAAATGGAAGGGTCGGTGGGCTGAAATGGCGACCTTCCATCAGCATGGCGACGGCCCGGCGGCTTCGCGCGCGTTGCGGCTGGCTTCGTTCGACCCGGCGGCGTTCGAGGTCCCCACGGGCAGGGAAGAGGAGTGGCGTTTCACCCCGGTGGCGCAGCTCAGCGGCCTGTTTGATCCGTCCGGGCTGGTGTCCGATGCCGCCGTCACGGTTGATCAGGCAGGGGGCGCCACCATCGCGGTGGTGCCCAAGGATCACCCGTCGGTGGGCACCACGCCGGCGCCGGGGGACAAGGTGGCGGCGGCGGCCTGGCAGGCGGCCGGCCAGGCGTTTTTGGTGACGTTCGATGGCGAGGCTCCGTCCGGCGAGGCCGGCGTCACTCGGTTGACCGCCCGGGGTGGGCCGGCCGGGCAGGAGGCGGCGCCATCGGCCGGGTTGATCGTCATCGAAGCCAAACCGGGGGCGCGCGGCACGGTGGTGATTGACCACGTGGGCCCGGCCTACCGGGCCGGCACTATGGAGATTGTCTTGGGTGAGGGGGCGGATCTCACCGTGGTGACGTTGCACCAGTGGGCGCCCGATGCCGTCCACGTCACCTCGCACCGGGCCCGCCTGGCCAAGGACGCGCACCTGAAGCATGTCACTATCTCCACGGGTGGTGCGTTGGTGCGGATCACGCCGCATGTGGCGTTGGAGGGGCCGGGCGCCAACCTGGAGTTGTTGGGCCTGAATCTGACGGACACGGGCCAGCACCATGAGGCCCAGTTGTTCGTGGATCACGCTGCCCCCAATTGCACTTCGCGCGCCACCTACAAGGGGGCGCTGTTGGGGGAGGGGGCGCACTCGGTGTGGATTGGCGACGTGCTGATCCGCGGCGGGGCGCACGGCACGGACACATATGAGCTGAACCGCAACTTGGTGTTGACCAAGGGGGCGCAGGCCGATTCGGTGCCGAACCTGGAGATCGAGACCGGCAACATCCAGGGGGCCGGTCACGCCAGCGCGACCGGCCGGTTCGATGACGAGCAACTGTTCTACCTGCAGTCCCGCGGCATTCCGGAGGCAGAGGCGCGGTCGCTGGTGGTGCACGCCTTCTTCGCCGAACTGATTGGGCGGATCGGCCAGCCGGCAGTGGAAGCCAAGTTGATCGAGTTGGTGGACGCGAAGCTGGCGGCCCGGACCGGCGCCGCCACAACCGAGATGGGAGCATGAGACCTTGAGCACGTTGGAGATCAAAGACCTGCACGTCTCCGTGGATACGCCCGAAGGCGAGAAGGCCATCTTGAAGGGCGTTGACCTGGTGATTCGCTCAGGTGAGACGCATGCCATCATGGGGCCCAACGGTTCCGGCAAGTCGACCTTGGCCTATTCGCTGGCCGGCCACCCCAAGTATGTGGTGACGGGCGGCACTGTGACGCTGGATGGCGCGGACGTGTTGGCCATGACGGTGGATGAGCGCGCCCGGGCCGGCCTGTTCCTGGCCATGCAGTATCCGGTGGAGGTGCCGGGGGTGACGGTGGCCAACTTCTTGCGCACCGCCAAGACGGCCATTGCCGGCGAGGCGCCGCCGCTGCGGGCCTGGATCAAGGAGGTGGGCAGCGCCATGGACCTGTTGCGGTTTGACCGCGATTTCCAGGAGCGGTCCGTCAATGAGGGCTTTTCGGGTGGCGAGAAGAAGCGGCACGAGATTTTGCAGTTGGAACTGCTACGGCCGGCCATTGCCATTCTCGATGAGACGGATTCCGGCCTGGACGTGGACGCCTTGCGGATCGTTTCGGAGGGCGTCAACCGGGTCAAGGCGGCCACCGGCCTGGGGGTCATGTTGATCACCCACTACACCCGGATTTTGAACTACATCCACCCGGACTTTGTGCACGTCTTTGTGGGCGGCCGGGTGGCGGAGCAGGGCGGGCCGGAACTGGCTGAACGCCTGGAGGCAGAGGGTTATGACCGCTTCATCAGCGCCTGACGTGGCGGCGGCGCCCGCGCTGCTGCCGGAGGCGGAGTTGCGCGCCATCCGGGAGGATTTCCCCATCCTGACCCGCCAGGTGCGCGGGGCCACGCCCTTGATCTACCTCGATTCGGGTGCCACCACCCAGCGGCCGGCGCCGGTGCTGCGCGCCATGCATGAGTTCGCCACCGGCCGCAACGCCGCCGTCCACCGCGGCGCTCACGCCTTGGCGGAGGAGGCCACGGAGGACTACGAACAGGCCCGGGCCGGCATTGCCGGATATTACGGCACGGCCCCGGAGGAGATCGTCTTCACCAGCGGTACCACCGCTGCCATCAACCTGCTGGCGTCCTCGATCAGTGGGGCGTCGCAGGGTGGCGGCGGCCAGGCGGCCCGCCGCTTCGCCCTGCTGCCGGGGGACCGAATTGTGGTCACCCAGGCGGAGCATCACTCGAACCTGGTGCCGTGGCAGGAGTTGGCCGCCCGCACGGGCGCCGAGCTGGCCTGGCTGCGGGTGGGCCCGGACGGGCGCCTGCGCCTGGACGATCTGGACACGGTGATAACGCCACGGACCAGAATTCTGGCCTTCACCCACGCCTCGAATGTGACGGGCGCTGTCAGCGACGTGGCCACCATCGTGGCGGCCGCCCGCCGGGTGGGGGCGTTGACGGTGCTCGATGCCGCCCAAACGGCCGGTCACCTGCCGGTCAACCTGTCCGCCCTGGGCGTGGACTTCGCGGCCTTCTCGGCCCACAAGACCCTGGGGCCCCACGGCGTGGGGGCGCTGTACGGGCGCCTGGAACTGCTGGAGGCGCTGCCCCCCGGCTTCTTCGGTGGTTCGATGGTGGAGATCGTCACCATGACCGAGGCCACCTTCCAGCCGCCGCCCACCCGTTTCGAGGCCGGCACGCAGCCAGTCACCGAAGCGATCGGTTGGGCCGCCGCGCTGGCCTACCTGGCGGAGATCGGCCCGGACCGGGTGGCCGCCCACGAGGCTGCCCTGACGCAAGCGTTACTGCGCGCGATCGCCGGTTTGGAGGGGGTCCGTCTGCTGGGCCCCACCGACCTGACGGACCGCCTGGGTTGCGTCGCGGTGGCCTTCGATGGCGTCCACCCGCACGACGCCGGGCAGTACTTGGATTCGTTGGGTTTCGCGGTGCGGGTGGGTCACCATTGCGCCCAGCCGGTGCACCGCGCCCTAGGTGTCCACACCTCGACCCGGGCTACCTTCGGCGTCTACAACACCCTGGCCGAGGTCGAGGCCTACGGCGCGGCGCTGGGCACGGTGCGGGCCTACTTTGGGGAGGGCCGGTGAGCGCGGGCGTGTTCCATGGCGGCCGGGCCGATGACCTGCCTTTGGGCGGTGGCGGCTCCATGGCCCAGCTCTACCAGCAGTTGATCCTGGACCACTCTCGCCGGCCGCACGGCAAGGGTCTGGTGGAGGGTTTCGACGGCGAATCGTTCCAGGTCAACCCGACCTGTGGCGACCAGGTGCGCCTACGTGTGGAGTTGGCCGATGGCGCCACTCGCCTGGGGGCGGTCAACTGGGACGGGCAGGGCTGCTCCATCTCGCAGGCCTCGATCTCGGTCATGACCGACCTGGTGACGGGCCTGCCGCTGGCCGAGGTGGCGGCTTTGGAGGCGGCCTTCGGCGAGTTGATGCACTCCCGCGGCAAGGGCGTCGATGACGCGGTGGCGGATGCCCTGGGGGACGCCATCGCCTTCGAGGGCGTGTCCCAGTACCCGATGCGGGTTAAGTGCGCGCTACTGGGCTGGATGGCCCTGAAGGATGCCGTGGCCAAGGCCGCGGCCGGTGACAACAGCCCGGCCCACGTGCCGGAAGGAATCTAAGAGGACCAAGAGGATCACTGCCATGGCCGAGTCTCCCTACACCAGCCCCTATATCGCGCCGCCGCCGGCCCCGCGGCCGCGCCGGGACGACGAGGGCGGCAGCTCGCTGGCCGCGGCGGCGGAGCGGTCGGAGGCCGGCACCGGGACAACGGGTGCAGGGACGGCATCGGCCACGGGGGCAGAGGCGGCATCGGCCACGGGGGCCGGGACGCCATCGGGCACCGAGCCCGCTGCAACCAGCCCGGCCGGGACGGCATCGGACAGCCTTGGCCCGGCGGCACCCACGGTGGCGGACGTCGAGGAGGCGCTGCGGGACGTGATCGACCCCGAACTGGGTATCAACGTGGTTGACCTGGGGTTGTTGTACGGGGTGCACCTGCAGGCGGATGGTTCGGCGGTGGTGGACATGACGTTGACCTCGGCGGCGTGCCCGTTGACGGACATGATCGAAACCCAGGCCGCGGCCGCGCTGGAGGGCTTGGTGGCGGGCGTAGAGATCAACTGGGTCTGGTTGCCGCCGTGGGGGCCGGACCGCATCACGGAAGAGGGGCGCGAACAGTTACGCGCCATCGGCTTCAACGTGTGACGGCGCGGCCCCGGCGGTGTCGGTAGGCTGAAGGCATGCCTGCCACATCTCCCCAAGTCCCCACCCTCCCGCTCAACTCCGGTTACCGCATCCCCGCCCTGGGGGTGGGTACCTATGACATGGGCCACGACAAGACCCAAGCCCTGGTTGAAACCGCCCTTGAGCTGGGCTTTCGCCTGTTCGACACGGCCAGCTACTACGGCAATGAGGCCCAGGTGGGCGCGGCCCTGAAGGCCGGTGGCGTGCCCAGGGAAGAGGTTTTTGTTACCACCAAGGCGTGGACCACTGAGCTGGGGCACGATGCCGCCCTGGCCGCCTTTGACCGCTCCTGCGCCCGGTTGGGTTTGGACTACGTGGACCTGTACCTGATCCACTGGCCGGACGCCGATCCGGCCGTCAACCTGGCCACCTGGCAGGCCCTGATCGAGTTGCGCGAGGCCGGGCGGGTTCGGTCGATCGGGGTGTCGAACTTCCTGGAGGCGGACCTGAAGGGGCTGGTCGACGCCACGGGCGTGGTGCCGGCGGTCAACCAGATCTCGCTGCATCCGGCCTATCAGCGCCGCGACCTGGTGGCAGTGAACCGGGCGCTGGGCATTGTGACCGAGGCTTGGAGCCCCTTTGGCCGCGGGGCGGACCTTGGGTTGCCCACCGTGGTGCAGGTGGCGGCGGAAGTTGGGCGGACGCCCGCCCAGGTGGTTGAGCGCTGGCTGATCCAAGAGGGCATTGTGGTGTTCCCCAAGACGGCCCGGCCGCAGCGCCTGGCGGAGAACCTGGACGTGTTCGGCTTCGAACTGACTGACGCCCAGATGGCGGCCATGCGGGCCATCCCCGAAACCGGCAAAGTCCCCTGGTAGCTGGTCCCCGGATTCTCCCTCTACTGAAAGGTCACTTTCCCCGCGCGAAAGGTCAATTCCGTGCCATGTGAGCGTTCACATCAGGGTCGGATCGGGGCAAAATTGACCTTTCGTGACGGGAAAGTGACCTTTCGCGAGAGGGAGTAGGGTGGCCAGCGTGGCGACAGGGTCCAACGGGGTGTCCATCATGGATGTGGCGCTGGCCGCCGGCGTCTCCACCGCCACCGTCTCGCGGGTGCTGAACGGCAAGGCCACGGTCAATCCACGGCTGGCGGAGCGCGTCCGGCAGGCGGTCGAAGCCACAGGTTATCTTCCCAACTCCACCGGCCGGGCCCTTCGCCGCCAGGTCTCCGACGTGTGGGCCGCCATCGTGCCGGACATCAACAACCCGTTCTTCACCGGCGTGCTGGCCGCCCTCGAAGGCGTGGCGGTGCGCAACGGTTACTCCCTAATGCTGTTCAACACCGACGAGAAGCTGGACCAGGAGCGCCGCTACGTGGCGGCGGCGGTGGCCCAACGCATGGCCGGCGTGGTGATGGCGGCCGATTCGGAACGGGAGTCCGACCTGTCCCTGATCCTGCAGGCCGGCATTCCCCTGGTTCTGTTTGACCGCCGCCTGCGCGGCTACGAAGGCGATGCCGTCTTTGTGGACAACGTCGCGGCCGGCCAGAAAGTGGCCCACCACCTGGTCAAACAGGGTTATCGCAACATCGCCTGCATCGCCGGGCCGCCGGACGTCTCCACCACTGAGGACCGCCTGGAGGGGCTGCGCCAAGGGCTGGCCGAGGCGGGCCTGGGGATACGACCGGACCACCTGCGGCGGTCCAACCTCAAGTTCGAGGGTGGCGAGGTCGCCTTGCGTTCGCTGATGACGGCAGACTCAGTGCCCGATGCCGTCTACGTCGCCAACGGGCCGGTCACCGCCGGGGCCTACCGGGCGGCCCAGGAGCTGGGCCTTCACCTGCCGCAGGATCTGGCCCTGGTGGGGACCGACGATGACCAGTGGACCCGCATGGTGCGCCCGGCCGTCACGGTGGTGGCCCAGCCGGTGGCCAGGATCGGCCTGTTGGCGGGGGAGTGCCTGGCGGCTCGGGCCCAGGGTACGGCCAGCGGGCAGCCCATTGTGCTGGCGCCAACTCTGCTGGTGCGGGATTCTTCGTAGGCGCCCGGCGGGCCTGGGCGGGCCCGCGACCAGGCTGGGCCGACCCGCGGCCGGGCTGGGCCGACCCCCGCCTGCGCCGCGCCGCGCAAACGATTACCCAGTTCACGTTTTGGGCGTAATCTTGTCTACCCGGAGAGGCCCTTAATGATGAAGACTCTAACCTCCGGGCCACCCACCCGGCTCATAGTGCTGTTCACGCTGCCCTTGTTGATTGGCAACGTGTTCCAGCAGGCCTACCAATTCACCGACACGGCCGTGGTGGGCCGCCTGCTGGGCGTCAACTCCCTGGCGGCGGTGGGCGCTTCCGGCAGCCTGTGCTTCCTGCTGTTGGGCTTCACCTTCGGCGCCTCCGGCGGCCTGGCCATCCCCACGGCCAAGGCCTTCGGCGCCGGCGACCTGGCCCAGATGCGCCGCTACGTGGCGGCCGGTGTGAAGGTTTCGGCCTTCATTGCCCTGGCCATCACGTTGATCGGCTCCGTGGCCGCCCGCCTGTTGCTCAGACTCCTCAACACGCCGCCCGAACTGATGCACGAGGCCACCATCTTCCTGGCCGTCTCCTTCGGCGGCGCCACGGTCACCATGGCCTACAACTTCCTGGCCGCCACCATCCGTGCCCTGGGGGATTCGCGCACGCCGCTCTACTTCCTGGTCATCGCCTGCATCATCAATGCCGGCCTGGTGGTGTTGTTCATCGGCGCCTTCCACTGGGGCGTGGGCGGGGCGGCCGCCGCCACGGTCACGGCCCAGGCCATCAGCGCCCTCTTGTGCCTGATCCTGGTCAAGCGGAAGATGCCGATTCTGCTGCTGCACCGGGAGGATTTCCGTTCCCGCCCGGGCGAGATGGGCGAGGTCGCGCGCATCGGCCTGACCATGGGTTTCAACATGTCCGTGATCGCCATCGGCGCCACCATCCTGCAGTACGCCATCAACGGCCTGGGGGCCACCTCGGTGGCGGCCTACACCGTGGCCGTCCGGATGGACCAGATGGCCCTGGCGCCGCTGGGCAGCTTCGGCGTGGCCGTCTCCACCTTCAACTCGCAGAACCGGGGCGCCAAGCAGTGGCGCCGCATCCGGATGGGCGTTTTCCGGGCCGGGTTGTTGGTGATCGGTGTCGCCATCGTCATGGGCATTCTGTTGATCGCGTTCTCCAGCCAGATCACCCGCCTGTTCGTGGAGCCGGGGGAGACCGAAGTCATCGCCATGGTGCACCAGTACTTCCTGATCAGCGGCTGCTTGTACGTCTTCTTGGCCATGTTGTTCCTGCTGCGTAGCGCCATTCAGGGCTTGGGTCTGACCCTGGTGCCCACGCTGGCGGGCTTCATGGAACTGGCCATGCGCGCCATCACCGGCATTGTGCTGGTGAGCCATTTCGGTTTCATCGGCGCCTGCTGGGCCTCGCCCCTGGCCTGGCTCGGCGCCCTGGTGCCCATCACTACCGCCTGGGTGATTCTGCGCCGCCGCCTGATCCGGGCGGAGACCTCGCCCACACCCGGCTGGGAGCCACGCCGCATCCGTGAGCCACGCCCCTTGCGCGAACCGGCCCGGGTCTAACCGGGTCCGGTAAGGCAGTATGGTGTTACGGGCCGCGCGAGAAGGGGCCTGTATTAGGCGCGAATCAAGGAACTGAATCATCATGGACACCACCGAGGGGACCGGTCGCATCTCCGTCACCGTAGACGGGCACACTATGGCAGTGGAGGGTGGCCTGACCATTCTCCAGTCGCTGCTGCAAGAGGGCATCTCGATTCCGTCACTGTGCCACGACGTCCGCCTGGAACGCTCCAACGGCAACTGCGGCATGTGCATGGTTGAACTGGGAGATGAGCAGGTCAAGGCCTGTGTCACCCCGATCCAGGACGGCATGGTGATAGCCACCCATTCGCCCACCATCGATGCCTTCCGCAAGGTGCGGGTGGAGCAGTTGCTGTGTGACCACAATGCCGACTGTGTGGCGCCGTGCCAACAGACCTGCCCGGCCCACATCGACATTCAGCGCTACCTGGTACTGGTGGCGGACGGCAATTTCCGGGCCGCCCTGAAGGTGATTAAGGACGCCAACCCGTTCCCCTCGGCCTGTGGCCGCGTCTGCCCGCACCCCTGCGAGGCAGCCTGCCGGCGCAACTTGGTTGATCAGCCGGTAGCGATCAACTCGGTCAAGCGTTTCGTGGCGGACCATGACATGTTCGGTGATGACCCCTGGGTGGCCAAGGTCAAGCCGGCCACCGGCAAGCGCATCGCCGTGGTGGGTGCCGGCCCCAGCGGCCTCAGCGCCGCCTACTACGCCGCCCTCGAGGGCCATGACGTGACGGTGTTCGAACGCCAGCGGATGGCCGGCGGCATGATGCGCTACGGTATCCCGGAATACCGCCTGCCCAAGGCCACCCTGGACCGGGAGATCGCCGCCATCGAAGCGGTGGGCGTCAAGATCGAATGCCGCAAGTCGCTGGGCACCCACCTGCGCCTGGAGGACCTGCAGCGGGACTTCGATGCCGTCTACCTGGCCATCGGGTCGTGGACCGCCACCCCCATGCACCTGGACGGTGAGAACGCCGATGGCGTGTGGCTGGGTATCAACTTCCTGGAGGCGGTGGCGAAGGACCGGGCACCGCAACTGGGCAGCGACGTGCTGGTGATCGGCGGCGGCAACACCGCCATCGACTGCGCCCGCACCGCGCTGCGCCTGGGCGCCAACGTCAAGATCATCTACCGCCGCACCCAGGCCGAGATGCCGGCCGCCCCGGCCGAGGTCGAGGCCGCCATCGACGAGGGTGTGGAGATGCTGTTCCTGGCCGCGCCCAACTCGGTGCAGCGGACCGATGACGGCCGCCTGGAGTTGCATTGCTTCCGCATGGAACTGGGCGAGCCGGACCGGTCCGGCCGGCGTCGCCCGGTGCCGATCGACGGCAGCGAGTTCACGCTGCCGGCGGACACGGTGATCGGCGCCATCGGCCAGTCCACCAACACCCAGTTCCTGTATGACGACCTGCCGGTGAAACTGGGCCGCTACGGCGACATCGAGGTGACGCCGGGCACCATGGAAACCTCGGAACACAAGATCTTTGCCGGCGGCGACTGCGTCACCGGCCCGGCCACGGTGATCCAGGCGGTGGCGGCGGGCAAGGCCGCCGCCAAGGCCATGTGCGAGTTTCTGGTCAAGGGCTACGTGCGCCCCGAACCGGCCGTCTACAACTGTTCGCGCGGTTCGCTGGAAGACCTGCCGCGGGACGAATTCGAGGCCAAGCCGAAGCTGGCGCGTGTCCCCATGCCGGAAATCGAGGTGGCGGCCCGGTCCGGCAACTTCGACGAAGTGGAGACCGGCTACACCGAGGCGGACGCCCGCCTGGAGGCGGCCCGCTGCCTGCATTGCGGCTGTTCCGCCCGCTTTGTCTGCGACCTGCGGCACACGGCCACCGACCAGCGGGTGGTGTACCAAAAGCCGCGCCACGAACGGCCGCTGCTGGACATTTCGACCGGCCACCCGTTCATCATCCGCGATCACAACAAGTGCATCAGTTGCGGGCGCTGCGTGGCGGCCTGTGCCGAGATCGAGGGCCCGGGCGTGCTGGCCTACCAGTTCGCCCACGGCCACATGAGCGTGTCCACCCACAACGGCGACGCCTTGATCAACACCGATTGCGTCTCATGCGGCCAGTGCGTCACGGCCTGCCCCTGCGGCGCGCTGGACTATGTGCGCGAACGTCCAGAGGTGTTCGCCGCCATCAACGACCCCAAGAAGCTGGTGGTGGGCTTCGTGGCACCGGCCCCAAGGTCGGTCATCTCTGACACCTACGGCGTGCCGTTCGACCAAGCCAGCGGCTTCATTGCCGGGCTGATGCGGGAACTGGGCTTCGACAAGGTGTTTGACTTCAGCTTCGCGGCCGACCTCACCATCATGGAAGAGACCACCGAGTTCTTGAACCGGGTGGCGGCCGGCGGCGTCATGCCCCAGTTCACGTCCTGCTGCCCGGGCTGGGTCAACATGGTGGAGAAGCGTTTCCCGGACCTGATTCCATACCTGTCCAGCTGCAAGTCGCCGCAGCAGATGATGGGCGCCACGGTCAAGAACCACTACGCCACGAAGTTCGGTGTGCCGCTGGAGGACCTGTACGTGGTGTCGATTGTGCCCTGCCTGGCCAAGAAGTATGAGGCCGCCCGCCCGGAGTTCTCCGTCAACGGCGTGCGTGACGTCGACGCCGTGCTGACCACCACCGAGTTCATCGAGATGGTCGAGATGCTGCGCATCGACACCGGCCGCATCCAGCCAGGCGACTTCGACGAGCCCTATTCGCGTGTCACCGGCGCCGGCGTGCTGTTCGGCGCCTCGGGCGGCGTGGCCGAGGCGGCCCTGCGCATGGCGGTGGAACGCCTGACCGGCCTGCCGCTGGTGGACCACCTGGAGTTCCAAGAGGTGCGGGGCTTCGAGGGCCTCAAGGAGGCCGAAGTCACGGCCGCCGGCAAGACCGTCCGGGTGGCCGTCATCAGCGGCCTGGGTAACGCGGAGCCGCTGGTCAAACGGGTGATCGCGGGTGAGGATGTGGGCTATGACCTGGTGGAGATCATGGCCTGCCCGGGCGGCTGCATCAGCGGCGCGGGCAACCCGGCGCCCATCCGGGTGGCCGAACTGGCCAAACGCCAACAGGTACTGGTGGACATCGACCGGTCATCCACCCTGCGCAAGTCGCAGGAGAACCCAGACATCCTGCGGCTGTACCACGACTTCTACGGCCAGCCGAATTCGGCCCTGGCGCACCGCCTGCTGCACACCACCTACGCGCGCTTCCAGCGCCAGGAGGTGGAGGCGTGAGGGGTTCGCGACACTCGAAGCCCCTCCACCGTTTGACCGCCCTGTTGGGCGCGGCCGCCTTGATGTTGACACTTGGCGCTTGCGGCGGGCAGGGGGAGGCGGCGCCCGATGGCGCCCCCACGGCGTCCGCCACGTCTTCGGCTACGGGCGGGACGGCAGCGGCCACGGAGGATGCGGCATCGGGCACCGCGCAGGAAGACCCGGCCACGGTGGCGGCGGACGACCCGGAGCCGGCCAGCCCGGCAGTGGCGGCGGCCCCGGTGCGGGTGGCCTCCCTGAAGGGGCCCACCACGATGGCGCTGGCCGATCTGATGAACGAACCGGCGTGGGCACAGGACTTCCAGGTCACCATGTATGGCACGCCGGACGAGATCACCGGACCGCTGATCCAGGGTGAAATCGACGTGGCCCTGATCCCGGCCAACCTGGCGGCCGTGCTGTACAACAACACCGGCGGCGCGGTGCAGGTGGCCGGGGTCAGCGCCCTGGGGGTGCTGCATGTGCTGGCCAAGGGTGTGGTGGTGACCAGTCTGGCGGACCTGGCCGGGCAGACGGTCTGGTCCACCGGCAAGGGCAACACGCCGCAGTACGTGCTGGAATACCTGCTGGCGCAGGCGGGCGTGGCGGACCAGGTGACGGTGGAGTACCTGTCGCAATCGGACGAGGTGGCGGCCAAACTGGTGGCGGCGGACAGCGGCATCGGCGTGCTGCCCCAGCCGTACGCCACGGTGGTGGCGCTGCAGGACCCGGCCGTGACGGAGGCGCTTGACCTGACGGAACAGTGGAACTTGGTCTCGCCGGACTCGGCCCTGGTGACCGCGGTGGTAGTGGTGCGGGCGGCCTATGCGGCGGAGAATCCGCAGCGGGTGGCGGACTTCCTGAGCGCCCTGCAGCAGTCGGTGGCGTATACGGAAGAGGAGCCGGCGGCGGCGGCGGAATTGATCGCTGAACTGGGGTTGACCCCTTCGGCGGCGATTGCGGAGGCGGCCCTGCCGGGGGCCCACCTGGTGGCGTTGACGGGCGCTGAAGCAAAGGCGGCCGTGGGCGGCTACCTGCAAGTCTTGTTCGATGCCAACCCCGATTCGGTGGGCGGGGCGGTGCCCGGTGACGCCTTCTACTACGCCCCCTGACGGCACCGCCCGCACCCGGCTGCTCCACTGGGCGCAGGCCCTGGCCGTGGCCGCCTTCTGGTTGGTGGTGTGGCAGGTGGCGGCGTGGGTGGTGCGGCAGAACCTGTTGCTGGTATCCCCTTGGCAGGCGGCGCGCCGGCTGGTGGAACTGGTCCCTACCGGCGGTTTCTGGGCCACGGTGTGGCACTCGCTGGCCCGCATCGCGCTGGGCTTCGTCCTGGCCGTCGTGATCGGTTGCCTCTTGGCCTGGGTGGCGTCCTTGCACCGGTGGGTAGGAGCGCTGATCTCGCCGTTGGTGCGGTTCATCCGGTCAGTGCCGGTTGTCAGCTTCATCATCCTGGTGTTGATGTGGGCCGGCTCGGGCTGGCTGGCCACGATTGTCAGTTGCCTGATGGTGCTTCCGGTGGTGTTCGCCAACGTCGAGGAGGGTCTGCGCCAACGCGACCGCAAGCTGCGTGAACTGGCGGATGTGTTCGGCCTGCGGGCCGGGCGGCGCTGGCTGGGGCTGTGGCTGCCCGCCTTGTGGCCCTACCTGACCGCGGCCTGCCGGGTTGGGCTGGGCCTGGCCTGGAAGGCCGGCGTCTCCGCCGAGGTGATCGGCCTGACCAATGGTTCCATCGGCGAGCGGCTGTACCAGGCCAAGATTTTCCTATCCACGGCCGATCTGTTCTGTTGGACGGCGGTGATTGTGCTGCTCTCCTGGGGTTTTGAGAAGCTGGTGTTGTGGCTGCTGGCGGTGGGGGAGCGGCGCCTGGAGCGGGTGTATGCCAAGTGATCGAGCTACGACAGGTGGGGTTTGCGTACGGTGACACACCCGTCATCGGGCAGGTTAGTGCCACGGTGCCCGATGGCGGCCTGTTGGTGTTGCAGGGCCCCAACGGTTCGGGGAAAACCACGTTGGCGCGGCTGATCCTGGGGTTGGCAGCGCCCACGTCCGGTGAGGTGGCCGGCGTGGCGGGCCGGCCCAAGGCGGCCGTGTTCCAGGAGGACCGCCTGGCCGAGTCGCTGACGGCGGTGGCCAACGTCCGCCTGGTGCTGCGTGGGCGGGGATCTCTGCCCGCCGCCCTCGAGGCGGCGGGCCTGGACGCGGACGCCATCGGACGCCCGGTCCGCGAACTGTCCGGCGGGCAGCGCCGGCGGGTCTGCCTGGTGAGGGCGTTGGCGGCGGTGGCGCAAGGCGCCTCCTTGGTGGTGTTGGATGAGCCGTTTACCGGCATCGACCGCGAGGGCCTGCCTGATCTGCTGGCTTATGCCGGCGAGCACCTGGCGGGCTGCGACGTGGCGCTGGTGTCGCACGAACCCCCGGCCACCGAAGTGGCGGCGTTGTGGGGCCGCGACCCGGTGGTGCTGACCCTGCCCCAATAGACCCCTGAAACTGCCGGCCAGGGGGAGGCGTCTGTGGCCTTGAAGAAGCGCCCAGACTTGCCTTGTGGCTGGGACTGAAGTCCTGGTAAGGTTCTGGCTCAAGTAGCGCTATCGATTAGCGCTTACATTTGTGGATGGCCGGCGGCAGGCCGCGCTGAGGCGGCGCCGGTGCCGGTGGCAGACCGAATCGAGGAGGATTCATGGCACGCAAGCGGGGACGGATACTGGGCCTGGTGACAGGGGCGGCGTTGGCCATCGGCACGGGTGGGTTCGCCTTGTCGGAGCAGGCGGCGGCGGATCCAACTCCTTCGGTGGTGTTGCGCTTCGCGGTCATGTCCGATATGCACCTCGGTGACGACAGGACCTGGTACTACGGCTACACCTATGACACCACGGCCAAGTTCCGCACCGCGCTGGAGCAGATCAGGCGGGACTACTACGAACAGGACGGCCTGGACGCCATCGTCTTTGCCGGTGACCTGTCCAACCTTGACCTGACCGCGGAGTACGAGGTGTTCGGCGAGGTGCTGGCGGACGTGTTCCCGGAATCGGACGTCAACTCGCACGGTTACGTCAACCCGGAGGCCACCATCAAGGCCCTGTACATCAGGGGCAACCACGACAACTACGCGCCGATTTTCGGCCGCACCACCGGCTGGGGCGCCATCGCGCCCACCGGTGACTACCGGGCCAGCGGCAACTACATCGCGGACGTCAAGGGCTACAAGTTTGTCATGGTGTCGCAGACCAACGGCAACAACTACGGCGACCTGCATAACAGCACGGCGGAGAGCTTCCTCAGCACATCCGTCACCACGGCGGTCACGGCCAAGGGCCTTGACCAGCCGTTCTTCGTTGTGATGCACCCGCACGTGGCCAACACCGTCAACGGCTCGTACGCCGTCAACGGCGACCAATGGGCCTCCACCGACATGGGCAGCCGCATCCCCTGGAAGCAGGCCATTGTCTTCAGCGGCCACAGCCACTATCCCATCGCCAGCGAGCGGGCCATCCATCAGGGCACTTTCACCTCGGTCAACACCGGCGCCGTCGCGTATGTCGACATGGCCAGCGGCTTTTCCGAGTACCGCGGCGATCGCTACAACACGCCAGATGACCAAGAGAACGTGGGCTACTACGTGGAGGTGTGGAGCGACGGCACCACGCACCTGACCCGGCTGGACTTCAAGGCCGGCACCGAGATGGTGGGGGAGCCCGAGTGGGTGGTCCAGGCTCCCAGAAGCGCCAATTGGCTGCAGTACACCTCCACTTGGGACACCCAGCCGCCCACCTGGGAGGACGGCTCGGCCATCACGGTCGACCCGATCTGGGGCAACGACGCCCGTGTCACCTTCCCGCAAGCGGTGGACAACACCGAAGTGGACCGCTATCGGATCGACTTCTATGATTCGACCGCGCCTACCGTTGTGGCACAGAGGCGCACCATCAACTCGCACTTCTATGCCGGCGAAGACATGCCGGAAGAGCTGTACTGGATGGCCAGCGAGACCCGCAGCGATTCGCGCACCGACATTGGCAAGTGGCTCACCCCTGGCCACACCTACACGGTCAAGATCACGGCCATCGACTCGTTCGATCGTGAATCGGCGCCGCTGCAGGCCACCTTCACCACGCCAGCCGCTTCGGGCAAGGACGCACTGATGATCGATGCCGCCTTCACAGCCGATGGTTTGGTGGACCGGACCGGCCGCCACCAGGCGTTCTTGACGGATTACGATTCTTGGCCAATCGATCTGCCGGCTTCGGGCTACCCGTCGGTGACCTGGAATGACGACGTGCAGCGCTATGCGGCCAACAACGTCTACTCGTCCACCAAGGCGTGGCGTATCCCGCTGGAGTACACCGAGCAGACGCTGATCGAAACCGCCTTTACGGCCGAGTCTTACTTCTATTCCGATGGCGTCCAATCTGGTTCCTGGGAGAACCTGTGGGGTTCGCAGGACGGCGGCGGCCACGGCGTCGACATTTCCAACTACAGCTCCACCCAACTCAAGGCCGAGGTCTACATGCCCACCACGGGCGGCACCTCGCCGGCCGTGCAGACGGTCTATATCCCGAAGGGTGAGTGGGTCCACCTGGCCGTCACCTTCAACGGGTCACAGCAGAAGATCTACGTCAATGGCGTCCTGCAGAAGACCACCACGGCCAGCGGCAAGCTGAAGTGGCCAACCACATCCTGCTCCAACCAGTGGTACTTCGGGGCGGATTGCGGTGCGTTGGGCAGCTTCCTGACCAAGCCTGACTACACCTTCACCGGTTCGTATTCCAACGCCCGCCTGTACGGCCGGGCATTGTCCGATGCCGAAATCCTGGCCGAGTATCAAGCCTTGTCGGCCGATCGCAGTGACCTGGGTGAGGCCGTGGCTACGGCTACCGGGCTGGACGAAGACGACTTCACGCCTTCGACCTGGCCGGGGTTGGCTGGTCCGTTGGCTGACGCCCAAGCGGTGCTGGAGAACCCGGATTCGACGCAGGCCGAAATCGATACCGCGGCGGATGCGTTGAATGATGCGATCGCTGGCTTGGTGGAGCGGGCTGATACGACTGATTTGGCGGCCGCGGTAGCTTCGGCGACCGCTGAGACTGGGTCGGACTATACGACGTCGTCTTGGGCGCCGGTCGCTTCGGCGTTGGCGGCTGCCCAGACGGTGTTGGCTGATCTGGAAGCGACCCAGGGTCAGGTTGATGCCGCGGAGGTGGCGTTGACGACAGCGTTGGCTGGTTTGGTGGCTAGGGGTGACGCTTCGGCGTTGCAAACGTTGGTGAATGCTTCGGTGGCGGTGAACACGGCCCTGTATACGGATGCGACGGTGGGTCCGTTCCAGACTGCCCTCACGAATGCGCAGGCGGTGTTGGCGGCGGCGGCGGAT
>JAISSX010000074.1 GCA_031272885.1 Bifidobacteriaceae bacterium | reverse complement strand
GGTCCTTCTGGTTGTCGTCCTTCGCAAAGTAGTCGTTGTCAATGAAGGCGGAGAACGCGCCCGTGTTCCCAGAGAACGTCACCGTCGAGTCCGCCGGAATCTTGATGACCTTCGGATCGTAGGCGTAGATGCCACCGCCGCCGCCAATCGAATAGACATCAGATAGTTGGTACTCAGACCCGAGCGTCCCGGACAATTCACGCGCGGTCCCTAGAGCAGCATTGTCAACGATGTGCCCGCCGTACAGGTTGACCGTTGACGAGCCGCTGGCGGCCGAGTTCCCAACCGCGATGCCGCCGCCGCCGCGCGCCGCCTGGTTGCCTCTGATGGTGGCCTCGTCATAGACGTTCAACACCATGGTGGCGGTACCGCTATAGCCGGTCACCCAAATGCCGCCGCCGTTGCCGGGGAACAGGGTGGCCGTCCGGGCGACGTTGAGAGTGCGGTTGTTCTCGATCAGAGTGTTGCCACGCAGATTGACGGTCATGTTGCCCTGCATGTGGATGGCGCCGCCATCGCCACCGGTGTTGTTGCGCATGATGACGTGGTCGCGGAAATCAATCGTGTCGCCAGCGGTGGTGTGGCCGTTCCAATAGATGGCGCCACCCTCGGCTTCGCTGTAGTTGTTCTCGATGATGGTGTAGCCGGTGATGTTGATGGTGGCCGCGCCGGTGGTCCAGTTGCAGAAGATGGCAGCACCGCCAAAACCGCCAGCGTGGTTGTGGCTCAGCACGCCGCCTCGGATGTTGACGGTCTTCAGTGTCGACCCGGAGATTTGGATGGCAGCACCGGTCTTGCCAGAGGACCCCGCGCCAACATCAGCAATGTTGACTGCGATCGTGTTGGTCGCGGCGTTCAAGGTGACACCGCCGCCCTGGGTCGAGTTCTTGCCGATGGCCGGGTAGTTGACCCCGGCGTTCCGCCCTTGCAGCGTCACATTCTCCGTCACCAGCCCGGCGTTGGTGCCGGCCAGAGTGAAGTGCCGCGCGGTGCTGTCGACACCGATCATGAAGTCCGTCACGCCGTCGTACTGGTCGGGTGAGGCGGCGTCCGTGTCGCCATACTCATAGGCATAGTTCCACGGCTTCTCATTGGAGTGGTTAGTCTGGTCAACCGTGGTGCTGGTGGCCTTGCGCAGCACGATGTTCTTATCCGTGATGGTATACGCCTCACTCATGGCAAACGAGGCGCCCACCAGGATGACGTACGGCTTGGCGGCGTTGTATGTGCCGGTCTTGTTCAGGGCGTCTTTCAGACCGGTGTTGGTAGCGGACCATGATGTGACCACGTACTTGTAGAGGAAAGCGGTGCCGAACACAGGGTCGTTGGTGATGTCGTAGAAGTCGCTGTCCGCCTGGACCTCCACCTCTTGGGCCTGCGGCGTCACCGTGGTGCCCGATGGCGCCTCGGTGGCTTCGGTGCCCGATGGCGCCTCCGTGCTCGCGGGTTCGGCCGACGCCTCGATGCTCTCGGGTTCGGCCGACGCCTCGGTGCTCGTGGGTTCGGCCGGCGCCTCGGTGCTCTCGGGTTCGGCCGGCGCTGCCGTGCTCGCGGTCGCCTCTGGGCCCGGTTTATCCTCGGCCGCAAACGCGGCGGGCAGCCCGAGGCCGCCGAGCACCACGGCAGCGGCGGCCAGCCCGGCCGTCGCCACCCGCACCAACCTGGTCTTGAACCGGCTCATCAGGAGCCTCCTTGCCTTGTGCGCGCATCCAGTCCACAGGGCGAAGTAGGTTGGCTCATCCTCACATAGACCACCTCAGGACCACCGGGCGCCATCGGGCATAAACCCCCAGGTCAGCGCCCTAGCCCTGCCCCACCATGTGAGCGCTATCACCCCCTGTGTCCTCCACCACACTCCGCCCCCTGCAACCGCTGCTTTGGGCAGGCTGAGTAATTTCAATGATCCACAGGTCACACCTCGACCGGTTTCGCCCAGCCGCGCGCTTAGCGGAGCATCTACCGGTAGGCACGGCAACCACGACTCACCCAACACTCAGGGATGATTTTTCATATGACAAGGTACAACCTGAACAAGACTTGCTATTTGGAAAGGTCAGTGTAACAATGGACAAGGAGACCAAGAGAGTGATACGGGAGCTCGAAGCCCAGGGCTTCACCGTCAGCTACACCAGGAGCGGCCACGCCAAAGTAACGAGGCAAGGTGTCTGGGTAACAACTCTCGCAGGTACTTCCGGTGACAGGCGGGCCCTACTCAACGGCTTGGCCGCCGCCAAACGCCATGGCTTCCGTTGGCCAACCAGCAGGTGAAGGAGATGAAGATGAGCGAGTGGAACGCGATCGCCGCACTTGACATCAGAAGTGACGCGATCAGCGACGATCAGATTGACGCCATCATCAACGAGGTGGCCGAATACCACCCCGCGCTCGGTTCGTCCCTGACCGGCGAGGTCGAGGTCACGGTGACGTTCCCGGCCACGTCGTTGACCCAGGCCATGAGAACCGCCGCCGCCCTGTTGGCTCCTTTGGGTGCAATTGGCCTTGAGGTCTTGCCCACCACCCTGTTCGATCTCCGCCTGGGCCTGTCCGCACCGCCGCCCATGACTTCGGTGTCCGATGCCGCGGCAACCTTGGGCGTGTCGCGTCAAGCCGTGTTGCAGCGCATCAAGGCCGGAGCCCTGCCGGCCGTACGAATCGGCAAGGCCTGGGCTATCCCTGCGGCCGCCCTCACCCGCTAACGGCCCACGCTGGGCGATCGTGTGGCAGAATAGGGCAGGTTTTTCTTCCGCCTTCTCCCAAGGAGCTTGATATGTCGAAGCGCGCCCGTAAGCGCCGCACCCGTAAGAAGAGTGCCGCCAACCACGGTGGCCGGCCCAACGCCTGAGGCGTTGTAGGGCTCAGCCCACCTGCATCGACACCGTGATGATCTGGCCGTTCGAATCAACGGCCAGGGTGACACCGCGGCTGTACCAGGTGGCCGTGTCTTCCCACAGCGGCACCACGTCAACATCATCGAACAGGGCCTGCTCCGCGCTTGACCAAGCCTGGCAGGCCTCCTCGCCCGTTAGGCCCTGGGCGTCCGTCACCGCCGTTTGGTAGGCCTCGTTGGCGTTATAGATCCAGTCCCCGCCACCGGCTGGGGCCTTTGCGGTCAGGATGCCGGCCCAGACACTGGGCAACTCGGCCGTAATCGGTGCCCACACCAGATCCCAGTCGCCGCCATCCAGGATGACCTCGCTGTAACTGGGGGCGGGCGTCAGCTCGACGGTGATACCGGCGGCGGCCAGTTCCTGCTGGATGGTCGTCACGGCAGCGGTGACCGCCGCACCGGCGTCCTCCTGGTACAGCAGCTTGACGGTCAGGGGGTCACCCCACTTGGTGGCCAGGCCGTCATCGCCGAACTCCCAACTGTCACCCGCCAGGGTCTCCTTGGCGGCGGCCGTACCATACGACGGCAACGAGGCCGAGTTGTCGTAGCCGACACAGACCGAGGTGGTCGATGACGCCATCGACGTCAGCGGCAGGGCGTGGCCGTCGGTGGCCGCTGCCACCACGGCGTCGCGGTCGATGGCCTGGGCGATGGCCTGGCGCACCACCAGGTCGGCCGTCTCGGCATTCTTCGACAGATTGAAGAAGAGACGGCTCTGACCAGCCGAAATGTCGATCGCGAAGAGGCTTGCGGTGTCCACCTGGTCGCGGGCGGCGCCGGCCACCCGGGCAATATCCAACCCACCAGAAGCCAACAGGCTGACGGTAGTGGCGGCATCGGGCACCACCTTCGCCACTACGGTGGCGGGCAGGATGCCAGTGGTGGTGGTGCCGTAATCCTCACGCAGCGTGTAGGTGTAATCCGAACCGGCGTTGGCGGTGGTCAACTGGTAGGGGCCGGTGCCGAAAGTGGCGCTGTCCAAGGCGGTTGGGTCGGCCAAACCCTCGGGGCAGACCACCAGCATCTGGCCGAGGGTCTCGGCCGAGAAGCTGAACGGCTCTTCGAAGGTGAAGGTGACCGTGCGGGCGGCATCGTTGGCCTCAATGGTCAGGCCGGCGGCGGGCAGGTAGACGCCCAAGTAGGGTGACCCGGTCTCCGGGTTGGCGGCATATTCGAAGGAAGCCTGGACGTCGCTGGCCTTAAGGGCCCGGCCGTTGGAACAGGTGGCGCCGGCGGCCAGGGTGAACTCCACCGAAGTGGGAGTCACCTCCCAGTCGGAAGCCAGCATGCCTTGGGCATCCATGCCGGCGGGCAGGGTGAGCAGCGACTCGTAGGCCAACAGGGCCAGGGCCCGGCCATCGGTGGTGGCGTTGGTGACCGGGTTGAGCCCGCCAGGGTCCGCCCCCAGGCCCACCACCACGGTGGCATTGGCATCAGGCTCGGTGCGGACGGTCGCAGCGCTGCCGGCCCCGGCCGAGGCGTCACCCGAGTCGCCGCTGCCGGCGTCGCCGTCGTTCGAACAGGCAGCGAGCGCCAGGGCTACACCCGCTGCCAGCGTCAAGATGAGGTGCTTCCTCATCGGGGTCTCCGTTCTAGGCCGGGGGTGGCAAGGAGGGGGGAACTCACCCGCCGGCACTTCACTCAACGTCGGCTCACGCCATCCGATGGCGCTACCTACCACCGTAGCCAACTCCGCCGGGTGATGGGCAATCGCCACGTCAGGCCCGGCCTGCGCCCGGTAGGGGAACACCCGGCGGCCGGCCCGGATGGCGCGGGTGGCGGTCAGGCTGGTGGTGGCCGTCATGGCTCCAGTTCGCCTCCAGGGGGCGTGGCCGCTAGGACGGTGTCCAGCCTAGTCAAGGCGACGGCGTAGATCTGCTGGGCGGCCAACAGGTGGTTGTAAGGCACGGCCTCATCGACGGCGTGGGCACCGCCGGCGCCGGGTGCCGCACCCGGGGCGCTGGTGGCGCCGGCCACCGTGGCCGCCGCCTCCGGCAGGTACCAGAAATCGGGCCCGAAGCTGACCGCCCGCGGCAGCAGGCGGGCGTGCGTGCCGCCGCCCATGGCGAACGGCTCGTAGTCGACCCCCACCAGGTCGTTGAATGCCTGCTGCAAGGTGCGCACCAGGCGGCCATCGCGGCCCGAATCGAAGCCCGGCTCGTCCTCCAGGCCAACCACCTGGCCGCCGGCCGGCTTGATGGCGGCCGCCACCGCCTCCGCCAACTGCGGACCGGTCAGGTGCTTGGGGTAGCGGAAGTCGATCCGCATCCTGAGGTAGGGCGGCTCGCCTTCCAGGGGTGCCCGGCCCGTCCAACCGGCCTGGTCCGGCTTACCCGGGTCGCGCGGCCAGATGACGCCGTTCATGGTTAGCGGCAGATTGCCCTCAACCGGCTCCCCCATCCCAATGCCGCTGCCATCCGGGCTCAACATGGTGGCCAGCACCTGGGCCGTGGCGATGTCCGTCGGATCGTCCAGTAGGCCCGCCTCCAACAGGACCGCCGCCAGGCCCGGGATAGGGTTGCGGGCGTTGGCCGGCAGCGAGGAATGCCCGGCCACGCCCTCCACGGTGACCAACACCCCCCCGGGGCTTGGCGCGTCAGCGGGCACGGCGGCAAACCAGGCCGGGTCGAAGCCCAGCCGGCCGGCCGCCGCCTGGATGGCGTGCCCCAAGAAGTCGGCCCAGTCAGCCAAGCCGGCCAAGCCAGGCCGGGCCGGGAGGACCACCTGGGCCAGGCCCGGGATGGCGTTGGGTGCCCCACCGGCCGCCAGGGTGGCCAGCCGTTCGCCAACCGGCAAATCGACATCGACCATTGCCATGCCCTGCTGGGCGTAGTTGGCGCCGAACGGCCCGTCCGCCACCAGCGACACCCGAGGCAGGGGAGCATGGGCGGCGTAGTAGCGGATGTCCGGCATGCCGGCGGTCTCCTCCGAGCCACCCAGCACCAGGCGCAGGCGGTGGCGCAGCGGCAGCTTCAGGTCCGCCGCCGCCCGCAGCACATACAGGGCGGTCAGGGCGGCCCCCTTGTTGTCGAACACGCCCCGGCCCACCAACACATCACCCACCCGGCGCAGCGTGAACGGGTCCTGCGCCCAGCCGTCCCCGGCCGGCACCACGTCGAGATGGCAGACCAGGGCGATGTCGCCCAGCGACGGACCGGCCGCGGCCGGCACCTCCGGGCCCAACACCGAAACCGCGTAGCCGTCGTGGAACTCCACGCCCAGGCCGTAGCGGGCAGCGGTGGCGCCGGCGGTGGCCAGCATGATGTTGACGTCCGGCCCGAAGGGGGCGCCGGGAGCGGCCAGTTCGGGCCGCGAGACGGACGGCACGGCGATCCAAGCAGCCAGGTCCTCCAGGAATTCGCCGGCGTGGGCGGCCGTCCAGGCGGCCACCTGGTCTTTCAAGTGGCGTTCCGGCACAGTCAGGCGATTATTGGCAAAAGCGCTGGTCAGAACCAGGTTCAGGGCTTCCATGGCAAGATCTTCCGTCGATCAGGGGAACAAGGCGGGGCTAGCCGGGCCCCACTATATCTCCCCCCCATTTCATGGGTAGTCAGGCAGTGAACGCCTTCTTGCGCAGGTAGGGCGCCACCCGGTCATGCAGCCGGCCGTTGGTGGCCAAGGCGTCCGAGCCGAACGGGCCTGTCACCTTGCCTTTTGTGTCGGTGAAGCGTCCGCCGGCCTCCATCACCACGGCCGCCACCGCCACCATGTCATGCGGCGCCAGCTCCGGCTCGGTGGCAATGTCCACCACACCCTCCGCCAGCAACATGTAGCTCCAGAAGTCCCCGAACGCCCGCGTCCGGTCCACGTCCCCCGTCAGCCGCAGGAAACCCGGCAACCGGCCCTGATCCTCCCACCCGGACAGGTCCGAGAAAGACAAGAAGGCCTCCCCCAGCTTCTTCGTCTTCGACACCCTGAGCCGCCGGGCGTCATCGAGCCCCTGCCCCTTCCAGGCGCCGTAGCCGGCGGCCGCAAACCAACGCTGCCCCATGGCCGGCGCGGACACCACCCCCACGGCCGGCCGCCCGTCCGCCACCAGGCCGATCAGCGACGCAAACACCGGCACGCCATGCACATAGTTGGCCGTGCCGTCGATCGGGTCGATCACCCAGGCGCGCGTGCCGGCCGCCTGGATGTCCAACAGCTTCGACTTCTTGGTGCCGCCAAACTCTTCGCCCAGCACCTGGTCCTTGGGCCGGGCCCGTTCCAACTGTTCGCGGGCCAGGGCCTCGGCCCGCTTGTCCGCGTCCGAGACCGGCGTCGCATCGGCCTTCGCCTCCACCGCCAAATCATCCGCCCGGAAACGGGACAGGGTGACCTGGTCCATCAGATCGGCCAGCGTCAACGCCAGCCGCAGGTCATCCAGGTAGGTGCCCGGGTCAACCGGGGCCGTCTGGGCGGCCGCCAGCGCCTCCAACCGGGCCGCGTCCTTCTTCGATACCTTGGCCGTTTCGTCCTTGTCCTTACCCATGGCCCCTCCCGCTCTTTGCCATTGCCTTCGCTTCGCCCTGCATTGGCCCGCCCGGGGCCCTTCAATCAACCTTGGCCGTCCCGGCTGGCCAGCAGCCGCTGGAACGATTCGACCCGGGCCTGACGCGCCGAGTCCCCCGCCGCCCATTGTTCCAGGGCACAATCCAGCGCACCTGGGCTATGTGGGCAACCCCGCGGACAGTCTGCCTGCGCTACCTGGGCCAAGTCTGGGAAAGCCGCCAACACATGCTGGGGCTCAACATGATCCAAACCGAACGAGCGTACCCCAGGGGTGTCGATCACCCAACCGCCGCCGGGCAGCTCCATGGCGACGGCGCTCGAGGACGTGTGCCGCCCCCGGCCTGTCACGTCGTTGACCGCCCCCGTGGCCCGCCCGGCGCCCGGCACCAGGGCGTTGACCAGGGTGGACTTACCCACGCCCGAATGCCCCACCAGCACCGACACCCTGCCCGCCAGCAGTTCCCGCACCTGTTCCAGGCCCTCCAGTTGCCCGATGTCGCCCGGTTCTGGGGCGGTGGGCACGGCGCCCGAGTCATCCGGCAGGCCGGTGGCCACCACTTGGATGCCAAGCGGTTCGTAGAGGGCGCGCAGCTCGGCATCCGACCCCAGGTCCGCCTTGGTCAAGCAGATGACAGCGTCCAGGCCGCCGTCGTAGGCCGCCACCAGGCAGCGGTCGATCATGCGCGGCCGCGGCGGCGGCGAAGCCAGAGCCGTCACCACCACCAGGCGTTCGGCGTTGGCCACGATCACCCGTTCGCGGCCCCGGCCCTCATCGGTGGCGCGGCGCAACACGGTACGGCGCGGCTCAATCCGCACCACCCGGGCCAGCGTGTCCTTGGCTCCCGAGACATCCCCCACCAGGTAGGCCAAGTCACCCACCACCACGCTCTGGTGGCCCAGTTCCTTGGCCTTGATGGCCTCGACCTGTCGGCCCTCCAACCGGGTCAGGTAGCGCCCCCGGTCCACCGCGATAACCCGGGCGGGCACGGCGTCGGCGTGGCTGGGACGGGTCTTGGTGCGCGGCCGTGAGCCACGGCCCGGCCGCACCCGCACGTCATCGGCCGTCAGACGTTCCCACCTGGCCGGCGTCACCCGCGCACCAGCTCCAACCACAGTTCGGGGAAGGTGGGGAAGGTCTTGGCGGTGGCCTCGATGCCGCGGATGGCCACTCCTGGCACGGCCAGGCCCAGGATGGCGCCGAAGGTGGCCAGGCGGTGGTCGCCGCGGGCGTCCACGGTGCCGCCGTGCAGGCGGGACGGTTCGATCAGCAGGCCGTCCTCCAGTTCGGTGGCCCGGCCCCCCAGCGCGTTGATCTCTTCGCTGAGGGCCCTCAGCCGGTCGGTTTCGTGGCCGCGCAGGTGCCCGATGCCGCCGAACCGGCTGGGCGTGTCCGCCAAGGCCGCCAGGGCCGCCAGCGTGGGAGTCAGTTCGCCGGCCGGGCCCAGGTCGAGATCGGCCCCGTGGATGGCGCCCAGGCCGGTTACCGCCAAGGTGCCGCCGGCGCTATCGGTCCAGGCCACCTGGGCGCCCATGGCTTCAAGGTAGCCACGCAGCAGGTCACCCGGCTGGGTGGTGTGGGCCGGCCAGCCGGGAATCCGCACCGTGCCGCCCGCCGCCAGGGCGGCGGCCAAGAACGGGGCGGCGTTCGACAGATCCGGCTCGATGGCGCGGTCCTGGCCCGTCAGACCGCCGGGCTCGACCCGCCACTGGTGGTCGGTGGTCTGGGCGGCCGTGGCGCCGAAGGCTCTAAGCGTCTCCAGGGTCATGTCGACGTGGGGCCGGGACGGCACGGTGGGCGGGTCCAGCGTGACCGTCAGGCCGTTGCCGAAGCCCGGCGCCGCCAGCAGCAGGGCCGACAGGTATTGGGACGAGGGGGTGGCGTCAAGACTGATGGCGCCGCCGTCAAGGCCGCCGGCGCCGGCCACGGTGAACGGCAGGCTGTCCCCTCGCACCACCGCCCCCAGGCGGCGCAAGGCCCAGAGCAGGCCGCCCACCGGGCGGTGGGCGGCGGCCGGGTCACCCTCGAAACGGATCTCGGCCCTGGTCAGGGCCGCAATAGGGGGAACGAAACGCATCACGGTGCCGGCCAGGCCCACGTCGATGTGGGCCGCCTCGCTTGACCCCAAGCCGGTAATGGGTGTGACACGCAAGGTGGTGGGGGCGACATCGGGCACAAAACCGGCCCCCAGGGTGGTGAGCGCCTGCACCATGAGCGACGTGTCGCGGGCCTGCAGCACGCCGGACAGCCTGGATGGCCCCTGCGCCGTGGCCGCCAACACCAGGTAGCGGGCGGTCAGGGACTTCGATCCGGGCACCTGGACGGTCGCGTCCAGTGGCCCGGCGGCCACGGGGGCCGGCCAGGACGTCGGTTGGCTCACGGACAAGCGGTTCAGGCGGCCTTGGCCTGGTCCGCCTGGGCGGCCTTCTTGGCGCAGCAGGCCTTCTTGGCACCGCGCTTCTTGGCCGCCGTCAACACGGCCAAGGCGCCGCCCAACAGGGCCACCTTGAACATGAAGGCCTGCAGTTGGGCAGCCCGTTCAGTCTTGTCCTTGGTGCGCCAGAACTGGTGGCCAAGGGCGGTCGAAGGGGCCAAGGCGGCGGCGGCCAGGGCGGCCCCACCGCGCGGCAGCAGGCCGCTGGCCACCAGGCCACCACCGGCCGCCTGGGCGCCAGCCAAGACCTTGACCGCCAAGGCCGGATTGTTGGGGATCTGTGGCACCTGCTGGCTCAACTGCTCCAGGTAGGGTGTGGCCGCCTCAACGTGGACGGCGGGGTGCTTCAAGGCCGAAGCGGCATCCTGAATAATGGCGGCGCCAACCAGGGCGCGGGCAGCAATACGCAAAAGGCTCATGGTTATTTGTCTACACGCCATTAGGCTGGTTGTCCATGGGAGCGTCCGATCGGACCGGCCAGGAAGCCGGCCCCAAAGAGACCGCCGAGGCGCGGGCGAAGCGCTTCGAGCGGGACGCGCTGGAGTACGTAGACCAGCTCTACGCCGCCGCCATGCGCATGACCCGCAACCCCACGGACGCGGAGGACCTGGTCCAAGAGACCTACACCAAGGCGTTTGCCGCCTTCCACCAGTACCGGCCGGGCACCAACCTGAAGGCCTGGCTGCACCGCATCCTGACCAACACCTTCATCAATGACTACCGCAAGAAGCAGCGCGGTATTCAGCAGACCCAGACGGATGAGATCGAGGATTGGCAGTTCCTGCGCGCCGCCGCCCACCAGTCCACTGGGTTGAAGTCGGCCGAGGTCGAAGCCCTTGACCAGTTGCCCGATTCCCGGGTTAAGGAGGCACTGGCGGCCCTGCCGGAGGAGTACCGTATGGCGGTCTACTACGCCGATGTCGAGGGCTTCAGTTATAAGGAGATCGCCACCATCATGGACACGCCCGTGGGGACCGTGATGTCGCGCCTGCACCGGGGCCGCGCCCAGTTGCGCGAGGCCCTGACCAGCGCCGACGTCGACCTAGCGGTGGCGTCGCACGGTGCTAGCCGAGGGAGCCAGGCATGAACGCGCCACTGGCCCACCCGAACCTGAGTTGCCGGCATGTGCTTGACCGGCTGTATGAGTTCATCGACGGCGAGCTGACCGCCACCGTGCACGAGGCCGTCTGCCGGCACCTGGACATCTGCGAGGGCTGCTCGGCCGAACTGGCGGTGCGGGCCAAGCTGAAGGCCGTGGTGCATCGGGCCTTCGTCGGTGACGAGGCCGGCTTCGAAGCGCCGGCGATGCCGGCCGAACTGCGCAGCCGCCTAGCGGACCGCCTAGCCGAGCTGCGCGACGGCCCCCTGCCCGCCTAGCGTCATCCGGGACGCCGCAGGCGATCCGTTACAGGGGTTACGGGGGTTACGGGGGACGGTTACAGGGGTTGCGGGGGACGGTTCCACAGAACAGGGGGCGTGTTACTGGGGACGGTTCCACAGAACAGGGGGCGTGTTACTGGGGACGGTTCCGTGTAACCCAGCGGCCCCCACCCGCGGTGTGTACTACCGCGCACTACGGAATCC
>JAISSX010000042.1 GCA_031272885.1 Bifidobacteriaceae bacterium | reverse complement strand
CTAGTCGACGTGGGGCCCGCCGGCGTCGGCGTCGTCGACTTCGACGGTGTGGGAGTCGTCGTCTTGGTCGGTGTGGGCGTGGACGTCGCCACTGCCGGCACCATGGCGCTGCTGGCCTGAGCGTTGGCGCTCGTCCAGGTGTAATACGTGGCGGTGACCTTGGCTGTCAGGCTTGACCCGACATCGTCCGCCTTGACCACATAGGTGGTGCCAGAACCAACCAAAGTGGAACCCCGGTACCAGGCCACCGACCAAGTTGCCTGGGTCGGGAAAGTGCCCACGTTGGCGGTCAGGGTTTGGCCCACCTTCGCGGTGCCCGTGACAGCAAGAGAGATGGTGACCGTGCCGGTGCCCACATAGAGCTGTACACCACTGGTACCGGCCGCTGGGTAATGGTACGTCAGGTCGTCCGAACCCCAAGTCGACCTAACGCTGTAACCCGCGCCATCCTGGACAGTGATGCGCAGGCACTCCCCAGGCGGTAGTTCGATGCTGAAGGTACCGCTGGCCGTCAGGGTCGACGTGCCGTAAAGGTCATGGGGGGTCACGATGTCGGTGGGTGTGGAGCCACAGGTGAAGTTGTCATAGTTGATCTTCCAACCAGCCAGTGAGGTGCCTTGGCGGTGGATCACCGTGCCGGAAACGGCGCGCCAGGCCGGTACTGTCAGCCCAGCCGAAGCTGCACTGGTGGCGGTGGTGTAGCCGGCCTTGTTGCCTGTGACTTTGACCGTGATGGTGGTACCGGCATCGGCCGGGGTCAGGTGGTAGCGGTAGTTGGTGGCACCGCTGATGGCCACCCCATTACGGAACCACTGGTAGCCGTACGAATCGGGTGTAGGCACCCAGGTGCCGGGGCTAGCCGTCAACCAGACGCCAACCGCGGCCGAACCACTGATGTTGGGGACAGGAACGGTGATGAAAGTGCCGCTCTGCACGGCGCTGGTGGTGGCCTGGGCCGTAGCTGAGTTCCAGGTGATGCCGGAGTAGGACTCGGTGTAGGTGGCGGTCGCCTTGAGCGTGATGATGCTGTCTACATCGGCCGCCGTGACCACGTAAGTGCTGCCGGAGCCCACTTGGGTGCTACTGCGCCACCAGGTGTAAGCCAGGCTGGCGTTGCTTGGCGTGACCGCGCTCGGGGCGGCCGTCAGGGTGTTGCCCACTTTCGGTGTGCCGCTGATCGACAGCGATCCAATGGTCACCGTGCCCTTACCCACCAGCAGTGTGACGCCGCTGGTGCCGGCGGGAAAGTACTGGTTGGGGGCGGTGGTGCCGTTCACTTCGGCGGGCAGGGTGGTGCTGCCGTTGGAGACCGACAGCCGCAGGCAATCACCTGGCGTGGTGTTCAAGCTGAAGGCCCCGCCTGCCGTCAGCGTGACGCTGCCGCTGATGGCGTTGGTGGAACCGATCGGACTCTTGCTGGAATCGCAGGTGACGTTGCGGTACGTCAGGCTATAGCCGGCTACCGAACCGCCTTGGCGGTCCACCACTGTCCCGGACACGGTGGGCAACGCGGCCACGGTGACACCGGGCGAGGTGGCCGGAAACGCCGTCCAGCCGCTCTTGCTGGCTGTCACCTTGACCGTGATGCTGTGCCCGGCATCGGCCACCTTGAGGGTGTAGGTGCTGCCGGAGGCGACCACAGTGGTGCCGTCCCGGTACCAGGTGTAGCTGAGGGTGGCGTCCGATGGCGTCGGCGCACCAACGTTGGCGGTCAGGGTGTTGCCCACAACCGCCGTGCCGTCGATGTCGACCGAGGCGACCGTGGCTTCGGCGGCGTTGATCATCATGACGTTGTACGTGGCACTGGTGACCGAAGCGCCGGTGATGCCGCTGATGGTGACGGTGTAGGTGTCGACCGCGCCTTGCGCCGGCCGGGTGATGCCGTCCACGGTCCAGACAATGGCCCGGTCACCATAGCTGCCGTTCAGGCCGATGACGCTGGTGGTGTAGGTGGTGGAGTCCTTCGTGACGGTCACCGTGGCGTCCGTGAAACTGGCCGGCGAAGGCAGCGTGTAAGACCAACGGCCGGACGAGGGATAAACCTCATAGGGGAAATAGCCGGCGGACGGCCAAGCGGTGCCACCGGACGGCCTGGTATTGCCATTGGCCGTGCCGGTGCCAAAGACCTTGAGGGCCATCGAGTTGCTGGTGGAACCCATGCCCACCTGCGACAGTGGCGGATACAGAATCCAGCGCCGGTGGCCCACGGCCGTGTTGCCGGCGCCGTAGTCGTCTACTTGGCCTTGGATGGCCCCGGCGCTCGAAGCACCCAAAGATATGTTGGAAGAACTGGCGCCGGCAGCGCCATCGCTGGAATAGCACGCCCAGGTGTTGTCCGGGGAGTGGCTCAGCGCCCCTTGGGCATGCATGATCAGGGCCGCCTGCAGGGCATAGTTCGAGCCTGTGGTGTTCTCGGTCACCGGCTGCAAGCCGGCCATTTCACGGTAGTAGTTGATGGCCTGGAGCGTGGCGGTCTGGACGGTCGTGCTGGCCGTTCCCGTGGCGCTGCTCGGCTGGGCGGTGGGCGAACCGGTGACGCAGTTGGCCTTGTTGCCGTTCCAGGTCACCGCCGTAGTCAGGGCTGGCAGCAGGGTGTTGATGTAGGCGTTGGAGACGGCCGTGCGGTTGGTGGTGTCGATGGCCATCGGCACCAGGACTGAGGGGACGGCATCGGCCGGTTGGGTGCCTAACCCGAGGGTGCCGACCAAACCGACGACAAGGGCAAATGGAACGAAACGGTTAATAACGTTGGTGGCCACTGGCTTCTCCTGTGGGATCTGGGGTTGGGAGTAAGCAACAGTGCTCCGCTTCGCCCGTCTTCCATCCTAGGTGACCCAGGTCACACTCCATTTGGGACCGGGGTTGGCGGTAAGAGTTGAGCGTAGTAGACTCAACTTTGGCGACCACGCCACGAAGCAACACAAGCAACACAACCAACGACCCCACACACCGCGAAAGGAACCGACTCCGCACGCCCCCGCGCAAGGAGACCCCTATGGACACCGAGAAGCTCACCACCAAAGCCCGTACCGCCCTCAGCGAAGCCATCCAACAGGCTTCGGCCGCCGGCAACCCCCAGGTGGAACCCCTCCACCTGTTGAACGCCCTGCTCCAGGACCAAACCGGTCTGGCCGTCAAACTGCTGGAAGCCGCTGGGGCGGACCTGCCCGGCATCGGCACCGCCACCCGGGTGGCCCTGACCAAGCTGCCGTCCGCGACATCGGCCACCTCGGCCGGGCCGCAGGTGGCGCGCGCCCTGGTGACGGCCCTCGATGCCGCCCAGAAGCAGGCGGACGCCTTGGGCGATACGCACATCTCGGCCGAAGTCCTGCTGCTGGGCTTGGCGGCCGGCCCGGACACCGGCCAGGCGGCCCAGATCCTGCACCAGCACGGCGCCACCCAGGCGGCCCTGGAACAGGCGTTACCGCAGGTCAGGGGTGGGCAGAAGGTGTCAAGCGCCAATCCGGAAGGCACCTTCGACGCCCTGGGCCAGTACGGTATCGACCTGACCGAACAGGCGCGGGAAGGCAAGCTGGACCCGGTGATCGGGCGGGACCAAGAGATCCGCCGCGTCATCCAGGTCCTGTCAAGGCGGACCAAGAACAACCCGGTGCTGATCGGCGAACCCGGCGTGGGTAAGACCGCCGTGGTGGAAGGCCTGGCCCAGCGGATCGTGGCCGGCGACGTGCCGGATTCGCTCAAGAACAAGCACCTGATTGCCCTTGACCTGGCCTCCATGGTGGCCGGCGCCAAGTATCGCGGCGAGTTCGAGGAACGGCTCAAGGCCGTGCTGGAAGAGATCAAGAACTCGGACGGCGAGGTCATCACCTTCATCGACGAACTGCACACCGTGGTGGGCGCCGGCGCGGCCGAAGGTTCGATGGACGCCGGCAACATGCTCAAGCCCATGCTGGCCCGCGGCGAGCTGCGCCTGGTGGGCGCCACCACCCTGGACGAATACCGCGAGCGAATCGAAAAGGACCCGGCCCTGGAGCGCCGCTTCCAGCAGGTTTTTGTGGGTGAACCCTCGGTTGAGGACACGATCGCCATCCTGCGTGGCATCGCCCCCCGCTACGAGGCGCACCACAAGGTGGGCATCTCCGATTCGGCGCTGGTGGCGGCGGCCACCCTCTCGGACCGTTACATCTCCGGGCGCCAACTGCCAGACAAGGCCATCGACCTGGTGGATGAGGCCGCCTCGCGCCTGCGCATGGAGCTTGATTCGTCCCCAGTGGAGATCGATCAGCTCCAACGGGCCGTGGATCGCCTCAAGATGGAGGAACTGCAGCTCGAAAAGGCCGATGATGAGGCCTCGGTGGAGCGCCTGGCCCGCCTCCGGGCCGATCTGGCCGACAAGACCGAGGAACTGAACGCCCTCAAGGCCCGCTGGGAGCAAGAGAAGGCCGGCCACAACCGCGTCGGTGACTTGAAGGCGCAACTGGACCAGTTGCGCTCGGCCGCGGACAAGGCCCAACGCGAAGGCGACTTGGAAACGGCCTCCCGCATCCTGTACGGCGAGGTGCCGGCGGTGCAGAAGGAACTGGCGGCAGCCGAAACGGCCGAGGCCAACACGCCATCGGGCGGCATCCCCTCAGCCAGCGGCGCCGCGGCCCCCATGATTGCCGACAAGGTGGGCCCGGACGAGATCGCGGAGGTCATCTCCGCCTGGACTGGCATCCCGGCCGGCCGCCTGCTGGAGGGCGAGACCGCCAAGCTGCTGCGCATGGAGCAGGTCATCGGTGGCCGGCTGATCGGCCAGGCGAAGGCGGTGGCCGCGGTGTCCGATGCCGTCCGGCGGGCCCGGGCGGGCATCAGCGACCCGAACCGCCCCACCGGTTCGTTCCTGTTCCTGGGCCCCACCGGCGTCGGCAAGACGGAACTGGCCAAGGCGCTGGCGGACTTCCTGTTCGACGATGAGCGCGCCATGGTGCGCATCGACATGTCCGAATACTCGGAGAAGCACTCGGTGGCCCGGCTGGTCGGTGCGCCCCCCGGCTACGTGGGCTACGAGGAGGGCGGCCAACTGACGGAGGCGGTGCGGCGCCGGCCATATTCGGTGGTGCTGCTGGACGAGGTGGAAAAGGCCCACCCGGAGGTATTCGACATCCTGTTGCAGGTGCTCGATGACGGCCGGTTGACGGACGGCCAGGGCCGCACGGTCGATTTCCGCAACGTCATCTTGGTGTTGACCTCGAACCTGGGGTCGCAGTTCTTGGTCGACTTGACCATGGACCCGCAGGACCAGCGCGAGGCCGTGATGCAGGCGGTGCGGGCGGCCTTCAAGCCGGAGTTCTTGAACCGGCTGGATGACGTGCTGATCTTCGACGCCTTGACCTTGGAGGAGATCGGCCAGATCGTCGACCTGCAGGTGGAGGCGTTGAACCGCCGGTTGGAGGCCCGTCGACTTCGTCTCGAAGTGTCCGATGCCGCCCGTGACTGGTTGGCGTTGGAGGGTTACGACCCGGCATTCGGGGCCCGGCCGCTGCGGCGCGTGCTGCAACGCGAGGTGGGTGACAGGCTGGCCAAAGAATTGCTGGCCGGCACGGTCCGTGACGGCGACACGGTGCTGGTGGACCGGGCGCCGGAAGGCTCGGACCACGGGCTGACGCTGGCTCCCGCCCGCCAGGGCTGAGGCTCCGCAGCCCGCTCCGCCGCAGCCCGCCCCGCCCCTCGCGAGAGTACGGTTATGTAGGTGCTTCGCCCAGAGCGAAACACGTTTATGCAGGTCAGAGCCCTATGCTGGCTGGCGGTCTACTACATAACCGTACTCTCGCGAGGAAAGGGGGCGGGGGGCTGGGTAGGGAGGGGGCGGGGGCCTGATGGCGCCCACCTCCGAAGGACACCTCGTGAGGGGCATCTCGTGGTGGTCGCTAGGAGCCGTCCCCGGCACACCACCATCGAGACGCTACCCAGCGCCCGACTCGAAGCTACGGCACAATGAACCACAACCAGTGGCTGCATTTTCGACCGGCGCTGACACACGCGACCGGGCCACTTAGCCCGTCCCGAATCGGCTATCACCTCGCCCCTTACGGCACGTCACCCCTTGCCGGGCCGTGGCCCGGCCCCGGGGCGGACCCATCGAATCCGCCGGATCTGGCGTCAGAACTCATCGAATCCGCTCAATCCGGTGTTTCGACCCATCGAATCCGCTCGTTTCGGTGGGGTTAGCCGTCG
>JAISSX010000040.1 GCA_031272885.1 Bifidobacteriaceae bacterium | reverse complement strand
GTCCTTCGGCAGACTGGGGTTGGGGGGGCCGCGGGCTGGGCACCCACAACCGCACAACTATACCGGGGACGGTTCCCGATGGCGCGGCGCGGCTGGGGCGGGGACGGTTCCGGGGGGTGAAGGGGTTAAGGGGTTACGGGGGTTACTGGGGACGGTTCCGTGTAGCGCGGGTTACTGGGGACGGTTCCGTGTAACACGGGTTACTGGGGACGGTTCCGTGTAGCGCGGGTTACTGGGGACGGTTCCGTGTAGCGCGGGTTACCTGAACCGTCCCCCGTAACCCCCTTAACCCCGTCACTCCCCCGGAACCGTCCCCAGTAACCCGCGTTACCGGAACCGTCCCCCGTAACCCGGGAGGCTTACCAGAGCTTGACCGTGTTGGGGCCGGCCACCAGGCTCGCCACCGGCCCGGGCACCGAAGACCCAGGCACCACGGCGCCAAGGAGGTCGGTGTCGAGGGCCACGGGGCCGCCATCGGGCGCTTCGTAGTCGGCATCGACAAACCGGACGCGCCCCAAGGCGGCCGTGGTCGGTACCGGCACCTGCAACCCTGCCACCTCAGCTGGCAACTCGATGTCCAGGTAGACGCCATCGGCCTCTTGCCTGATAGCCAGGCCGCCGGACGCCCCGGCCGCCACCACGGCGGCCTCTTCCCGGTCATAGGGCGCGGCGCCCGCCAGATAGGCGTTGTGGTGGATGTAGACCGGCTGCTTCAGGTGGATGAACGTCTCCACGTCACCCGGCATGGCCGCCATGACCAGGCCCAGGTACTCCTCGAAGCCGGCCGGGTGGCCGTTGTAGCCGGAGGTGCCATAGCTCAGGTTCTGGCCGCGGAAGCCGGACTTGCCATACGCGGCCGAGGCATCGGTGGCCGGGCCACCGGTGCCCACAAACAGGTTGCCGATCCACCGGTCATCGCCACCATAGATAACCGCGTAACCCTTGACTGCCGTGGAGTGCGGCTCATGGTAGGGCGTGGCCCGGTCCATCACCGTCTCCAGGCGCACGGTGCCGGCCACCAGGTTGTTGACGTAGGCGCCGCCGTCACTGAAAGTCTCCACCGCCGCAGGCGAACCGAAGACGTTGTGATCCACCAGGTAAGGACCGTGGCTGACCTCGACAAACAGGTCGCGGCTGTTGTTGAAGTAGATGTTCCGGGTGACCCGCGTGCCTTGGGTTTCCCAGTCCAGCCAGGTGCCCAGCGAGCAGTCGTGGATCAGGTTGTGGCTGATCAGCACGTCCAGGGCGGCGTGCAGCTTGATGCCGCCAATCTCATGGCCCCAAAACTCCCGCTTCAGGGCGATGCGGTAGATGTGGTTGTCGTAGATCTGCGAGAAGACACAACCCAGGTGGCCCACCACGCCGTTCTGGCCGCAGTCGTAGATCCGGTTACGGCGGATGATGTGGCTGCCGATGCGCTCCTTGGACCAGCCGATGTGCCGGGCGGAGAACACAGACTCCAGTTGGTACTGGTAGCCGGGCTTGTCATGGCGGCGGGTGAAGTAGTTGTCACCCGTGGAGGCCTCCTTGCCGATGGCGATGGCGCTGCACTTGGCGTCGTGGATGACGTTGTCCTCGATGATCCAACCCTTGGCCCAGTTGGGGCCGATCAACCCGGGCTGGTCCGCCGTGGGCGGCGTCCAAGGACAGGCCGCCTGGCACAGTTCGAAGCCCCGCACCGTGATGTAGTTGAGGCCCGTCACCACCGGGTAGAAAACCGAGCGGCGGACGTTGACCTCGGTCAGTTGCTCGTTGGGGTTGGCACCCTGGAAGTTGGCCCAGATGGTGGTCTGGTCCAGGCCCACCTCGGCGTACCAGACGTAGACGGTCTGGTCCGGGTTGGGCAGCGCCACCGTGGTGCCCGTCCAGTGGTCAGTGACTTCGGTGCGGCGCGGCGGGTCCGTCACCGCCGCGCGGCTCAGCACCTCATAGAAGGACAGGCCGTCCAGGTAGACATCGCCCAAGTGGGTGCGGGGCTCGTCTTCCGTGGCCCGCACCACCCAGTCGCCCTCCAACGGCTGGGCGTATGGGTTCCAGTCACCGAACAGGCTGTTGGGCAAGGTGGCCCGCCACACGTTGCCTTCTTCCTGCACCCAGGTGTCCACCCGTTCCGAACCCTTGATCACCACGTGTTCGCCGGGCGCCGCCTGGTAGGTGATCCGGCGGGCGTCGCTCAGGCCGCCGCGGGCCGGCTTGACCCATTCGCGGTACTCGCCTTCGTGAACCAGTACGGTGTCGCCCGGCACGGCCACGGCGGCAGCCCGGTTGATAGTGGCGAAGGGGGCCTGTTCGGTGCCGGCGGCCTGGTCGGAACCGTGCTTGGCCACATGCAGGACTGTCATTGGGATGCTCTCCTTGCTCAATTCCTCTTGGGTTGTCCGGACTCAACGCTAGTGCCGGGCAGGCAGGGCCGCGGGACGAATTTTGGACCTGGGGCCGCTGAAGAGTTTCGGTTTCGCGGCGGCGGGGGCGGGGGCGCCTCCCGTGGCCGCTGCCCGATGCCGCCCGGCTGCCACGCGCCGTCGGGCACCGCCGGCCACCACGCGCCACCGGGCACCGCCCAGCCAATAGGCTTGTGGCATGAGGATCGAACGGATCGAGTTGCGCAAGGTTGCCTTGCCCCTGGTCAGCCCCTTCACCACCTCGTTCGGTAGCGTCACCCTGAAAGAGATCGGCCTGGTGGCCGTCTACAGCGACGGCGTGGTCGGCTGGGGCGAATGCGCCGCCCTGCCCGATCCGATCTATTCGCCCGAATACACCGACGGCGCCCTGGCCGTCCTGGAGCGCTACCTGGCGCCGCGCCTACTGGGCCGGGACGTCACCGCCGCCAACGTCTCCAACCTGTTCACCGGCATCGTGGGCCACCGCATGGCCAAAGGCGCCCTCGAAATGGCTGTGATCGATGCCGAACTGCGCGCCGCCGGCCGCTCCTTCGCCTCCTACCTGGGGGTAACCCGGGCGCGCGTACCGGCCGGAGTGTCGGTAGGCATCATGGATACGATCCCCCAACTGGTGGAGGCAGTGGGCGGCTACCTGGCGGAGGGCTACCGGCGCATCAAGCTGAAGATCAAGCCGGGTTGGGACCTGGCCCCGGTAGCCGCCATCCGGGAAGCCTTCGGCGACGAGGTGCCGCTACAGGTGGACGCCAACACCGCCTACACCCTGGGCGATGCCGCCCACCTGGCCAAACTGGACCGGTTCGGCCTGTTGTTGATCGAGCAACCCCTGGGTGAGGAAGACCTGCGCCAGCACGCCCTGTTGGCCCGCCAGGTGCTGACACCGATCTGCCTGGATGAATCGGTAGTCTCACCAGAGGCGGCAGCGGACGCCATCGCCATGCGGGCCACCTCGGTGATCAACATCAAGGCGGCCCGGGTGGGCGGCTACCTGGCGGCCGTCAAGGTGCATGACATTGCCCGCGCCAACGGCATCCCGGTGTGGTGCGGCGGCATGGTGGAGACAGGCCTGGGCCGGCGGGCCAACGCCGCCCTAGCCGGCCTGCCGGGCTTCACCCTGGTAGGGGACGTTTCGGCCTCCAGCCGGTTCTACAGCCAAGACCTGACCGAACCAGTCGAGATGGTGGACGGCCACATCGCCGTACCACAAGGACCGGGCATTGGCCCCGCTCCCCTGCCGGACGTGCTGGCGGCGGTCACCATGCAGGCGGTGGCGCTGTAGCGGTCGATGGCCGATGGCGCCCGCCTCGTCCGGTTGGATGAGACACCGGGCCGATTTCATCCCTACGGCCCACGTCCGGCCAAGTCACCCCCAGAGTAGGGTGATGAGGCATGATCGAAGTGAGAGCCCTAACCAAGCAATTTGGTTCACTAGTTGCGGTCAACAACCTCAGTTTCGTGGCCCAGCCCGGCCGCGTCACCGGCTTCCTGGGGCCCAACGGCTCCGGCAAAACCACCACCCTTCGCGCCGCGTTAGGCCTGATCACGGCCACTTCCGGTGTGGTCACCTTCGACGGCCGGCGCTACCAAGAACTGTCCAAGCCGGCCGCCCAGGTGGGAGCTGCGCTGGAGGCCTCGTCCTTCCACCCCGGACGGACCGCCATCGGGCACCTGCGGGCCATGGCGCCGGGCCTGGGTGTCGACACGCGACGCTGCCACGAGGTGTTAGACCTGGTGGGCCTGCACGATGCCGCCAAGAAGCGGGTGGGCAAGTTCTCCCTGGGCATGCGCGGCCGGCTGGGGGTGGCCGCCGCCCTGTTGGGCAACCCGCGCACCCTGCTGTTGGACGAGCCGACAAACGGCCTTGACCCCGAAGGCATCGCCTGGATCCGCCAACTGCTGCGTGCCATGGCGGCCGAAGGCCGCACCATTGTCATCTCCTCCCACCTGCTGAGCGAGGTGGAGCAGACGGTTGATGACGTGGTGATCATTGCCCAAGGGCGGTTGATCCACCAGTCTTCCCTGGATGAACTGAAGGCCATGGACCGGCCCCGCACCCACGTGGTGGCGGCCGATCCAGCGGCGTTGGCCAGGTTGGCGCAGAGCCGGGGCTGGGAAGTCCAACCCGCTCCCGACGGCGGCCTGACGGTGTACGGGGCGGATGCGAACGCCATCGGGCAGGCGGCCTTCGCCGCCGGGCTGGAACTACACCAACTGGCTTCGCTGCACGCCGGCTTGGAAGAGACCTTCCTCCGGTTGACCGGGCAGTTTGGCCTGGGGGCGCCGGTCTTTGCTGCACCGGCCGGGGTGGTGCCGCCGGGCTATGCTCCGCCGCCGGGTTATGCGGCCCCTCCCCCTGGGTATGCCGCCCCTCCTCCTGGGTATGCCGCGCCGCCTGCCTATGTGCCACCGCCCACCGCCTTGCCTCCCCAGGCCGGGCCGGAAGGAGGTGCGCAGTGATCGCCGCCCTGCAGTGTGAGTACCGCAAGTTCTTCTCCACCCGCATGTGGTGGGTGCTGTCGCTGTGCGCCGCCGGCTACATCGCCTTCTTCACCGCCATGATGGCGCTGGCCTTCCACTTCGCCGGCGACCCACAGAACGGGCTGGCGATCACCGACTCAAGTTGGGCCCACGTGCTTTATTCGATGGCGCCGTCCTATGGGTATGTCTTCCCCGCCCTGATCGGCGCCATGGCCATCACCCAGGAATACCGCCACAAGACGCTGACGCCCACCTTCCTGGTGGAGCCGCGCCGCAGCGTGGTGTTGACGGCCAAATTCATCTCGGCCCTGCCGATGGGCTTGGCGATGAGCGCCATCTGCATGGCCAGCGCCATCCTGCCCACGGCGCTGATCTTTGGCCTGGGCGGCGAGCCGACCGGCTTAGGCACAGCCGAAACCTGGGGTGTCATAGTCCGGATGCTGCTGGCCCTGGCCCTGTGGGCCGTGCTGGGCGTGGGCTTCGGCACGCTGCTGCACAACCAGGTGCTGATGATCGTGCTGCTGCTGGTGCTGACACAGTTGATCGAACCGGTGGCCCAGATTGTCGCCCTGGTGGTGGCCAACGTGGGTGACCCGGCCTGGTGGAAGGACCTGATCCAGGATGTGCTGATGTACTTCCCGGGGGCGGCCTCGAACGCCATCAGCGGCACCTCGTTCTACGACATGATGGGGATGGACTTCATGCCCAGTGCCCTGCCGTGGGGCGCTGCCATCGCGGTGCTGGCCGGCTGGGGTGTGCTGTTCGGCGTGCTGGGCTACCTGTTCACCTTCCGCCGCGACGTCTCCTAAACACCTACCCCTGCCCCAGCCCCTGGCCCCCCATTTCTCGCGAGAGTACGGTTATGTAGGTGCTTCGCCCAGAGCGAAACACGTTTATGCAGGTCAGGGCCTTATGCCGGCTGACGGTCGACTACATAACCGTACTCTCGCGAGGAAGAGGAGGGCGAGGGCCTTGGGTGGGCGCGGGGGCGGGATGGCCACGGGCTGCCGGGCGGGCTTTGCGATTACTTTGCCTGGAAGGTAAAGAACGGCCAAAGGACCTCCCAGAGACGGTCACGGCGAGTTAGACTCGAACGGTGGCATCACGCCGGAACAGACCCTGGTCCGCCCAGCACCCCGCCCCAACGCCGGCGCTTACCGTTTCTTGACTCAGCGAAAGGTCCCCCCACCTGTGACTACCACCGAAGCCGCCCCGCACGGCGCGCGGACGCCCGGCGCCAACCGCTGGCTGGTTGACGAGCTGTACCAACGGTTCCTGGAAGACAAGAGTTCGGTTGACCCGGCCTGGTGGGACTTCTTCGAGGACTACCGGCCATCCACCCAGCGCGCGGTGGACCACCGGGCGGTCCAGGCAGCGGTAGTGGCCCAGGCTCAGGCCCAGGCCGCCGCGGCCCCAAGCGCCAGCGAACCCACCCCAGGTGCTGTCACGGCCGGCCCGGTGCCAATCGCCCGCCCCGAACCGCCCCGGCCGGACGCGCCGCGCCGCCCCCGGCCGGTGGACTTGGCGGTAGACCAGGCGCCCGTCAGCTACGCCGCCCAAGCCATCGCCGGTTACACCCTGTCCGAACCGGCCGCCCTCAAGGCCGGCGCCCAAGAGACAGTCGATGAACAGGTGGTGTTGAAGGGCCCAGCCGCCCGCACCGCCATCAACATGGCCGCCTCCCTGGGCGTGCCCACCGCCACGTCGATCCGCGAAGTGCCGGCCAAGGTACTGATCGAATGCCGCAGCATGATCAACAACCAGATGGCCCGCTCCCGCGGCGGCCGGGTCAGCTTCACCCACTTGATCGGCTTCGCCATGGCGGAGGCGATCAAGGAAATGCCGGAGATGAACACCGCCTATGGCGAAGAAGACGGCAAGCCGGCCATGCTGCACCGGGCCCATGTGGGCCTGGGCATCGCCATCGACCTGACCAAGCCGGACGGCACCCGGCAGTTGCTGGTGCCATCGATCAAGAACGCCGACACCCTGACGTTCGCTGAGTTCTGGGCCGCCTACGAAGACCTGGTGCGCCGGTCGCGGGCCGGCAAACTGACGGTCGATGACCTTTCGGGTGTGACCTGCAGCCTGACCAACCCGGGCGGCATCGGGACCAGCGCCTCGGTGCCGCGCCTGATGCCGGGCCAAAGCGTCATCATGGGCGTAGGCGCCATGACCTACCCGGCCGCCTACCAGGGGGCCTCGCCGGAGAACCTGTCCCAGTGGGGCATCTCGAAGATCCTGACCCTGACCTCCACCTATGACCACCGGGTGATCCAGGGCGCCCAATCCGGCGAGTTCCTCAAGCTGATGCACGCCAAGCTGCTGGGCCTGGACGGCTTCTACGACCGGGTGTTCGCCTCGCTGCGCATCCCCTACGAGCCGATCCGCTGGGAGCAGGACACCCACGCCCCGCTGGAAGCCAAGACCAGCGCCGTCACCCGGCTGATCCACGGCTACCGCACGCGCGGCCACATGGCGGCGGACATCGACCCGTTGTCCTACCGCCAACGCGGCCACGAAGACCTGGTGCTGGCCTCCTACGGCCTGAGCATCTGGGACATGGACCGCGAGTTCCCGGTGGGCGGCTTCGGCGGCCACCAAACCATGAAGCTGAGCGACATCATCCAGTTGGCGCGGGACACCTACTGCCGGCGGGTGGGCATCGAATACATGCACCTGGAAGACCCGAACCAGCGGGCCTGGCTGCAAGAACGCCTCGAAACCCGCCACGGCGACCTGGACCGGGCGGCCCAACTGCGGGCCCTCCACAAGCTGAACCAGGCCGAGGCCCTCGAAACCTTCCTGCAGACCAAGTACGTGGGCGCCAAGCGTTTCTCGCTGGAAGGCTCCGAAGTGGTGATCCCGGTGCTGGACGCCATGCTGTCCCGCTATGCCGACCAAGGCACGGCCGAAGTGGTGATCGGCATGGCCCACCGCGGCCGGCTGAACGTGCTGACCAACATTGCCGGCAAGTCCTACGAACAGGTCTTCTCCGAGTTCGAAGACAACCCCGACGCCCGCCACACCGTGCAGGGCTCGGGCGACGTCAAGTACCACCTGGGCACCGAGGGCACGTTCGTGGCCCCCAGCGGCAAGACCATCCAGGTCTATCTGGCGGCCAACCCGTCCCACCTGGAGGCGGCCGATACTGTGGTGGAAGGCATCGCCCGGGCCAAGCAGGACCGGCTCAACATGGGCGCCGAAGCCCCCAAGGCCGTAGTGGCGGTGGAGATCCACGGCGACGCCGCCTTCGCCGGCCAGGGCGTGGTGATGGAAACCCTCAACCTGGCTAAGGTGCGCGGCTACCGCACCGGCGGCACCATCCACATCATCATCAACAACCAGATCGGCTTCACCGCCGGCACGGTCGATTCCCGCTCCACCTACTACTGCACCGATGTGGCCAAGGGCTACGGCATCCCGATTTTCCACGTCAACGGCGACGACCCAGAAGCCTGCATCCAGGCCACGCTGCTGGCCAGCGCCTTCCGGGATCAGTTCCAGTCCGATGTCGTGGTGGACATCGTTTCCTACCGTCGCCGTGGGCACAACGAGGGTGACGACCCGTCCATGACCCAGCCGGTGATGTACGCCTTCATCGACAACAAGCGGTCCGTCCGCAAGCTGTACACCGAGGCGTTGATCGGCCGCGGCGACCTGACCCTAGAAGAGGCCGAAGGCGCCCTGAAAGAGTTCCAGGCCGAACTGGAACGGGCCCTAGCCGAAACCCGCGAAGCGATCGCGGCCGTCAAGGCGGGTGGCGAACCCAAACCGCTGGGCGTGCCCAAGTCACAGCGCGAAGAGGCCGGCGTGCTGATGGGCTGGAAGACCGCCATCGCCCCGGCCGTCATCGAGCGCGTGGGGCAGGTGTTCACCAACCCGCCGGCCGGTTTCACCGTCCACCCCAAGCTGCAAGCCCTGCTGGCCAAGCGGGCCCAGATGGCCAAGGAGGGCGGCATCGACTGGGGCATGGGAGAGATGATCGCCTTCGGTTCCCTGCTGCTGGAAGACATCCCGGTGCGCCTGACCGGCCAGGATTCCCGCCGCGGCACCTTTGCCCACCGGCACATCACCTTCCACGACAAGGTCAACGGCGCCGAATGGACGCCGCTGTGGTTCTTGTCTGACCACCAGGCCAAGATCTTCGTCTACGACTCGGTGCTGTCGGAGTATTCGGTCAGCGCCTTCGAATACGGCTATTCGGTGGAACGGCCGGACGCCTTGGTGCTGTGGGAGGCCCAGTTCGGCGACTTCTTCAACGGCGCCCAAACCGTGGCGGATGAGTTTGTCAGCTCGGCCGAACAGAAGTGGGGCCAGCATTCCTCCGTGGTGTTCCTGCTGCCCCACGGCTATGAAGGCCAGGGGCCGGACCACTCTTCGGCCCGCATCGAACGCTGGCTGCAGCTGTGCGCCGAAGACAACCTGCGGGTGGCCCAACCCACCACGCCGGCCAACTTCGCCCACCTGCTGCGCCTGCAGGCCTACACCCGGCCGCGCAAGCCGTTGATCGTCTTCACGCCCAAGTCCGGCCTGCGCCGGGCCGTCAGTTCGATCGAAGACTTCACCACCGGTACCTTCCAGCCGGTAGTGCCCGATGACGTGGTGCCAGCCGCGTCCGCCCGCCGGGTTCTGTTGTGCTCCGGCCGGGTCTACTGGGACCTGGTGGAGGAACGCGCCAAGGCGCCTGAAGAGATCAAGACCACCACCCAGATCATCCGGCTGGAGCAGCTCTACCCGCTGGACATGGCGACGCTGAACGGCCTGCTGCGGGACGTGCCCGCGGACGCCGAACTGGTGTGGGTGCAGGACGAACCCGAGAACCAGGGCGCCTGGAGCTTCCTGCTGCGCACCATGGTGTCGCAGTTGGAGGGCCGGTACCTGCAGTGCGTGTCGCGGCCCGCCGCGGCCTCCCCCGCCACCGGCTCCCACAACGGCCACGCCATCGAACAAACCCGGTTGAACCAGCAGGCGCTCGGCCTGGCGTGAGGCTCTGGCCGAGCGGCTGGCTTAGGCTGGTCGCATGGCGAGCCATGCGACCACCCACGCCCACCAAGTCTGTGTTGTTGGCGACGAGCTTGTGGCCGGGGTGGGCGACCAACGGGGCCTGGGTTGGGTGGGCCGGGTAGCGGCCGCCAACCCGCTGGAACCCCCAGCCGAGTACTACCAACTGGCCGTGCCTGGTGAAACCACCGCTCACCTGACCGCCCGCTGGCAGGTCGAAGTGGCGCGGCGCTTCACCCCCGGGCGCGTCCACCACCTGGTGTTCGCCCCCGGTATCGCGGACATTCTGGCCGGCGTCTCGCTGGCCCGCTCCCGCCTCAACGTGGCCAATGCGCTCGATGCCGCCATGGGGCTGCGTTACCCGGTGGCCGTGGTGGGCCCGCCGCCCGCGCCCTATGACATGCGGGACGCCATCGGCGAACTGTCCCACGCCCTGGCGGACGTGGCCGGCCGGCGCGGCATCACCTTTGTCGACACCTTCACGCCCCTGGTGACCCACGAACAGTGGATCCAAGACCTCAAGGCCGGCGATGGCCACCACCCCGGCCAGGCCGGCTACGGCCTGATGGCGTGGCTGGTCAGCAACGCCGGCTGGGAGCGCTGGCTGACCAGCTAGCTGGTCCGCAAGGTTCCGGGTTCCGGGTTCCGGGTTCCGGAGGTTCCGGGGGTTCCGCGGGTTATAGGGGACGGCGCTGAGGTTGCGGGGTTACAGGGGACGGCGCTGAGGTTGCGGGGTTACGGGCTCCGCGGGTTATAGGGGACGGCGCTGAGGTTGCGGGGTTACGGGCTCCGCGGGTTATAGGGGACGGCGCTGAGGTTGCGGGGTTACGGGCTCCGCGGGTTATAGGGGACGGTTCCGTGTAACATGGGCGACAGCGTCGCCCATGTTACAC
>JAISSX010000032.1 GCA_031272885.1 Bifidobacteriaceae bacterium | reverse complement strand
CTCAGGTGAAAGGTCCGGGAAGCGCAACGCTTGCCTCAGATGAGAATGTCCGCGTGGCGGTGGGGTTGGTGTTGGGGTTTCCTGGCGGTTATGAGTCAGGAGTTGACGATGGCCTCTCGCAGGGACATCACGAAGAAGTACGCCAGTTCGTATCGGAAGGCTGGCCGGGATGAGGGGGCGTTCGGGATTACCGGGCACGGGGCTCGCTGTGGCCTTTGCCCTAGCTGGTTCCCTCGGGCAGGTCCAGCATGTGAATGGTGAGGTCGACGTGGTCGGTTAGGCCTTCGGTGACCGGCGGAGGGTGGTGGAAGGCGTTGGGCCCCATGCCGATGACGTCCGTGGCCAATGGCGCGGGCAGTTCTACCGGGTAGCACAACTGTTGGGCTGCTATCAGCCGGAACGGTCCGCGTTGCAGGTCGGTCGTCTTCGCCTGGCCGATGCCGATCAAGCCGTACTGCTGCCGCAACCTGGCCAAATGGCCTGAGTTGGGGGTGACAACCACTACCTGGCCGGCGGGGTGAAGGACGCGGGCGAATTCCGGCAGGTTGCGGGGCGCGAAGACGCACAGGATCAGGTCGATGACGCCATCCAGCAGCGGCAGCGGTTGCCACACGTCGGCCACCACGGCGGCGATGCGACGTGAGGCTTGGGCGGCCGCCCTGGCGGCCGCCGTCGAGATGTCCAGGGCCAGGCCTGTGGCTTGGGTCGATTCCACTAGTGAGGCCAGGTAGTAGGCCGGGCCGGCGCCCACCTCCATGACTGTGCCACCGGCCTGCGCCGGGTTGGAGTGTGTCAGGTCGCGCAGGCTCTCAGCCACCAGCGCAAACAGGCCGGCCTGGTGAACGCGGTTGCGGGCGGCCACCATGGCGGCGGTGTCGGCGTGGCAGGGCTGGGCCCCTCCAAGCAGGTTTAGGTAACCCTGGCGGGCGATGTCGAAAGCGTGGCCATTGGCGCAGGTTGCCTGGGCCGGGCCGATCTCAAGGGGCTGGGCAACTGGGGTGCCCCTGCCGGGTCCGCCGGCCGGCCCAGCCTGCCCGCGGCGCAGACAGACCGGGCAAGCCAATAAGCCTTGGGCCAGTGTGATCACAGGCCTCAGGCTACCGAGATCCCTCCTCTCCTCGCGAAAGTACGGTTATGTAGGTCTGCCAACTTCTGGCAACGCTGTGACCTGCGTAAACGCATTTCACTCTGAGCGAAACACCTACATAACCGTACTATCGCGAGGAAGGGGCGGGGGAAGATGGCCATCCAGAACGGTGCTAGTCAGCGGGACTGGGTTGCCATCAGGTCGCGGTAGGGGTAGCGGTCCGAGGGCCGCGGCGATTCGTAGAACCAGAGGCGGCCGGCCTGGCCGAGGACCAAGCTGAGCGCCACAGCGGGTACCAGGGCAATGAGGAAGACACCGACGGTGAACGCCGTGAACAGGCTTGATATGGCGCTCGCCACCAGGTAGATCATCGTGACAGTGGCGGTCCCGCCCGCCCAATCGGCCCCGTGCAGCAGGCCGATTCCTAGAACGATCAAAGCGATACCCATGGTGGCGCACAACAGCATCGTCACGTCGACCGCCCAAGTTGGGTAGACCCGGCCCCGGCCGACCAGCACGATGATGGCCATGAGGGCCAGCCCGGCGCCCATCAGGATGATCAACACCGCCGCCGCGGTGACAGATCCCGGCCGCAGGCGCACCCGGGCCGGCCCGGCCGACATCGTGCGGCCGTGGTGGCGGCGGAACTCCTCCAGCGCCACACCGCGGGCCTTGGCGGCCCGGCTGCGGGCGGCCAGTATCAACAGCGTGTAGGAAGCTGCCACAATCAGGGAGCCGATGATGTCGCCCGCATTCCAGTGCGTGAGCTGGTCGGCCGAGTCCAGGCCGCCCAGAACGTCGGTGATCGAGGCGAGCTGCGATTCGGAGGCGAACAGACCGATCAGCCAGACCAAGGCGCCAACGATGCCGGACAGGCCAGCCCAGCGCAGCCCGCGGCACAGGGCGATGCCGCTCAGCAGGGTGGCGCCGCCGCCGATGGCGGTGATTACCATCCAGAATCCCAGCGAGGTGCCCGCCAAGGCCGGGAGTGCCGGACACACGGCCAGGCACGTCAGGACCGTCGTGGCGCCGACGGTGATGCCGCAGCCGGCGCCGGCGGCCACCAGGGGCGGCAGCCCAACGTATTCGTAGTCCGCCTGGGCGGTTTCCGGGCCGGATAGGGGTGCGCCCGTATCGGGGCCGGGCCGGGCCGCCGTAGGGGCGTCTTGGCGAACGGCCCCAGCCTGAATGGCGGTGCCGGGTTCGGGCCAGTTCAGGGTCCAGGCGGCGACTGAGTCGAGGGACATTTTCGGTTCTCTCCGTTTGTTAGCGCGAGCAAGTATGTCTGCCACCGTACGGAGCCGAAAAGGGCTCTGTAATGGGGATAACTCCCTGGGGACAACTCCCCACGTGGGTAGGGGAGGGGAAGCGGAGCATCTGCGCGAAAGGTCAATTCTGTTGCGCTCCACCGTTTCGCCTTGAGCATAACCGCAGGTCACGGCGTTGGGCCAGGCGCCCGACAGTCGCGGAATTGACCTTTCGGGCCGTGAAAGTGACCTTTCGCGAGGGAGGGGCGGGCGGACGGCATCGGGCGGGCGGCATCGGGCGGTTTGCTACACTGACTGACGCAACGAGCGGTGCCCAGCCACGTAAGACCAGTTGGGCGTCACCGCTCGTTTTTTGTTTGCCCAGTTCAGGAGGTCATATGCCGCGCAGCCGGAAACAGGATGCCGTCTTCACGTTGATGATGGTGGGGTTGATGGTGCTGGGCATGAACGTCTACAACCAGTTGCTGCACCACGGCTTCGGTCCCGGCTTTCTGTCCCGTGTCGCTCTAGGTGCCGGCCCGGCCTTTCTGGTGGCGCTGGCCCTCACGGTGGCGTTCGTCAACCGCACGTGCAAGGCCCTGACCAGGCGGATGCCGATCAACCGAGAGGCCCGTTGGCAAGTCATCCTGGTGACCTCGTGTTTCATGATGGCGATGATGGTCACCCTGATGTCGGCCTACGCCACCGCCGTCAACACCGGCCTGAACAGCCGGTTCCTGCCCGCCTGGGGCACGGCCGTGGCGTTCAACATCCTGGCGGCACTGCCGCTGCAGCTCCTAATTGTGGGCCCCGCTTCCAGGCTGGTCCTCAAGGCCATCCAGAACCGGCGGGCCAGCTAGGACCAGCTAGGGCCGCCCAGGGCCAGCTAGGGCCGCCTAGGACCAGCTAGGGCCAGCCAGGACCGGTTAGGACGTCGGCTGATCAGGGGGAGGGGCAGCCATCAGGTCGCGGTAGCGGCGGGTGGGTTCCACCGCCCCAAAGAACGAGGTGCGGCCCGCCGAGCTGAGGAGCAAACAGAGCGCCACTGCGGGTACCAGTAATACGACAAGGGCGAGGCGGGAAAACTCTGCCAACAGGCTCTGGGCGGCGACGATGGCCAGGTAGATCATGGTAACCACAGCGGTGGGGCCCGCCCAGTCGACGCCATTCAGCACGGCCACCCCAAGGGCGATCAGGGCGGCCGCGGCCAACCCCGCCAGTAGTATTACCATGTCGGCCGCCCAAGTGACGGAGACTTGCCCCAGGGAGAACTCGCCCCGGGTGAAGAGCACCATGAAGCTATAGGCGGCTAGACCGGAGCCCATCACGATGATCAGCACAGCGGCGGCAGTGACCGGCCCTGGGCGGTGCCGCAGTTGGGCCGGGCTCAGCGCCGCCGCGCCGTAGCGGCGGCGGTACTCGTCCAACGCCGCCCCTCGCGCCCGGGCGGCTCGGCTCAAGGCACCAATGATCAACAGGGTGTGACAGGCCGCTACCACCAAGTAGCCGAAGATGTCACCCGCCGTCCGTGCCGTGACGTCTTCGGCGACGCCCAGACCGCTTGCGAGGTCGTTGATCGAAGCGATTTGTGATTCGGGTGGGAATAGGCTGATCAGCCACATCAGGGCACCCACGATGGCGGGGATGGCGGCCCAGCGCCGGCCGCGGCAGGCCGCCAGGCCGGCTACCAAGGTGGCGCCGCCGCTTACCAGGCTGAACGGCATCCAAAACCCCAGTGCTGCGACCTCTGGCACTCGTAGCGCCGGCAAGGCAGCCAGGCAGAACACCGCAGCGGTGCAACCGAGCATGATGCCGCAGCCGGCGCCGAAGGCCACCAGGGGCGGCAGGCCCACGTACTCGTAGACCACAGGCGCGTCGCCCGGCGCGCCAGCGCCTGCTCTGTGCGGCCTGGGCGCCGGCTCGGGCGGCGAAACCGGCGGGATCAAGTCAACCGGAGCAGCCGGGGCCGCAGGCAGGTCAGGGGTCGAAGCGGACAGGTCACCAGGCGGCTGGAGGCTCATGACAGCGGGTTCTCTCGGGGTCGTGGGGCAGGTAGACCAAGCCTACCGACAAGGCGCCCGGCGCATTACAGCCGCCGGGCCCACCAATCGAGCACAGCGTCGAAGCGCTGGCGCCGGTGCCACGGCCGGCCGGACCGGGTCAGCTCGTGCGATTCACCCGGGAAGACCAGCAGTTCGGCCTCCACCCCGGCCAGTTTCAGCTCGGTGTAGTAGCGCAGGCCGTGGGCCAGCGGGCAGCGCAGGTCCTGCTCGGAGTGGAGCACCAACACCGGTGTCTTGACCTGGTCCACCAGCAGGGTGGGGGACTGCCGGTCCAGTTCGGCCAGGTCTGCCGGGTTGTAGCCCCAGCCGAACAGCCAACCGATGTCCGAGGCCCCGTTGGCGCTCCGCGGGTCCAGGTAGGCCCGCTCCACGATGGCGCCCTTGAAGCGGTGATCGTGCGCAATCAGCCAGGCGCTCAGGAAGCCGCCGTAGGACCCGCCCATCACGCCCAGGCGAGCACCATCAAGCCCCGGCACCGTAGCGAGAGCATGCTCTAGGAAGGCGAGCACGTCCACCGAGTCGCGGTCGCCCATGCTCCCCTTCACCACTTTGCCCCAGGCCTCGCCGTATTCGGCCGAACCGCGCGGGTTGGGCATCACCACGGCGTAGCCGGCCCCGGCATAGACCTGCGCCTCGTCGAAGAACCACGGGTGCCAGGCGAAATACGGCCCGCCGTGCATCACCAAGAGCACGGGATGCGGCCCCTCGCCCGGCGGTACAAACACCCAGCCGTGCACCTGAGCACCGTCGGGGCTGGTGGCCACCAGTTCGACCGGCGGCACCGGTGTCTCAGCCGTCCGCAGCGGCCCGGCGAAGTCGGTCAGTAGGGCGGGCCCCGGGCCGGACAGCCGCGCCACCTCGCCCGGCGAACCGGGCGTCGCCACGGCCGCCGCCACCAGGCCGTTTAGGCCCGCCAGCGCCAGGGCGGAGGCACCTTCCGGCAGGGCCAGGCGTCTGATGGCGCCCTCCCGGCTGACCTGCACCGCCAGCCCTTCCCCCCGGTGCCCGATGACGCCCAACAGCGGCCAGTCCGGGTCGCCGCCAGGGGCGGCCACCAGGGATTCGAAGCCGATGTCGTCCGGTACCGTCAGGCGCTCCGGCTCGCCGCCACCCAGGGCCACCCGGTAGACGGCCTGGTTGACGGCCGCCAGGTCGCGGCCGATCGGTCCGATGTTCCAGGCGGTGAAGAACAAATCGTCCCCTACCGGCACCGGGTTGGCGCAGCGCAGCATCAAACCTTCGGCCGTGTTGGTCAACTGGACCGGTGCGCCGCCGCCGTCGCCCACCCGGTACAGGTCAACCCTGAGGTCCAGGTCGTGGTGCGGGTGCCGGGCGGCCGCCACGACCACGCCGCCGGGCACCGCCACCGGCTGGGAGTGGTCGGCGTCGCCGTCGGTCAGTTGAGTCGCCAAGGGCACCAAGCGAGCCGGCTCGGAGCCGGCCGCCGCGGCCCGGCCTACCGGCGCTACGGGTGGTTCCCCGCCGACATCGGGCACGGTAAGGGTGAACACGTGCAGGCGCTGGTCACCCACATAACCACGGCCGTTCCACTGGAAGGACAGGGTGGTGATGTGGCGTGGGGCCTCGGCCGCCGGGTCCAGGACGGGTGGCGTGCCGTAGCGGCCGGGCTCGGGCACGGGGGCGGTGAAGTAGAGCCGGCTGGAGTCGGCCGAGAAGCAGAACTCGGCCACGCCCAGCGGCTGGTCGGTCACCACCATCGGTTCGCCGCCGCCGGCCTCGACCAGGGCCAACTGGGCGGGCAGGCCCGGCCCGGCCGCCCGCAGGAAACCGATCAGCCGGCCATCAGGTGAAACGCAAGGCGCGGTGTCGCGAAAGCCGCGGGTCAGGCGGCGCGGCGGTGCAGAACCGTCCAGCGGCACCTGCCACAACTGCCCCACGTAGGCGTCGGACGCAAAATCGGGGCGGGTGGCGGCTACCACGGCCCAGCCGGCTGGGTGCAGGGCGGGGCGGGACACGGCGTACAGGCGGTCAAGGTGCTCGGGTCGCATGAGAAGACTCTAGTCCCGGTGCGCCAGGGGAGATGATGTATCGCAGGGCGCAACGCTGGTAATCTGGCCGCGATGGCTCACTTCTTAGGGGGAGACAAGTGAAGGCAGTGGCGTTGCGTTGCATCCGCTGTGGGGCCACCTACCCCACGGACAGCGCTTTCAAGGGCTGCGACCGCTGCCGTGAGACGGGCAAGCCGTGCAACCTCCAGGTCCAGTACAACGACGCGGAGTTTCTCCCCGCCGTGCGCCAGGTGGCCGGCTCCAGCCGCACCCCGGCCTCGATGTGGCACTACCGCGACCTGCTGCCAATCGACCCAGACAACCTCACCACGCTGGGCGAGGGCGGCACGCCGCTGCTGCCCGCCCCGCGCCTGGGCGCCGCCTACGGCGTGCCCAACCTGTGGCTGAAGGACGAATCACGCAACCCCACCGGCTCGTTCAAGGACCGCCTGGCCGCCGCCGCCGTCTCCGCCGCCCGCCAACTGGGCCGGCAGGTGGTGGTGGGCTCGTCATCGGGCAACGCCGGCGCGGCCGTGGCGGCGATGGCGGCCAGGGCCGGGTTGCCGTGCGTCATGTTCACCACCCAGTCCTTCCCGCTGACCATGAAAACCCAGATGGGGGTGTACGGCACCTACCTGGTGGCGGCCCCCACCACGCGGGACCGCTGGCATCTGATGGAGGCCGGCGTGGACCAGTTGGGCTGGTTCCCCATCACGGTCTTCAGCTACCCGTTCTTCGGCTCCAACACGTACGGCATCGAGGGCTACAAGACGATCGGCTACGAGATTGCCGACCAGGCGCCTGACCTGCCCACCGACATCGTGTTCCCGGTGGGAGCCGGGGACGCCTTCAGCGGCGCCTACAAGGGCCTGGCGGAGTATCACAGGGCCGGCGCGTTGCCCAAAGTCCCACGGATGCACGCGGCCGAAGTCTACGGGCCGCTGGAACACGCCCTGGCCAAAGGCCTGGACTACGTCGAAGAGATCGACACCCACGGCCACCAGACCGTGGCCGTCTCGGTTGGCTCCAACCTGTCCACCTACCAGGCTCTTGACGTGCTCAAACGCACCGGCGGCAGCGCTCGCTCGGCCTCCAACGAAGACATGCTCCAGGCCCAGGCGGACCTGGCCGCGCTGGAAGGCATCTGGGTGGAGACCTCGTCCGCCCTGTCGGTGGCGGTGCTGCCCAAGCTGATTCAGGCGGGCGCCATCGACCCGGCCGGGCCGGTGGTGGCGGTGCTGACCTCGCACGGCCTGAAAGACCCCGAAACCACGGCCGCCGTGCTGCCGCCCATTCCGGCCTCTGAAGCCAACTTCGAGTCCACCCTGGCCGCCCTGCGCGACGCCTACGGCTTCGACCCCGCCCAGCCCGCCCGCCGCCTCAGTTAGCACCCCAACCCGATAGCCCTAAGGAGCAGACCGAACATGTCGATCAACACCGAACGCGCCAGCCGCCTGATGGCCGAGGCCGGCGTCGACGCCGTCGTGGCCGCCACGCTGGAGAACAACTTCTATTTCGGCGGCTTCTGGATCGACGGACAGGAGATGTTCCCGCTGGACACCGAGTCATACACGGTGGTGCCGGCCACCGCCCCGGACGCCGGCATCGTGGTCTGCTCGATCGGTTCGGCCGACCTGGCCCTGGGCGGCCACCCCACCCTGGGCGGCATCGTCACCTTTGGCACCTTCTTCCGCGACGTGCTGCCCGGCTACGAACTGGACAGCGACGAAGAGTGGGTCAAGGAGGTCACCGACCGCCACCAGACCGGCCGCGACGCCGTCTCCGCCCTGGCCGAAGCCATCCAACAAGCCGGCGCGGCCGGCGGTACCGTGGCCGTCGATGAACGCGGCCCCAACCGCAACCTGTTCCCCGCCCTCGAGGCCGCCCTGCCCGGCACCAAGTTCGTGCCCGCCTCCGGCCTGTTGCGGGCCATCCGGGCGGTCAAGATGCCGGACGAGATCGACAAGGTGATCGCCGCCCTGCGCGTCACCGAACAGGGCCTGCGGGACGCCTGGGCGGCCTTCAAGGTGGGCGTGACCGAACTGGAGATCCAGCGCACCTTCTTCCGCTCGGTGGTGGCGGCCGGCGCCCAGCCCGGCTTCTGCCTGATCCGCTTCGGCAAGGGCCTGGCCCTGGGCCAGGTGCCGCCCGGGCAGCGGCAACTTCGGTATGGCGACTTCGCCTTCTTCGACTGTGGCGTCAACCTGCACGGCTACAAGTCCGACATCGGCCGGCTGGTCTACTTCGGCGAGCCCGATCCGTCGATCGAACCGCTGATGGCGGCCTCGAAGGCGGGCCAGCAGGCCGCCATCGACGCCATGAAGCCGGGCGCGGTGGCGAAGGACATTTTCAACCTGGCCGTCCAGACCGTCATCGACGCCGGTATCCCCAGTTACAAGCGCCAACACGTGGGGCACGGCATCGGCGTCGAATACTACGACCTGCCGGTGTTGACGCCCAGTTCGGAGACGGTGCTGGAGGCGGACATGGTGTTCGAGGTGGAGACGCCCTACTACCGTTTGGGGGTGGGTGGCGCCTTCATCGAGGACACGGTGGTGATAGGGCCCGATGGCGCCCGCATCGTTACCGAGTTGCCGCGCGAGCCGATCATCCTGCCGGCCTAGGCAACGGGCCCAAGCCACAAGTCTCAGAGAGGAGCGGTGCGATGCGTTACGGAGTAGCCCTACCCAACTGTGTGGAAGGCATGGCCTATCCCATCCGGCTGGCGGACCACGAGGCGATTTTGCGCTTGGCCCTGCACGCCGAGGCGCTGGGCTTCGACTCGGTGCTGGCCAACGACCACTATTCGACCATGCCGTACGTGCGGGACCAGTTCAGGGACCCACCCCGCTTCTATGAGCCCCTCACCACCTTGACCTACGTGGCCGCCCGCACCAGCCGCATCCGGTTGATGACGGGCGTGGTGGTGATGCCGATGCGCGAACCAGTGCTGCTGGCCAAACAGGTGGCCACGCTGGACCAGATCTCGGGTGGGCGGTTCACCCTGGGCCTGGGCGTGGGCGCCTACCGGGCCGAGTTCGAATCGGTCCGGCCGGACATGGCCGAGGCCCCGCGCGGCCTTCTGGTGACGGAGGGCATGGCCAGCCTGGTTGAGCTGTTCAGCCAGCGGCGAGCCTCCTACAACGGCAACTTCTACCGCTTCAGCGACGTCGAACTGTTCCCCAAACCGGTCCAGCAACCATTCCCCATCTGGGGTTGCGGCAACGCGGAGGGTGTCATCAAGCGGGCCGCCCTGTACGGCTGCGGCTGGATGCCGGCCGGCATGCCGGACGCCCTGATGGCGGAGGCCGTCAAGCGGCTGCACCAATACGCCGAGGACGCTGGCCGCGGCGACATCAAGTTTGACATCGCCCCGCAGTTGGTGCTGTGCCTGGGCCGCGACCCGGCCGCCGCCCTTGAGACCTTCAAGGGCTCCCAGGCCCACGAACACCTGGTGTCACTCAGGAACTCCACCTTGAAGGGCTTCGACGAATCCGGTTTCGCCGCCCAGAACCTGATCGGCAGCCCGGCCCAGGTGATCGACCGTGTGGCGGCGCTGGCCGAATGCGGCGCCACCGAAATGGCCGGCCTGATCGTGGTGGCCAATTCCGAAGCCGAGATGGCCGATCAAATGTCTATGCTGGCCGAAGAAGTCATGCCGGCCTTCCCGTCCCAGTAGCCCGCCGTGAAGGAGCCACCCATGAGCCAACCCGCCGCTAAGCGCCCCGAAGACATCCTGGCCGAACTGGGCATTGCCCTGCCGGATCCGTTCCCGCCGGCCGCCGCCTACGTCGCAGTCCGGGTGGACGGCGACATCGCCTACGTCTCCGGCCACGGGCCCATGCTGGCCGGCCAGGCCGTCTACCGCGGCAAGGTGGGCCGCGACCTGACGCCGGAAGAGGGCTACGCCTCGGCCGAACTGACCTGCATGAACGTGCTGTCTTCGCTCAAGGCCGAGATCGGCGAACTGAGCCGGGTCAAAGGCTTCTTGAAGCTGTTGGTCCTGGTCAACGCCACGGAGGACTTCGAAGCCCAGCCCTATGTGGCCAACGGCGCCAGCGACCTGATCCTGAAGGTGTTCGGCCCCGGTGCCGTGCATGCCCGCAGCGCCATCGGCGTGGCTTCGTTGCCGATGTCGATCGCGACCGAGGTGGAGGCCGTCGTCAAACTCGGCTGACGCCCAGGGGCACGGGCCTCACTCCACCGGCGGCGAGGCGGTGGCCGCCCGCTCGATGGCGCGGGCACAGGCCAGCAGATCCGGTGGCAGGGCCGCGCCCAACCCCACGGTCTGGTCCGACAGCAGGTAGTCGACCGACAGCCCCAGGGCCAGTGTCCCGGACGGGTCCCGCACCACGGTGGCGACCGTGGCGATCGACGGCGTGAAGGCGCCCTGGGCGGCCTCGTAGCCGCGCTCGCGGATGTCCGCCAACTCGGCCATCAGGGTGGTCAGCGCGGGCAGCGGCGTGCCCGTGTAGGCCTTGCGCCGCTGCATGATGATCTGTTCCGCCTCCGAAGGGTCCAGGTGGGCCAGCCAAACCTTGCCGGTGGTGGTGGTCTCCGCCATCAAGCGGATGCCGGGCGTGATCGACACGTTCATCGGCCCCGGGCCCATGAAACAGGTCAGGATGATCATGTCGCCGTCGGAGAATTCCGAGGTGAAGCCCGTCGAATAGGGGTAGCGCGCCACCATCGCCTCAATCTCGCGTTCGGCGATCAGCTTGATCGGCTCGCCCACCCGGTAGCGCCGGCCCAACTCCCAGGAGCGCAGCCCCACCCGGTAGCGCCGCGTGTTCGGGTCTTGTTCCAGGAAGCCGCGCCCCACCATGGTCAGCAGCACCCGGTGCACCACCGACTTGTCCAGGCCCAGCAGCCGGGACAGTTCCAGCACGCCCAGGTCGGTCTTGTCACCCAGGAAGGCTTCAAGGATGCGCAGGGAACGGTCCACCGCCACGTTGGGCACGGGGGTGTCGCCGTTCAGTTTGGCGGGGGTGGCATTGGCCATGGCGATGTGGCTCTTTCCTTAGTGCTGGAGGTCTGTCAGCAAGGCGGCGGCGCGGCGGGCCGCCTGGTCGAGGGTATCCTCCCCGGCCGGGAATGGCACGAAGGCCACGTGGTTCAGGCCCAGTTGCCCGATGGCGTCCAGCCGGCCGAGGCAGTCGGCCGGCGTGCCGTAGACGGCGAAGGCTTCGACCAGTTCGTCCGGCAGCAGTTCAGCCGCTTGAGCTGGGGTTTCGGTGGGGTAGCGCCAGCCGGTGGCGTCCAGGTGGTCCTTCAGGCGGGCCGGCAGGCGCAGGCCCAGCCGGTCCAAGATGGGCCGCGACGTGATCAGGGAGGCCAACACCATGTGGCTGACGGCCACCCGAGCCGCCGTCGCGTCATCGTGCACCGACAGGTAGAGCCAGGCCATGACGTCCGGGCGGGTGGCCCGTCCGGCCTGCTGCACCCCCTGGTCGATCCGTTCCAGGGCGTAACCCAGGCCGGCGGCGGTGGCGAATCCGCCGATGATGGCGCCGTCGGCCACCTCGCCGGCCGTCTCCAGCAGGCGCGGCCCCCGCCCGGCCAGGTAGACCGGCACGGGACGGACCGGCTGGAAGTCCAACCCGGCATCGTGCAGCGAGAAGACTTCGCCTTGGTAGGTGAGGCGTTCGCCGGCGGTCAGGCCCTGCACCACCCGGACGGCTTCCTTCAGGGTGGCGGCCGGCCGGGTGCGTTCCAGGCCGTAGACGTCCAGGCCGCCGCCGGCGCCGAAGGCCAGGGAGGCGCGCCCGCCGCTGATCTCGTCGACCGTGGCGATGGCGGCCGCCGTGATGGCGGGGTGGCGGGTGTAGGGGTTGGTGACGGCTGGGCCAAGACCAACCTGGGAGGTGGCTTGGGCCACGGTGGCCAGGGTGATGTAGACGTTGCGGGTCAGGCGTTCGTCCGGCACCCAGATGTCGTCGAAGCCCAGGGCTTCCCAGGCGCCGGCCCGGATGGCCACCTGCGGGATGGGGGTTTCGGTCAGGGTGGCGATGCCGCAACGCCAGCGGCCCTGGGGGCGCGTCGGAATCGTCATGCCGCCACACTACAAGAGTGTTGCGCCGAGCGGTACGCTGATGGGGTACTTGGCGGGCAATTCGGAGGGAGAGACGACATGAGTCGCACCGTTTTCCAGCATGGACAGGTTTTTGATGGCACCGGAGCCCCTCTCGCTCAGCGAGACGTGGCCATCGAGGGGTCGCAGATCGTGGCGGTGGCGGAGTCGATCGCGCCGCAGCCGGGCGATGAAGTGGTCGATGCCACCGGTCTGACCATCCTGCCCGGCCTGATCGACTGCCACACCCACGTTGGCCTGGTCGAGATCGACTACCTGCGTGGCGTCAACATGCCGTTTTCGCTGCAGTTCTTCCACACCGAAAAGGTGCTGGAGAAGACCTTGAGCATCGGCATCACCAGTTGCCGCGACGCTTCCGGGGCGGACCTGGGCGTGCAGCGGGCGGTGGAGGAGGGCCTGATCGACGGCCCGGCGGTGTACCTCTGCCTGATCGCGCTCAGCCAGACCGGCGGCCACGGTGACCACTGGCTGCCCAGCGGCAACGCACCCGAGATTCTCCAGCCCCACCCGGGCCGGCCGTCCGGGGTGGTCGATGGCGTGGACGCCTGCCGCAAGCGGGTGCGCGAGTGCATCCGGATGGGGGCCAACCAGATCAAGATCAACACCTCCGGGGGCGTCTTCTCGCCGCGCGACAACCCCACGGTGCAGCACTTCAGCGACGCGGAGATCCGGGCCATGGTGGACGAGGCCGAGCGGCTGGGCGCCTACGTCATGGCACACTGCCACGGCGCCCCCGGGATCAAGGCCGCCATCAGGAACGGCGTCCGTTCGGTGGAGCACGGCACGGAACTGGATGACGAGGCCATCGACCTGCTGCTGGAGCACGGCGCCTGGCTGGTGCCGACGCTGGGCGTGACCCAGTACATCCTGGACCGGATCGAGGCTGGTGACGCCATCCCGCCCGAGATCGCGGTCAAGGCCAGGGCCAACTACGACCTGCGGGCGGACACCTTCCAGAAGGCCGTGGCGGCGGGCGTCAAGATCGCCATGGGGTCCGATGCCGCGGCCGACATGCACGGCAAGAACCTGATCGAGTTCCCGTTGATGCACAAGATGGGCATGACGCCGCAGCAGGTGCTGGTCAGCGCCACCAGTTCGGCCGCCCAGTTGATGCGGATCGACCACAAGGTGGGCACGGTCGAGGCCGGCAAGCAGGCCGATCTGATCGTGGTGACGGGCGACCCGTTCGACATGTCGGCCTATCCGGGCAACCTGCGCTCCGTCTACCGGCTGGGCCGGCGGGCGCGGCACTACGCCTAGGGTTCTTGTCGCTATGTGTGTGTCCGGCTGGTAAATCCTTGTCTGCGATGGTGAAAATTCTCCCCTGAGACTCTTCTCCGACTCGCTTTAGCTCGCTGGGCGCAATACCATATCGCTTGACGGAACACGGCTTTCGTCCTCGACACCCCAGCACGGGAAGGTCAAATACCGTGAAGAAACTGATCACCTCCGCTGTCGCCCTCGCCGCGGCCGTCGCCCTGACGGCCGGGTGCTCGTCCGACGACAAGGACACGGGCAGCGACTCAACCGGCGGCGCCACTACCACCGCCACCGCCACTGACACGCCCGCGGGCGAGGCCACCGATACCACCGACACCACCGAGCCCGGTGGCGACACCGAAACCACCGACACGGGCGGTGTGGCCTACGCCGAAGACGGCACCTTCACCATCGTCTTCGTTGGCGACCCAAGCACCCTCAACCCGCTGAACAACCCCACCAACTACGGCAACTGGCTGTTCCGCTTCATCTATGACCCGCTGGTCAACCGGGCGCCGGACGGCTCCATCATTTCCGGCCTGGCCACCGAGTGGACATACGACGGCACCGACGCCACCTTCCAGATCAACCCGGACGCCACCTGCTATGACGGCAGCGCCGTGACGCCCAGCGTGATCAAGAAGAGCTTCGACTACATGCTTGATCCCGAAAACCCGGCCACCAACATCGGTTCCGTGTTGCCCAACCGCAACTACTCCACGGAGGCCGATGACGCGGCCGGCACCTTCACCATCCACCTGGAGGAGACGTTCTCGCAGCTGCTGCCGGCGCTGAGCTTCCAGTTCATCCCTTGCGGCCCCGGCGCCGATGACCCTGAGGGCATCACGCTCAGTTCCGGCTCCGGCCCCTTCACCCTTGAAAGCGCCGTGCCGTCCAGCGAGTACGTGCTGGCCAAGCGCGAGGGCTACACCTGGGGTGCCGGTGGCGCCACGAACGACGCCGAAGGCTTCCCGGCCAAGGTTGTCATCAAGATCGTGGCCGATGAAACCACCGCCGCCAACCTGCTGATCAGCGGTGAAGTCAACGCCGCCATCATCAACGGCCAGGACCAGCAGCGCGTGCTGGACGCCGGCGCCGAAATCCAGACCTATACGCTGGGCGGCATCCTGCAGTCCTACAGCCAGGTCGAAGGCAAGCTGACGGCCGACAAGACCATCCGCCAGGCCCTGGCGATGTCGGTTGACCGCGGCTCGGTGGCCACCGTCATGACCAACGGCCTGCGGCCGGAACCCGGCACCTCGGTGGCCCCCGCCACGCCCAAGCTGTGCCAGGACGACGCCTCTGCCGCCAGCGCCATTCCGGCCTACGATCCCGCTGCCGCCGGCGCCCTGTTGGACGAGGCCGGCTGGGTCTTGGGGTCTGATGGCATCCGTGAGAAGGACGGCCAGAAGCTGCACCTGAGTGTCTCCTACAACACCTCGGTGGGCCCGGCCGCCGCCGCCGTCGAATTCATGGCGGAAGACTGGAAGGCGGTCGGCTTCGACATCGAGATCAAGCCGTTGGAGCACTCCGACTACCTGCAGACGCTGAACCAAACCGGTGACTTCGACATCATGGGTATCGAGGTCTTCTCGAACCCGTTCCCGTCCACCATCACCGGCATGTTCGCCGGCGCCTATCCGCCCGACGGCATGAACGCCCAGCACATCGACAACCAGGAGTACAAGGACGCCATCGCCCAGGCGATTGTGACGCCCGAGAACTATGGCTGCGAGTACTGGAACAAGGCCTCCGAGGCCCTGTTCAGCAACGTGGACCTGCTGCCGATCGGCGAATGGCCCACCAACTGGCTGGTCATCGGCGGCGAATTTGAGGCCCTGGGCGGGCGGCCGCTGGCCACCGCCCTGCGGGTCTACGCCTCTTAGGAACCAATCTTGGCTCGCCCTTGAACCGCCGGCCGCGGTTCCCTTGGACAACCGGGGGAACCGCGGCCTGCGGCCGAGACGGGGCGGCCAAACCGGCACAGGCGTTCCTGCAGGAGGATGGGGCGATGGAAGTCACGGCGGCGCGGGCGTGGGTGCGGCGCATCAACCGGCTGATCATCTCGCTGGTGGCCGTGCTGACCCTGTCCTTCCTAATGATCCAGTTGATTCCGGGTGATCCGGTGCGCACCGCCCTGGGCCCTGACGCTCCCCAGGAACTGGTGCTGGAACGCACCCATCAACTCGGCCTGGACCGCAACATCTTCATCCAGTACATCAACTACTGGAAGAACGTCTTTACCGGCAACCTGGGTGATTCGATCATCTACGGCACGCCGATTTCGAGCATGCTCGCCGCCCGGGCGCCCAACACCCTGATCCTGGTGGCCATGAGCATGGTGGCCACCCTGGTGTTGGCCCTGCTGGGCGGCGTGGTGGTCGGCATCGTCACCCGGTCCAGCCGCCTGACCAGCCTGCGGCTGTTCTTCAACATGTCGACCGCCTGGGTGGGCGCGCTGCCATCGTTCCTGCTGGCGCCGGTCTTCGTCTACTTCTTCGCCATGCGGGCCGGTTGGTTCCCCATCGCCTTCGCCTCCGGCTACAAGTGGTTCGTGTTGCCGCTGGCCGCCATCGCCCTGGGCACCATCGCCAACCTGAGCCGCATCGTGCGGTCCTCCACCGAAAAGGTGTTGGGGGAGGACTACATCCTGGTGGCCCGGTCCAAACGGCTGCCCCGGCGGCGCATCTACTTCCGCCACGCCCTGCCCAACCTGTTGACGGCCGCCCTAACCATCGGCGGCCTCCAGGTGGGGGCCGCCGTCACCGGCACCATCGTGGTTGAGCAGGTTTTCGCCATTCCCGGCCTAGGCCAGATGCTGACCACCGCCATCGTCCAAGGTGATTTTCCGGCCGCCCAGATCTGCATGCTGATCTTCGCCACCTCCGTGTTGGTGGTCAACCTGGTGGTGGACATCCTGCTGGTCTTCTTCGATCCGCGCGCCGGGCGGGAGGTGGGCCAGTCATGAAAATGCTGCGGCCGCTCTACACCACCGCCACCGGCATCGTCGCCTCCGTCATGTTGCTGGCCTTCATCGTGCTGGCCATCGTGGCGCCCATGGTCTGGGGCGATGCCGCCGTGGCCCGCGACATCCTGGACCGCAACGCCCCCACCAGCGCCGAACACTGGTTCGGCACCACCCGGTTGGGCCAAGACATCTTCCTGCGCACCCTGGTAGCCACCCGGTTGTCGCTGGTGGCAGCCCTGATCGCGGCCGCCATCGGCATCTGCATCGGCCTGCCGGTGGGTCTGTTCGCCAGCGCCCTCGGTCCGCGCGCCAAGGGCTTCTTCACCGGCGTCATCAACGTCATGATCGCCTTCCCGGCGGTGCTGCTGGCCCTGTTCGTGGCCGTCATCGTGGGGGCCGGCACCAAGGCGGCGGTGATCGGCATCGGCATTGCCATGGCGCCCGGCTTTGCCCGCCTGGCCCAAACCATGACCGCCTCGGTGGCCAAACTGGACTATGTGGCGGCGGCCCGCACCATGGGCATCGGCACGCCGCGCATCCTGACCCGGCACATCCTGCCCAACGTGGCCGAACCGCTGGTGATCCAGGCCGCCACCTCGGTGGGCGTCTGCATCCTGGGTGTGGCCACCATGAGCTTCCTGGGGGTGGGCACGGCGTCGCCGGCCTATGACTGGGGTTCGCTGATGATCACGGCCCAGAAGGAAGGCAACTTCTACCCGGCGCCGCTGTCCGTCATCGGCCCGGCCACCATGACCGCCCTGGCGGGCATCGCCTTTGTCATGCTGGGCGAATCGATTGCCGGCACCATCCAAGACACCCAAGCCACCGGCAAGGTCAACCGGCTGGCGCGGCAACTGCGGGCCACCATGAAGGGCATACCGCAGGGGGCGGCGGCGGCCGAACTGGCGGCGGCCGGGGCGAGCCCGGCGGCATCGTCCCTTGCCCCTGTCTTGGAGGTCGACAACCTGAAGGTGGCCTTCCCCACGGCCGATGGCGTGGTCTGGCCGGTGCGGGGCATCTCGCTGACGTTGGCGGCCGGGGAGCGGATCGGGGTGGTCGGTGAATCCGGTTCCGGCAAGACCCTGTCCATGCTCGCCATCGCCCAACTGATCGACTATCCAGGGCAGGTCAGTGCCGACCGGTTGGACTTCAGCGGCACCGACATCAGGCGACTGTCGCCCGCCGCGCTCAGCCGCTTCCTGGGCACCAACCTGGCCATGGTGTTCCAAAACCCCATGTCTTCGCTCAATCCGGCCATGCGCATCGGCGTCCAGGTGGCGGAATCATCGCGGGTCCACCGGGGCCTGTCCGCCTCTGAAGGGCGCCAGCTCGCCATCGAGAAACTGGGCGAGGTGGGCATCCCGGAACCGGAGCTGCGGCTGCGGCAGTATCCGTTCGAATTCTCGGGCGGCATGCAGCAGCGGGCCATGATCGCCATGGGCCTGACCGAGGCGCCCAAGCTGATCATCGCCGACGAGCCAACCACTGCCCTAGACGTCACTGTGCAACGGCAGATCCTTGACCTGCTGGAACGCATCAACGCCGAGGAAGGCACCGCCATCGTGCTGATCTCGCATGACATTGCGGTGGTGACATCGGTCTGCGCACGGGTCATCGTGATGTACGGCGGGCTGATCATGGAAGACCTACCCACCGACGGGCTGCTGACCGAGGCCGCCCACCCGTACACCCTGGCGCTGGTCGAGGCCGTGCCGGACACCCACACCGACAAGACCAGCCCGCTGGCCACCATCCCCGGCCGGCCACCCGCGCTGGCCGCCATGCCGCCCGGCTGCCCCTTCGCGCCGCGCTGCGCCTTCGCCACCCCCGAGTGCGAGGCGACGCAGCCGCCGTTGGCCCCCAGCGGCATCGGGCACCGTGTGGCCTGCCACCACCCACAGACCCGTGCCACGGTGGCGGCCGCCGCGGTGGCGCGGGCCGGCAGCCGGGAGGAGGTGGACGGCGATGGGTGAACTGGCCATCCGCGACCTGTCCGTCACCTACGGCCGGGGCGGCGCCGCCCGCACGGTGGTCAAACATGCCGACCTGGTCATACCGCAAGGCAAGGTGATCGGCCTGGTGGGGGAGTCCGGCTCCGGCAAGTCGACCGTGGCGCGGGCCATCCTTGGCCTGGTCAAACCGTCCGGCGGGGTGGTCACCATGGATGGCGTCAACCTGGCTTCGCTGCGGGCGGCTGAGCGTGCCCGGCGGGTCCAGATGATCTTCCAAGACCCGTACGGGTCCCTCAATCCGCGCATGACCGTGGGGCAGATCGTGGCCGAGGCCCTGTCCCACCGCGGCCTGAGACCGGCCGAACGCCGGGCCGAGGTGCTGCGGCTGCTGGAACTGGTCTCGATGTCGTCCGAAGTGGTGCCGCGGCTGCCGCGGCGGCTGTCCGGCGGGCAACGCCAACGGGTCGCCATCGCGCGGGCCTTTGCCGCCCAGCCGGATGTGATTGTGGCGGACGAGATCACCTCCGCGTTGGACGTGTCGGTGCAGGCCCAGGTGTTGAACGTGCTGCGCGAGATCTTGGCCTCCGAACGGCACTCGATGCTGTTCATCAGCCACAACCTGGCCGTGGTGCGCTACATCTGTGACCACGTGGCGGTGATGCAAGAGGGCGTCATCGTGGAACAGGGCGACGTGGAACAGGTGATGGGCAGCCCCCAGCATGACTACACCCGGGCCCTGCTGGCGGCCGTGCCGCGCCTGGTGTAGCGGCGGGCGGCGGGTTGGCCGTGTGGCGCGTGGCCGGTTGGCCGTGGCTGGTTGGCTGCGGTCTACCTCTGGTGTCTTTCGCCTGGTCGGTGCCTCGGACCGGTTGGCTGCCGCCGCGGTCCGCACCGGCTAACCTGGGCTGGTGCCCCAAGGCTCCGCTTCCTCTGGCCGCAACCGGCGCGATGGCTTGGTGCTCGGCATCGGCGCCTACCTGTGGTGGGGTTTCCTGCCGCTGTACCTCAACCTGCTACACCCCGCTGGCGCCGTCGAGGTGATTGCCCACCGGGTGTTGTGGTCGCTGGTGGCTTGCGGCGTGCTGCTGAGGGTGGTGCACCAGGGGGCGGCGCTGCGGCGGGCCGTCTCCAGCCCGCGGTCGTTTGGGCTGTTGACCTTGTGCGGCGCGCTGCTGGTGATCAACTGGCTGACCTTTGTCTACGCCGTCCTGAGCGGCCACGTGGTGGACGGCGCGTTGGGCTATTTCATCAACCCCCTGTTCTCGGTCGCTTTGGGTGTGGTGTTGCTGCACGAACGGCTGCGGCCGGCCCAGTGGGTGGCACTGGGGATTGCGGCGACGGCCGTGGTGGTGATCGGCGTGTCCGCCGGTCATGTGCCTTGGATTGCGCTGGCCCTGGCCCTGAGCTGGGGTTTTTACGGCTACACCGAGAAGAAGGTCGGCGTCACCGTGCCGGTCGTGGCGGCCTTGACGGTGGAGACCTGCACCATGGCGCCGTTGGCCGGTGCTTATGTCATCTGGCTTGGGCTGACCGGCGGCCAGAGTTTCACCGGCTACGGCACCTGGCATGCGCTGGCCATGGCGGGTCTGGGGGTGGTCACGGTGGTGCCGTTGCTGCTGTTCAACGGCGCCGCCCGGCGCCTGCCACTGACCGTGGTGGGCATGTTGCAGTACCTCAATCCGACGCTGCAGTTCCTGACCGGGGTCTTCTTGTTCCATGAGGTCATGCCGCCGGCCCGCTGGTTCGGCTTCGCGGTGGTCTGGATCGCACTGGTGATCCTGGGGGTGGACGGTTTGCGGGCCGGCCGCGTCGCTCGGGCCGGCCGTTCGGGCCGCCGCTCGGGGGGCTGGCGCTGACAGCCCGGCCGCCCTGAGGTCATCCCGGCGCTCCTCGACGTCATCCCGGCCTTGAGCCGTGATCTCGCCCCCACAGCCAACCGGGTAGAGACTTGTTGCAGATTTTCGGCCCGGAAAACTGCAACAACCCTCTACCCCAGGCCCCAATCAGGCTCCGGCACCGCAACAACTCTCTACCCGGCGATGGTTCCGGGCTCCAGCACTGCAACAACTCTCTACCCGGGTGCCCGATGGCGTCCGCCCCAGCGATCCGGAGAGACTTCCGGTAGTCAACCAGACCGAACACATCGACGCGCGCGGGGTAGCCGGAGCCAGGCCAACCACACCGCCGCAAGCGCCACCCCGCCAACCACCCCGCCGCTGCGCTCGTCGAAAGGCGCGCGGCGGCGGGCAGGAACCAGGCGGGACTAGAACGCCTGCGCGGCGTCGAGGGCGGCCGAAAGGTCCGCCCACAGGTCATCGACGTGCTCAATGCCAACCGACAACCGCAGCAACCCAGGGGGCACGTCGGTGAATTCGCCCGGCCAGCGCCGGCGCCGTTCCAGCATCGACTCGACACCGCCCAGCGACGTGGCCGGCGCCCACAGCGTGGTCCTGGCCGCCACGGCATCGGCCGGCGCCGCCCCACCCTTCACCTCAATTGAAAGCAGGGCGCCGAAACCGCCCTTCATCTGGGCCGCCGCCACCGCGTGCCCAGGGTGCGATAGAAGCGAGGGGTGGTGCACCGCCGCCACTGCCGGGTGCGCCTCCAGGCGCCGGGCCAAGTCACTAGCGGTCTGGTTGGCCCGCTCCACGCGCAGTGCCAGTGTGCGCAGGCCGCGCAACAGCAAGAATGCGTCGAACGAACCGGGCGTGGCGCCATGCACCCGGCGGTATTCGCGCAGCTTGGCGTCGCGGGCGGCATCGGCGGCCACCACGGCCCCCAGCACCAGGTCGCTGTGCCCGCCCAGGTACTTGGAGGCGGAGTGGACCGAGTAATCGGCTCCCCACACCAGCGGCTGCTGGATCAGGGGAGTGCCCACCGTGTTGTCTACCGCCACCAGGGCGCCGACGGCGTGGGCGGCCTTGATCAGGGCCGGCGCGTCCGCCACCTCCAGCAGGGGATTGGTGGGGGTCTCGATCCACAACATGGCGGCCGGGCCGCCGCCAGGGCCAGCGCCGGGCTGCAGCGCCTGCACCACGGCGGCCGTGTCCTCGATGGCGACCGTGGTCAGGTGGATCCGGCCTTCGGCCGCCAGTTCGTTGGCCAGGCCTAACGTGCCCATGTAACTGTGGGCCGGCATCACCAGACGCCCACCGGGTGGGACAGTCGCGAACACGGCGGCGATGGCGGCCATGCCGGAGGAGAAGAGCACGGCCGGCCCGGGAGCGGCCTCAAGCAGGCCGATCACCTCTTCGGGAGCATGGTGCGACGGGCTGTCGTAACGGGCATAGGCCGGTTCGCCCGGCGCAGGAGTGCCGCGCGACACGAAGGTGGAGCTGAGAATGAGGGGCGGGTTGACCGGCGCGCCTTGGGTCTTGGCCGGCCGGCCGGCCGCGGCCGCCACCGTCTGGGGGGACAGCGAAGCGAAATCATGGGGTGAGTTGGGCACGGCACCACAGTACACGCGGCCGGTTATGCCCGATGGCGTCCCCGCCACCAAGGCTCTCACTCCCCGCCGGCCGGGCCCACACCGGTCAGCCCGGGTGGCGGCAAAGGTGCCGATTGGCGCACCGTGGTACGCCCGATGCCGCCCGCTACCAGCGATGTATCGCTGTCCTCTGCCCGGGCACCTACCTGGGGACCGACGCATGACGGTCCGCCCGCGGGCTAGGGCCCCGTCGCCGCGAATCACCCTTAGACTGAGAGGGATGAGTCCCGCCGCCACCGCCACCCACCACCCCCTGCGGGTGGCCTTGTTGTTCGGGGGACGCTCCGGCGAGCACGGCATCAGCTGTGTCACGGCCGGCGGCATCATGGCCGCTATCGACCGCAGCCGGTTCGAACCGGTGCCGGTGGGCATCACCAAGGACGGCCGCTGGACTTTGGCCAGCGAAGACCCGGCGCTTTGGCAACTCCAAGACGGCCGCCTGCCCCAGGTGCCGGGGGACGGCCCCCTGGTGATCCCGCCCCAGGCCGCCGGGTCTAACGAGTGGTACTGGGTGGACGGCGGCGATCCGTGCATGCATAAGCTGCGCCCGCTGGGCCATATCGACGTGGTGTTTCCCCTGTTGCACGGTCCGTTCGGGGAGGACGGCACGGTGCAGGGGGCGTTGGAACTGACCGACGCCCGCTATGTTGGCGCCGGCGTCTTGGCCAGCGCGCTGGGCATGGACAAGGGCTACATGAAGGCCGTGTTGGAGGCGCAGGGCCTGCCGGTGGCGCCGTATGTGGTGATCACGCCGGCCGAATGGCGAGAACACCCGGAGGGCGCCACGGAACGGGCCCTGACCCTGGGCCTGCCGCTGTTTGTCAAGCCGTGCCGGGCTGGTTCGTCGCTGGGCATCACCAAGGTGGAGCGGGTGCAGGACCTGGCGCCCGCCATCGTCGAGGCCTCCCGGCATGACCCGCGCGTCTTGGTGGAGGCGATGGTCCATGGCCGCGAGGTTGAGTGCGCCGTCTTGGGTGGCCGCCACGGCCAGGCCGCCCGTACCGCGCCGCCGGCCGAAGTGATTGTGGACGCCTCGCACCCGTTCTATGACTTCGAGGCCAAGTACCTGCAAGAGGCCGCCGCCACGCTGGCCTGCCCGGCGGACCTGCCGCCGGATGTGGCCGCGGAGATCCGCGCCCTGGCCGTGCGAACTTTCGACGCCGTAGGGGCTGAGGGTATTTCGCGGGTTGACTTTTTCTATGTGCCCGATGGCGTCCCCGGCGCCGGGCGCGTCATCATCAGCGAGATCAACACCATGCCGGGGTTCACGCCGCACTCGCTGTATCCCCGCATGTGGGGTGTGGCTGGGGTGAGCTACACAGAGTTGATCAGCGAGTTGATCGATCTGGCGCTGGAGCGCCCGGTGGGCCTGCGCTAGCTGTTCGCTAGCAGGTGAATTGCTTACCGCCGGCGGGGGAATAAACGGCCTTTCATCTGGGTTGAGGCAATTGAGCGGCTTTCCGGCCAATCAACCAACTGCCCGGTGCCGTGGCACGACGTGCCCGGCGCCCCAAGAAAGGACCAACCCAACCCATGACTACTTCAACCAAGACTGCCTCGGGCCGGCGTTCGCTGCGCACCAAGGCGTTGGTGGCCGGCGCGGCCGGCGTCGCTCTGCTGCTGGGTGGCACCACGTTCGCCACGTGGAGCGACAGCAGCACGGCCAGCCCGGCTTCCGTCAGCCACGGCAAACTGGACCTGGTGGCCGAGTTCTCCAACCCGAAGCTCTACGACGTGTCGCAGGACCGGGTCAACAAGGCCGGCTCCGTGGCCACCTTGCTGTATGACAATAGCGGAGACGCCGGCGGCAACGAGATCAGCGCCTCAACCTTCAAGGCCGTGCCCGGTGACACCGTTGAGGTCGACCTCAAGGACATCTCGGTGACCTTGTCCGGCGACAACCTGAAGGCCAACCTGGTGTTGAGCGCCACCGGCGCCTCAGCCGACAACTGGACCCTGACCTACAAGGTCTTCAAGTGGGATACCAGCGCCTACGTGGCCATCAGCGAGGACTGGGCCACCGGCTCACTGAGCAACCTGTCCAGCGGCGTCACGATTGCCACGAACGTGGCGAATGGCGCCAAGTACGCCGTCGCCATCAGTGGCACGTTCGACGCTTCGAACCAGACCGGCGTAGACGGCACGCTCAGCCTAGGCACCGTCACCGTCGCCCTGCAACAGGTCCGCTGAACGCGGCCCCGCGGCTGACCGACAGCGAACGGTGACAACGCCAATGAGCGCGAGCGCACCTACCACCCCCGCGCGCGGCGGGCACCGGGCCAAGCCCGGGCCCGCCCGCCGGGCCATCTCTTGGCTGGCCACCGGCGTCATGGTGGTGTTGCTGGCCCTGGCGGTGGCCCTAGCCGTGATTCCTTCCCTTAACCACGGCAAGGCCCTGACCGTCCTGACCGGCTCGATGCAGCCGGCCCTCAATCCCGGAGACGTGGCCGTGGTGTTCGCGGTGGACGGCTTCGACGACATCGAACTGGGCGATGTGGTTACCTACATGCCCAACCCCGATGATCCGACACTGGTGACCCACCGGGCCGTGGCCTGGACCACCGGGGTCGATGGCGAGCGCCGCCTGGTAGTGCAGGGCGACGCCAACAACACGCCGGATGATCCGATCAAGGAAGTCCAACTGAAGGCCAAGCTGGCCTACACCGTGCCGTGGGTAGGCAACGTGCTGAAGCTGTCCCCACAGGGCCGGTCGAAGGCGATGCTTGGCCTGGGCGTGGGGCTGCTGTGCTACGCCGGGGTGGTTTTCCTGGTCAGCCTGCGCCGCACTAAGCCGGCCCCTCCGGCCAGTCTGGCCGAGGCCTCCACACAGGCCGCGCCGGCGGCACCGCCGGGCCTGAGCACACCGGTGGCGGCCGGGTCAGTGACGCACACCACGATGTGACGTGAACTACGCGCAAGGGCACCCTTCGGGGTGCCCTTCGCTGGTTAAGGCGCAGGTCAAAGGGGATTTTCTGGCACCGGGTGGCCTTGGTCTCGAATCCTGGGGCGGTTTCACGATGCGACAAGACTGGATCATCACATAGCAGACCGGGTGGTAGCCCCCAGGCCCGGTCTCACTAGTCCCGAGGATTGTGAGACCCAAGTGCTTAGCCTCAAGAATGGAACCAAGGTGGTGGCCTTCGCGGCCGCCCTGCCACTGTTGCTGTCGTTGGCGGCGATACCGGCCGGCGCGGCCACGAAACCGGCCCCCAGCCCGGTGGTGGAGACGGAGATCCCGGGTCAAGCCCGGGATGACGCTTTGGTGTCCGCGGGTGACGCTGGGATGTCCGTGAGTGACGCTTTGGTGTCCGCGAGTGACGCTGGGGTGTCCGAAACGGCTGAGCCAACGGAGGCGACTGAGCCAACGGAATCGACCGAGGCGGCCGAGCCGGCTGACGAGCCGACTGAGCCAACGGAGGCGACCGAGCCAACGGAGGCGACCGAGCCGACCGAACCGAGTGACACGCCATCGGCCCCGGCGGCTGAACCGACACCCACGCCCAGCCCCACGCCCAGCCCCACGCCCAGTCCCACGCCCGGGCCCAAGGCCAAGGCCCTGGAAACCGTCGCCACCTATGGCGTCTCGTTCATGGTGCCGGACGGCACGGGCGGCTGGACCGAAATGGACCACCGCGTGACGGACCCGGACACCATCATGGTGACCCCGCCGGAGCCGCCGGAACCGGTGCCGCCGGCCATCACGTTTGTCGGCTGGACCATCGATCCGGCGGCCACCGAGGAGTCGCCCATGTTCGACTTCGACCAGCCGCTGACCGAAGACCTGGTGGTGTACGCCGTCTTCAGCCAGAAGCACCTGGTGACCTACCTAGACGGCTACGGCCGGGCCATGTTGACCCGCCTGATCCAGGATGGCAACCCGACCCACCGCCTGGACCAGGGCGAACTGGACGCGGCCGGTTTCGGCTTCCCCAACGACAAATGGTTTGAGCACACCTGGACGCTTAAGGACGGCACGGGCGAGATCTATGACTTCGGCACGCCCGTGACCAGCAACATCACCCTGATGCCGAAGCTCTATGACGCGGTCACCGTCTCCTTTGAGACCTACGGCACGCAGGTGCTGCCAATCCAGGTTAAGAAGGGTTCCACGGTTGGCGAGAACGTCATCCCGTCCACCGTGGGCATACTCCGTTCCGGCTACACGCCGTCGCACTGGTCGCTGGTGCCGGGGCCGGCCGGCGGCCCCACCGTGCCGGCCGATACGGTGTTGGACACGGACTGCACCTTCTACATGCAGTGGCTGCCGGTGCCCGATGGCACCACGTTCCAGGTGGTCTATTGGGTGGAGCGCCCCAACCTGGGCTACGCCACCACGCCGCAGCCGGGTAACATGGCGGACTACGTGTTCGGCTACGCCCAACCGCAGGTGTTCGCCGGCACGGCCGGCACCCTGGTGGGCGGGCCCTATTCGGGCGCCGAAACCATCATCGGGCCGCCCAACACGCCAAGTTCGGGCAACCTGGTTTCAATCGACGGTGTCGACACCTTGAACTACACCATCTTCGACGTCAACGACCCGATGCGCTACGCGGAGTGGCAGGCCACCGAGACCACCACCATCATCGGCGCCGAAACGGGCGAGGAACGCACCGTGGTGAACGTCTACATGAAGCTGCGGGTTTACAAGATCACCTTCAAGTTGTGTAGTTCCTACTACTGCTGGATGGAGTTCGATTCGGACGGCGATGGCGTCAAGGAGCACTACACAAACCCCACCATCTCACCCGTGCTTGGCATCATTGCCAACCCCTACATCATGCAATACAAGTTTGGGGAGGACATCTCGAAGCGCTGGCCGCACCCGGACACCGGCGCCGTCTTCTTCGATGGCGCCAGCGGACACGAGAACTACGTCTACTCCTATTGGTCCAAGCCAAGCGGTGCGGCCAACCCGGCGTTGGGCCAGTTCCAGACGCCGCGCACCCAGGTGAACGGCTCAATGGTGCCCAAGGTGCCGCTTACCCTGACCGGGTTCACCATCACCCTGTACATGATCGACCCGGCCGGCAAGCCGTGGATCTCAATGCGCTACTGGGTGGAACCGACGCCGGAACAGGCCACCGACACCACCATCGAGCACCGCACCTACGAGGGTAAGGACTGGGTCCTGATGCCCCAGTTCAACACCGAAGTGCTGCTGACGGCGGACTTGAGCGCCAAGCAGATAACCGGCCTGTTGGCCTGGGGTGGTGAGCTGCTGCAGGACGTGCCGGATGAAAACGAAGAACTGCGCAACTGGCGCCACTTCTACTATGTGCGTGACTCCTACACCTTCAGCTACGACATGCGCGGCGTCGGTGAACCGCCGGCCTCGCTCGACGTGCCGTACGAATACAAGCTGACGGCGGCCAACGTGGAACCGGCCGGCGTGGACCACTACGTGTTCCGCGGCTGGTACACGGACACCGCCTTGATGACGCCGTTCGACTTCGACAGCGCCATGCCGGCCGCCCCCGTAACGGTTTACGCCAAGTGGGAGAACACCGATCACTGGGTGACGTTCCTAGACACGGACGGCTCGCCCATGGCGACCGACGGCTCGGACGTACACGGCATCGCCGATGGCGCCCACATCAACTTCAACAACGTGGTGATCGGCGGCACGCGCTACACCATCGGTTACGCCGATTCGCGCGGCGCCCTGGTGGGTTGGGACTACAAGCCCACCCCGACATCGGACAAGATGCCGTTCCCGATGGATACCCCGGTGAAGAAGAACCTGGTGTTGTACGCCCGCTGGCAGCAGGGCGGCCTCAGCATCACCTACCACGACCAGACGGGCAAGGTCCTTGAGGTCGACAAGGGCGCGGACGGCCTGGGTTACGGCAACGGCGTGCAGGCCACGGTGCGTGACTCCGAAGGCATCACGGTGGCGACCGGCCAGACTTTCCTGGGTTGGCGCATCGGCGTGCTGGGTGTGATCTACTACCCGGCCGGACACAACCTGCGCGTCATCGGCAACCTGGACATGTATCCGGCCTTCGGCTCCCTGGGTGACGTGGTCAACCTGACCTACCTGTCCAACACCGGCAACCTGGTCAGGGACGCCGAAGACCCGGTGGCGGAAGAGGGCGAAGACCTGGATGGCGACGGCGTGCCTGATTTTGGCCCGCTGGACGTGCTCAAGGGCAACTACGTCATCTTGGCCCGCACCTACGACGTGCCCAATATGACCAAGAGGCACTACCGCCTGGTGGGCTGGAACACCGAACCGGATGGCAGCGGCACCGCCTACGCCCTGGGTGAGCGCTACATCATGGCCCTGCGCGCGGTCACGCTGTACGGCCAGTGGGAGGAGATCACCTTCTCGGTCATGTACGCGCCGGGCGAGGCCGGCCACTGGCAGGCGGACAAGGAGCCGTACTTCTATACCGGCTTGCGGGAAGACGACCCCACGCCCCCGGCGCCCGATGGCGACCAGTTGGTTGGGGAGGACCACTGGCACTTTGTGGGGTGGAGCCCCCAGGTCACCGACACCGTGACCGGGGACGTGGTCTACGTGGCCCAATGGGAGGCCGTCGAGGACGATGGCGACGGCTCGGGCGGCGGTTCGCGCGGCAAGGGCCGGCCGGGTGGCGGCACCACGCCCACGCCCACACCCACGCCCACCGCCACGGCCACGCCCACACCGAGCCAGTCGGCCGATCCGCGCGTGGACGAGGACGACGACCCGGATCAGGGCGACGACAGCGGCAAGACCGATGACGATACCGGCGGCAACCTGCCCATCAAGTGGGACGGCGGCCAGGACTCGGGTGGCAGCGACAACTCGGGCGGCCAGGAGAGCAGTACCACACCTGCCACCAAGGCCGCCCGCACCGCCACGGCCGGCAACTTGCCCTACACCGGCACGGACGCGGGACGGTCGCTGGTGCTAGCCACCGCGCTGATCCTGGGCGGCGGTATGGCCCTGGCAGCGGGCCGGCGCCGCCGGCTGCGCGGCTGACCGGTGCGGCGTGGCCCTTGGCAGCGGGGGCCGGCGGCGGCGTAGCCTGCGAGAGTGACGCGGCAGCCCACCACAGCGCCCAATGGCGGCTTCGGTGGGCGCGTCCTTTGGGCGGTCTATCTGCCCTCGGCCTTATGGGCCTGCGGCATGGGGGCGGTCACGCCCGCCATCCCGCTGCTGGGCCACCGCCTGGGGGCCGGACACGCCGTCTCGGCCGTCATCGTGGCCCTGCTCGGCTTCGGCCAGATCATCGGTGACGTGCCGGCCGGCAAACTGGCCGCCCGGGTGGGGGATCGCTGGGCCATGTTGATCGGCGGCACGGCCGGCATCGGCGTCCTGGCGGTGGCGGCCGTGGCCGGCCACTGGCTGGTGTTGGCGGGTGCGGTCCTCGTCCTGGGCGGCATCGGCGCCATTTTCGGCCTGGCCCGCCAGGCCTACGTCACCCGGGTGGCGCCGGTGGCGGTGCGCGCCCGGGCCCTGTCTTCGCTGGGCGGGGTGGCGCGCATCGGCATGCTGATTGGCCCGTTCGCGGCCGCGCCCCTTGAGCACGCCTTCTCGGTGCGGGCGGCGTTCTGGCTGGCCGTGGCGACATCGGCGGTGACGGTGGCGGTGGTGGCGCTGCTGAGCGTGCCGGGGGAGGGGCCGGCTGAAACCGCCGCACCGGGCGCCATCGGCGGCCAAGGCGAGGGTGGCCGGGAGGCGCCCGTCTCCGCCTGGGCCATTGTCAAACGCAACCGGCGCATGTTGGCCACCATGGGGGTGGGCATCATCTTGGTGGGGGCGGTGCGGGCCACCCGCAACGTGGTGCTGCCGCTGTGGAGCGCCGAGATCGGGCTTGATGACGCCACCACCTCGATCGTATTCGGCCTGTCCGGGCTGGTGGACGCGGCCTTGTTCTATCCCTCCGGCAAGGTGATGGACCGGCACGGCCGGGCCTGGGTGGCGGTGCCGTCGATGGCGGTGATGGGGGTGTGTCTGGCCCTGTTGCCGCTAACCGGGGGGCTGGGTTCGCTGGCGGCGGTGGCGATGGCGCTGGGCTTCGGCAACGGCATCGGTTCGGGGATCGTGATGACGCTGGGCGCGGACCTGGCGCCGGCCGGCTACACCGTCCAGTTCCTGGCCGTGTGGCGGTTGCTGCATGATTCCGGCAATGCGGGCGGGCCGTTGGTGGTTTCGGCTGGGGCGGCCCTGGGCTCGCTGGCGGCCGGCGTCTGGGTGATGGCGGGCGGCGGCCTGGTGGCAGCGGCGCTGCTATTCGTCTGCCTGCCCCGCTGGACCGTCCACGCCAACCATCGCACGCGCCGCGCGGCGGGCCTTGAGTAGCTGCCAGGCGCCGCCCGGGCTCAAGATCAGGGCCGGCAGCAGGAGGAACGGGACGGGAGCCATGATCACCAGCATGACCAGGGCGCCCAGCTTTTCACCCCAGTGGTCCCACGCCAGCGAAGCCAAGACCCAGGCCAGGCCGGTCAGGGCCACGCTGCTGGCGATACCGATGGCCACCGCCCGGCCCCATGACCGCCACGATGTGGGGTACTCCAGTTGGGCGATCAGGCGGCCGTAGAGGTGGGGCCAGGTCGGCTTGGGCACGGGCGGCAGTTCGTGCTCGGCTTGGGGGGTGCCGTCCGGGTGGCGGCGCCAGACCCAACGGTCCGCCGCGACGTATTGCCCGATGGCGTCCCGGACCGCGGCGGCGTCCCGCCAAAGGGCCGGGTTGACGTTGACGGCCCGGCCGTCATCGCGCATCAGGGTGACGGTGCCACCGGGGTTGACCAGGGCGGCCGCCAGGCGGTCCCACGGTATGGCAATCCGTTGCAGGGGCCGGCCGGGTTGGCTGCGTTCCAGGGCCAGGCCGACCGGGCCGCAGATCAGCCCGGTGCCGGTGCCGGCGGCGGCGGTGGCCGCGCCGGCGCTGCCCGTGCGGATGTGGCGGCGGCCCTCGATCGGTGGGTCCGATGGGGGGGCGGGCACTTCGGGCCAGGGGAGGTCGACCAGGTCGGAGCCGGGCCCCACGCCCACCAGGATCGAGTCCCGGAATTGGGCGGCCGCGGCTTGCACCTGGTCCGGGGTGACGGCGGCCAGGGCGGCCGCCTGGGCCGCCCGGCCCGGATACGGCTGGCCCAACAGCGCCCGGCGGCCGGCCGTGAACGGTTCGGCCTGGGCCGCTTCCGGTGGGGTGTCCTCGATTGGCGTGGCCGCCGCCAGGGCGGCGGCCAGGTCTGGGGGTTGTGGGCCGGCGGTGGCCAGTTCCTCCAGGGTCTCGGCCAGCACCTGGGCCGCTTCGGCCTCCGAGCCGTACAGGGTGTCGGTGCCCACCGCCACCAACGCCTGGGGGCCAAACCTGAGGAGGCCGGCAAACGGGTCGTAGGCCACCCCGGCCTCAAGCCGCAGGTCCTGGAACAGGCGCTGGTGCGTCAAGCCCAGCAGCATGATGGTGGCCGGCCCGTCCGGCAGGATGGCTGTGGCCGTGAGGCCGGAGTAGTCCTGGGTGTAGGCCTGGCCGCGGTGCAGTTCCAGCGGTAGTGGAGGGAGGGGCTGCGGTGGGCCGGCGGGCAGGGCTTGGGCCAGGGTTTCGGCCAGCCCGGGCGGCGGCGGCCCGTCCAGGCAGAGCACGGCGTTTGCGCTGGTGAAACGGCTGGCGGCCCAGCTAGTGAGGGCAGGCAGGTCGGGGCTTTCCAGGCCGTAGCGGCGTGAGGCCGCCAGGCCCGGGCCGTTGGGGCCGTAGCGTTCGGCCCAGGCCTGGCCCAGGCGGCCCTCGCCCTCGCTGTGGCCCGTGTTGATCAAGGTCCAAGCCAGGCGGTCCAAGGCCGGGCCGGCGGCGGCGGGGGATTGGCTCAGCCGGTCGCAGATCTGGGTTAGGGCGTCCGCCACCATGGCGGGCGGGCCGGCCACTTGGAAATCGGTGGTGAGCAGGTGGCCGGTGGCGGCCACCTGCAACTGGGGCCGGGTGGGGCCGCCGGCCGCCCAGCGGGCCCACAGCGCCGTCAGGCCCAAGCGTGGCAAGGTCTCATCGATCAACCCCACCCGGAAGCTGAGGCCGGCCCGCAGCGTGGGCCCATCGGCATCGGACCAGAACAGACGCAGGGGCCCCGCCTGGCCGGTCTGCCATTCCGGGGCGGCGGTCACGGTTGGTCCGTTCCGCCACGGCCGGCACGCCGGGCGCGGCGCCGTTTGACCACCTGGAACAACATGAACGGCTCCAATATGATCATCGCCCCGGCAGCCGACCAGCCGATCACCATGCAGGCCAGGCCAATGCCCTGCCACAAGTTGGCGTCCACGCCGTCGTAGCCGCCGGGTCCAAACGTCAGGAAGGCCGCCACGGCTCCAACCAGCAAACAGGCCAAGAAGCAGGCCAGGCCGGCCCCGATCTGCCGCCGGGCCGAGCCGCTGTAGAGGAACTCACCCAACAGGCCCACGGCCAGGCGCGGCCTGGGCCGGGTTTCACGGGGCTCGCCCGGCAGGGCCACCTGCGGCGGCAGGGCGCGGTCGATCTGTTCAGTCACACGCTGGCCCCGGCGCCAGTCGGCCGGGTCTACCAGGAAGGTGACCCCGTCGCGCCGCAACAGTTCCCGGGCGCCATCGGGCCAGTGGTAGAAGGCCACCACCTGATCCCATGGGAACGCGGTGGTGACGCCGCCGTTGGCAACCGACAGGCCCTGATGGCCCACCACCAGGGACGAGCCGTCCATATCACCCCGGCCGAACGGGATGCGGTGGCGGCGGCCCTTGACCGGTTCGGCCAGGAACCGGGGGCAGGGCGGCAGCGGGTAGTCGGTGGCCGGCACAGTGGGCGGCACCGCCAGGGCCAGGCCGTCGATGAAGGCGCCAGCCGTGGCGGCCACCTCGTGGGCGCCAACCTGAAGATCCGCCCCCAGTTCGGCCGGCTGCTTGACCGGCCGCCCCAGCAGGAAGTCTTGACCGACCTGCCAAGGGAGGATGCCCTTGGCCACAGCCGCGGCCAAGTCGGTCTGGGCCACCTCAACCTGGTCCGACAGTTCAACCTGGCGCGGGCCTTCGGCCGCCAACTGGCGGGCCTGCGCCACCACCAACTGCGCCACCGCCGCGGCGTCCTGCGGCGTCACCCATAGCCCCAGGGCCAGCCACAGTTGGTCCGGGCCTAGCGTTTCGAGGTTGACTTCCGGCTGCACCTCAAGGCCGAGCTGCCGCCAGGCTGCCTCCGCCACCCGCTGGCGCAAGAGGCGCGCCATCGTGCCCGGTGCACCCGCCCGCGGCAGCACCGCCGAGGCCACCACGCCGCCACCCCCGTCCAGCTTGTAGACGCCGGCGGCGTTGGGCAGTTGGACGGGCGGCGGCACGGGCCGGCGCGGCCCGCCGGGCAGGGCTTGGGCCAGGGCCTCGGCCAGCCCCGGCGGTGGCGGCCCGTCCAGGCAAAGGACAGCGTTGCCGCTGGTGAAACGGTTGGCTGCGAAGCTGGCCAGGGCTTCGGGGTTGGCCAGCGGCAGGCCGGTCTCCATGGTGGCAACCAGCCCCGGACCCACCACCCCGAAGTGGTGCAGCAGGGCAGCGTTGAAGGTGCGGCGGATCGGCCGGGACGCCTCTGCCGCCAACACCTTGGCCTCGGTTTGGATGGCCGCCGGGTCAAGCTGGGCCAGGTGCTGGGCCGCCCGGCCCAGGGCCTGCGCCACCCCCTGCGGCGAGCCGGTCGCGTCAAGGCTGGTGTAGAGCAGCCACGTGCTGCCGTTGACGGCCAGGCCGGGGGTGCCGGACGGGGCCGTGGTCCCGTGCAGCGCCGCGTGCTCCAGCAGGTGGGTCCAGCCGCGCGTTGGCATCACCTCGTCGACCACGCCGGCCCGGAAGGCCAGCGATGCCCGCAACTGGGGCCGGCCCGAATCGGCCCACAGGATGGTGACGCCACCAACCTGGTCGCGCTGGATGACGGGTTCTGGCACTGCCATATCAGGCCCGTTCACGGACCAACAGGGCCTTCTTGAGGGCGCGGCCGTAGCCGAACTCGCCCACGCCGCCATCGGACGGGATCACCCGGTGACAGGGCACAAACAGGGCCACCGCGTTGTGCGAGCAGGCCCGCCCGGCCGCCCGCGCCGCCGTGGGATGGCCCGCCATCGCCGCCAGTTCGCCATAGGTGGCCACATTCCCTGCCTCGATGCCGCGCATCGCCGCCCAGGCCTGCATCAGGAACGGCGTGCCAGCCTGGCGCACCGGCACCTCGCCGGGGGCGGCGTGGTAGCCGCGGTAGTAGCGGTGCACCGCGCCCACGGCCCACGCCAGCACGCCGCCCACGAAGGCGGCGTCGGCTTCGCCGATCCACTCAATATGTTCGGGGCGTTGTTCAGGCGGAATCAGGCCGGCCAGGCGGGCTTGGTCCGCTGTCCAGCCGGCGGCCACCACCGCGCCGTGGTCTACCACCAGCCCGAAGGGGCCATCCGAAGTGTCGATTACGGTGCCGTATGCGGGGCTCATGGATCTATTGTCTAACGTCACGGACCCGAGGTGCGACACGCCCGCCCGGCCGGTTTGTCTGGCCTGGGCCCGGGGTTATGGTCGAAACGACCCCCCACCGAGAGCCGACTCATGATCCGGTGGCGATGGCGAGGCAGGCGACCGTGGGCGCCCACCGGCGCCGCCGCAGCCGCCGCCGGATTGCGAGACAGTTCTAACCCCGCCCTCACCGAAAGGCTTCCGTTAACCAATGGCACGGCAAGGCTCCGGCTGGCTACGCACCTACGCCTGGCGTTGGGTGGCGCTGCTGGCCGTGCTCGGCCTGGCGGCGTGGGCCGTGCTGACGGTGGGGCGCTCGCTGTGGGACGCCATCGGCGAGCGGTGGGCCTCAGGTGCCGTGGCTGCCTCGGGTGAGGTGGCTGCCTCGGGTGAGGTGGCGGCATCGGGTGAGGTGGCGGCATCGGGCACCGAGACGATGGCCGATGTCGCGCCGCCCACCCAGGGTGACGTGGACAACAAGGGCACCACGCGGGTGATTGCCGATAATTCGGACAAGCTGCGGGCCTATGTCAGCTACCCGGCCTTCGGGCAGCCCAACCCGGACCAGGCCATTGCGGCGTGGGCGCAGGGTCTATACGAGTCCGCGGCGGCGGACATGGCGGCGCTGGCGGCGGCCGATCCGGCAGCCGAAGGCGAACTCAATGTGGGCTTCGACCTGTCGCTGGTGGCGGGCCGCTACGCCGGTGTGCTGGAAACCGTCTTCCTGTCCACCCCGGCCCTGGCCCACCCCGAGGAATACCCGGTGGTCTTCAACGTCGACAAGGGCGCCGGCCTGCTGCTGGAGCGGGACCAGATCATCGACCCGGCCCGGCAAGGTGATGTGCTGGGCTTAATTGAGGCGGCCGTGGCGGAACAGTTCATCGAGGACGCAGTTGGGCTGGGCCTGCCGCCTGAGGCGGTGTTGGACCAGGCCGTGCTGACCGAGGCCGGGCTGGAGGTGGTGTTGGCGCCAGGACAGTACCTGGCGTCCACGCTGGGCACCCAGTCGGTGGTGCTGCCGTACGAGACGTTGGGGGAGGCGTTGCTGCTGCCGGGGTTGGGTGGCGCGGCCGATGGCGTGGGTGCGGTTCCGGGTGATGGCGTGGGTGCGGGAGCGGCCCAGGGGGAAGGGGCGGGGCCCGGCGGCGAAGGCGACGCGGCGGCATCGGCCACGGTGGCGCCCCAACCGGCCACGCCCACCGGCCAGCCGGCCGAAATCGACCCGAACCGGCCGCTGATCGCCCTGACCTTCGACGACGGGCCCAGCGCCAACACCCAGGGGCTGTTGGATGCCTTGAGCGCCAACGGTGCCCGGGCCACTTTCTTTACCGTGGGCAACCGGTTGGACTACTACCCGGAAGCGGTCCGCGCCATCGTGGCTCAGGGCTCTGAACTGGCCGAACACTCGTGGGACCACCGGCAATTGACCGACCTGACGGACGCCCAAGTGGCCGCCGAATTCGCCCAGGCCACGGCCGCCGCGCAGGCCGTGGCCGGTGTCACGCCCACCCTGGTGCGCCCGCCCTATGGCGCGGTCGATGACCGCATCAAGTCGCTGGCCGGTGCCGCCGGGCTGGCGCTGGTCAACTGGAACGTCGACTCGGAGGATTGGGCGTCGAAAGACACGGCCGCCATCCGGCAGGCCATCTTGGACGGCGCCAAACCGGGCGCCATCGTGCTGTGCCACGACCTGTATCCCGAAACGGTGGCGGCGGTGGCCCAGGTGATCCCGGAGCTGCAAGCCCAGGGCTACCAGTTCGTCACCGTGACCGAACTGCTGACCTATGCCGGCACGGCACCGGTGGCCGGGGGGTTGTACTACTCGGGCTGAGCGCTAGCGGACGGCCAGGTTGACCACCCAGACAATGATGGGCGCCAGGGCCAAGGCGGGCAGCAGGTCGCCGATCTGGATCTTCTTGATCCCGGCCAGGCGCACGCCCAAGCCCAGCAGGATGACACCACCGGTAGCGGTCAGGGCGTCGACCTGCCCGGCGCTGAGGAAGTTGCCCAGGAAATAGCCCAGTACCGTGAAGGCACCCTGATAGATGGTCAGCGGGATGACCGACGCCATGACGCCGATCCCCAGCGAAGAAGTGAAGGCAATGGCGGCGAACCCGTCCATCACCGATTTGACGAAGAGTTGTTCGGCGCCGGTGCCCAGCCCGTCCGAGAGGGACCCCAAAATAGACAGCGGCCCCACACAGAAAATCAGGGTCGAGGTGACGGCGGCCTCAATGAACCGGCCCTTGTCGGAGTTGCGGGCCACCTTGCCGCGCAGCCAATCGGCCGCGCCGTCCAGGCGTTGTTCCAGGCGGATGCCGGCACCTATCAGGGCACCTAGTAGGAGCGCCCCAAGGACCACCAGCAGCGGGGCATTCTCGCCGACCTCTTGGGTCAGCGCCGGGCTGAGCCCCTGGGCGATGGCGCGTCCACCCAACACCATTGAGAACAGGCCCAGCACCTGCGTGATCAGGTCGCGCGTGGCTGGGCGGAAGCGGTGGCCAAGGGCCAGGCCGGCGCCACAGCCGGCCAGCACCGCCACCACGTTCACCACCGTGCCGATACCCGGGAACACGAGGCTCTAGTCTGTCACACTCCCGTTTGTCCCCATTGTCCGGCCGTCGCGTCCGGGGCCGGCCACGCACCACTCTTCCTCGCGAGAGGTCACTTTCCCGTCACGAAAGGTCAATTCCGTTTCCAACGGCACCCGTGGCCAAGGCCCTGACCTGGGGCTATGCCGTCAGCGAAACCACCCGCGGCAACAGAATTGACCTTTCGCGCAAAGACGTGCCCGATGGCGCCCGGTCCCGTTTGGGCGCGCCGGGTTGGGGCTGCGGACCAAGTCACTGCCGTGCAGGCCGCCGTTGCGACCTTCGCACACTTTTTGGGCGCCAGGCCGGGCTCCGAACCGTGTCAGCTCGTGTCTTGTCGACTGGCATGCAGAACGTCTAAGTCTCTGACCTGCACAAGCATTCAAGCCGGTGTCTTGTCGTCGGCCCAGCCATCGACCTGAACGGCGTCGCCGTGTCCAAAAAGTGCGCGAAGCTCGCAATTGAGGTCCCCATCAATCTCTTCGGTTGGTTGAGTTCATCGAGTCCGCCATTTCTGGCGTTTCGGGTCATCGAGTCCGCCGGATCTGGTGGGGTTTGGCGTCGAGTCCGCCAA
>JAISSX010000081.1 GCA_031272885.1 Bifidobacteriaceae bacterium | reverse complement strand
GCCGCCCGCGGGGGGGCCCGGCCCCTATCTTCGGGCGCCTTGCTCGCCCCTTTTTCGAATTTGTGGGCCCATAACGGTGGGGGGGGGGGGGGGTCCCCGGGGGACCCCCCCGCCCCCTGCGCTTAACTCGGGACAGGATCAGCGTCCCAAGCCGGTGGGCCGTTCAGCCCAGCAGCGCCAGTTCTTCTGGAGTCAGCACCAGGTCAACGGCCTTGACCGAGTCAAGGATCGACTCGGGCTTCGAGGCGCCCGGGATCGGCACCACGTGGTCACCCTTGGCCAGCTCCCAGGCCAGCGCCACCTGCTGCGGCGAGACGCCGTGGGCGGCGGCCACCTGGCCGAAAGCGGCCGCGCGAGAGGCCAAAGCCCCGGCCTTGCCGATGCCGCCCAGGGGGCTCCACGGCAGGAAGGCGATGCCCTTGCCGGCGGTGTAGTCGAGTTCGCGCTGGGTCCAGCGGTAGACGGGCGAATACTGGTTCTGCACCGCCACCAGCTTGTCGCCCAACACCTCAATGGCGTCGTCGATCTGGCTGACGTTGGCGTTGGAGATGCCGGCCGTGACGATGGTGCCTTCCTCGATCAGTTCGAGCAGGGCGCCGCACACATCCTGGTAGGTGATCTGCGGATCCGGCCGGTGGTAGTAGTACAGCCCGATGGCGTCCACGCCTAGGGCCTTGGCGGAGGCCCGGGCGCAGTTCTTGATCCACACCGGGTCACCGCACAGGCCCCAGGTGCGGCCCGGCTCATCCGGGTAGCGGTAGTGGCCGCCCTTGGTGGCCACCAGGATGGAATCCGAATCCCCGCCCCACGTGCGCAGGGCCTCGGCGATCAGTTCCTCCGAGTGGGCTTCGACATCCAGGGGCACCCGGTAGCCGAAGGCGGTGTCGATCTGGGTGATGCCGGCGTCCAACGCGGCGTGAATGGTGCGCAGCGACTGGGCCCGGTCCGGCCGGCCCTCGATCGACATGGGCATGGAGCCCAGGCCGATAGCCGAGACGGTGAACGGGCCGATGCGGCGGTTTTTCATGGGGTGCCTCCTTTGGCGGGCGTCTTGGGGTTGCTCAACCACTTAGTCTAAGGCGAAGCCCCTGGGACTGTAAACGTTTTCTGCGGCTGGGCCACCGGGCACTCCAGTAATCTGTTCCAGTGAGTCAACCGGACGCCATCGGGCCTACCCCCAGAACCCTGGCTGTGCGCGGCGTTCTTGCCCTCAACTGGCCCAATCTGATCACGACGGTACGCACGGCGGCCGCCATCGTGCTGGGTTTCGTGGCCCTGGTCCAAGCCGACTGGGTGCTGTTGCTGATCGCCTACGGCACCTACTGGGTGGGTGACATTGCCGATGGGCGTGTAGCGCGGTGGCTGGACCAAGAGACCCGGCTGGGCGCCGTCTTCGACATTCTGTGCGACCGGGCCTGTTCAACCATCTGCATCGGCGCGCTGCTGGTCATCCGGCCCGAATTCGCGCCCGCCCTTTGCATTTACTTCATCCAGTTCATGGTGGTAGACGCGTTGCTGACCATGTCCTTCCTGCACTGGCCGTGGCTGAGTTCGCCCAACTACTTCTACCGCGTGGACCCGTTGATCTACCGCTTCAACTGGTCGCAGCCGGCCAAGGCTGCCAACACGTCGCTGCTGTTGGCCCTGCTGCTGGTGTCCTGGTGGCTGCACTGGCCTCACTGGATTGCGGTCGTGGTGGCGGTGGCACAACTGCTGGTCAAGTTCTGGTCCGCCGCCCGGCTGTTGGTGCTGACCACTGCCGAAGGCACCGAACCGGCCGGCCCGCTGTGTGATCAGCGGCCGCACGGCCGCAAGGCCGGGTAGGCATGTGGCCGGTGCTGGCCGCGGTCGCGGCCGGCCTTGGGGTGGGTTTCGTTTCAGCGGTCTTTCCGCTGGTCAACGCCGAGGCCGCAACACTGGCCGCAGCGGCCGTGGGGACCCTACCGGTGGGTGTGGGCGGGGTCTGCGGTCTGGCGGTGGGGCAGACCGCCGGCAAGATCGTCATCTATGAACTGACCCGGGCCGGGCGCGAATCGAAGTGGTTGGCCCGGTTGACCGCCCGGCGGCCGGCGGCTGACCCGGCGGCTGTGCCCCCTTCGCGGTGGAGCCGCTTCAAGGCCTGGGTGCGCCGGTGGGGGGCCCGAGGCGTGGCCGCCATGGAGCGGGGCCGGTGGCCGTGCGCCGGCGTCACCCTGGCCGCGGCCGGCATCGGCATCCCGCCGCTGTTGGTGACGGCCGTGGCGGCCGGGGCCATCCGGATGCGGCGGCTCGACTTCGCCGTGGTGGTGCTAGTGGGGCGCCTGGCCCGCTTCCTGGTGCTGGCCTGGCCGGTCCTGGCCGCCCGGCACTAGCCAAGCGAGTTGGCAATCACCTGGATCAGGTATTTGCCCAAGTACTTGAAGCCATAGGCATAGTCATCAAAGATGGTGCCGACCACCAAGCCGAAGGCCACCAGGAAGCCGAGCACGGAGAGCCCAAACACCAGCCCCTCCCGGTCCGCCAGCCACACCGACAGGGCACCGGCACCGACCAAGCAGGCTGTCAGGATGACGGAGAAAATCAGGCCGCTCCACCCTGGGTGGTCGGCTTGGAAACCCAGCGCCCACTTCACCTTCAGCCAGGCGAAGCCGGCGCCCACTCCGCTCGTCACGATGATCGGGATGAGGTTCAACACCGCGCCCTGCAGGGTGCGTGAGACCTTGGCGGATGCCGAGCGAGCCGGTGGTGCGCCGGTCGCGGCCCCACTAGTCGCTGCCGGGCGTACCGGCGTGGAGCGGACCGGCGTGGAGCGTACCGGCTGCGTGCGGGCTGTGGCGCCACCACCGCACCGGTGGGACGAGAGCTGTCCCTTGGGGACGGCCAGACCACACTTAGGGCAAACCTCAGCTAGGCTCATGCGACCCTTATACCAGCCAGGAGGCGGCCTTGGTCAAGCCAAGAGGCGGCCTTGGTCAAGTAGCGCCGCCCTGCGCATACCCCCCTCTCCTCGCGAGAGGTCACTTTCCCGTCACGAAAGGTCAATTCCGGTCC
>JAISSX010000011.1 GCA_031272885.1 Bifidobacteriaceae bacterium | reverse complement strand
GGTGTGCTCGTCGCTGCGCTCCTCGACACCGTGGGCCCGCCCAGACTCGAACTGGGCGGGCGGGTGTGCTCGTCGCTGCGCTCCTCGACACCGTGGGCCCGCCCAGACTCGAACTGGGGACCCCCACGGTGTAAACGTGGTGCTCTAACCAACTGAGCTACGGGCCCGGATAAGCGCCAACAGGCGCGCAGACGAGTCTAGTGCCTCAGGCCAGTTCCACGGTGACGCCGGCCGCCTGGGCCGCTTGGACCAGCTTGGCATCGGCCGTCAGTAGCACTCAGGAGCACACCCAGCCAGCCAAAGCATCCTGTGCATACATTTCTGCATGCTAGCATTACTGCATGCGCGTAGTCGACCAGACCATCCGTTCCACCTCCATCAGGGTGTCTTCCAGTACCAGGGACCGCCTGGCTCACCTGGCCAGGACCGAACGCCTCAGCGTTACCGCCTACCTGGACAAGATCGCCCGGCGCCTGGAACGCGAAGCCCTGTACGCCCAATTCCGCCAGGCCGTGCGCAACGAACCAATTACGAAGGAATGGCAAGAAGAGTTCGATCAGTGGTCCGCCACAGACCTAGACGGTTGGGAAGATGATGACTGGCCCGAATTCAACTGAGACCGATCTGGCCAACGCCTCCCCCACCATCCGCCAGGGCGAGATTTGGCTGGTTGCCTGCGGCGCCGGCCGCCCGGGCGAGCCCACCAAACACCGCCCCTGCGTGGTGGTGTCATGCGACTTCATCCAGACCAACTCGTCGCATGACCTGATTTCCGTGGTTCCCCTCTCAAGTTCGCGGCCGGCCAACGTGCTGCGTCCCGCCGTCAAGGCCGGCAGCGGCCTGGACCGCGACTCGACGGCGGTGTGCGATGCCGTGCGCGCGTTCGTCCGTTCCCGCTTCCTGAGGCGCCTTGGCGCCCTCCCTGCAACCGAGTTTGCCCAAATCAGGCAGGCCCGCGCCGCCATCGAAGGCTGGGACGCCGCCTAGCGGCGCCAGACCAAGCTACTTGCGGCCGCGGCCGCGGGTGGCCAGGCGGGTGCCGGCCCAGTCCTTGCCCACCGACACGGACGAGGTGGCGTGCAGCCCCGCAATCCGTGCGGCCTCCGAAATGTCGGACGGCTCCACGTTGCCGGGCCGCCCGGGCTTGGGTGTTAGCACCCAGATGACGCCGCCCTCCTCAAGGGGCGCCAACGCGTCCACCAGGGTGTCGGTCAGATCGCCATCGTCCTCCCGCCACCAGATGATGGCGGCGTCGGTGACATCGTCCCAATCCTCATCGGCCAACTCGGCGCCAATGGCGTCTTCAATCGCGTCGCGCAGATCGAAGTCGACATCATCGTCATACCCGATCTCTTGCACAACCAAACCGTCAGTGAAACCCAGAGGCAGTGAATCCTCGTGGCTGCCAGACCCGGACACGGCCTTTATCTCCTCACGCTGCGGGTGTCGTTGGCACCAAACTATCCCAGGTCGGGGCCTCGGCGCACCCCCAAAGCCCACATCCACGCCGCCAGCGAACAGGAAAAGTCGCCAACCAACCCCCTACCAACCGGTCGGCGCCGTATCGCTGAACTGGACCCAAACCAGCAGGGCGTAAGCCTGATCCGCCACCAGCGCGGCGGCATCGTCCTCGGGCGAATCGGGCAGCCGCACGGAGACGCCGTCGTCACCGAAAACGTACGTGGCCAACAACACAGGCTGGTCCTTCACCACAGCCGTCTGGTCGCCATCGTCCAGCGCCGCGCCCCAGCTCCGGGCCAGATCCCCCGCCTTGAACGGCAGCGCCAACTCGTCCGAACCGGTCGCCAACGCACCCCCCTGCTGCACCTGGTAGTAGACGGTGGGTTGGTCTGACCAGGTGAACCCGACCGACAGCGCCAGCGGGGTGTCATCATCCTCCGGGGTCAGTTGGAAGCGGAACTGACCCACCGGCTGCACGGCCCGCTCCGGGAACAGCGGCAGGTCGTCAGCCGCCAGGTCACCAGCGCTCAGCCCAATCGCCTCACCCTCCTGGTAGGCGTCCACCCACACAGTGGCGTACGTAGCGTCGGTGGAGACCCGCAGCCGCGTCACATTGTAGGCATCCGGGTGGGCCAGCAGCGCGGCCAGGGCGTCCTCGTCATCGTCCAGCGGCACCGCCATCATCGAGTTCTTCTTCAGGTCGCCGATGCCGCCTGTAAAGTGCTTCACCACAAACCACGCCACCGTGGCCGCCACCGCCATGGCCACCACACCGCAGGCCAGCACCACCCAGAAGCGCATCGGTTTTCTCACACCGCGAGCCTACCGGCGCCGCCGCGTCTTACCCCGGGTATTGCGTGAAAGTACCCATCGCCATCGGCCGCAGTTTGACCACAGGTGCCCGATGCCGCCCCCTCGCCGCCGCCATCATCTCACCAGGCGGAAGGCTCACCCCACCTGGTGCAACCAGCGCACGGGGGCACCGGCGCCGGCGTAGCGGAACGGTTCCAGTTCGTCGTCCCACGCCTGGCCTAGAGCCAGGTCCAGTTTGCGGCGCATGGTGATCAGGTCGCCGCCGCAATCCAGCGCGTCCCTGATCCGGTCTTCCGGCACCACGGTGTTGCCGTGTACGTCCATGACGGCGTAGAAAATGCCCAAGGTTGGGGTGTGGGACCAGCGGCCGCCATCAACCCCGCGGGAGGCCTCCTCGGTCACCTCGAAGCGCAGGTGGTCCCAACCGCGCAGGGCAGAGGCCAGTTTGGCGCCGGTGCCTTGGGGCGCCTGCCAGGAGAACTCGGCCCGCAGCGACCCGGGAGCGGCTGGCTGCTCGGTCCAGTCCATGGACACCTGCACGCCCAGGACGTTGGCGGCCACCCACTCGATGTGTGGGCACACCGCCCGCGGAGAAGAGTGCACGAAAAGCACGCCGCGCGTGATCACTCCAGACATCATCAGCCCTCCCTTGGTATTCGGCTCAACGAGGTACGTCTTCCCCTACGACCTCGGAACCCAAGTAATACCTTGGGAGATGGGCTCTCGATTCCAGACGAGCGCGCGCGGCGCGCCTGGGATTATTCTGCCCCAAATGGCCCCCCGGCGCCAGTGCCGTTGGGCCCAGCTTGGGCCCAGCTTGGGCCCAGCTTGACCCCGGCCTGGGCCCGGCTACAGCTCCAACTCCCGCACCGCCGCCATGGCCTTGCGCCGCACCGACCGGTCCAGCCGGTCCAAGAACAGGTGGCCGTCCAGGTGGTCAACCTCATGTTGGATGCACCGCGCCATCAGGCCCGGGCCCTCAACCACCACTTCCTTGCCGTCCAGGTCTGTCCCCACGGCCTGGGCGTAGTTGGCCCGCTTGCAAGGGAACCAGAGGCCCGGCACGGACAGGCAGCCTTCGTCGCCGTCTTGGATCTCATCCCCCAGTTCAACGATCTTGGGGTTCAGGATGTAGCCCACCTCGTCGTCGATGTTCCACGAGAACGCCCGCAGCGACACGCCGATCTGGTTGGCGGCCAGGCCGGCTCGCCCCTCCATGTCGACACCCTCCAGCAGGTCTTTGACCAACGCCCTGATCGCGTCATCGATCTTGGTGACGGGGTCACAGGGGGTGCGCAGCACCGGGTCGCCTACCACACGGATGTCACGTATCGCCATGCCCCCTATTGTTTCACGTCAGGGCGGCGACGGCGCTGGCTGTGGCCGATGGCGTGGCTTCCCCTTGGCCCCTTTGGCTGCGGCCGCCCCGGTTACCCGTGCCGGGTTGCTGACCACCGCCGGAGAAGCCACTGCCACCGGCACTCGTGGTGGCCGCCTCACCGGCCACCGCGTTCCCCAACTCTCCACTGGAGTCCTTCATGGTGTAGGTCTCGCCTGTGGTCACGTCCGCCGAGCTGTACAACAGCCCCGCCGCGTCCTGCTCCAGCGTCACCTCACCCACTGTCTTACCGTCTTGGTTCACGATGGCGATCGTGTCGCCCGCCGCCGCCGCGGCGCTGAAGGTGACCTCAACCCAGCCTTGGGTCGAACTGGTGGAAGGCTCCATGCCCATCCCCATGATGTTCATGCCACCCATGCCACCCATGCCACCGCCGCCTGACGTGCTGACCGAGACCAGGGTGCCACCCTTGATCACCAGGCCTTCACCCACCACATCGATCGGTCCTTCGCCGCCGGTGTAGGCGGCGTAGATGGTGACGCTGCCGCCGGACAGCACGCCGGTGCCGTTCGAGTCGAGCCCGTCGCCGCCGGCCCGCAGCGTGATGTCGCCGCCCTTGATGATCAGTTCAACGCCGTCCTCGGCCTCGAAGCCGGGCGCCTGCATGGCCGTGTTGGCCACGTCACCCTGGGTGGTGGTGTCGTTGCCGCTGCCCGATGGCGCGTCGTCGCCGCTCTGCCCCTGCCCGAAGTCCGGCATCTGGCCGCCGCCCGGGAAGCTGCCTCCGTCCCGCGGGACAACTGTCATGCCGTCCGGCAACTCCATGGTGCCGTCCGTGGGCCAATCCTCCGGCAGCTCGCCCATATCGAAGCCGCCATCCGGCATCATTGGCATGGTGCCGTCGGTGGGGAAGGCGGAGGCCATGTCGGTGGGCATATCGCTCGGTTCGCTCATGTCGAAGCCGCCACCGCCGAAGCCGGTGCCCCAATCGTCGCCCAGGCCGCCCTCACCGCTGCTGGGAGCGGCGGCATTGATGGCGTCATCGGAAGCGGTGATATCGATCACGCCGCCGGCGATCACGATCTGCCCGGCCTCCAGGCCCTCATAGCAGCTTTCAGCCGTGATTTGGCCGTCTTCGACCATCAGCAAGGCCTCGGCGTGTACGCCGTCATCGCCGCAGTTCAGCACCAGCTCACCGCCGGTGATGAAGGTGTCCACGGCCGCGTCGAAGCAGTCCGTGACGGCGTCCACGGTGATCTTGCCACCGGTCACCAGCGTGTAGCCGGCGCCTTGCTTTTCGGCGTTGGTGGTCTTGAGGCCGTCGCCGCCGGCGTCCAGCGTCAGCGTGCCGTCCCGCAGCACCAGGTAGTCACGGCCCTTGATGGCGTCATCGGCCGCCGTCACTTGGATGTCACCGCCGGCCACGATCAGGCCGTCTTTGGAGGTGATGCCGTCGCCCGCCTGGCTGTTGACCGTGAGCTGGCCCTCGCCACCGATCACCAGGTCAACCTTGCTGAACAGGGCGGCATCGGGCTCGGTGGTCTCTTCATCCGGATAGGCGTAGGTAGCGCCGTCGGTCAAGCTGTTCTCGGAGCCTGCTTCGAGGTCGATCACCACTTTGTCGGCCGTCTTGACCTCAAGGGCGGCCCAATCCGAGGAAGTGACTGAGACGCCATCGAGCACCAAACGCACCACGCCGTCCTTGTCGGTGTCGACCACCAGACGGCCGTCGCTCAAGGTGCCGGTCAAGTAGTAGGTGCCCGGGTCTTCGATGGTGACCACGTCGCCATCGACCTTGACGCCCTCGCCGGCCTGGGTGGCGCCATCGGCCAATGTCACCTTGACCGCGTCGGAGGCGTTCCAGGTGAAGTCGTCGTCCGCCTCGGCCGGCTCCAGGCGGTCCTTCAGGGCGTCCGCAATCGAATCGGGTATCTCGCCCAGGCTAACCGTGACGGTGCCGGCGGCGTCGTCGTCAGAGTTGGCGCTGCCGCTGCTGTTGCCGCTGCCCGGTGAGGCCGACGCCGCCGAATCCGCTCCCCCTTCCCCGGCGGCGCCGGCCTTATCGGAACACCCGGAGATGGCGGCCATCAGGCCGGCCGCTAAGGCCAGGGCGGCAGTCCCGCCCAAGATGCGCTTAGTGAAACCCATCGGTCAGCCTTCCTGGCCGGTGGTCGGAAGGTCGACTGCTGGTTGGCCGATGGCGGGTTGGCCAACTGCTGGTTGGCCGACCTGGGGCGGGCCTGCGACAGCGTGGCCGGACGTGCCCCCCATGCGCACGTCAACCACGGTCTGGCCCGCCACCAGGTCGAGCTTCTTGACGGTCAGCTCCACCACGGAGCCGCCCAACAGCGACTCCAGGCGCGCTCGCAGCGCGGTCTGATCCGTGAAGACTTCCTTCAGCACCACCGTTTGGGTGGGCGCCTTGCGCGGCTTGAGGGCGCCGGCGCCGGCATCCGCCAGCGCCACCACCAGCACGATGGCGGCCATCAGGCCGATTGCCACCCATTCCATCGGGCCGGCTAGGCCACCCATCAGGCCCAAGGCTAGGGCGGAGAAGTAGTAGGCGATTTCGTGCTGTTCCAGCGTTTCGGACCGCAACCGGATCAGGGCCAGGACGCCGAACAGGCCCAGGCCCAGGCCCACGTTGACGGAGGTTTCAGCCAGGGCGCGGGCCACTGCCAACACGCCCACGTTGACGGCCAGGTAGGCCAGCACCAGGTCGCGGCGGCGGTGGCGCGGGTAGTACAGCGCCAGGGTCAGAATCAAGATCGCCACCGCATCGGCGGCCGGCAGCACGTAATCGAACATGGCTACTATTACGCCCCCCGAACCTGGACGTCGCCTGGAAAACACACGAAAGCCACCACCGAGTTTCGGCCGGAAAGGTGACCTGTCGCGAGCACGAGGCGGGCGGTCAGTAGTAGCGGTCCACCACTTCGGTGGCCACCTGGGCCCAGCGGAACAGGTTGTTCGGGTTGTGGCCCACGGTCGAGATGTCCTTCAGCACGAATTCATAAGGACAGCCGTGCTGCAGGCACAGTTCGATGATCTGGCTCAGTTCCCGCTCCAGTGCCGGCACGTCAAGCTCCACCGCCACCGCCGCCGGGTTCGGCTTGCAGGCCAGCACATAGTCCCCGCCCACCTGCTCTGCCAACGACCGGGCATCGGCCCACGGCGTGCAGCCCACCTTGCGCAGGTTAGGCGCCTGCTTCAGGAACGGCATGGCGTCCTCCAGCGGGTCGCAGCAGCCGTAGTAACTGAGCGCAAACCGTTCCATCAGCGGCCGCATGTACTGCAAGCAAAACTCTTCGCGCATGCCCGGCGAAGCCGCGGAGAAAAGCTGTGACCGGCCCCGGAACCACACATCCTTCATCCGGTACGGCCCGCCGGCATAGTCCGCCGCCGGCAGTTCGTCACAGTAGGCCGGCGTGGAATGCAGCGCCGCTAGGTCCGCCTCCAGCAGGCCCTGGGCTTCCATCTGGGTATACCGCGCCAGGCCGATCTCGGTGAAGCGGGCAATGGTCCGGTGGATCAGCTCCGGCCGGTCAAGCATGTCGATCAGGCAGTTCTCAACCCCCCGGAACTGGGCGATCTCGTCCCAAGCCTGGTAGTCGATCTGGTGGCCGCGCAGCCGCACCGGCATGATGCCGTGCAGCACCTCTTCGGCTTCGGCGATGTGCTGTTCGTCCAGGTCAGGCCGGGCGACGATGACGGGCGTCAGCAGCGCATCCACGGCCTCTTCAGTGTCCAGTTGGTCTTCGTAATGGTGGGACACAATCCGGTTGGCGGCGTCCGTGGACAAGGTCTCTTGTTCGATCTCGATGCCGATACCGGAATCATCGAACGCCTTGAGGATTGAGTAAGCCGGCTCCACCACCATATCCACCTGGAAGTGGGCCCAACGGAACAGGGTGCGCCGGAAAAACTCTTCCATGGCCCGGCCGGCGGCGGATTCGCAGCGCAGCGTCAACTCATCGTTGATGTTCAACTCATGCCAGGGCAGTTCGTCGATCCAGACGGTGGGACGGCCCGGCACCAGTCCGTTGTTGGCCCGGATCCGGGCAATCCGGGCGTCGTTGACTGGGTCGGCAGCGAGATCAGCGACACGCTTGGCCAGGTCGCGCAGAAGCGCATGCTCGGAAGCTGGAATCATGGTGGTCACCTTCATTGGTGCTATCGATACCCGATTCTACCCAAGAACCATCCACCCGCCCCGCCACCCGGAACCGTCCCCCGTTAGGGGTGAAAAATGGGGGGTGTGGGCTGCGGCTGCCCACACCCCCCTCTTTCCGAGGAGGAGGACTCCTTGGTCTCTACTTGACGGTCAGGTCACCAGCCGGAGCCGATCTTGATCGCAGCCCTAAACGAACCACCACCATTACCCTGATAGAAGAACACCTCACCAGTCGCGTTGTTCCGGCCCACAATGTCAGCCCGGCCATCACCATTCAAATCAGCACCAGCCGCCAACTCGAACGTCCCCCAACCACGACCAACCTGCCTAGGAACACTGAACGTACCGTTACCCCTACCGCTGTAAGCCCACAGAGTCGAGTCCGGCAGAATCGCCAAAATGTCGTTCTTACCATCATTATTCAAATCACCCGCCGCATACAGCTCAAGACCAACCCAGCCCTGACCAACCTGCCTCGGCTGACCCTTCCAACCACCCCGACCATTCCCGGCATACAGCCACAGTCTGCCCTGAGCGTCGATCGCCAACATGTCGTTCGCACCATCCTGCGTCAAATCACCCGCCGGAATGATCCGGAACGGCGACCAACCATGACCAATCTCACGCTTCCCAGCCAAACCACCCCGACCGTTCCCCGCATACAGCCACATGTAACCAGACTTGTCCACAGTCACCACATCAGCCAGACCATCACCATCCCAGTCCCCAGGACCAAACACCCGCTGACCCTGCAAACCAGACGACACCAGCACGCTACCCGACACCGGAATCATGCCCTGACCATTAGACGAGTAACCCAACAGTTGGCCCGTCGAAGCCTTGATCGCCAACACCTCACCAAACCCGTCACCATTCAAATCCGGCGACAAAGTAAACGACTCAACCGTCGGCGTATAGCCCTGCGGCTTCACCGTCGCGGTCGGACCAGCCGGCGTCGGCGTCGGCGTCGACGCGGCGGCCGCGACCGTCTTACCAGCCGAAGTCTTCACCACCGTCGTATAGCCGGTCTTGCTGCCAGTCACCACAACCGTCAACGTCTTACCCGCATCGCTCGCCTTCAACGTGTACGACGCCCCGGTACCAACCACCGTCGAACCGACCTTCCACTGGTAAGTGAACGACACGCCACTAGTCCAACCACCAGTCGCCACCGTCACAGTCTTACCAACCTGCACCGTCCCACTAATAGAAGGCGTCCCAGCCGTCAACGTCAACGGTTTGACCACCAGGGCGTTCTTCGCCACCTGCAACGTGTTCCTAGCCGCATCCAGTTGCGCCTGGGTCTTATCCGCCGCCGCCGCCAACACCGCCTGCGCATTCGTGAGGGCAGTCTGGAACGGACCCACCGTCGCATCCGTATACAGGGCCGTGTTCACCGCC
>JAISSX010000001.1 GCA_031272885.1 Bifidobacteriaceae bacterium | reverse complement strand
TCTACGTGGTGGGGGCGTTCCTCAGCTTCACGCTGAGCCAACTGGGCATGATCCGGCACTGGACGGGCGTGCGGAGTTTGGCCCAGACACCTGGGGAGCGGCGCCGCGCGGCCCTGTCCCGGGCCATCAACGGGCTGGGGCTGGCCATGACCGCCATCACCCTCGCGGTGGTGGTGATCACGAAGTTCGCCTACGGCGCCTGGATCACGTTGGTACTGGTGGCGGCGGTGTTCGCGGCCATGTTGAACGTGCGGCGGCACTACCGCGAGGTGGCGGCGGAAGTCGCCCTGGAGGGGACGCCATCGGGCCCCGCAGCCCTGCCGTCGCGGGTCCACGCCATCGTGCTGGTCTCCAGCTTTACCCGGGCCACGGCGCGGGCGCTGTCCTACGCGCGGGCCACGCGGCCATCCTCCTTGGAGGGGCTGTGCGTGGCGATCGACCGGGCCCGGGCGCGGGAACTGGCCCACACCTGGGACCGGCTGGAGGTGCCGGTGACGCTGCGCTTCCTGGACGCGCCGGCGCGCGAGATCACGCGGCCGCTGGTGGAGTACATCGAACGCTGCCGGGCCGCAGCGCCGCGTGACCTGGTGGTGCTGTACATCCCCGAGAAGGTGGTGCGGCACTGGTGGCAGCAGTGGCTGCACAACCGCTCGGCGGCGCGGCTGACGTCACGCCTGCGGCACGTCCCGGGTGTGGTGGTGACGATGGTGCCGTGGCAACTGGGGGCGGGGCTGGAGAAGTCGTGACCGGGTCTGGTCTGGTGCGGTTGACGGCAGGCCCGTGGGGTAACGGCGGGGTCTGTGTGGCCCGGCCCGATGACGCCCCGGTGGTGCTGGTTTCCCATACCCTGCCGGGAGAGACCGTGCTGGCCGAGGTGACCGAGCGGCGCAAGAACTACTGGCGGGCCATGGCGGTGGAAGTCCTGGAGGCGTCGGCTGACCGGGTCGCGTTGCCGTGGGCGGAGGCCGGGCCCTTCGGTGTGGGCGGCATGGACATGGGGCACGTGGCGCCGGCGGCGGCGCGTTTGGCCAAGGCCGAGGTGGTGGCTGGGCAGGTGGCACACCTGGGCGGGGTGTCCGTGCCGGACGGTTTTGTGGTGGAGCCGGTGGGCGATGGCGCCGTGTTGGGTTGGCGGACGTCGGTCGACTTGACGGCCGATGGCGCCGGGCGGCTGGGGATGTTCGGGGCCCGGTCCGGGGTGGTGGTGCCGTTAGCTACGATGCCGTTGGCGGTGCCGGCGATTGGGGCGTTGGACTTGTTCGGGCGCGTTTGGCCGGCCGGGGCGCGGGTGCGGGCGGTGGCACCTTCGGCCGGTGGCGCGAAAGCGTTTTGGCTGGTCAAGGGCGTTGATTCGGGCGTGCGGGCCGAGGCCGTGGGGGAGTGGCGCTACCGGGTGGACGCCTGGGGCTTTTGGCAGGAGCACCGGTTGGCGCCGCAAACGCTGGTGGAGGCGGTCCTGGCGGCCGCGAGGGCCGTGGCCGCGCCGGGTGCGGTGGTGTGGGACCTGTACGCGGGGGCGGGCCTGTTCACGCTGCCGCTGGCGGACGCCATCGGGCAGGCGGGCGTGGTTGTGGCCGTGGAGGGTGGCAGGCAGGCGGCCCTTGACCTGGCTGCGAACGCCGCCAGCCGGCCGCAGGTGAAGGCGCGGCGGGGTGACGTGGGTGGCTGGCTGGCCAAGGGGCTGGCACGGCGGCCGGACATGGTGGTGCTGGACCCGCCGCGCAAGGGTGCCGGGCGGGCGGTCATGGAGGCGTTGGGCGCGGCCGGGCCGAAGCGGATGGTTTACGTGGCCTGCGAGCCCAGCGCCTTGGGCCGCGACATCGGTCTGGCCCGGGCCGCGGGCTACAGGCTGAGTGGGCTGCGGGCATTCGACCTGTTCCCCGGCACCCACCACGTCGAATGCGTGGCGGTGCTCGACAAGTAGGGTTAGAGCCATGAAGGCAGAGGTGACGGGCGCTGGGGAGCGGCGGGGAGTGTTCAGGGCCGGGGATCGGGTGCAACTGAGCGACGCGAAGGGGCGGCTCAACACGATCATCCTTGAGGCCGGCAAGGTGCACCACACGCACCACGGCTCGTTTCCGCACAGCGATCTGATCGGGCAGCCTGAAGGCACCGTGGTGGCCACCAGCGATGGCCTTGAGTTTGTGGCCCTGCGGCCGCTGCTGGCCGACTTTGTGCTGTCGATGCCGCGCGGCGCCACCGTGGTCTACCCCAAGGACGCCGGCCAGATTGTGCAGATGGCAGACATCTACCCGGGCGCGCGGGTGGTCGAGGCCGGGGCCGGCTCCGGGGCGCTCAGTTGCTCGTTGCTGCGGGCGGTGGGCGATGGCGGCTACCTGCTTTCGGCCGAACGGCGGCCCGAGTTCGCCACCATCGCGCGAGCCAACGTGGAGGCCTGGTTCGGCGGGCCGCACCCGGCCTGGGACCTGCGTGTGGGCGACCTGAGCGAGGTCCTGCTGGGCGCGGCCGGGCCGGAGGAAGGGTCGATCGACCGGGTGGTGCTGGACATGCTGGCGCCCTGGGAAGAGATCGCTGGGGTGTCGCGGGTGCTGGCGCCCGGCGGCGTGCTGATCTGTTATGTGGCCACCACCACCCAGCTATCACGCCTAATCGAAACCCTGCGGGCGGCCGGCGGTTTCACCGAACCGGCCGCCTGGGAGTCGATGGTGCGTGGCTGGCACGTGGAAGGGCTGGCCGTGCGGCCCGACCACCGAATGATCGGGCACACCGGCTTCCTGGTAACGACGCGGCGGCTGGCGCCAGGCGCGGTGGCGCCGGAGCGACGCCGCCGGCCGGCCCCGGGCGCCTACGACCCCGAAGCGCTGGAATGGACACCCGAGGCATTGGGCGAACGAGTGGTGTCGGGACGGAAGCTGCGCCGCGTCATCGGGCAGATGGAACGCGAGTAACTACCGGCGGGCGGCCTTGGCGGTGGCCAAGCGGTCCTCGTATTCGGCCCGGGCCAGGTAGCCCTCTGGGGCCAGTTCCAGGGCCAGTTCCCAAGTCTTGATGGCCTTTTTCAGGGCGGCCCGGTCACCAGTGGCTTCCCACAACCCGAACAAGGCCTGGGCCAGGTTGTCGGCAAAGCCCGGCTTGTCGGGGTCTGGGCCTGGGGTCAGCTTGATGGCCTCGCGGCCCATCTGGATGGCCCGGTGGCGGGCGGCCAGGTCGCCGTTGATCTGGGCCAGGATGTGCAGGGCGTAGCAGTAGTTGGACAGGACGGTGGCCCGGAACGGGTTGGGTGCCGGCAGGCCAGCCAATGCAATGTCCATCGCGGCGACGGCCTCTTCGGCCAAAGCCGGATCATGTGCCTCTTTGGCCAGCGAGGCCAGGGCGGTGCCCAGATTCGAGGCGCGGAAGGGCCGTTCCGGGTCATCTTCGTGCGACAGGCGCAGAGCCAGGCGGGCCACCGCCACGGCTTCTTCCTGGGCGGCCTTGTCGCCGGTGGCGTCGAAGTAGCGCATCAGCGCGCCGACCAGGTTCGAGGACACGGCCGGCTTGGCGCTTTCCGTCTCGTCGACCTGGTGGAAGGCTTGGCGGCCGATCTGCACCGCCTGTTCGATGGCGGCCAGGTCGCTGGTCTGCTCATAGAGGCGCACCAAGGTGGAGCTGTAGCAGGAAGCGATGGGAACCCAGAAAGGTTCATCCACCGACGTGATCTCGAAGGCGCGGTGGGCGGCCTCGACTGCTTGGTCAAGGGCGGCCCGGTCGTTGGTGAACTCGAACAGGGTGGTCAGCGCCTCGGAGTAGCGGCTCAAGAACCAGGGCATCTCCCAGTGGTCTTCAGGTGCAGTGGCGACCACGGCGCCGTACCAGCGGGCGGTAGCCTCCCACACCACGGGCTCGTCCTCGGTGATGTCGAGTTGGTTCCAGAAGGTGCGGGCCGCCGTGGCCAGGCGGTCAACGATGCGGTTGAAATCGGACGGTTCCAGGTAGTGAGCCTGGGACTGGTCGAAGACCGGTAGGGCGGCGGCGATGGCGTCCAACTCGCCGGGCGAGGCCTGGTTGACGGAGAGTTGGATCAGGGGCAGGCCGAAGGTGACCAGGACCAACTCGGCCTCTTGGGGCGTCATCGGGCCCGAAGCGAGGGCGTGGGCGGCCTGCTGGGCCTCGACCGAAGTCAAAGCCGACGGGTCGCCATCGGCCGCAAAGGCGGCAATGGCCTGTTCAAGAAGCTGGGTGGGGCTGGGCAACGCTGCCTCCTTTGGGGCCGAAGGGCTGTTGGCCAAGACTAGCGGCTCATGGCCGCGCGGCCTTGGCGGTGGCCAAGTAGTCCTCGTACCTGTCCCGGGCCAGGAAATCCTCTGGGGCCAGTTCCAGGGCCAGTTCCCAAGAGGCGATGGCTTCGTCGAGGGCAGCCCGGTCACCAGTGGTTTCCCATAACGCGAACAGGGCCACGGCCAGGTTGCCGACGTAGTCCGGCTTGCCTGGATCCGAGTTCGGGGTCAGGCCAACGGCCTCGCGGCATAGCGCCACCGCCTGTTCAATGGCGGCCAAGTCGCTGGTCAGGTCGTAGAGGCGCAGGTGGTTCAAGCCGCAGCGTGAGGCGCTGGCGACCCAGATTGGTTTCTCCTGGGGCGTGACTGCGAGGGTGCGGCGCTGGGCGTCGACCGCTCGTTCGAGGGCATCTCGATCGTGGGTGAGGTGGAACACCCTTTCCAGCGTCAGGCCCAGATTGGCCAGGAACACGGTCATTTTCGGGTAGTCAGGCGGCAGGGCGGCAGCCAACGCGCCCCACCAGCGGGCGAGGGCTGCCCAAACCACGGGCTCGGCTTCGTCATCTTCAAGTCCGTTGCGGAACGTGGTTGCGGCCATGTCCAGTCGGTCTGCGATGCGGCCCAAGTCCGATGGCTCCAGGTAACGGGCCAGGGACTGGTCGAACACCAGCAGGGCGGCGGCGATGGCGTCCAGTTCGCCCGGTGAGGCCTGGTTGACGGAGAGTTGGATCAGGGGCAGGCCGAAGGTGACCAGGACCAACTCGGCCTCTTGTGGCGTCATCGGGCCCGAAGCGAGGGCATGGGCGGCCTGCTGGGCCTCGGCCGAAGTCAAAGCCGACGGGTCGCCATCGGCCGCAAAGGCGGCAATGGCCTGTTCAAGAAGCTGGGTGGGGCTGGGCAAAGCTGCCTCCTTTGGGGCCGAAGGGCTGTTGGCCAAGACTAGCGGCTCATGGCCGCGCGGCCTTGGCGGTGGCCAGGCGGTCCTCGTACCTGTCCCGGGCCAGGAAGCCCTCTGGGGCCAGTTCCAGGGCCAGTTCCCAAGAGGTGATGGCTTCCTCCAAGGCGGCCCGGTCACCAGTGGCTTCCCACAATCCGAACAGGGCCTGGGCCAGGCTGTCGGCCTGGTCCGGTTTGCCCGGATCCGTCACCGGGGTGAGGTCCACGGCCTCACGCCCCACCGCCACGGCTCGGTGGCGGGTGTCCAGGCCGCCGCCCAGTTCGGCCAGCACGTGCAAGGCACTGCACAGGTTGCCCAGGGCGGTGGCCCGGTAGGGGGTGGGCGCCTCCCGGGCGGCTACGGCGGTCTGCCCGGCTTCGACCGCTTCCTCAGCCAACGCCAGGTCGCCTGTTGCCCGGGCCAAGGTATTAGCGGCTGCAGCCAAGTTGCTGGCCCGGCCGGGGATGGCCGGGTCGCCCGGCTGGGACAGCTGCAACGCCAGGCGAGCCACCGCTACGCCTTCCTCGCCGGCGGCCCTATCCCCGGTGGCCTCGTAGTACCGCATCAGTGGGCCAACCAGGGCCGAGGCCAGGTTAGGCTTGTCGCTGTCCGCGTCCGGTACCTCATGGAGGGCCTGGCGGCCCAGACTGACGGACTGTTCAAGAACGGCCAGGTCGCTGGTCTGCTCGTAGAGGATCCTCAAGGTGTCGCTGTAGGAGGAGGCGATCGACGCCCAGTTGGGATTGTCCCTTGGCATCAGTTCAAGACCGCGGCGGCCGGCCTCAACTGCGTCGTCGAGGGCGGCCCGATCGCCAGTGATATGAAACAGGGTGTGCAAGGTCGCGCTTTGGCAGACCAGAAAGTAGCCGGCTTTCGGATGGCCGACCGGCCAGGCCGCAGCCAGGGCGCCGTACCAGCGGGCACTGGTCTTGAATACCGCAGGCTCGCTTTCGTCATAGTCGAGCAGGTTACGGAAGCTGCGGACGGCGAGGTCGAAGCGTTTCAGGATGCGGTCAAAATCGGACGGTTCCAGGTAGTGAGCCTGGGATTGGTCGAAGACCGGTAGGGCGGCGGCGATGGCGTCCAACTCGCCGGGCGAGGCCTCGTTGAGGGAGAGTTGGATCAGGGGCAGGCCGAAGGTGACCAGGACAAGCTCGGCCTCTTGGGGCGTCATCGGGCCCGAAGCGAGGGCGTGGGCGGCCTGCTGGGTCTCTCCGGCAGTCAAGGCCGAAGGGTCGCCATCGGCGGCAAAGGCGGCAATGGCCTGTTCAAGAAGCTGGGTGGGGCTGGGCAACGCTGCCTCCAAGTGGACCGAGGGGTGTTCGCTTCGAGCGTAGCGGCTACAACCTGGAAGATAACAGCTAGGCGCGCGCCGGTTTGGCGGCGGCCAGGCGCTCCATGTACTCCTCACGGCCCAGGTAGCCCTCGGGGGCCAACTCCAAGGCCAGCTCCCAAGCGGAGATCGCCTCCTCCAAGGCGGCCGTGTCGCCGGTCGCCTGGTAGAGGCCGTAGAGAGCCTCCGCCAGGTTGTTGGCCTGCTCGGGCTTGCCCGGATCCGTCCTTGGTGTGAGGTCCACGGCCTCGCGGCCCATCGCAACGGCCCGGCGGCGGGTGTCGAGATCACCGGTGATGTGGGCCAGGATGTGCAGGGCGTAACCATAGTTTGACAGGGCAGCGGCGTGAGAGGGAGCGGGGGCCTCCCGGCCGGCTACGGCGGTCTGCCCGGCTGCGACCGCTTCCTCAGCCAACGCCAAGTCACCGGTGGCGCGGGCCAAAGTAGTCGCAGCCTGGCACAGGTTGCCGGCCCAGGAGCGTATATCCGGGTCGCCCGGCTGGGACAGCTGCAACGCCAGGCGAGCCATCGCTACACCTTCCTCGGCGGCGGCCGTGTCGCCGGTGACCTCGTAGTGCCGCATCAGGGGGCCGACCAAGGCCGAGGCCATGGCAACCCTGACGTGATCCAGCCCTTCGAACTCCGCGAAAGCCCGGCGGCCCAACTGCAGCGACAGCTCAAGGGCAGCCAGGTCTCCCGTCTGCTCATGCAAGACCAGCAAGGTCTGGCCGTAGGACCCGGCGATGGGGCACCAGAAGGGCTTGTCCCGTGGTGTCAGTTCGAAACCGCGGCGGGCAGCCGCAACCGCGGCGTCGAGGGTAGACCGGTCACCAGTGACCCGGAACAAGGTTCTCAGGGTCGAGGCTTGGCTAATCAACCACCGACTCATCTTTGGGTGGCCGGCCGACGCCGCCGCTGTGAGGGCACCCCGCCAGCGGGCGAGGGCTGCCCAAGCCACGGGTTCGGCTCCGCCACCTTTGAGTCGGTTGCGGAAAGTGCGTGCGGCCCTGTCCAGGCGGTCCAGGAGGCGGTTGAAATCGGACGGTTCCAGGTAGCGAGCCTGGGATTGGTCGAACACCGGCAGGGCCGCGGCGATGGCGTCCAGTTCACCGGGCGAGACTTGGTTGACACCAAGTCGAACCAGGGGCAGGCCGAAGGTGACCAGGACCAGCTCGGCCTCTTGGGGCGTCATCGGGCTCGAAGCGAGGGCGTGGGCGGCCTGCTGGGTCTCTCCGGCAGTCAAGGCCGAAGGGTCGCCATCGGCCGCAAAGGCGGCAATGGCCTGTTCAAGAAGCTGGGCGGGGCTGGGCAACGCTGCCTCCAAGTGGACCGAGGGGTGTTCGCTTCGAGCGTAGCGGCTAAGGTTTAGCCCATGACAGCCGAGGAAACCGCCTACGACCGGCAAGTCAAGCGCGCCGCCTCCCTGGAAGAGAAGAACGTGCGGCTGACCCACTCGCTGGTCAGCGCCCGGCAACAGTTGACCGCGCTGCGCCAACAGGTGGCGGACCTGACCAAGCCGCCCAACACCTACGCCCACTTCCTGCAGGCCAACGACGACGGCTCGGTGGACGTGATCCAGCAGGGCCGGCGGCTGCGCGTCACAGTGGGGCCAGACGTGCAACTGGCCGCCATCCTGCCCGGCCAAACCGTGGTGTTGGGCGAAGGGCTGTCCCTGATCAAGGCCGAGGCCTTCGACCGCACCGGCGAGGTGGCGGCCGTCAAGGAGATCCTGAGCGAGGACCGCCTGGTGGTGGTGGGGCGGGCCGAAGAAGAGCACGTCATCCGGCGGGCCGGCTCGCTGAAGGGCGTGCGGCTGCGGCCCGGCGACACCCTGGCGGTCGACACCCGGGCCGGCTTCGCCTTCGAGGTGGTGCAACGCTCCCACGTGGAGGATCTGGTGCTCGAGGACGTGCCCGACGTGTCCTACAGCGACATCGGCGGCCTGGGGGCGCAGATCGCCCAGATCCGCGACGCCGTCGAGCTGCCCTTCACCCACCCCGACCTGTTCCGCGAACACGGCCTGCGCGCGCCCAAGGGCGTGTTGTTGTACGGGCCGCCCGGGTGCGGCAAGACGCTCATCGCCAAGGCCGTGGCCAGGTCACTGGGCGATGGCGCCTACTTCCTCAACATCAAGGGCCCAGAGTTGCTGAACAAGTACGTGGGAGAGACCGAACGGCACATCCGCGCCATCTTCGCCCGGGCGCGCGAGAAGGCCCGCCAGGGGCACGCCGTGGTGGTGTTTTTCGACGAGATGGAGTCACTCTTCCGGACCCGCGGCACCGGTGTGTCATCCGACGTCGAAACCACCGTGGTGCCGCAGTTGCTGAGTGAGATCGACGGCGTGGAGCAGCTTGACAACGTGATCGTGATCGGCGCTTCGAACCGGGAAGAACTGATCGACCCGGCCATCCTGCGGCCCGGCCGGCTGGACGTCAAGATCAAGATCGAACGGCCCGATGCCGCCGGGGCGGCCGACATCTTCTCGAAGTACCTGCTGGCCACCCTGCCACTGAACGAGGCCGAGGTGGCCCTGCATGACGGCTCGCCGGAGGCGACGGTGGCGGCCATGATCCAGCGGGTGGTCGGGGCGATGTATGCCACCACGGAGGACAACCGGTTCCTGGAAGTGACCTATGAGTCAGGCGACCGGGAGGTGCTGTTCTACAAGGACTTCGCCTCAGGGGCGATGATCCGCAACATTGTGGACAGGGCCAAGAAGCTGGCGGTCAAGTCGATCCTGGAGGGCGGGCCGCGCGGCATCACCACCGAGATGCTGCTGGCCGGTATGGCGGCCGAACTGGGTGAGAATGAAGACCTACCCGGCACCACCAACCCGGACGACTGGGCGCGGGTGTCCGGCCGCAAGGGCGAGCGGATCGTCTTCATGCGGACGCTGGCGCACGGGGGGCGGCACGTTGAACTCTGATGGGTCGGCGGCGGTGGCAGGAGCCGGAGCCGCCGCCGCGGACGCTGGCGGCTACTGCGGCATCGAGACCGAATACGGGGTCCTGGGGCCGTCATCGAACCCGGTGCTGTTGTCAACTTGGGTAGTCGAGGCCTACAAGGGCCTGCTGGGTGACCGACTGGCAGCCTGGGACTACGGGTCAGAGGACCCGCTGAACGACGCCCGCGGCTTCCGGATCGACCGGGCGGCGGCACACCCGTCGCTGCTGACGGACGACCCAAACCGGTTGGCGCCGCCGGGGGATTCAGCCGCCACAGCTCTGCAGGTCGAACTACGGGGTGCCGACGCGGTAGTGCGGGGGCCGGCGCGGCTGTCGAGCGGGCCGGGCGCGGTACTGCTGCCCAACGGCGGGCGGCTATACGTTGACCACGCCCACCCCGAATACGCCACGCCGGAAGTAGCCGGGGCGCGGGCGGCGGCGCTGTGGGACAAGGCGGGCGAGCGGGTCATGGCGCGCGCCGCCGCGGGCCTGGAACGGGCCGGTACGCCGGTGTCGCTGTATAAGAACAACACGGACGGCAAGGGCGCCTCATATGGGACACACGAGAACTACTTGGTGGCGCGGGACGTGCCGTTTGAGCAGATCATTGCGGTGATGACCACATTTCTGGTCACGCGACAGATCTATACCGGCTCCGGCCGCGTCGGCCTGGGGCAGCGGTCGCAGGAGCCCGGTTTCCAACTATCACAGCGGGCCGACTACGTAGAGGCCGAAGTGGGCCTAGAGACCACCCTCAACCGGCCCATCGTCAACACCCGCGACGAACCCCACGCCGACGCGACGCGGTGGCGGCGACTGCACGTCATCGTGGGCGACGCCACGCTGATGGACGTGGCCACCTACGTGCGGGTGGGCACGTGCCTGGCGGTGCTGCGGGCCATGGAAACGAAGGCGTTCACGGAGTCATTCCTGCGGCGGGTGCGGCTGGCCGACCCGGTAGCGGCGTTCCACCAGGTGTCGCGCGACCTGACGGTTGCGGCGCCTTTGGCCCTGGCTGCCGGAGGAACGGCGACGGCGGTCGAATTGCAGCGGGAGTACCTGCAAGCGGTGGCCGATGGCGCCCCAGCCGGTTTGATGGACGAGGACGTCCTGGCGCGATGGGCCGGGCTGCTGGACGGGCTGGCAAGTGATCCACTCTCGCAGGGGCGGCAGATCGAATGGGTGGCCAAGTACCAACTGCTGGACGGCCTGCGGCGGCGCAGCGGCCTGACCTGGGGTGCACCCAAGCTGGCCGCGGCCGACCTGCAATGGAGCGACGTCAACCCGGCCCGTTCCCTGTTCCGCCGGGTCGAAGCCAGCGGCGCGGTCGAGGTGCTGTTCGACGAAGCCGCGGTGGCGGACGCCATCGGGCAACCGCCGGAAACCACGCGGGCCTACCTGAAAGGCCAGGCCGTGCGGCGATTCGGGCAAAGCGGGGTGCCCCAAGCCGGCTGGGACTCGCTGACCCTAGCGTGGGACGGCGGCGCGGCGCGGGTGGCGTTGCCCAGCCCCTCCGAAGGGACGAAAGCGCGAATCGGTGTGATGGTTGAGGCAGCCACTGGGCCGGCCAAACTAGCTGAGCTATTGGCGAGGGCATGAGAGACGACCATTACGGGCCCGACGTGCTCGCCCACGACCCAAACGCGCCCCGGTTAGCCGCTGCGACCGAAGTGGCAGCCGAGCCGGGTCTGGTGGTCGAAGACGTCGAAACCGGTTGGGTGGGCGCCATCGTGCGCGTCGAAAAGGCCGGCGGCATGCACTTGGTCGTGTTGGAAAACCGACACGGGCAACTCAAGACGTTCCGGCTGGGCGGCGGCTTCTGGATCGACGGGCAGCCCGTCACCCTGACCCCACCGGCGGGTGGCGAGCCCGCGCCGAAACGAACAGCATCGGGCTCCACTACTGTTGCAGGAGCAAAAGCGAGGGTGGCGCGCGAGTCCCGCATCTGGGTAGAAGGCCGCCACGACGCCGAACTGATCCAGCGGGTGTGGGGCGAAGACCTGGCGTTGGAAGGCGTGGTCGTCGAGATGCTCGACGGCGTGGACCACCTGGCCGACCGGGTAGCCGAGTTCGCGCCCGATGGCGAGCGGCGGCTCGGCGTACTGGTAGACCACCTGGTACCCGGGTCGAAGGAGAGCCGGATCGCCGCCGAGGTGGCTGGCCGATGCCGGGACGGCTCCATACTGATCCTGGGCCACCCGTACGTAGACGTGTGGCAGGCCATCAAACCCGAGCGGATTGGGCTGGCGGCTTGGCCCGCCATTGAACGCGGCCAAGAATGGAAAGCCGGCGTGCTGGAACGGCTGGGCTGGCCGCCCGACCAGCGAGCCGCGTGGGCCAAACTGCTGGGGCGGGTGCGCGGCTACCAGGACCTGGAACCGTCGCTCCTAGGGCGCGTCGAAGAGCTAATCGACTTCGTCTCGCCGCCACCCCAGTAAACTTGGCGGTTGTGTCCACGCGCGTAGCCCCGGAACTGATCCGGAACTTCTGCATCATCGCGCACATCGACCACGGCAAATCCACCCTGGCCGACCGGATGCTGCAAATCACCGGCGTGGTGGACGAGCGCGCGATGCGGGACCAATACCTGGACCGGATGGACATCGAACGCGAACGCGGCATCACCATCAAATCCCAGGCCGTGCGCATGCCGTGGACCGTGGACGGGGTGGAGCACACCCTCAACATGATCGACACACCAGGGCATGTGGACTTCTCGTACGAGGTGTCGCGGTCGCTGGCCGCCTGTGAAGGGGCCGTGCTGCTGGTCGACGCCGCCCAAGGCATCGAGGCGCAGACGCTGGCCAACCTGTACCTGGCGTTAGAAAACGACCTCGACATCATCCCGGTGCTGAACAAGATCGACCTACCGGCCGCCCAACCCGAGAAATACGCCGAAGAACTGGCCAACCTGATCGGCGTGGCGCCATCGGAGGTGCGCCTGATCTCAGCGAAAACCGGCGAGGGCGTACGAGAGCTATTGGACGCCATCGTGCAGACCGTGACCCCACCCACAGGTGAGCCGGATGGGCCGGCGCGAGCACTGATCTTCGACTCGGTCTACGACTCGTATCGAGGTGTAGTGACCTACGTGCGGGTGGTGGACGGGTCGCTGCGGGCCCGCGAACGGATCTGGATGATGGGGACGCGGGCCCAACACGAACTGCTGGAAATCGGGGTAATCTCGCCCGAACCGGTACCCACCAAGGGCCTGTCGGTGGGCGAAGTGGGCTACCTGATCACCGGCGTGAAGGACGTGCGGCAATCGCGGGTAGGGGACACCGTGACCGGGTACGAACGGCAGGCCAAGCGGCCGCTCGCGGGCTACCGCGACCCGAAACCGATGGTGTATTCGGGGCTGTACCCGATAGACGGCTCCGACTACCCGGCCCTGCGGGACGCGTTAGACAAACTGAAGTTGAACGACGCCGCACTATGGTACGAGCCGGAGACGTCCGCCGCGTTGGGGTTCGGTTTCCGATGCGGGTTCCTGGGACTGCTGCACCTGGAGATCATCCGGGAGCGGTTAGAGCGCGAGTTCGGGTTGGACCTGATCTCAACCGCGCCCAACGTGGTGTACCAGGTGACCATGGAAGACGGCACCGAAGTCGAGGTGCGCAACCCGTCAGAGTACCCATCCGGCAAGATTGCTTCCGTACGCGAACCGGTGGTGCGGGCCACCATCCTGGCGCCATCCGAGTTCATCGGGGCGATCATGGACCTGACCCAGCAGCGGCGCGGCGCGATCCTGGGGATGGACTACCTGTCAGCCGACCGGGTCGAGATGCGCTACACCCTGCCCCTGGCAGAGATCGTGTTCGACTTCTTCGACCAGTTGAAGTCGCGGACCCGCGGATACGCCACTTTGGACTACGACGCGGCGGGGGTGCAGGAAGCCGATCTCGTCAAGGTGGACATTCTGCTGCAGGGAGAACAGGTGGACGCCTTCAGCGCCATCGTGCACAAAGACGAGGCGTACTCGTATGGCGTGATGATGGTGGGGCGGCTGCGCAAACTGATACCCCGGCAACAGTTCGAGGTGGCCATCCAGGCGGCGGTTGGGGCACGCGTCATCGCCCGCGAGAACGTGCGGTCGCTGCGGAAAGACGTGCTGGCCAAGTGCTACGGCGGCGACATCACGCGCAAACGCAAACTGTTGGAGAAGCAGAAGGAAGGTAAAAAGCGCATGAAAATGGTGGGTCGCGTCGAAGTGCCGCAGGAGGCCTTCATCGCGGCGCTGACCAACGCCGAAGAGCCCAAGAAGAAGTAGGGCGGCTCGTGGGTGGGCCGGCGTCGGTTTCGCGGCCGTTCGAAGTGTATGTGCACGTGCCTTACTGCCGCCGGCGCTGCGGCTACTGCGACTTCAACACCTATGTGGGTGATGGTGAAGGGTACGCGGCCGTGGCGCTGGCGGAAATGGAACTGGCGGCAGCCTGGCTTGAGGAGCGCTGGGCCGGAGGTGGCGGACGGCCGGCAACGACCGTCTTCTTTGGCGGTGGAACACCAACGGTGCTGCCGGCCAGGGACCTGGTGGCGCTGCTCGATGGCGTGCGGGCGCGCTTCGGCTTGGCGCCCGAGGCTGAGGTGACCGTGGAGGCCAACCCCGACACAGTGAACGCTGGATCGTTACGTGAACTCGCTGCCGGTGGGTTCACGCGGGTGTCGTACGGCATGCAGTCGTTTGTGCCGAGCGTGTTGCAGGTGTTGGACCGGACACACGACGCCGCCCGCCTGCCCGAGGTGGTTGACTGGGCGCGGGTGGCCGGGCTGGACGTCTCCTGCGACCTAATCTACGGCACGCCGGGAGAGACGATAGATGAGTGGCGAGCCTCGCTCGAGGCAGTAGTGGCGATGGGGTTGTCGCACGTGTCTTGCTACGCATTGACCATTGAGCCCGGCACTCCATTGTGGCGGCGGGTGCAGTCCGGTGCGGTGGCCGACACTGATGAGGACGACTTGGTGACCAAGTACGAACTGGCGGACTCCGTTCTAGGGGAAGGCGGCCTGGGCTGGTATGAGATTTCCAATTGGGCTGTACCCGGGGCCGAATGCCGCCACAACCTGGGGTATTGGACCGGCGCTGACTGGTGGGGGATTGGGCCAGGGGCGCACAGCGCCATTGGGAGTGAACGGTTCTGGAACGTCAGGTTGCCGCGGGCCTACGAGAGCCTGATTGCAGCCGGCCGGTTGCCTTGGGCCGGGTGCGATGTGCCCGATGCCGCCGGGCTGGTGCTCGAACATATCATGCTTGGGGTGCGACTGGCTCAGGGCCTTGACTTGGACGTCTTAGGGCTACCTGGCTCAGCGTCTAGGGCAGTGGCCGAAGGTACAGCCGGCAAGCTGGCAGACGACGGGTTGCTGGACGAGGAGGCGTTGGGCGGACGCCATCGGGCAGTCTTGACTCTGCGAGGACGCATGCTGGCCGACATCGTGACCCGGGAACTGGCGCCCTGAAGCACCTCTTAGAGTCTGGCGTCTCCGCGTAGTTGCTGTCAGGCCGGTCTAAGCCCCCAGCGGGGGCGGGGGCGGGGGCGGCGGCGATGGAGGTGGTACTGGCCCGGCCGGTTTGGGTGGCGCGGGGGCCGCCGTGATGGCCATCTCCCGGCTCAAGATGACGAATTGTTTACCCACCTTGGCCCACGTGTGATCACGGCGGAAGGGCCAGACCTGGTCGTACTTGACTGCGGTCACAAAGGCGCCTTCCTGTGTCACGAAGCCGGCCTTGCGAGTCCTTGGGTCCTGGACCGCCAGCAACCCACAGAAGAAGCCGGTCGTGGTCTCCAGGCTTGAGACGATGGCCCGGGGTTCGCCGCCCTCAACTTGCTCCAGCCACAAATCACCCGCCACCTGTTGAACGGCGGTGCGGTAGCCGGGGAACGACAGGGGCACCATGCCCGGAGGTGCGGGGGGAGTTTCGGGCTCGTCCAGCTTCAGCTTGAGCCTCAGGGGCGGGGGCAGGCCCGGCAGGCGCTGTCCTTGGGCGTCGATCCAATAACCCACCGGGGCGTTCCGATTGCCTGGCTGATCCGGTACCGGTGTGGCAATGGTGTCGGTGACTTGGGTGACGAAGACCGGGGCCATCCCCTGCTGGAATGGGCCGGCGAGACGCTCCACTGGCTCCAGGTACAAATTCGACACCACCTTGCCATACTTGAAGGACTCACTGGCCTTCACCTTGTGGGCATCCCGGGCCACCACGATCCTGATCTGCCAGCCAGAGTCGAGGTAGCCGACCGTGGTCCAGTCTGGTTCCCAGCCGATGAACGGGCGAAGGCCCTCTGATTCCTCGCCCACATCCACCATTGCTTCCGGCACCACCTGGCGACCAGCCGAATCCAACAAGCCCCAGATCTGGCGCTGCCCCGTTTGGCGGACCCGCTTGGTGGCCTCCGTTGTTTCCCAGCTAACTGTCTCAATGTGGCCATGTTTGATCAGATTGGGCGAGATGGGCTCGAGCATGAAGTGCCTGCCCGCTGGGAACAACACCCGGCCTTCGGTGTCCAACAGACCATGGGAGCCGCTGGAGGCTTGATCCTCCGACTCGGTGTAGGCGAAGAAGCCGTGGCCGGCCACTGCCAAGGATGAGCAAGGCAACTCGAAGGCGATCGAGCCGTCCAGGCGGATGGCCGCCCAGTGGTCGCCCCGTCTGACAGTGGCGAAGTCGTCCCTGAAAGAAAGGAACTCGTCCACTCTTCCGGCCGCCCCAGGAACCGAGGCGACCAGGACCAGGGGGTTGCCCAGAATGTCCAGCCGGTCGCCGGCCTTCGCCAACAAGCGGTCCTGCGAATACGGCTTCACGGCGTCGTAGACGAACGACGTGAGAGGGTGGCCAGCTGCATCAGTCAACGCATACTTGGTGTCGGCGTTCATGAACCCGAGCACGCCGTGGCCCAAGTCCTTGGCCTTATACCACGGGCCTCCCGGCAGCAGTTGGCCATCGACGGTGAACACCTGGAAGCCGGGCTTTGAACTCGAGAACTTGCCCACCAGAATCAGGTGCTCGCCCAGACCCTCGAAGGTTTCCAGGGCATCGAAGGCGAGGGGCAAGACAAGGCGGCCTGTGGCGTCCGCGACGCCCCGTTTGGCTCCAAAGACCTTGCCGGTGCTCACCACGATGAGATCGGTTCCCTCGACCCATGCCTGTGGGACCAGGCCAGGTGGAAATGGAGTCTCCTGCACGGGGCCGTAGGTTGCTTGCACGGGAGGTGTTGAGTTGGCCGGTTCGGTCGACATCGTTGTCTCCTTCGTTGAGAGTCTGAACATAGCCAAGTCTCTGTCAACACAGCGGCGACTGCAATGGGGAATAGTCCCCAGGTGGGAGTCTCCATACTTTGCGAGGACGCATGCTGGCCGACGTGGTGACAAGGGAACTGGCGCCGTAGTTGTCGGGTCCCCTCGTGGGGTAACAGCAGCGGGTGTTGGATGGCTCTTGCAGCTCGTACGAGTGTTCCAATACGCTTGGAACATGAGTGTCAGTATTCAAATGGTTACGTTCGATTCGGCTGATCCGCGTCCCCTCGCTGAATGGTGGGCTCAGCAGACCGATGGGAACATCGTGGCCGACATGGACGGGTTCTTCATCATGGTCCACACGCCAGGAGGCTTGAACCTGGGCTTCCAGAAGGTGGCGGATCCAACTCCGGGCAAGAACCGCCTGCATCTGGACACGGGCGCCTCGGACCCCGAGGCCGAAGTCGATCGTCTTGTCGCTGCTGGGGCGACGTTGGTGGCTATCCACAATGAGGACCCGACGTTCACCTGGACGGTGCTGGCCGATCCAGAGGGTAACCAATTCTGCGTTGCCGCAATGCAACAGCAGTAACAGCAGTAGTCGGGACACGCCGTTCGTCCTCCGTTGGCGCTCTCCTCATGTCAGGCAAAGAAGCTAGACCGACTGGAGGCTGGTGCGATAGAGAGAATCAGGGGCTCAGGCCCCCCACCCCGGACACACTTGTCCCGTCGTGTGTCACCACCGTCGTTGTACCTGTCGCAGAGTCTCTGCTGAAGACCCAGCCATGGTGTGTCTTGAGTTGATGATGAGATTTGCAGAGGGGCTGTAGATTGGCGGCCACAGTCTGGCCGCCCGCCGGCTTCAGGGAATCAAACGGCTGGATGTGGTCCAGTTCGCAACGAGCTGCGGGCACGTCGCAGCCAGGCACGGCGCATTCTTCGTCACGAATCTCGATGAGTTGTCTCAACCGCGGCGAAGGCGTGTAAGAGTCACAGGACAACGTCTCGGACGGCCATTCTTCGGGTGGCGGCCAGGCTGGCCCGCTCCCACCTTCCCATCCGGTGCCCCAACCCTCCCCGGGCGGGGGATGCGCCTGATCACCTAGCCCTATTACCCGACCGGCCTCAGTCACCAGCGTTTGCCAGGTGGCGTGTTGTGCCAACAGCCGAACCTGTTCTGGCGGAATCGCCTGGACTCCAGCCCCTGAAATGGGCCCGGGAAGAATGTCTGCGGCATCGTTGGACAAGCCGAACAGCGTCGCGGCCTCGACGCGCACCAAGAAGTGTGGATGGGCCGTGAGCCGGTGAATCGATCGGGCCCGGTCAGCCAGTTCCTTGGGTGGCACCCCACTGTCCCCAGACAGCATCCTGACCAGCACATCGAACCGACGCTGTCGAATTGTCGCCTCACCTGTTGGCCCAACCTTGGAGGCGTTTTCGCCTGAGGCCGCCTCAGCCACAAGACCGGCCTGGCTCCGGGCCACCTGCTCGATCGTTGCCATGGCCCCGCGGAGTTGCTCCGCTGGACCGTAGGCGCCTAGCAGTGCCATCCCGTAGGGCAGCGGCTTGAGCCAGATTCTGCGATTGGCTGCCTCTTGGGTGCGCCCACGTTGCAACGCGTCGACATCGGCGTGCGCCACGAATCGCTCGCAAGCGGCCTTGACCTTGTGCGCCGGTTGGGTCGGTGCCAGTTTGACCCCAAGGTCGATCACCTGTTGCTGTACCACCGGATCCTCTGAACGCCCGGCTGCGACGGTGATGGCGTTGGTCTTGGTGCTGGTGAGCTTGCCTGCCTTCTGGGTGCGCCGAATAACAGGGTGTTCCCAACCCGCCGCTCCGGCCTGTGCCAACTGCCAGGCCTGATGGGGCGTAACAGCGGTGGCCAAGGCATGTGACTCCACCACCGCTCCGGGCCGAGCCTGTTCTGCCTGCTTTTTGTCCCCGGCAGATGCATCCTGTTCGGTTTGGTGCTGCGCCTGGTGGGTCTCGACCGCCAGAGCAAGGGCAGAAGCCTGCATATGCTCCAGCCAGTTCTTGGCGAAGCAGACGAGATTGGCTAGCTTGAGCAGGGCATCCTCATGACAAGCGCCCGTTTCCCTGGCGGCGTCGGCTACCTCCATGGCCTGGCTCAGTAGCGACACCTGCCTGGGGCCTGGCTCCAGTGTCCCGGCCTTCTGCACCAACTCATCCAACAGGGCTCCAGGTTCGGGGGCCTCGGCCCTTGGCGCCAAGCCAAGTGGCGGGCGCGCAGCGTCGAAGCCTCCCTCTACACAGGGCGCCTGTGACACCGGTTCCGCTCGCATGCCCCCAGATTAGCCCCACCTCAAAGCTCCAGCGCAAGTCAAAACAGCAGATCAAACGATAAAGATTAGTTAATTTGTTCTACTCACGTCCCCCGCAAACCCAGTCTCTCACCAACCACCGACAACCTAAGCCCAAGCCCCATGGTTATCCACACCCAACCAATCCATCACGGCCGGAAGACGACCAACTCGGACCCGTCGTCGTCGCTGACGATGGCATAAGGCCGGTCCTCATCGCCCAGGTCCAATTCCACCACCAGCGCCTCGCCCTCGCCCGCTCCACCGGAACCCTCAGTCCGGTACACATACCGGGTGTTGTCAAGCTCGATGTCAGTGGTCAGCGCCCGCTCCAACCAAGGCCTGGCACGCCGCAACGCCACCAACCGGCGGTACAACTCGAACAGCCACCAGCCGCCGTCCCAAAGCTCGGACCGTGAACCAGGGAAGGCGGGTCGCACGGCATCGTCCCCACCCGGCCGTTCCTCCTTCAGGCCGACAAAAGCCTGCTCGTCGCCGTAGTAGATGTGGGGCGAACCCCCCACCGTCAGCAGCACGATCGCCGCCAGCGCCGCCCCGGTCGGCCCCACCTGGGTGGCGATCCGCGTCACGTCGTGATTGGACACGAATGTCACGGGCGCAAATGACTCCACCATCGCCCCGTGGCGCTTCAACGCCCAGCTCAGCTCCCAGAAGTTGGCGTCCTTCAAGGCACTCCAAATCGCCTTCCACAGTTCGTACTGGGTCACCGAATCAACCCCGGTTTCGCGCACAAAACCGGCGTAGTCACCGTGTAGCACCTCGCCCCAGATAAAAGCCCCGGGATATTCCAAACGCACCGTCGGCAGCACCGACCGCCAAAAGCCGCGGGGCACGGCGTAGGCGGCATCCAACCGCCAGCCGTCAGCGCCGCGGCCAAGCCAGTGCAGCATCGTGTCGGTGACCAGGCTAACCACCCCAGGCGCCTCGTGGTCCAGTGTTACCAGCCCCGGCGAACCTTCGAACAGGTACGGGTGGCCGTCCGTCCAGCGGAAGAAACTGCCGGCGCCCGATGGCGGGTCCTCGATGGCCTGCCGGAACAGCGGGTGCTGCTCGCCGACATGGTTGAAGACGCCGTCCAGGTACACCTTGAGCCCGCGTTCATGGGCAGCCAACACCAACGCGTCGAAGTCGGCTTCGGTCCCCAGCCGGGGGTCGATGGCGAAGTGGTCCACCGTGTCGTAACCGTGGGAGGTGGAAGCGAAGACCGGCCCCAGCGCCAGAGCCGACACGCCGAGTTCGGCCGCGTAGTCCAGCCACGAGGCAACTCGTGCCAGGCCCTCGCCCCCGGCGAAGCCAAGCGGGTAGACAGCCCACGCCACGCTCATCCCGCCACCTTACAGGAGCCGCCACCCGCGGTCTTGGGGGCAAAAGCCCTGGGTGCGGCTCGCCCACCATCTGCCCGATGCCGCCCGCAAGCCAGCGTTTCCGGCCCGGCGCGCGTAGGATTAGCACTCGGGCACCTAGAGTGCTACCCAACTAGCCCCCAACCAGGCAGCGATCAACCCAACTAAGGAGGCACGGGACAGCGATGCTGGATTCACGGCGGATGGACGTGCTGCGCGCCATCGTCGAGGACTATGTGTCGACGGGCGAGCCGGTCGGCTCGCGCAACCTGGTGGAACGCCATTCGCTGGGTGTCAGTCCGGCCACCATTCGCAACGACATGGCCGCCCTGGAGGAAGCCGGCTACATCACCCAGCCGCACACCTCGGCCGGACGTATCCCTACGGACGCCGGCTATCGCCTGTTCGTCGATCAGCTCAGCACCGTCAAGCCGCTCTCGGCCGCGGAACGCCGCGCCATCCAGACCCTCTTGGACGGCCCCCTGGATCTGGACCTGATCGTGGACCGGGCGGTGCGCGCCCTGGCGGCCTTGACCCACCAGGTGGCCTTGGTGCAGTACCCGTCGCTCAAGACCGCCACCTTGCGCCACCTTGAGATCCTGGAACTGGCTGACGGGCGTTGCCTGCTCGTCATTATCACCGACTCGGGCCGGGTGGAGGAGCGCCTGACAACCCTGCCGGCGCCACTGGGCCCTGAGGCGGCCACTCTCCTCAGGGGCCGCCTCAACGAGGTCGCCGCCGGCCGGCGCCTAGCCGAAGCCGCCCCCGCCATCGACGCCCTTGCGAAGGAATTCGCCCCGGCTGCCCAGGCCTCGGTCCAAGCTGTCGCTGCCCTGTTGAAGGACGCCTTGACGGAGGGCAATCAGGAGCGCATCGCCATGGCAGGGACGGTCAATCTGGCGCGCGCCTCGCAGGATTTCCGCCAGATCATGCCGGTCCTTGAGGCCATCGAGGAGCAGGTTGTGCTGCTCAAGCTGCTCAGCGAGATGGCGGCCGATTCCGGCCAGGTGACCATCCGCATCGGCCACGAGAACCCACACCAGGGCCTGGCGGAGACTTCGCTGGTCGCCGCCGGCTACGGTCCTCATCCGAACCACGCGGCGGCGCGACTGGCCGTCCTAGGTCCCACCCGCATGGACTACCCTGGCTCAATTGCAGTGGTCCGCGCCATCGCCCTCTACCTGTCCCGCATCCTGGCCTCTTGAAGCCCCCCATCGAAGGACACTAGTGAACGACTATTACGCGATCTTGGGAGTGGACAAGTCCGCTACCCCGGAAGAGATCAAGCGCGCCTACCGCCGCGCCTGCCGCGAGTCGCACCCGGACGTGGCCGGTTCCACCCCAGAGGTCGAGGAACGCTTCAAGCAGATCAACGCCGCCTATGAGGTTCTGTCGGACCCCCAAAAGCGCGAAATGTTCGACATGGGCGTGGACCCGATGGCGCCCGGTGGCGGTGGTGGCAACGGTTCGGGTTTCGGCTTCGGTGGCGGCACCGGGTCCGGTTTCGGTTCGTTCGCGGACATTTTCGAGACCTTTTTCGCGGCGGCCGCCGGGGCGCAGGCCAGCCGCGGCCCGGTGTCGCGCCAGCAGCGGGGCCGGGATCAGTTGGAGCGTTTGACCGTTGACCTGGCCGATGTCGTGTTCGGCGCCCAGGCGGACCTCACCTTCTCCACCTTCGTGGCCTGCGACCTGTGCGGCGGCTCGTGTTGCGCGCCGGGTACCGAGCCGGTGCGTTGCCAGGCCTGTGGCGGCCGGGGTGCCACCGAGCGGGTGGTCCGGTCGATGCTGGGCAACATGCGCACGGTTGATGCCTGCCGTACCTGCCAGGGCTTCGGTACGGTGATTCCCACCCCGTGCCCGGAGTGCGCCGGCCAGGGCCGCATCCGCGGTTCGAAGCAGGTCACGGTGACGGTGCCGGCAGGGGCGGATTCGGGCAATCGGCTGCGGGTGCAGGGACGCGGTGAAGCCGGCCTGGCGGGCGGTCCCAACGGCGACCTGTATATCGTGTTCCAGGTCAGGCGCCATCCGGACTTCACGCGCGAGGGCGACAATCTGGTCTGCACATTGCCGGTACCGATGACGGCCGCGGCCTTGGGCGCCACGATGGTGATCGAAACCCTGGACGGCCCGCAAGAGGTCAACGTCCGCCCGGGCTCACAGCCGCGCGAGGTGGTCACCCTGGAGGGTCTGGGCGCCGGGCGCCTGAACTCCAACCGCCGGGGGGACCTGAAGGTGGTGCTGGATATCCGGGTGCCAACCGACCTGGATGACGCCCAGCGCGAGTTGCTGCAACGCTTAGCGGCCGAGCGCGGCGAGGAACACCCGGAGGCCGCCCTCGCTTCGACGGCCGGTTCGGTCTTCTCGCGGCTCAAGGACAAATTGGCGGGCCGATGACGGCGCCGGTCTTCTTCGTGCCGGTGGGCTCCTTGGCCGGTCTGCGGCCAGGCGACCCGGTGACGCTGACTGGTGAAGAGGCCCGACACGCCGCCCAGGTGCAGCGGGTCCGGCCGGGCGAGCGGATCGATGTGGCCGATGGCGCCGGGCAGCGCGGGAGCGGCCCTGTCAGCCTGGTCGACAAGGCCACGGTGGTGGTGACGCTGGACCGCTTGGAGGCCGAACCGCCGGCGCTCCCATTCATCACGCTGGTGCAGGCGCTGGCCAAGAACCGCCGGGACGAGGCGGCCATCGAGGCGGCCACCGAACTGGGTGTGGACGCCATCGTGCCCTGGCAGGCGGACCGCTCGGTGGTGCAGTGGCGGGGGCCCGAAAAGGCGGATAAAGGCCGGGCCCGTTGGCAGGAGGTGGTGAAGGCGGCGGCCAAGGTGGCCCGGCGGGCCTGTCTGCCTGAGGTGATGGCGCCGCTCACCACGAGCGGTTTGCTGCAGTACCTCACGGAAGGTCACGACATCGCCGTCATCGTGCTCCACGAGGCGGCCACCGAACCGTTCGAGGCGGCGCTACGGGACGCCGCCGGCCACGCCACCATCGCCCTGGTGGTGGGTCCCGAAGGTGGCATCACCGACCAGGAATTGGCGGCCTTTCGAGTCCAGGGTGCCGGCGTCGTGCGCCTTGGCCCCACGGTGTTGCGCAGTTCGACGGCCGGCCCGGCGGCCCTGGCGGTGTTGAGCCAGCGGCTGGGCCGCTGGGACGTGCCGCGCGGCTCAGACGGGGCGGGCGGCTGATAGGTAGGCTAGGTACATGTCATTGCCAATTGAGTGCCTCTTCTGCAAGTTTGTGGCCGGCACGCTGCCCACCGAGATCGTGGGACAGAATGAGCGCGCCATCGCCTTCCGTGACATCAACCCCCAGGCTCCGGTCCATGTGCTGGTGGTGCCGCGGGAGCATTATGCGGACGTGGCCACGCTGGCAGCGGCCAGCCCGGAGGCGCTGGCGGACGTCATCGCCCTGGCCCAGGAAGTGGCCCTCAACGAGGCCGATGGCGAGTATCGCCTGATCTTCAACTCCGGCCCGCTGGCCGGCCAGTCGGTTTTCCACGTGCACGGGCACGTGTTGGGCGGCAAGAAGCTGGGGTGGAACCCGGCGTGAGCGTGCAGCCAGCTGGCGCCGTGCACACGGTGCGGGTGCCGGACCAGGCCACCATGTTGGCCCTGGTGGGCCGGGCGGACACGACCCTGCGCGCCATCGAGCGCGAGGTGCCGGAGGCGGACATTCACGTCCGAGGCGATCTGATCACGGTGCGTGGTGAGCGGGCGGCGGCCGATGCCGCGGTGGCGCTGGTGGGGGAGTTGCTGGCGGTCATCGCCAAAGGCGGCACGGTGGGTCCCGATGACGTGCGGCGGGTGGCGGCCATGTTGACGGACGGGCCGGAGCAGGCCCGCCCGGCCCAGGTGTTGACCCAGTCGATCCTGTCCTCGCGGGGGCGCACGGTGCGACCCAAGACGTTGGGGCAGAAGCAGTACGTGGACGCCATCGACACCCACACGGTGACGTTCGGCATCGGGCCGGCCGGCACCGGCAAGACCTACCTGGCGATGGCCAAGGCGGTCCAGGCGCTGCAGGCCAAACGGGTCAACCGGATCGTTTTGACCCGGCCGGCGGTCGAGGCCGGCGAGCGGTTGGGTTTTCTGCCGGGCACGTTGGGGGAGAAGATCGACCCGTACCTGCGGCCGCTCTATGACGCGTTGCAGGACATGATGGAGCCGGACCACATTCCGCGGCTGATGGATGCCGGCACCATCGAGGTGGCGCCGCTGGCGTACATGCGTGGCCGCACTTTGAACGACGCCTTCATCATCTTGGATGAGGCCCAGAACACCACGCCGGAGCAGATGAAGATGTTCCTCACCCGGCTCGGTTTCGGCGCCACCATGGTGGTGACGGGTGATGTCACGCAGACCGACCTGCCGGGTGGTGCCTTCAGCGGTCTGCGGGCGGTGCGGGAGATCCTGAAGGGCGTGGAGGACATCGCTTTCTGCGAGCTGACCAGCAAGGATGTGGTGCGCCACCGCTTGGTCTCGGCCATCATCGAGGCGTGGGGCCAATGGGAGGTCAAGCGGTGAGCGTGGACGTGCTGAACGAGGCCGGCGCGGAGGTGGATGAGGCCGAGTTCGCGGCCTTGGGGCGTTACGTCATGGACGCCATGAACGTCCACCCGCAGGCGGAGTTGGTGATCAGCTTCGTCGATGCCACCGTCATGGCGGACCTGCACGTGCGCTTCCTGGACGAAGAGGGCCCCACGGATGTGATGAGCTTCCCGATGGATGAACTGCGGCCGGGCACGGCCGACGAGCCTTCGGCCGAGGGCATTCTGGGTGATGTGGTGGTGTGTCCCGAGGTGGCGGCGAAACAGGCTAAAGAGTTGGGCCATTCGGCGGTGGAGGAGATGCTGCTGCTGACGGTTCATGGCATCTTGCACCTGCTGGGTTTCGACCACGCCGAACCGGAGGAACGCGAGGCCATGTTTGGCCTGCAGCGCAAGTTGTTGTTGACCTTCCTGGCGTCCCGGTGAGGTGTTGATGGACGTTCCGTGGTGGTTGTTGGTGCTGCTGGCGGTGGTGGGCCTGGTGGTGTCGCTGGTGACTTCGGCGGGTGAAGCCGCCGTGCAACGCCTGCTGCTGGCCAGCGACGACGAGGTGGAGCAGCTGCGGCCGCGCATGCGTGGGCGCATCCAGCGGCTGGTGGAGCGGTCGCAGACGGCCATTCCGGCGGCTGCTTTCGGCCGGGTCTTCTTCCAGGTGGCCTGCGGCATTGCGCTGGCCCTGTTGGCGGTGCGTTGGCTTGAACCGTGGGCGGCCTTGGGTGTGGGGCTGGCGGCCGCCCTGGCGGCCGCCTTGGCGGTGGCGATTGTGCGCCCGCGCATGCGCGGCTCGGCCGACGCCCTGGGCACGTTGCGGGGCACCGGTTGGCTGTTGGCGCTGTTCAACGCCGTGCTGTACCCGCTACACGGCGTGCTGGCCAAGCTGGCACCGGCCGAAGCCATGCGGTTCAGCCCGGATGAACTGGCTCACCTGGTGGAGCACGTCAGCACCACGGACGAGATCGCCGAGGAAGACCGCGAGATGCTCAGCTCGGTGGTGGAACTGGGCCAGACCCTGACCCGTGAGGTGATGGTGCCGCGTACGGACGTGGTGGCCCTGGAGGCCGACAAGCCGCTTCGCAAGGCGATGGCGTTGTTCTTACGCTCGGGCCATTCGCGGGTGCCGGTAGTGGGGCCGGATGGGCTGGACGACGTGCTGGGGGTGGCCTACCTGAAGGACACGGCCCTGGTTCTGCAGGCTAAGCCCGATGCCGCCGACCAGGCCGTCAGCACGGTGATGCGCCCGGCGGTCTTCGTCCCGGAGTCGAAACCGGCGGATGATCTGTTGCGGGAGTTGCAGGCCTTGGGCACGCACCTGGCCTTGGTGGTGGACGAATACGGCGGTGTGGCCGGGCTGGTCACCATGGAGGACCTGCTTGAGGAGATTGTGGGCGAGTTGCGGGACGAGCACGACCCAGCCCCGCTCGAACCGGAGGCCCTCGGCGACGGCCTCTACCGTGTGCCGGCCCGCCTGGAGTTGGACGAACTGGGGGACCTGTTTGGCCTCGAGGTGGACGATGACGACGTCGACACGGTGGGTGGCCTGCTGGCCAAGGTGGTGGGCCGGGTGCCGATCGCGGGGTCGCAGGGCGAGGTGGCCGGACTGGTCTTGACGGCCGAGCGGACCGAGGGTCGGCGCAAGCAGTTGTCGACGGTGCTGGTGCACCGGGCCGAGTTGCCGGACCCGGAGGACGAGGAATGAGCGAGGGCTTCCGCTCGGGTTTCGTGGCGGTGGTGGGCCGCCCCAACGTGGGCAAGTCGACCCTGACCAACGCGCTGGTGGGCCAGAAGGTGGCCATCACCTCACCCAAGCCTGAAACTACCCGTCATTCGATCCGCGGCATCGTGGAGCGTGACGGGTTCCAGGTGGTGTTGGTGGACACGCCGGGCCTGCACCGCCCGCGCACGCTGCTGGGCCAGCGCCTGAACGATTTGGTGCATGAGGCTCTGGCGGATGTGGACGCGGTGGCGGTGTGCCTGCCGGCCGATCAGGCGATCGGCCCTGGGGACCGCTTCCTGGCGAACGCATTGCCCGATGGCGTGGCCCGGGTGGCGGTGGTGACGAAGGCCGATGCCGTCTCGCGGGCCGGCCTGGTTGAAAAGCTGGTGGCGGTGGACGGTGAGGCCGAATGGTCGGCGGTGGTGCCGGTCAGCGCCATCGGTGGGCCGGGGGCAACGGGCGTGGAGGAACTGGCCCAGGTGTTGGGTGGCTTGATGCCGCCGGGCCCGCGCTGGTATCCGGAGGGTGAGGCGACGGACGAGCCGCTGGAGGTCCGCATCGCCGAACTGATCCGCGAGGCGGCGTTGGCAGACGTGCGCGACGAACTGCCCCACTCGGTGGCGGTGCTGGTGGACGAGATGGACGGGCCGCGCATCCGCGCCTCGGTCTACGTGGAGCGCGACTCGCAAAAGGGCATCATCATCGGCAAGGGCGGCCAGCACTTGAAGGCCATCGGCTCCCGGGCCCGCCCCCAGATCGAGGCCCTGGTGGGCGGCAAGGTGTTCCTCGAACTGCACGTCAAGGTGGCGCGTGAGTGGCAGCGTGATCCGAAGGCCCTGGGAAGGTTGGGCTTCTGATGCACTACTGGCCGCGCTGGCACCCGGAGCCGTTGCCGCAACGCATCGTGGTCGAATCGCCGCGCACGGAGGCGTTGCAGCCACCGGCGCGGGCCGACCACCCGGTGCGCCGCGAACTGGTGCGGGTGGAGTTGGACGGCGTCTCGACGGTGGTGGCGGTGATCCGGCCGGACGGGCCCGGCGCCGCACCCGCCCTGGTGTTCGGCCACGGCGCCGGCACCGGCAACCACACTGCCTTCGATGAGCACGCCGCGGTCCTGGCCGCCCGCGGCATCGGCTGCCTGGTGCCGGACAAGGACTTGGCCCGCTACAGCGCCACCCAGCGTGACTACGGCCACATGGCCCGCCAGTACCGCGACCTGGCGGACTGGGCCCGCACCCAGCCGTGGGCCGGTCAGGTGGGCTACTACGGCGAGTCGGAGGGCGCCTGGGTCATGGTGCCGGCGGCGGCCGATGACGCGGCGGCCGCCTGTTTGGTGTTGGTTTCGGCGCCGGTGGTGACGCCCCGCGAGCAGGGTCTGTACGCCGTCGGCACCTACCTGACCGAGGTGGGGGCGCCGGCCAGCCTGATGGACGCCGGCCTGCGGGCGGTCGGGACGCCGATGCCGTTCGGCACTTTCCCGTATGCCGACTTTCGGGCCGATCACGGCGCCCTACGCCTGCCGGTGTTGATGGCGTATGGCACGGCCGATTTGTCGATGCCGGTAGATCAGGGCGCGCAGCAGGTCAGGGCCGAGGCGGCCGGCCCAGTCACGGTGCTGTACTACGGCGAGGCCAACCACGGTCTGCGTACCGGCGAGGATCAGCACCTGGTGCCGGAGTTCCTGCGCGACGTGGCCGATTGGGTGTTGGACCCGTCGGTGGCGCCGCGGGTGGCGGGGGCCACGCCGCGCCAGCCGTTCTTGGCGGGGCCGGTGCCCAAGACCCCTCGGGTGCAGGTGCAGGCGGCGCTGGCAATGGCGGGCGTCACAGGCGTGGCGGCGGCGGTGTTGCGTGGCCGGCGGCCAAGGCCGGGTAACGCCTCGGTGCCGTACGCCATCGGCCTGGTCGGAACCGTGGCGACGGTGGCGGCCCACGCCGCCTACGTGGTGCAGGTGGCGAAACTGGCCACTTCGTACCGCAAGAACCCCAAGCTGGTGCGGCGGGGACACAGGGGGCTGCAGGCCCTCAGCCTGGTCACAGGCGGCGCCCTGGGGGTGGCGGCGGCGCGCACTCGGCAACCGACCTGGCGGGGTGCCGTGGGCGGCATCGGCGCGGGCGTGCTGTTTCTGCTGGCAGGGTATTGGGGCGCCTTTGGCCGCGAAGATCGGCTAAGCTAGGCGGCACTATGCGTCTTGGCAGCCTGCTGCTTCCCAGCCGCGACAGGGCCTGAATCGACAAGGCCGGTTCCCTGCCGCGGTGGTTGTTTTGCCCGGCCAGCCGCAGATCAACCAGCAAGGAACCACCGCAATGAACGCCCAGCAGCCCTCCGGGATGCCAATCCACAAGTATCAACCGTTCCAACCGATCGACCTGTCTGACCGGCAGTGGCCGTCGCGCCGCATCACCAAGGCGCCGCGCTGGATGTCGACCGACCTGCGGGACGGCAACCAGGCCCTGATCGAACCGATGGACCCGGCCCGCAAGCGGGCCATGTTCGATCTCCTGGTGTCGATGGGCTACAAGGAGATCGAGATCGGTTTCCCGTCCGCCTCGCAGAACGACTTCGACTTCGTCCGCTCCTTGATCGAGGATGACGCGATTCCGGCAGACGTGACGTGTTCGGTGCTGACCCAGGCCCGGACGGACCTGATTGACCGGACGGTGCAGTCGATCATCGGCTTCCCGCGCGCCACCGTGCACCTCTACAACGCCACGGCGCCGATGTTCCGCGAGGTGGTGTTCCGCACCGACAAGGCCGGCACGGTGGCGCTGGCCGTGAACGGCACGCGCGACGTGATGGACTACGCCGCCAAGTACCTCGATGACGACTGCGTGTTCGGCTACGAGTACAGCCCGGAGATCTTCATCGACACCGAACTGGACTTCTCGTTGGAGATCTGCGAGGCCGTCATGGACGTGTGGCAGCCGGGTCCGGGCCGGGAGATCATCCTGAACCTGCCGGCCACGGTGGAGCGGGCCACGCCCAACGTCTACGCCGACCAGATCGAATGGATGGACCGGCACCTGTCACGCCGTGAGTTCATCGCCATCTCGGTCCACCCGCACAACGACCGCGGCTGCGCCGTGGCGGCGGCCGAACTGGCCGTCATGGCCGGGGCGGACCGGGTGGAAGGCTGCCTGTTCGGGCAGGGTGAGCGCACCGGCAACGTCGACCTGGTGACCCTGGGCATGAACCTGTATACCCAGGGCATCGACCCGCAGATCGACTTCAGCGACATCGACCACGTGCGCCGCGTGGTGGAGAAGTGCACCCGCATGGAAGTGGGGCCGCGCGTGCCGTACGGCGGCGACCTGGTCTATACGGCCTTCTCCGGTTCGCACCAGGACGCCATCAAGAAGGGCCTGGAGGCGCGCGAGAAGAAGGCCGCCGCGGCCGGTGTCGACGAACGCGAGATGCTGTGGGCCGTGCCCTACCTGCCGGTCGACCCGCGCGACCTGGGCCGCACCTACGAGGCCGTCATCCGGGTCAACTCGCAGTCCGGCAAGGGCGGCGTCAGCTACCTGATCAAGGCCGAGGGCAAGCTGGACCTGCCGCGCCGGTTGCAGGTCGAGTTCAGCCGCGTCATCCAGAGCCAAACCGACGCCACCGGCCTGGAGATGACGGCCGACGAACTGTGGCTGGCTTTCGAGGACGAATACCTGCCGGCCCGCGACGTGGACGGCCTGGAGCCGTGGGGCCGGTTCGAGTTGCTGTCCACCCGGTCGGTTTCGGCCGTCGATGGCGGCCAAGAGACCATCACCGCCCAGTTGCGCGATGGCGACGGACAGGTGACGCTGGAGGGCAGCGGCAACGGCCCCATCGACGCCTTCGTGCGAGCCTTGGGGACGCTGGGCATCGACGTGTCGGTGTTGGACTATTCCGAGCACGCCCTGGCGGAAGGCGGCGACGCCCGTGCCGCCGCGTACGTCGAGTGCGAGGTCGAGGGCCAAACCTTGTGGGGGGTCGGCATCGACCCGTCCATCACCACCGCCTCGTTGAAAGCCATTATTAGCGCCGTCAACCGGGCGCTAAGGTGATGCCATGAGCCAGTACCCGTACGGTCCCGCGCAGGACCCGGTCAATCAGACGCCGCCCCCGGTCACCCAGGCGCCGCCGCCATATGGGGTGGCCTACCCCCAGCCCTACGTGGCGGCCTATCCGATGTATGTCCAGCCGGCCCGGCCCACCAACGGCATGGCCATCGCGGCCCTGGTGTTGGCCTTCTTCTTCCCGCCGCTGGCGATCGTCTTTGGGCACATTGCCCGTGGGCAGATCCGGCGCACGGGTGAGAGTGGTGATGGCCTGGCGCTGGCCGGCCTGATCATGGGCTACATCTTCACCAGCTTCTTGGTCATCTACATCATTTTCATCATCGGTGTTGTCATCGCGGCGGCCTGACCTGCGGGACTAGCATTTGCGGCATGAGCTACTCGCAGCCACCGCCGCAGTCTCCCTATGGAGTGCCGCCGGCACAGCCGTACATGGCGGCCTATCCGATGTATGTCCAGCCGGCGCCCCCAACCAACGGCATGTCGATTGGGGCACTGGTCACAGGCATCTTGGGCCTGGCCATTGTGCCTGTCATCTTGGGCCATATTGCGCTGAGCCAGATCAAGCGGACTGGGGAGCAGGGCCGTGGTATGGCCATTGCCGGCCTGGTGCTGGGCTATGTCTGCATCGTCGCCTACGTGGTGCTGATCGTGGGCCTGGTGTTGTTCGGATACTGGTTGGATGACCAGTTGGACGACTTTTACTACTAGGCGCTAGACCTGGGCGCCCGAGTCGTCCTCGCCTGGGGCGGGGGTCCGGCTCTTGGGCAGGCGCCACACCAACAGGGCCAGGCCGGCCACCAGGGCGATGATGCCGCCACGGCCGATCCACGGGCTCAAGGCCTCGAACCGTGCCGCCCAGTAGAACAAGGCCGCCAGGCCACCTCCCACCAGGATCCAGGCGAAGATGACCAACGGCTGTCCGCTGAAGACGGGTGGTGGTTCGGGCGGCACGAAGTGGCCTTCGTCCTCGGGCGGGGCCACCCAGTCACGGGGACCGGCGGGCGCGGCCTCACCGGCTGGGGCGTCATCGGCGGCGCCTTCCCGGTCGTCTGCGGCCTCCCACACCACGTGCGAACCGAAGCCCTCGGCCTGGTCGGGCCACTCAAGCAGGTCGTGGGGCAGTTCGCCCTCCAGTTCGGCCGCCAGTTCTTCCCAGCGTTCCGCGAAACCATCGTCCTGGTTGCGTCCACTCACGGGTAAGACAATAGAGTGTGTCGGGTTGCCTCGCACCACCGGGTGGAGGCGAAAGGCTCAGGGAAGGGTCGCGCGTGTTCTATTGGCTGGCTAAGGCCGTACTGGGCCAGCTCATGCGTCTGGTCTACCGACCGTGGGCCCGCCACACCGACCGCATCCCGGCCGAAGGGCCGGCCATCCTGGCCGGCAACCACCTGGCCGTCATCGACAGCTTCTTCCTGCCCATTTTGATCCCGCGGCGGGTCTACTTCATCGCCAAGTCGGACTACTTCACCGGGCGCGGCCTGAAGGGCCGGTTCATTGCCGGTTTCATGCGCGGCCTGGGCATGATCCCGGTTGACCGCTCGGGCGGTTCGGCCTCGCTGGCGGCCCTGGACAAGGGCAAGGAAATCCTGGCCAAGGGGCAGTTGTTCGGCATCTACCCGGAGGGCACGCGCAGCCCGGACGGGCGCCTCTACCGCGGCAAGACCGGTGTGGCGCGTCTCGCCATCGAAACCGGGGCCCCCGTGGTGCCGGTGGTGATGGTGGGCACCAACATTGCCCAGCCGCCCGGTAAACGCATCCCCAAATTGGTGCGGGTGGGTATGGTGGTGGGCGAACCGCTGGACTTCAGCCAGTACCGTGGCCTGGAGAACGACCGGTTTGTGCTGCGCCAAGTCACGGACGAGATCATGTACGCGCTGATGGTCCTTTCGGGCCAAGAGTACGTGGACGTGTATGCGGCCACGATGAAGGCGCGGCTGGCGGCGGGGGCCCAAACCCCGGCCGCCGAAGCGACGGGCCTGGCGCCCGGCGGGCGGCCACGGCCGGAAGGCCTGGCCGCCCCTGAACCGAACACTAGCGAGGAGAACTAGACACCATGCCGATCCAACGCGTTGCCATTTTGACCGCCGGCGGTTTCGCCCCCTGCCTGTCCTCGGCTATCGGTGGGCTGATCGAGCGCTACACGGAACTGCGCCCCGACATCGAGATCCTGATCTACGAATACGGCTACCACGGCCTGCTGACCGGCAACTCCTACCTGGTCAGCCCGGAGGCCAGGGCCAAGGCGTCGCTGTTGCACCGCTTCGGCGGTAGCCCCATCGGCAACTCGCGGGTCAAGCTGACCAACGCGGCCGACTTGGTGCGGCGGGGCCTGGTGCAGCCGGGCCAGGACCCGTTGGCGGTGGCGGCTGAACAGCTCCGGGCCGATGGCGTGGACGTGCTCCACACGATCGGCGGCGACGACACCAACACGACGGCGGCGGACCTGGCGGCCTATCTGCATGACCACGGTTACGAGATGTGCGTGGTGGGCCTGCCCAAGACGATCGACAACGACGTCATCCCGATCAAACAGTCGCTGGGCGCCTATACGGCGGCCGAACAGGCTTCGCTGTTCGCCCAGAACATCATCGCCGAACACCGCTCCAACCCGCGCATGCTGATTATCCACGAGGTGATGGGCCGGCACTGCGGCTGGCTGACCGCCGCCGCCGCGGTGGAGTACCGGCGCTGGTTGGGCGAGCAGGAATGGAACCCGGCCATGGGCCTGAAGAAGGAACGCTGGGATATTCACGCCGTCTACGTGCCCGAGATGGAGTTGGACCTGGTGGCCGAATCGAAGCGGCTGAAGAAGATCATGGACCGGCTGGGCAACGTCAACGTCTTCCTGTCCGAAGGCGCCGGCATCGAGACGATTGTCCATGAGATGGAAGTGATGGGCGAAGAGGTGCTGCGCGACCCGTTCGGGCACGTCAAGCTAGACACCATCAACCCGGGCCAGTGGTACGCACGCGAGTTCGCCGAGCGCATGGCGGCCGAGAAGACGATGGTGCAGAAGTCCGGCTACTTCTCGCGCTCGGCCCGCGCCAACGAGCGTGACCTGGTGCTGATCCGCTCGATGACGGACCTCGCGGTGGAGTGCGCGCTGGAAGGCCGCTCGGGCGTCATCGGGCACGACGAAGAGAACGGCGACGTGCTCAGCCCGATCGCCTTCCCGCGCATCAAGGGCGGCAAGCCGTTCGACGTCACCAAGCCGTGGTTCACGGACCTGTTGGACGCCATCGGGCAGCCGCGCTGAAATGGGCGTAGCCGATGCCGTGCCGGGGTTGCTTGAAGCCCTGGAGGCCTACCGCAACTACCCGGCGGCGCAACAGCCGGCCTGGCCCGACCAGGCCGAACTGGCCGCGGCGATGGCTGAGTTGGCCACCAAGCCGCCGCTGGTGTTTGCCGGCGAGGCCGACCAGTTGATGGAGCGGCTGGCGGCCGCCCAGCGGGGCGAGGCCTTCGTGCTGCAAGGCGGGGATTGCGCCGAGATTTTCGCCGAATCGGACGCCAACCGGATCCGCAACAAGATCCGCACCGTGCTGCAGATGGCCGTGGTGCTGACCTACGGCGCCTCGCTGCCGGTGGTCAAGTTGGGCCGGTTGGCGGGGCAGTACGCCAAGCCGCGGTCCTCCGACACGGAGGTGCGGGACGGCCAGGAACTGCCGGCCTACCGGGGAGACGCGGTCAACTGCTTTGACTTCACGGCCGAGGCCCGGCGGCCTAACCCGTGGCGGATGGTGGACGCCTACCACCACTCGTCGTCGACGCTGAACCTGACTAGGGCTTTCACCATGGGCGGCTTTGCCGATCTGCGACGGGTGCAGGAATGGAATCGGGGCTTCACGGCCAATCCGGCCTACGCCCGCTACGACGAGTTGGCGGCGCAGATCGACAGTGCGATTCGTTTCATGGCCGCCTGCGGGGCGGATTTCGAGGCCCTGAAATCGGTCGAGTTCTACAGCTCACACGAGGCGCTGTTGCTGGACTACGAGCGGGCGTTGACCCGGATCGATTCGCGCACTGGGCTGGCCTATGACTGTTCGGCCCACTTCCTGTGGATCGGGGAGCGCACCCGGTCGCCGGAGGGGGCGCACGCCGAACTGCTGTCGCACGTGCGTAACCCGCTGGGCATCAAGGTGGGGCCTTCGGCTCACGCCGGAGACCTGCTCAGGTTGATCGACAAACTGGATCCGCGCCACCAGCCGGGCCGCATCACCCTGATTACGCGCATGGGCGCGGGGGAGGTGCGGGCGGTGCTGCCCGGCATCGTGCGCGCCATCCAGACGGCTAACCGACCGGTGGTGTGGGTTTGCGACCCGATGCACGGCAACACGTTCACCACCGCCAGCGGCGTCAAGACCCGCCGCTTCGACACCGTCATGGAAGAGGTCAAGGGTTTCTTCGAGGTGCTGCGCGAAGCCGGCGAGGTGCCGGGCGGCCTGCACATCGAACTGACCGGGGATGACGTCACCGAGGTGCTGGGCGGCTCGGAGGAGATCGACGATGCCGCGTTGGGGCGGCGCTACGAGTCGGTAGTGGACCCGCGGCTCAACCACCAGCAGTCACTCGAGATGGCCTTCCAGGTGGCGGAGCTGCTACAGGGGTAGCTGGGCCTAGACCTCGACGATGGTGGCGCCATCGGCGGCGCGCTGTACGGCCTCGGCGCCCTTGATGGCGCCCGCCTTGGTGGTGTAGGCCTCACCCGTGGCGACCACTTCGCCGTTGCCGGCCTTCAGGCGGAAGCGGAACTGGCCGGACTTGTCTTCGAAGATCTCGAACTTGCCACTCATCTTTGAGCCTTTCGGGGCTAGTGGGGGGGGAACAACGGGACCAGTCTACGGCCGCGTCGAGGGGTCTGGGTGGGCCGCTTGGGGTACCGGGGGAGTAGGTGTGGGCATCCCAATGGGGCCCAAGGTAGGTCCAACGCAGCCCCAAATGACGGTAAAGTTACTGCCAAAAGGCCCAGCATCGAAGGAGACGATTGTGGCAAGTGCGCTCTTTACCCACGATGACGTCAGTTGTGAGTTGCCCAAGGTCGAGGCAACCACCGGCAACAACGGTTACGACGTCGGCAAACTGCTGGCCCAGACCGGTGACACCACGTTCGACATCGGCTTCGGTTCCACCGCCGCCTGCAAGTCCGCCATCACGTTCATCGACGGTGACGCCGGGATTCTGCGTTACCGCGGCTATCCCATCGAGCAGTTGGCCGAACACGCCTGCTTCCTCGAAGTGTCCTACCTGGTGTTGTACGGCGAGCTGCCCACCAAGGACCAGTTGGAGGAGTTCTCTGCCCGCATCGCCCACTACCACCTGATCGACGAGCGGCTGAAGGAGATGTTCCGCTTCCCGCCGCGACGGTCACATCCCATGACACTGCTGGCGGCCGGGTTGAACGCGTTCTCCGCCTTCACCTACACCAACCCCAACATCGACCCGGAAAACCTGGACAATCTGACGCACCGGCTGATGGGTACCGTGCCCACACTGGCCGCCTACGGCTACAAGAACTCCACGGGCCAGCCCATGCTGTACCCGGACGTGTCGCTCAGCTACGTGGAGAACTTCCTGCGTATGTCGTTCGGCCTGCCCACCGGGCCCTACCCGTTCGACGACGAGGTCACCAAGGCCCTTGAGGTGCTGCTGATCCTGCATGCCGACCACGAACAGAACTGCTCCACCTCCACGGTGCGGCTGGTCGGGTCTTCAGGCGCCAACCTGATCGTGTCCGTGGCGGCCGGCGTCAACGCCCTGTCCGGCCCGCTGCACGGTGGTGCCAACCAGGCGGTGCTGGAGATGCTGGCGGAGATCAAGGCCCAGGGCGGCGATGTGAGCCAGTTTGTGGCCAAGGTCAAGGCCAAGGAGGCCAAGCTGATGGGCTTCGGCCACCGGATCTACAAGAACTACGACCCGCGGGCCGCCATCGTCAAGCGCCATGCGGATTCGATTCTGCGTCACCGCACCGGCTACGACCAGTTGCTGGACATTGCGCTGCAACTGGAGGAAACCGCCTTGTCGGATCCCTACTTCCAGGAGCGCAAGCTGTACCCCAACGTGGACTTCTACACTGGCCTGATCTACCAGGCCATGGGCTTCCCGGTGAACATGTTCACGGTCCTGTTCGCGCTGGGCCGCCTGCCCGGCTGGATTGCCCATTGGCGTGAGCAGCACGCGGACCCGACCTCGAAGATCGGCCGGCCGCGGCAGATCTACGTGGGCGAAGTGGAGCGACAGTTCGTGCCCATGGAGGCCCGCGGCTAGGCCGGCGGCCGGCGCCATCGAAGTCGAGGCTGTGGGTGGCCACAACACCGGCAGCCTGGCCGCTCGCTACCTCAACGTCGGTTGACTTCGCCACCCTGCGCTGACCGCGAAGCCAGGCGGGGATGGCGTCTGGACGTATAGGATTAGGGTTCTCATGGAACCCCAACTGATGTCAGGCAATGAAGCAATAGCGCACGGCGCCCTGCGTGCGGGCGCCGGTTTCGCGTGTGGCTATCCGGGCACCCCGTCCACCGAGATCGTGGAGACGGCGGCGCGCCTGGACGGCATCCACGCGCAGTGGTGCGTCAACGAGAAGGTGGCGCTGGAAGTGGGTGTGGGCGCGGCCTTGGCGGGTGTGCGCACCGTGGTGACGATGAAGCACGTGGGCCTGAACGTAGCGGCCGATCCGTTCATGGCGGTGGCCCTGGCCGGCGTCAACGCCGGCCTGGTGGTGGTCAGCGCGGACGACCCAGGCATGCATTCGTCCCAGAACGAACAGGACAACCGGGTCCTGGCCCGCTTCGCCAAGATCCCGCTGCTGGAGCCAACCGATTCCCAAGAGGCCTATGACTTCCTGGCGGAGGCCTTCGCCTTGTCGGAGGAGTTCGACACCCCGGTGCTGCTGCGCACCACCACCCGGATCGCGCACGGCCGCGGCCTGGTGACGCCGCGTGAGAAGCTCGCCATCGAGCCCAAGCCGTACGCTCGCGACATCGCCAAGTACGTCATGGTGCCGGCCAACGCCAAGCGGCGCAACCACCGGGCTTTGCAGCGCCTGGAAGAGCTGCGCGCCCGGGCCGAGGTCAGCCCGCTGAACGTGCTGGAACCGGGCACCAGCGACTTTGGCATCATCGCCTCCGGCGTGGGCTACCAGTACGCCAGGGAAGCCTTCCCGGACGCCTGGATACTCAAGTTGGGCTTCGCCAACCCGCTGCCCTACGGCAAGATCCTGGAGTTGTACGGGCAGGTTTCGCGCGTGGCCGTGGTGGAGGAACTGGAACCGTTCATCGAGGACCAGGTGCGGGCCATGGGCCTGCCCGCCATCGGTAAACAGGCCATCCCCATCGAGGGTGAACTGGACCAGACGATTGTCCGCCGCGCCCTGGAACCCTACCTTGAGGCCGAACCTCCGGTCCGCGGCCCGGTCACCCTGCCGCAGCCGCCCCGGCTGGCGGAGGCGTCGCCCGCCCCGGCCGCCGATGGCGCCCCCGACCTGCCGGTCCGGCCGCCGGTGCTGTGTCCCGGTTGCCCGCACCGGGCCGTCTTCTCGACGCTGCGCAAGCGGCGCCTAGTGCCGATGGGCGACATCGGCTGCTACACCCTGGGGGCGTTGGCGCCGCTGTTGGCCATCGACACGTCGCTGTGCATGGGCGCCTCGATCGGCATGATGGCCGGCTTCAACAAGGCGTTGGGGCGCAAGGCGGCCGTGGGCGTGATCGGCGATTCGACCTTCTTCCATTCGGGTATCACCGCCTTGCTGGACGCCCGCTACAACGAGACCGAGGGCATTGTGGTGGTGCTGGACAACCGCACCACCGCCATGACCGGGCAGCAGGGCCACCCCGGCACGGGCGTCCACCCGGACAGCACGGAAGGCCCGGCCATCGACATCGTGGCCCTATGCCAGGGCATTGGGGTGCGCTGCGTGACGGCCGACGTAGCCGAATACAAGGCCCTGGATAAGTTGATCCGGGAGGAAGCCAAACTGCCTGGCCTGGTGGTGATCGTGGTGCAAAGCCCCTGCATCCTGTACCAGCCGCCGGCCAAGCGGACGGTCGAAGTGGTGGGCCCCAACTGCAACATGTGCGGCCTCTGCCTGGCCATCGGCTGCCCGGCCATTGCCCCAGGTGACGACGTCATTTCGATCCTGGACAACTGCATCGGCTGCGGCCTGTGCGCGGACGTCTGCAACCGGGACGCCCTGATCATGCACGACGCGGTGGTGGCGGCATGAGCGCCACGGCCGGCCGTCAGGGCCCGATGTCGCGTGGCACCTTCACGGTGTCGGTGGTCGGTGTGGGTGGCCAGGGCGTGTTGCGGGCCGCCGCGGTGCTGGCCTTCGCGGCCGTTTCGGCGGGCCTACAGGTCAAGAGTTCCGAGATCAAGGGCATGTCGCAGCGCGGCGGCTCGGTGTTGTCGACCGTGCGCTTCGGTCCGCAGGTGTTTTCGCCGGTGTCGGCCACGGCCGATCTGGTGATAGCCACCGAACTGCTGGAAGGCCTGCGCGGCCTGTCCCTGCTGGAGCCCGGCGGCACCATCGTCTGCGCCGGCTCCACGCGCATCCCGCCGGGTGCCGTGTTGCGGCGTGAACAGCCCTACCCGGGTGGCCTGGCCGAAGCCGCCGCCGCCCGCGGCGTCAACCTGCTTGAGATCGATGCCGAGGCCCTGGCCCGGGAGGCGGGCAACCTGCGCACGGTCAACTCGGTGCTGTTGGGGGCGGCATCGGGCCTATTGCCGTTCAGTGATGACGACTGGCGCCGCGGCCTGGCCGCCGCCGTGCCGGCCAAGACCCTTGAAGCCAACCTGCGCGCCCTTCGCCTGGGGCGCGAGGCTACAACCAGCCAGGAGGCACTGCTATGAAGGTAACGCAGTTGACTGTGTTCTTGGAGAACCGCCCAGGCCGCTTGGCCGAAGTGGCGCGGATCCTGGGTGGCGCCGGGATCAACATTCACGGGTTCTCCACCACCGAAGCCGCCGAATACGGCATCTTGCGCCTGATCGTGTCCGACACGTCGAAGGCTCGTGAGGTGCTGAACGCGGCCGGCTTCACCACGCACGTGACGCAGGTGTTGTGCGTCAAGGTGGAGGACGTGCCGGGTGGTCTGGCGACCGTGCTGGACAAGCTGGCGGCGGCGGACGTGTCGATCGAGTACCTGTACAACATCTCGTTCTTCAACGTCTGCTTCGCGGTACGTGACCTGGACCGGGCGGTGGACCTGCTGGCCGGCCAAGTCACCTTGATGGGTGATGAGGAGGTGCAGGCCCTGTGAGCGCCACGCCCCAGATCCTGACGCCCGATGGCGCGGGCGGCAGCTTCCTGCAACCCGAACTCGAAACCATGTCGCAGGCCGAAATCCGGGAACTGCAGTTGCAGCGCCTGGTGGAGGCCTGCGAGCGGGTCTACCCCAAAGTGCCCTTCTACCGCCGCAAGTTCGACGAACTTGGCGTCAAGCCGAGCGACATCCAATCCTTGGAGGACATTGTCAAACTGCCCTTCACCGTCAAGCCGGACCTGCGGGACAACTACCCGTTCGACATGTTCGCCCTGCCGATGGACCAGATCGAACGCGTGCAGTCGACTTCGGGCACCACGGGTGCGCCCACCACGGTGGCCTACACCCACCAGGACGTGCAGTACTGGGGTGAGTGCACCGGGCGCGGCCTGGCGATGGCGGGGGTCAAACCGGGGGAGATCCTGCAGAACTCGTACGGCTATGGCCTGTTCACCGGCGGTCCCGGCCTGGACTATGGCGCGGTCCGCCTGGGCTGTGTGGTCATCCCGATGAGCGGCGGCAACACCGACCGGCAGATCCGCATGATGCAGGATCTCAAGCCGGTGGCCTTGAGCTGCACCCCGTCCTATGCCCTGCACCTGGCGGAAGTGTTCCGCGACCGGGGCGTGGCGCCATCGGACATTTCCCTGCGGGTGGGCATCCACGGCGCCGAACCCTGGAGCAACGAGATGCGGGCCCAGGTGGAAGCCGGCCTGGGGGAGACGGCCCTGGACATCTACGGCCTGACCGAGATGGGCGGGCCCGGTGTGTCGGTCGAGTGCCTGGCCAAGGGCGGCATGCACGTCAACGAGGACCACTACCTGGCCGAGATCATCGACCCGGAGACGTTGCAGCCGCTGCCGGACGGGCAGCTGGGCGAGTTGGTTTTCACCACCCTGCGCCGCCAGGCCCAGCCGTTGATCCGCTACCGCACCCGCGACCTGTGCAGCCTGACGCGCGAGACCTGCGCCTGCGGGCGGACGTTCGCGCGCATGTCCAAGCCGATTGGCCGGTCCGACGACATGCTGATCATCCGTGGCGTCAACGTCTTCCCCAGCCAGGTGGAAGAGGTCTTGGTGACCATCCCCGGCATCGAGCCGCACTACCAGATCGTGGTGGACCGGGTGGGCTACCTGGACGTGATGGAGGTCTGGGTCGAGGTGGGCGAGTCGATCTTCGCCGAGACCATGGGCGACCTGGAGCGGTTCCAGAAGATGGTGCAGGCCAAGCTGTACGGCGTGTTGAACATCAAGGCCGTGGTCAAGCTGAAGGAGCCGAAGACCATCACCCGGTCCGAAGGCAAGGCCGTGCGCGTGGTGGACAAGCGCAAGGGCATGCTGCCGGGGTCCTAGGCTGGTGTGGGCCGGCCTACAGGTCGTTGTCCGCGATCCGGTCCAACAAGGGCCGGGACGGGATGAAGAACAACTGGCCGGTCTGGATGCGGCTGAACTGCAGCAGGTAGTCGCCCATGGCTAGCATCTGGCGCAGCATGTCCCGCGTGACGTGCCAGTGGCGGGCGTAGCCGATGAAGTACGTGCCGGTGGCGCCGGTGCCCAGGTCGCTGAACGGCACGTTCATGCGCACGATCTTCTGTTCCTCACCGTCCCATTCGATCTTGGCCGCCACGTTGTGGGCGTTGGGCGCTTTCGCGTCATCGTCCAGTTCCAGGTCGGTGAACTTGCGGCGGCCGACGGCGCGTTCCTGCTCTTCAACCGGCAGGCCGTTCCAGAAGTCCATGTCATGCAGCCACTTTTGGGCGAAGGCGTACGAACCGCCGGCAAAACCAGGGTCTTCGTCGCCGATCACGGCGTAGTCGGCACTGTCGATTTCGGCCGGTGCCTCGGTGCCGTCGATGAAGCCGATGATGGCGCGGCCCTCGAAATAGCGGAAGCCCTCCGTCAGATCGACCACGGTGGCGGCCGGGGCGAAGAACTGGCGCAGTTGGTCGATGATCTCGAACAAGACGGCCTGTTGGCCGGCCCGTAGGTGCAAGAACAGGTCCGCCGGGGTGCCAGGCATGCGGTAAGCGCCGTCCTGGAGGCCCTGGAAGTCCTCCAGTTCCTTCGGTTTGGCGGCGTCTGGGTAGAGGTAGTCCCAGGCCTGGGAGGACAGGCCGAAGGCACACTTGAGGCCGGCTTCCGGCAGGCGTATGCGCATCGAGTTGAGGACGGCCGGCAGGCGGCCGGCCAGTTCGGCCACCGCCTCGCGTTCGGCCGCCTGGTCGCGGCGGTTCAGGGCCAAGGTCAAGAAGACCACGTTCTGGCCGGCGTCCTTGTAGACGTCTTGCGCGGGCTGGCTGTCGATCGGCACGGTGGCTCCTTCGGTGGTGTCGGATCGATTCATAGGGTAACCCATGGCCCTGTGGCTGCCTTCAGTAGACTGCGGGCATGGGGAGGGCGGCGCTGGCACCGTGGCTGTTGGGCTGCGGTCTGCGCGGCGCCCCACCGGCTCAGGTGGCCCGGCGGGTGAGCGGCCGGACGGTCGTGGTGACGGGGGCGTCACGCGGCATCGGGCACGAAGTTGCCTTGCGGTTGGCGGGCGTGGGCGCGCACGTGGTGGCGCTGGGGCGGTCCGAAGGCGACCTCCTGGAGCTGCAGACGGCCTGCGGGCGGTTGGCCGGGTCGTGTGACCGGTTGGCCTTCGACCTGCGCGATGACCTGGCGGCCGGCGAGGCGGCGGTGACGGTACTTGACCGCTGGGGGCCGCCGGAGTTGATTGTGGCCAACGCCGGGCATTCGATCCACCGGTCCGTGGCGCAGACGGCCGGGCGGTGGCACGATGTCGACCGGTTGGCCCGCCTGCACTACCTGGGCACGTTGGCGCTGATGCTGCCGCTGCTGGAGGGCATGATGGCAGCCGGGAGCGGTCACCTGCTGCACGTGTCATCGGTGTCGGTTGATTGGCCCTTGCCGAACTGGTCCACCTATACCGGCTCCAAGGCCGGCCTCGAGGCCTGGCTGGCCAGCGCCGGGCCGGAACTGGCGGCCGCCGGGGTGGCGGTGACCTCGGTGCACCTGCCGCGTGTGGCCACCGCCATGAGCGCCCCGACTGCCGGGTTGTATCACACGCCCGAGCTATCGGTCCGCCAGGCGGCCGATGTCGTGTGCCGGGCGTTGGTGCGCCGGCCACGCCTGGTCAGCCCGTGGTGGGCGCGCGTGGGGGCGGCACTGAATGGGGCGGGCCTCGGGGCGACGCACGCGGCGTGGACCCGGCTGCTGCGGGCGGGCGTCAGCCCGTGAGCCGGCTGTCGCGGTTGCGACCGGGCCCGGGCGAGGTGATCGGCCAGCTTGGGCGCGGCCTGGCCGCCTTCGGCGTGGTAGACCATCCTTGGCGGTTGTGGCGGATGCTGGCCGGGGCCGGGCCGCGCTACGGACTGACGCCGGCCGCTGCCGTGCTGGGGGCCGGCCTGGTTTGGGGTGATGGCGCCCGGTTGACCGACGACGCTGGACGGCTTGGGTACAGGGGCCTGGCGGCCGGCTGCCGCGGCCTGGCGGCGGCGTTGGGGCCGCTGGCCGGCGCGAGGGTGGCCCTGATGCTGCCCGATGACCGGTCCTTCCTGGTGGGCCTTGGCGCCGTTTGCCTGAGTGGGGCACGTGTCACGCCTGTGGGGCCCCGCACCGGCACGGACCACCTGCGGGCCCTGGGCCAGCAGGGGTTCGACTTGGTGCTGTATGCGGACCGGTTGGCCGAACAGGCTTCGCTCTTGGGCGGCTGGCGGTCGGTGCCGGTATCGCAGTGGGCTGGGCTGGTGGCGGCGTTGCCCGATGGCGCCCCGGTACCGCGGTTGGCCCGGCAGTCCGGCCTGGTCATGCTGACCGGGGGGAGCACGGGAGCGCCCAAAGCGATTGGGTTACGGCGGCGGTGGCTGGCGCCCTTGACCGCTCTTGGATTGGCGGGCGTCACGGCGGTGCGGCCGGGTTCTGTGACGCTGATTTGCCCGCCGCTGTACCACGGCTACGCCTTGGCGGCGGCGATGCTCTGCCTGGTGGGCGGCTCGGACATGGTGTTGGCCGGCGCGGTGGGCGGTAACGGTGGCGAGCTGAAGGGTTTGGGGGAGGGCGACATCGGGCGCGGGGAAGAGCTGTTCCAGGCGATTTGCCGCTTCCAAGTTGAAACCGTCTTTGCGGTGCCGGCGCAGCTCAGACGGCTGGCCGCCTACCTGCGGGCGGTGGGGCCGGCGCGGGACGCGGGGGAGCGGGTGCGGGCGGTTCTCAGCGGCGCCGACCGCCTCGATGCGGCGACGGTGGCGACGCTGACCGAGCGGTGGGGACCAGTGGTGGCGAACTACTACGGCACCACCGAAACCGGCACGGTGACGGTGGCGCGGTCCGCGATGTGCGCGCGGTTCCCCGAAACAGTGGGGCGGCCCGTGGTGGGGACGCGGGTGCAGGTTGTCGATGCCGCGGGGCGCGTGCTGCCACGCGGTGAAGTTGGGCTGATTCGGCTTAGTTCACCGCTGGCCTCGATCAGCGACGATGGCGCCGGCCAATCCGTGACGGGAACCTGGACTACGGCCGACCTGGGCCTGGTCACCCCGAACGGCCACTTAACGGTACTGGGCCGGGCCGATGGGCTGAGCCGCAGCGGCGGAGAGTTCGGACAGCCGGAGGTGGTACGCGAGGTGCTGTTGGCTCTCGGCGGCGTGACGGCGGCAGAGGTTTGGGTTGAGGCCGATGCCGTGTTCGGGCAACGCTTGGCGGCCCGGGTTTGTGGGGCCGGCCGGTCCGAACAGGAATTGAAGGCGCTGGTGCGCCGGCGTTTGGGGCCGGCTAATGTGCCGGGCCGAATCCAGTTGTCCTGACGCGGCCTGTTCTGGTCGACCCTGGCGCGACAGGTGACAACCGCGCCACGCTCACCAAACTGGTACCGCAATTGAACCCGCTGCCCCGATTGTCCGAGCACCTGACCGCTTCGCTGTTAGGCCTTGCTCCCCAGACGGCTATGCAATCACCGACGGCAGGTTCTCAATCGCATACAGAGGTAGGCTCACCAGGCCGGCCTACGGCCGGCATCTGGGCTCACACGACAGCCGCACCCCGTGGGCCGTGCTCCTCGCCCAGCGGCCGGCCTACGGCCGGCATCTGGGCTCGTCAACGACTGGCGGCGCTCGGCAAGAAGACCTAACGGTCCACCTTGGTGTTTCTGGGGGTAACCACCCGCCACAAGCAAGCTTGCGCGGTCGTTTACCCCCAGAAACACCAAGACCGACCCTTCGGGTCGGTCTTCTTGCCTCGCTTGGTGGGCCGTACTGGATTTGAACCAGTGCCCTCTTCCGTGTCAAGGAAGCGCGCTACCCCTGCGCCAACGGCCCGTCATTCCGGATGGCGGCCAGCCACCAGAAGAGGTGGAGACGGGATTCGAACCCGCGTATACGGCTTTGCAGGCCGCTGCCTCGCCTCTCGGCCACTCCACCGAACCCGGTGGGGCTCCGAGCGGATGACGGGACTCGAACCCGCGACCCTCACCTTGGCAAGGTGATGCTCTACCAACTGAGCCACATCCGCGAGGTGTGGTGCCCTTGTGAGGCCCCCACACGCGGGCATTGACATTACCCCATTCCGGCCGATCGGTCCAGCGATGCAAACCACGGCGCGCCACCTGGTAACATCTCTATGCGCTGTCCGGCTGACAGCGAACCCTCAGGGCGATTGGCGCAGGGGGAGCGCGCTTCCTTCACACGGAAGAGGTCACTGGTTCGATCCCAGTATCGCCCACACACGCCATCGGGCACCGCTGCCATGTAACGCAACCCAAACCGTTTGCCTCTAAGCGGTTGAAGGTTTGTAGGCTGGGCCTGTACCTCAGCGAACTGGAGCCCCGATGAAAGCCACCTTCATGTACGGACCCGGCGATGTCCGGGTCGAAGATGTCCCCAAGCCAACCGTCATCGAACCGACCGACGCGGTGATCAAGGTGACCGCCGCCTGCGTCTGCGGCTCCGACCTGTGGCCCTACCGCGGCATCGCCAAGCTTGGCCCGCGGGCCCCCATGGGCCACGAATACGTGGGCGTGGTCGAAACGGTTGGGAGCGACGTCCGGCTGGTGGGGCCCGGCGACTTTGTGGTCGGTTCGTTTTTCGCCTCGGACAACACCTGCGAGATCTGCCGCTCCGGCTACCAGTCGCGCTGTGTCATCAACCAGGGAGTCCGCGGCGCCCAGGCCGAGTACCTGCGCGTCCCGCTGGCGGACGGCACCCTAGTTGCCACGCCGTCGGTGCCCGATGCCGCCCTCATCCCCTCGTTGCTGACCGCCTCTGACGTCTTGGGCACCGGGTGGTTTGCCGCCGTCGCTGCCGAGGCCGCGCCAGGTAAGACCGTCGTGGTGGTGGGCGATGGCGCCGTTGGCCTGCTGGGGGTACTGGCGGCCAAACAGTTGGGCGCCGAGCGGGTCATCGCCATGAGCCGCAACCCCGTCCGGCAGGCGCTGGCGGAGGAGTTCGGTGCGACCGACATCGTGACCGAACGCGGCGACGAAGGGGTGGCGCGGGTCAAGGCGATGACCGGCGGCATTGGGGCCCACTGCGTCATCGAGGCGGTTGGCACACAGCAGGCCATGGAGCAGGCCATCCATGCCTGCCGTCCGGGCGGTCACGTTGGATTCGTGGGTGTGGCTCATGAAGTCCAACTGAGGGGCTTGGACCTGTTCTATTCCGGTGTTCACCTGCACGGCGGGCCGGCGCCGGTGCGGCGGTTCCTGCCGGAGTTGATCAGGCTGATTCTTGACCGCGCCATCAATCCCGGCCTGGTGTTCGACCTCACCGTGCCTCTGGAGCAGGCGCCCGCCGCCTACCAGGCAATGGATGAGCGCCGCGCCATCAAGGCCCTACTGCAACCGTGATTGGGATTTTCCATGGGGGAGGGGGAGTAGCCGCCTAGGCGGCGGTGGGGGAGCAGGCGGCGCACAATCCGAACAGTTCCACCATGTGTTCAACGTCGGTGAAGCCGTGGGCCGCCCCAGCTCGAGTAGCCCACTCTTCGACAGAAGGCCCCTCGACCTCGATGGTCAACCCGCAGCCTCGGCACACCAGGTGATGGTGGTGCTCGGTGCCGCACTTGCGGTAGAGGGTCTCGCCATCGGCCGCCCGAACGGTGTCGACCTCGCCGGCCTCGGCCATGGCCAAGAGGGTGCGGTAGATGGTAGCCAACCCGATCTTGGCGCCGCCAGACCGCAATGTGTCATACAACTGTTGGGCGCTGACAAACGAATCCGAGCCGGCCAGCGCTTCCCGCAGCGCCCGGCGTTGGGCCGTGTCACGGCGGCCTGGCCCCGCGAAGGCGCGCGGCTCGCTCTGGCTGCTCATTGGCCCATCCTAACGACCCGCCCCTTGCGCGACCCGACCACCCGGCACACGAGGTAGGTCAGGAAAGAGATGGACGTGATGTAGGGGCTGATCGGCAGCGACCCACCCAAGGCCAGCAGGATGCCGCCCACCGCGGCCAGCACCCCGAACAAGGCGCTCAACACTGGCACCAGCACCGGCGAGGCGGATACCCGCAACGCCGAAGCCGCGGGTGTCACCAACAGGGCCAGCACCAGCAGGGCGCCAACGATCTGCACCGCCACAGACACCACCAGCCCTAACGCCAGCATGAACAGCAACGACATGGCCCGGCCGGGCACGCCGCGGGCAGTGGCGACATCGGGGTCAAGGGTGTCGAACAACAGCGGCCGCCAGATCGCCACCAGCAGCCCAAGAGCAACCAGGCAAATCCCGATCAGCCAGCCCAACTGCGGCGAGTCGACCGAGATGATCTGCCCGGTCAGCAAGCCAAACTTGGCTGAAGCCCGCCCCTCGTACAGCGCCAGGAACAGAATGCCAAGGCCCAGCCCGAACGGCATCAGCACGCCAATGGCCGAGTTCCGGTCCCGCGCCCGCGCTCCCAACAGGCCGATAGCCAACGCTGCCAGGATCGAACCCACCAGGGCCCCCGCCACCACCGAGGCGCCCACCAGCAGCGCCCCGGCCGCCCCGGCAAACGACAGTTCGCTGACTCCGTGGACGGCGAACGCCATGTCGCGCTGCATCACGAACACGCTGACGATGCCGCCCACCACTCCAAGGACGGCGGCGGCGATCAGGGAGTTGTGGACCAGCCCCAGCAACTGCCCGTAGTCGGCAAAGTTGAAGATACGCTCCCACCAGTTCACTCGTGCTCACCCCCGTGCTCGGAGGGGTGATGCGGCTCGTGGTGGTCTGGCGCGCCGAGCACTACCACCCGCTCACCGATCCGCGCCACTTCGACCGGCGTCCCATACAAGGCGCTCAGCACACCGGAATGGAGAACCTTTTCAGGCGTCCCCAACCGATGGCGCCCGGCGGCGAAGTAGAGCACCCGGTCGGTCATGGGCAGCACTGGGTTGATGTCGTGGGTGACGAACAGCACTGGTGTGCCGTGCTGGCGGCGCCGCTGATCAACCAGCCGGCTGACGGCCTGTTGGTGTTGCAGATCGAGGCTGATTAGTGGTTCGTCGCACAGCAACAAGGACGGATCGGACACCAGCGCCTGCGCCACCCGCAGCCGCTGTTGTTCACCGCCGCTCAACTGCCCGATGGGCCGCCCGGCAAAGCCGCCAGCCCCCACGGCAGCGACGGCCGCCTCGACCGCCGCCCGCACTGATCGTCGGCCCCGCCACCGCACGCCCGGCCTGTGCCCGTCCACACCCAGGGCAACCAGGTCCCAGCCGCGTAGGGGAGTGCCGGCCGGGATCAGCCGCTGCTGGGGGATGTAGCCGATGTGCCGGTCGCCCCGCGTCACCGGCCGTCCGAGGAACGAAATCGACCCAGTGGTCAGGGGCTGCAACCCCAAGATTGCCTTGAGGAGCGAAGACTTGCCTGAGCCGTTGGCCCCCAATACGGTGACGAATTCGCCAGGCCGCAGGTCCAGGTCAAGCCCGGACCACAGCGGCCGGTCACCGAAGGCCAGCCCCGCGTCAGCCAGCCGCAGTACCGGTGTCACCTGAGGATTCACCCGCCAACCGTCCCCTCAAGCGCCGCCGCCAGCCGGTCCACGTTGCCCTGCTGCCATTCGATGTAGGTTTGCCCCTCCGGCAGGGTCTCGGCGAAGTCCACCACCGGCACGGCGGCCGCCTCGGCCGCCGTGCGCACCTGTTCGGTGGTGGCATTCGCCGTCTGGGCGTTGTAGGCCAGCAGCGCGATCCCGTCGCCCGAGAACAAGTCCAGTGTCTCAAGCAGCACCCGCGGCGGCACGTCGTCGCCGTCTTCGACGGCCTCGCTGAAGGCGCCGGGCGTCAGGTTGACCAGCCCGGCGGCTTCCAATAGATAGAGCGGCACCGGTTCCGTGATGGCAACACCTCGGCCTGCCGCCGTGGCCTTCAGCGCCGTGGCCGATGCCGCCACCTCGCTCAGTTCGCCCGCGAACGCTTCGTAGTTGGCCTGGTAGGTGGCCGCATTGTCTGGGTCCAGCCGGCTCAGTTCCTGGCTGACCGCCGCCGCGACGCGGTCCACCGTGGGCAAGTCGTACCAAACGTGCTCGTTGAAACCCTCGCCGGCCTCATACCCCGACACCACCACGGCATCGAGCACACCGGCCTCCCCGCCACCGGAAGCCAGCAGCGTGTCCATGAACGGGTCGTAGCCGCCGCCGTTCTTGATCACCAGCCCGGCCTTCTCCAACGCCAGCCGGTCTTGGGCCGAGGCTTCGAACTCATGCGGGTCTTGGGCCGAACCGGTGATCAGGCTGGTGACGCTGGCCAGGTCGCCCGCCACGGCCGCCGCGACGTCGCCCCACACGTTGGTCGAGGCCACAATCGTGAGGTCCGATTCCGTCGGGTCGGTTTGCGTGTCGGTGTCGGAGTCGGCTCCGCAGCCGCTCAGCGTCAGGGCAACAAGGGAGAACAGCGCTAGGGCACGCAGAGGTCTCTTGTTCACGCCCCCAACTATAACGGGAATGACTCTCATTTGCGACGCGGCCGGGTTGGGCACGCCGCAGGGCCTCAGGACTCGGTCACACAGTGCTCGTAGATGTAGTCGATCACGTTCTGAGCCAGCACCAGTTGCTTCAGGTAGCCCAGGCCATACTCGGCCTCATAGGTGGAGTAGTCCTCGCTGCCGGCATTGGCCAAGAAGAAGGCCGCGAGGTCTTCCTCGGTCACGGTCCAACCGGCGTCTTCGGCGATGGCCTGAACCACCAGCGCGTAGACCACGGTGGTCTGGATACTGCTGGCACTGGCTTCGTACAGTTCGTCCAGCGAGGCCAGCCCCTCATAGGTGGACAGGTACTCTTCCAACGTCACCTGGTAGTAATCGGCCGCGCTCTGGTAGTAGGCCAGCATCGCGTTGGTTTCCTTGTCCAGCATTGCCTGCGGCACCTCGCTGATCTGGACCTCTGTGGTCAGGTACTCGTAGATGTAGTTCTGGATGGCGGTCTCGCGCAGGCTGGCCCTGATGCCATCTTGCATCTCGGCAATAGTGTTCCAGCCGTAGGACTCCGACAGATTCTCGGCCACCCAGGCATCCGTGATGTCGGGCAGAATCGTCTCGGAGATGTAGTTGACGGTGGTGACAAAGACAGCGTCCTTGCCATTCAGTTCGTCCACCCCGTAATCATCAGGGAAGGTGACGTTGATGTCGAAGGTGTCACCCGGCATGTGACCGATCAGTTGCTCCAAGAAGTCATCGATATAGGTGGTAGTGCCGATAGTCACGTCGGTGCCGGCACCATTGGTGGTACCTCCGTCGAACTCGACGCCGTCCACCGAACCGACATAGTCGATGTTGACCGTGTCGCCGTCCACCACGGCTCGGTCGGTCACCTGGGTCGCCTCGCCGTAGCCGGACAGAATCGAATCGACCTCACTCTGCACCGCTTCGTCGGTGATGTTGGCAACCGACGCTGGCACCGGGAACGCCTCGTAGTTGGGCAACTCGACATAGTCCTTGGCCGTGACGCCGATAACGAAGCCGTTGTCATCCAGTCCTTCGCTGTAGTCGAAAGCCGCCGTCTCGGTGGTGGCGTCGTCGGTCGTAGCGGCCGACTCGGTCGTCTCGGCTTCGGCCGATTCGGTGGCGGAGGGGGTGGTGCTTGCGCTAGGCCACTCAACCTTGGGGCTGGCGGAGGTGCCGCCGCCGCAGGCCGCCAGGCCGGTCGCCAGGAGGGCGGCGGCGCCCAAGGCGGCAGCGAGTTTCGATTGCGGTGTGAGGCTGGACATGAACATGATCTCCCTGGCTTGAAGGCAGACAGCCCTCAGCGGGTTGTCGGCGGGCAGGCCACGAAATCGGCCGACCCGGCTGACCTGCATGCTAGCGGATCAAGCTTGAGAGAAACCTGGAATCTCTCTAGGAGAAGGCTGCAGATCCGTGGCCGTCGCAGCGCGAAAGGTCAATTCTGCAGACTTCAGCTGTTTCGCTCTGGGTATAACCGAGGCTCAGGGCGTTCCTGTTTGGTGGCTACTGTGACGGAATTGACCTTTCGCGCAGGAAAAGTGACCTTTCGCGAGGAAGACAGGGCAAGGGGCCGGGTTGCCCGATGGCGCCCCCACGCGCCATCGGGCAACCGAGCCGACCAACCCAACCAAGCCGGCCAACCGAGCCAACCAAGCCGACCGAGCTGGCCAAGCCAGCCAGGCCAACTGAACCTAGGCGGCCGGCTCAACCGGCATCTGCACCTCGGTCAGCCAATCCGCCGAAGATTCGCAGTTCCACACCCCGTCGATGAACGCCTCGCGCCAGTCGCCGGCGATGCGGTAGCCATTGGTCTCCACCCAGTCCACCAGGTAGGCGTAGGCGGCGCCCAGGCCGTCGTACGGGCCGCGGTGCAACACCGACGCCACCGTCACGGGCGGCAGGTCCTTGAAAACGTAGCCCTCGCCGTCCGCACCGGCGGACGTGACCGCCTGGCAGACCTCGATATCCATGTCGGTGTCCCGGTACTCGGTGTCGTGGCAGACGTTGCAGCAGTACTCGGGCTCCAGGCAGGCCACCCCCGGGTTGTCGGCCGCCACCTGGGCGCCGATGGCCGGGATCAGCGTCATCATGGCCTCGTAGTTGGCCACCCGCTGCCGCGAGGAGAACACCGTGTAGGCGGGCAGTTCCTTCAACACCACTTGATACTCCATGTCGTAACCTTCTTCCTTCAGTCGCAGAAAATGACGTACCCGGAAGAGTTGGTCGGTGACCGCCCGTTGGGCCGCCTCCAGTTCGGCCAGCCGGGCGGCTACCAACCCCACCCCGCCGCCACCGTCCAAGATGGCGGCGATCTGGTCGATCGGGAAGCCGAGCTGCTTCAGCGCCACGATCTCGTGCAGCCGGTAGAGCTGGTCCGAGGTGTAGTAGCGGTAACCCGTCCACTGATCCACCTCGGCCGGTTCCAGCAAGCCGATCTCGTCGTAGTACCGCAGCGCCTTGACGGTGACCCGCCCCAGCCGGGAGAACTCGCCGATCCGATGCATTTTGCACCTTCCTTTTCCGGGAACTACTCCAGGCTGGTCTCTCCCGTAAGGGGAGAGTCAACTCTTACGGTACTGGCTGCCCGATGGCGTCCGCGGGCCGCAGTCCGACTGGCCCGAACGCGGGTAGCATCGAACAGCAGAGTTTCGACCAGTGAGGGGAATCGGCGTGCCTCAATACACGGTGGATGGCCAGCCTGTCAGCACCGAGCAACCGGCCTTGGGCCTGGATCTGTTCCAGGGCCGCAAGGATGTGGTAGTGGTTCGGGTCAACGGCCAGTTGAAGGATCTGGACCAGCCGGTGCCCGATGGCGCCACGGTGGAGGGCGTCACGCTGCAGGAACCGGACGGCCTGATGGTGTTGCGGCACTCCACCGCCCATCTGCTGGCCCAGGCGGTGCAGGAGCTCAACCCGGAGGCCAAACTGGGCATCGGCCCGCCCATCACGGACGGCTTCTACTACGACTTCGATGTCGAGACGCCGTTCACACCGGAAGACCTGCGCCAATTGGAAAAGGTCATGACCCGCCTGGCGGCGCAGGGCCAGTCCTACCGCCGGCGCACCGTGACGGAGGACGAGGCCAGGCAGGAATTGGCGGCGGAGCCCTACAAGCTGGAACTGATCGGCTTGAAGGGTCACGCCGACCAGGCCGGGGAAGGCGCCTCAGTCGAGGTGGGCGCCGGCGAGTTGACCATCTACGACAATCTGCGCCGGGATGGCACCACGGCTTGGAAGGATCTGTGCCGCGGGCCGCACCTGCCGGTCACCACCCTGATCAAGAAGGGCACCTTCCAGTTGTTGCGGTCGGCCGCCGCCTACTGGCGCGGCGATGAGCACAACAAGCAGTTGCAGCGCATCTACGGCACCACTTGGGCCTCGCCGGATGACCTGAAGGCCTACACGGAACGCATCGCCGAAGCGGAACGCCGCGATCACCGCAAGTTGGGCCAAGAGTTGGACCTGTTCAGTTTCCCGGACGCCATCGGCTCCGGCCTGGCCGTGTTTCACCCCAAGGGCGGCATCATCCGCCAGGCCATGGAGGATTACTCCCGTAGGCGGCACGTCGAGGCCGGCTACGAGTTCGTCTACACCCCTCACATCACCAAGGGGCGGCTGTATGAGATCAGCGGCCACCTGGATTGGTTCCGCGAGGGCATGTACCCGCCCATGCAGTTGGATGAGGAACGGGACGCGGACGGCAACGTCCGCCGCCAGGCACAGGACTACTACCTGAAGCCCATGAACTGCCCAATGCACAACCTGATCTTCGCGGCCCGCGGCCGCAGCTACCGCGAACTGCCGTTGCGGCTGTTCGAGTTCGGCACGGTCTACCGCTACGAGAAGTCCGGCGTGGTGCATGGTCTGACCCGGGCACGCGGTTTCACCCAGGATGACGCCCACATTTACACCACGCGCGAACAGATGCGTGAGGAACTGGCCGGCCTGCTGACCTTCGTGTTGGACCTGTTGAAGGACTACGGCCTGGAGGACTTCTACCTGGAGCTGTCCACCCGTGACCCTGAGCATTCGGTGGGTAGCGACGAGGTCTGGGAGGAAGCCACCCGTACGCTCGAAGAGGTGGGAAGGGCGTCCGGCCTGGAACTGGTGCCGGACCCGGGCGGCGCGGCCTTTTACGGGCCGAAGATCTCCGTGCAGGTGCGGGACGCCATCGGGCGCACCTGGCAGATTTCCACCATCCAGCTTGACTTCAACATGCCGGAACGGTTCGGCCTGGAGTACACGGCGGCGGACGGTTCGCGCCAACGGCCGGTGATGATCCACCGGGCCCTGTTCGGTTCGATCGAGCGTTTCTTCGCCATCCTGGTGGAGCACTACGCCGGCGCCTTCCCGGCCTGGCTGGCGCCGGTGCAGGTGCGTGGCATCCCGGTGGCGGACGAGTTCATTCCCCACCTGCAAGCCGCCTTGGACCAACTGCGGGCCAAGGGCGTGCGGGTGGAGTTGGACGCCTCGGACGACCGTTTCGGCAAGAAGATCCGCAACGCCGCCAAGGAGAAGATCCCGTTCGTCTTGATTGCGGGGGCCGATGACGTGGCCGCCGGGGCGGTCTCGTTCCGGTTGCGGGATGGCCGCCAGGACAACGGCATCCCGGTGGCCGAGGCGGTGGAGCGCATCACCGGCATCATCGAACGGCGCGAGAATGCTTGAGCCGGCCGACCAGTTCGCGGCCGTCCCGGACGGCTTCGAACGACTGTGGGTGCCCCACCGGAGCGCCTACGTTGGCGGCGCGGCCCGGCCCGCGACCGGCGATGCGGCCGCCTGCCCCTTCTGCCAGGCCCCGGCCGGCAGCGACGAGGACAAGCTGATCGTGGCCCGCGGGCAACACGTCTACGTCCTGCTGAACCTGTTCCCGTATAACCCAGGACATCTCCTGGTGTGCCCCTACCGGCATGTGGCGGACTTGACCGACCTGACCGAGGCGGAGGCCCAAGAATTGATGGCCTTCACCATCACGGCCATGAAGGCGCTGCGGGTGGCACGCCAGCCGCAGGGTTTCAACCTGGGTGTCAACCAGGGCGCCGTGGGCGGGGCCGGCATCGCCGCCCACCTGCACCAGCACGTGGTGCCGCGCTGGCTGGGGGACTCCAACTTTTTCCCCATCGTGGCCCAGACCCGGGCGTTGCCGGAACTGCTGGACAAGACCCGCGCGGACGTGGCGGCCGCTTGGGGTGCGGCGCCGGCCGGGGAGGGGTGAACCCGGCATGCTAGGGGCCAACTCGAAGCCGTTGGAGCAGCGCATTTTCGGCAAGCCGGCCGCGCTGCTGGTCAAGTGGCACGTGCACCCCAATGCCGTCACCGTGGCCGGTACGGCCGCCATCGCCGGCGTGGCCCTGGGGCTGTACCCCACGGGCCACCTGTGGCTCGGTTCGGTCATCTTGGCGGCCCTGGTCTGCACCGACGCCCTGGATGGCACGATGGCGCGGCTGACCGGCAAGTCGAACAATTGGGGCGCCTGGCTCGATTCGACCATGGACCGGGTTTCGGATGCCTCGATCTTCATCGGCCTGACCTTGTTCTTCGTGGTGCAGGGTGAGCCGTTGGGCCACGCCCTGTGGGGCGTCATCGCCGGCATCGCCGCGGTGGCGGCCGGCGCGCTGGTGCCTTACGCCCGGGCGCGGGCGGAAGGCCTTGGGCTGAACGCCTCGGTTGGTATCGCCGAACGGACCGACCGTTTGATCGTGGTCTTGTGGTCCGCCTTCTTGGGTGACCTGATCACTATCTGGATCCTGGTGGGCGGCCTGGCCCTGCTGGCGGTGGCCGGTTTTGTCACCGTGGGGCAACGCGCCTGGGCGGTGTACACGCAGGTCAGGGCGGCATCGTGAACCTGACGCTGGTGGCCTGGCGGGTGGTGCCGCGGCTGCCGGCACCGCTGGCCCGTGGGCTGTTCCGGCTGGCGGCCGATGTCGCGTGGTGGCGTCACGGCAAGGGCGTGCGGCAGTTGGAGGCGAACCTGGCCCGGGTGCGGCCGGAGTTGTCGCCCCAGGCGCTGCGGCGCCTCAGCCGCTTGGGCATGCGGCGCTACCTGGCCTATTTCTGCGAGGCCTTCCAGTTGGCGCGTCTGAGCGAGGCCCAGGTGGACCAACTGGTTCACTTTGAGGGCGGCGAGCAGGCTATTGAGGCGATGGGCCCGGCCCGCCAGGGCGTGCTGGTGCTAGGGCACATGGGTAACTGGGACCTGGCGGGGGCGTTCGCCACCCGGCACATCGCGCCCGTCACAACGGTGGCCGAACACCTGGAACCGGAGGCCGTGTTCCAGCAGTACCTGGCCATGCGCCGGCGCATCGGTTTGACCATCATTCCGCTGGACAAGGGCGCGCCGGTGTTCCGCCAGGTGTTGCGGGCGGCGCAGACCGATGAGCCGTGGATCATCCCGCTGCTGGCGGACCGCGACCTGGGCCGCAGCGGCATCGAGGTGGACTGGTTTGGCGAGAAGGCGCTGATGGCGCCCGGCCCGGCGGCCCTGGCAGTGGAGACCGGCCGGCCGCTGTTCCCGGTCACCATTCACCGCGAGGACAAGGGCTATGCCTTGGTGTTCCACCCGCCCGTCAGCGCACCCGAAGGGCTGGACAAGGCCGCGCGGGTGCAGCACCTGACACAGGCCTGGGCCAATGTGCTGGAACGGGAGATCAGGCGCCACCCGGCGGACTGGCACATGCTGCAGAAGGTGTTCGTGGCCGATCTGGATCCGGCCCGGTTGGCGGCCGTGCGCGGGGAAGGCGGCGCAGCGTGAGGATCGGCCTGGTCTGCCCCTATTCCTGGGATGTGCCGGGCGGCGTCCAGTTCCACATCCGCGACCTGGCGGAGGAGTTGATCAGCCGCGGCCACAGCGTGTCGGTGCTGGCCCCGGCGGACGAGGACACGGCGGTGCCGCCCTACGTGGTGCCGGCCGGCCGGACGGTGCCGATCCACTACAACGGCTCGGTGGCGCGGCTCAACTTCGGGCCGGTGACCGCCCGGCGCACTCGCCGCTGGCTGGCCGATGGCGCCTTCGACCTGCTGCATCTGCACGAACCGATCACGCCCTCGTTGGGCATGTTGGCCCTGCTCCACGCCGAGGGGCCGATCGTGGCCACCTTCCATTCCTCCCAGTTCCGGTCACGGGCCCTCAGGGCGGCGTTTCCGCTGGTCAGGGGCGCAATGGAGAAAATTCAAGGCGCCATTGCGGTGAGTGAGGACGCCCGGCGCACCCTGGTGGACCACCTTGGCATCGACGCCGTCATCATCCCGAACGGGGTCCATGTGGCCCGCTTCGCCGAGGCGCCGCCGGAACCGCGCTGGCAGGGCACGGCCGAGGCGCCTGTGATCGCGTTCTTGGGCCGAGTGGACGAACCCCGTAAGGGCTTGGCCGTCTTCTTGGGTGCCGTACCAGCGGTGGTGGCGGCGCACCCGGGGGCGCGTTTCGTGGTGGCCGGCCGGGGTGAGGCCGGCCTGGCTCTGGCTCAGGTGGGGGAGTGGGCCAGCCATGTCGAAGTGGTGGGCGGCATCAGCGATGCCGAAAAGGCCGGCCTGCTGAAGGGCTGCAGCGCTTACGTGGCGCCGCAAACGGGTGGGGAGTCGTTCGGCATCGTGCTGGTGGAGGCGATGAGTGCGGGTGCGCCGGTGGTGGCCAGCAACCTGGGCGCCTTCCGCCGGGTGTTGGACGATGGCGCGTTGGGACGCCTGTTCCCGGTGGGGGAAGCCGGGGCACTGGCGGATCAGATCAACGCCGTGCTGGCTGACCCTGAGGCAACCGCAACCATGGTGTGCCAGGCCGCCACCGGGGTGCGGCGCTACGACTGGAGCACGGTGGTGGGCCGCATCATGGCGGTCTACGAGACGGTGCTCGGACCGGCTGCCGGCGCACCGAGCGTGCAGCCGGCCCCAGAAGGAGGCCCGGCGTGACCGACCACTGGACCGGCAGCGTGATGATCGCGTTGGCCGCCTGCGCCCTGTTGGTGACGGGCGTCTGGTACGCCGCCATCCGCATCGACAGGATGCACCGCCGGGTGGACCGCACCCGCGCCACCCTGCAACTGCAGTTGGCCAGGCGGGCCTCGGTGGCTCTCGACATCGCCCATTCGGGCTTGTGGGACCCGGTGACTTCGATTGTGGTGGCGGAGGCGGCCCGCAGCGCCATCGAGGCCGAGGGTCTGGGGCCGGAGGAATCGGAACTGACCGTTGCCCTGCGGGCGGCCCTGGGGGACCAGGAGCAACTGGTGGAGGACCTGAACGGTGACGACCCGGTTAAGGCCGACGCCCTGCGCGAACTGGCCGACGCCTGGTACCGGGTGGAACTGGCCCGCCGCTTCCACAACGAGGCCGTCTCGATGACCCGGCGGCTGCGTCAGCGGCGGACCGTGCGCTGGTTCTGGCTGGCTGGCCGAACTCCGATGCCGGTCAGTTGCGACATCGATGACGCCCCGCCCGCGGGCCTAGAGCTGGCCCAACCCTTGGCCTAGTAAGATTCAGCCAGTCCATCAATTCGCTTCGAAGGGTCGTTGCATGTCCGGTCACTCCAAGTGGGCCACCACCAAACACAAGAAGGCGGCCATCGACGCCAAGCGCGGCAAGCTGTTCGCCAAGTTGATCAAGAACATCGAAGTGGCGGCCCGCACCGGCGGGGGCGATCCGGCGGCCAACCCCACGTTGTTTGACGCCATCCAGAAGGCCAAGAAGTCATCGGTGCCGAACGAGAACATCGAGCGGGCCGTCAAGCGCGGCTCTGGCGCCGAGGGCGGCGGGGCGGACTACCAAACGATCATGTACGAGGGCTACGGTCCTGGCGGCGTGGCCGTACTGGTGGAGGCCCTGACAGACAACCGTAACCGGGCGTCATCGGACGTGCGGCTGGCCTTCAGCCGGCACGGCGGCTCGCTGGCGGACCCGGGCTCGGTGTCCTACCTGTTTTCCAGGAAGGGCGTGATCCAGGTGCCGGCGGCGGACGGGGTGGATGAAGACGCCATCCTGGACGCCGTGCTGGATGCCGGGGCGGAGGAAGTCAACACTTCGGAAGACGGCTTCGAAATCGTCACCGCGCCGGAAGACCTGGTGACGGCGCGCAAGGCGCTGCAGGCGGCCGGTATCGACTATGACTCGGCCGAAACGTCGTTTGTGCCCTCGGTGGAGGTGGAACTGGACCTGGACGGGGTCAAGAAGATCCTGCGCCTGATCGACGCCCTGGAAGACTCGGACGACGTACAGAACGTCTACGCCAACTTTGACGCCCCGGACGAGGTCCTGGCGGCGGCCGAGGAGGACTGAACGCCTGGTGCGTGTCATGGGGGTGGACCCAGGGCTAACCAGGTGTGGCCTGGGCGTGGTCGATGCTTTACCGGGCCGCAAGGTGGCCATGGTGGCTTGCGGCGTGGCCGCGACCCCGGCCGGCATGGACCTGGACCAGCGGCTGCTGCTGATTGCCGGGCGCATCGGCGAGTGGCTTGACCTGCACCAACCCCAGGCGCTGGCAGTGGAGCGGGTCTTTGCCCAGCACAACAAGATGACCATCACCGGCACCGCCCAGGTGGCGGGCCTGGCCATGGTTGAGGCCGCCCGTCGCGGCATCGAGGTGGCCCTGCACACGCCCACAGAGGTGAAGGCGGCCGTGACCGGCCAGGGCGGCGCCGAAAAAGCCCAGATCGGCCGCATGGTGGCCCGGCTGCTGAAGCTGGACGAAGTGCCCACCCCGCCGGACGCGGCCGATGCCCTGGCGCTGGCCATCTGCCACGCCTGGCGCCCGGCCACCATCTCGACGCTGGGCCAGGCCGCCACACCGGCGCAGAAGGCCTGGCTGGAGGCGGAGCGGGCGGCCCGGCGGTCCCGGCCCAAGGTGGTGGCCGCGTGATTGCCTCCCTCAACGGCCTGGTGGTGGAACTGGGCCTGAACACGGCCGTGATCGAATGCGGCGGCGTGGGCTACCTGGTCAACCTGACGCCGGCGGCCCGCCAGCAGTTGCGTCCAGGGGAGCCCGGCCGGCTGCTGACCACCCTGGTGGTGCGAGAGGACGCCTTCACGCTGTACGGCTTTGCCGACGACGACGAACGCGAGGTCTTCGCTAAGGCCCAGACCGTGGCCGGCATGGGCCCCAAGCTGGTGATGGCCCTATTGTCAGCCATGACGCCGGAGGCGCTGCGGCGGGCGGTGGCAGCGGAAGACGCCAAGGCGTTGACGCGGGTGCCCGGCATCGGCGGCAAGATGGCTGCCCGGCTGGTACTGGAGTTGGCCGGCAAGCTGGGCGAACCGGACGCCGAGCCCGGTGAGGTGGTGGCCGCCGGTGGGCCGTCCGCCGGGCAACTGGCCCAGCAGGTCACCGCCGCGCTGGAAGGCCTTGGTTGGAACAAGGCGCAGGCGGCCGGCGCGGTTGACACCGTCTTGGCGGCCGATGACGCCCCCACCGAGGTGGGCGCCGTGCTGCGGGCGGCCTTGAAGACCCTGGGGGCGGCCCGTGGCTGAAGCCGAAACCGAACTGAGCCTGTCGCGCGAGGCCCTGGCGCCCGGCGCCGGCGGCACCGAACGCGCCATCGAGGCGGCCCTGCGGCCCAAGAACCTGCAAGAGTTCGTGGGCCAGAAGGTGGTGCGCGAACAGTTGCAGTTGGTGCTGGACGCTGCCATGGCGCGCGGCACCCCACCGGATCACGTGCTGTTGTCCGGGCCGCCCGGCCTGGGCAAGACCACCCTGTCCATGATCATCGCGGCCGAACTGGGCGTGTCGATGCGGGTAACGTCCGGCCCGGCCATCCAGCACGCCGGTGACCTGGCGGCGGTCTTGACCTCGCTGGAAGAAGGCGAAGTGCTGTTCGTGGACGAGATCCACCGCCTGGCCCGCCCGGTCGAAGAAATGCTGTACGTGGCCATGGAGGACTTCCGGGTGGACGTGGTGGTAGGCAAGGGACCCGGCGCCAACGCCATCCCGCTGACGCTGCCACCGTTCACCGTGGTGGGCGCCACCACCCGGGCCGGCCTGTTGCCGGCGCCGCTGCGGGACCGGTTCGGTTTCACCGGACAGCTCGACTACTACGCCGTGGACGAACTGGAACGAGTGATTCTCCGTTCGGCCGGCCTGCTGGACCTGGAAATCACGGCCGAGGCCGCCCACGAAGTGGCGTCCCGGTCGCGTGGCACACCCCGCATCGCCAACCGGTTGCTGCGCCGGGTGCGGGACTGGGCGCAGGTACGCGGCACCGGCCGGGCGGATATCGACGCGGCGCTGGCCGCCCTGGCCGTCTACCAGGTCGATCAACTGGGCTTGGACCGGATGGACCGGGCCGTGCTGGAAGCCTTGGTGAAGCGGTTTGGCGGACAGCCGGTCGGCCTGACCACCCTGGCGGCGGCCGTGGGGGAGGAGACCGACACCATCGAGACGGTGGTAGAGCCGTTCTTGTTGCGCGAGGGCCTGATTTCCCGCACGCCGCGCGGACGGCAGGCCACCCTGGCCGCCTTCGACCACCTGAATGTGAGCCCCGATGGCTGAATCATTGGGCACAGTTGGGATGAGTGCCCTAGACTCGCCCAGGACCTTTATTCGTTTTCCTATGCAAGGAGCCCGGCGTTGAGCTTGTTAGATGTTGTTTGGCTGGCCGATGAGACACCCACTGGCGACCAGACCGGTACCGGCGGTGGCGGTTCGATCCTGAGCGGCTCCATGCCCATGATCATTCTGTTCGGCGGCATGATTCTGTTGATGTTCTTCATGTCGCGCCGCAACAAGAAGAAGCAGCAGGACGTGGTTGACTTCCGCAAGTCGCTGGCCCCGGGCCAGCGCATCATGACGGTGGGCGGCATGATCGGCACCATTACCAAGACGCAGGGTGACACGGTTACCCTGATGTCCCCCGAAGGTGACCAGTCGGTCTATGTGCGGCGCGCCATCCGGTCGCTGGTGCCCGATGACGAGTGGGAAGCCATGATTGCCGAGTATCCCGATGAGCCGGAAGACGACGAAGAACCGCTGGAGGACGCGGACGAAGTCGAGGCCGAGGCGGACGAGGCGGAGTCAGCAGACGAAGACGAAGACGAACCCGAGGCCGACGATAAGGCCGAGGGCGAAGACGACAAGAAGGCCTAGGCCCGCAGGCGGCGGGCACCAGCCGGAAGCAAGAAGGAAGCAAGTCAGTGGCCAGCAAACAACAGAAGACACGTCCGGGGCGCACCCTGGCCGTGCTCGTCATCTTGATCGCGGCGCTGTTCGGCACCATCGGTATCGGTGTCGCACAGGGCAAGACGGAGTTCTTGCCCAAGTTCGCGCTTGACCTGGAGGGCGGCACCGAAATGGTGCTGACCCCGGTCAGCACCGATAACAGCAGCATCACCTCAAGCCAGATCGACCAGGCGATCGACATCATCCGGTCCCGCGTCAACGCCTCCGGCGTGACCGAGGCCGAGGTTTCGAACCAGGGCACCCAGAACATCGTGGTGGCCATCCCTGGCAACCCGTCGACCGAAGACCTGGCCTTGGTAACCAAGTCCGCCAAGATGACGTTCCGCACCGTGCTGCAAGAAACCTACGCCACCGTGCAATCGCCCACCGACTGGATGGACCGCGCCTACCCCAACCCAACGGCGTCGCCCACGCCGGCCTCCACCAACCTGCCGGAACGTATCCCCACCGTCTCGGTGACGCCATCGGCCACCGCTACCGCCGAAGCCACGGAGTCCGGGGAAGACAGCACCGAGATCGGCCCCGAGACCGGTAACCTGCCGGTGCCGCCCGACGAAGCCTATACAACCCGCCTAACCAACGCCCTAGACGCCGACACCCTGGTGACTGACGCCGTCACCACCAAACTGAGCGACCTCAACTGCGCCATGGCCGGCGCGGCCCGCCAGTTGGAACAGTCCAATCCCGATGACGTTCTGGTGACGTGTTCCGAGGACGGTACTGCCAAGTATGTGCTGGGCCCCGTCATGCTGGAAGGCTCCGAGCTGACCCGCGCCTCCAGCGGCATGCAGGTCAACAGCCAGGGCAACACCACCGGCGTGTGGGAAGTCGCCATCGAGTTCAACGGCGCCGGCGCCAAGCAGTTCGCCGCCGTCACCACCGAGCTTTACGCCCGCTGCCAGGCCGACAGCACCGACCCCACGCGCCAGTTCGCTATCGTGCTGGATGACCTAGTGATCAGCGCGCCGCAGGTCTGCGAGGGCATCATCACCGGCGGTACCGCCTCGATCACCGGCTCTTTCACCCAGAAGAGTTCGTCCACGCTGGCCCAACAGCTCTCCTTCGGCTCGCTGCCCATCAACTTCCAGGTCGAGTCGCAGGATCACGTCTCCGCCACGGCCGGTTCCGACCAGTTGCAGGCCGGCCTGTGGGCCGGTTTGATCGGCCTCATCCTGGTGTTCCTGTACAGCCTGTTCCAGTACCGCGCCCTGGCCGTGGTGACCATGTTGTCGCTGGTCTTCGCCACCGGCTTCTCCTACGGCATGCTGGTACTGCTGGGCTGGTTGCAGAACTACCGCCTGTCGCTGGCCGGCGTGGCCGGCATCATCGTGTCGATCGGTATCACGGCGGACTCGTTCATCGTCTACTTCGAACGCATCAAGGACGAACTGCGCGTGGGCCGGCCGCTGTCGCAGGCGGTTGACCTGGCCTGGGTGCGCGCCCGGCGGACCATCATCGCGTCCGACGGCGTCAACTTCCTGGCCGCCATCGTGCTGTACTTCGTGGCCGTGGGCGGCGTGCGTGGCTTCGCCTTCACGCTGGGCCTGACCACCGTCATGGACCTGGTGGTGGTGATCCTGTTCACGCACCCGATCATCCAGTTCCTGACCAAGCTGCGCTTCTGGCGCGACGGCCACCCGTGGTCCGGCCTGGACCCGTTCCGCCTGGGCGCTCCGGGTGCCATCCACTACGCCGGCCGCCTGACCACGCTGCGGGCCCCCGAGGCGCCAGCCAAGGTGCCGGCCGCCGTGGGTGCCAAGACGGCTAGTGCCGCCGATGATGGGGCTGCGGCGGCCGCGCCCCTGGCGGCGCCGGCCAAGAAGCCGAAGGTGCGCACCGACGGGCTGTCGATCGCCGAGCGTAAGCGCCTGGCCGCCGAGGCCGCCAGCGCGGAGGCCACCCCCGCCGAAGACGCCCCGGCGCAAGCGCCGGAGGACGCGGCTGCGCAAGGCGACAGTACCGAGGACGACGCGAAGGGGGGCGAAGCCTGATGGCGCTGAACTTCTCCCAATGGGGCAATGATCTTTACACCGGCCGCCGCAGCTACAAGGTGGTTTCGAAGCGGCGCATCTGGTTCACGGTTGGCTTCTGCGTCATCGCGGCCTGCGCCATCCTGCTGTTCAAGCCCGGCCTGCAACTGGGCATCGAGTTCGTTGGCGGCACCGAGTTCAAAGTGTCCGATGCCGCCACGACGGAACAGGCGCTGGCCGGCGATGCCGTGCAGAGCGTCATCGGCGGCGACCTGCCGCAGGTCTCCGAACTGGGCAACAACGGCGTGCGTGTGCGCACCGTGACCGTCAGCGAGGCGGAGGCGCAAGAGATCAAGACCGCCTTGGCCACCGCCTATGAAGTGCCGGAAGAGAATGTCTCCACCAGCGCCGTCGGCGCGACTTGGGGCGCCGGCGTCTTCTCCACCGCCGTCCGGGGCTGCATCATCTTCCTGGTGCTGGTGGCGATCGCGATGGTGCTCTACTTCCGCAACTGGGCCATGTCGGTCAGCGCCATCACGGCCCTGCTCCATGACCTGGTGGTAACGGTGGGCGTCTACGCCGCCGTCGGCTTCGAAGTCACGCCCGCCACGTTGATCGGCTTCCTGACGGTGCTGGGCTACTCGATGTATGACACGGTGGTGGTGTTCGACAAGGTGCGTGAGAACACGGCCGGCGTCTTGGACCAGACCCAATACACCTACGGCGAGGCGGCCAACCTGGCCGTCAACCAGACCATGGTGCGGTCCATCAACACCTCGGTGGTGGCCCTGCTGCCGGTGGCATCGATTCTGTTCATCGGCTGGGCCCTGCTGGGCGCCGGCACGCTGCAGGACATTTCACTGGCCCTGTTCGTCGGTATGGCCGCCGGTACGTATTCGTCGATCTTCCTGGCCACGCCGCTGGAGGTCTTCCTGCGCGAACGGGAAACCAAAATCCGCGAGCACACCGCCCGGGTGTTGGCCAAACGGGCCGCGGCCATCGCCGCGGGTGAAGACACCGGCGTTGGCCTGACGGCCCTGGCCGGCATTGGCGCTATGAAGGCGGGTGGCCACCAGGGCCAGGCCGCACAACCACGTCGGAAGGCAAGGTCGGGACGATGAGCCAGTCGCGGGAGTCGGTTGCACGGTTGGTCGAAGAACTCTGCCGGGACATTCCCGACTTCCCCAAGCCTGGTGTCATCTTCAAAGACATCACGCCCCTGTTGGCGGACGCGGCGGCCTTCGGCGCCACCATCCGTTACCTCAGCGAGTATTGCAAACGGGTGGGGGCCGAGGCCGTGGTGGGCATCGAGGCGCGCGGCTTCATCCTGGCCGCGCCCAGCGCCTACGCCGCCGGCATCGGCTTCATCACGCTGCGCAAACCGGGCAAACTGCCCGGCAAGACGCTCAGCCAGAGCTACACCCTGGAATACTCCGAATCGGCCCTCGAAATCCACGAAGGCATCGTGCGGCCCGGCACCCGGGTGGTCATCATGGATGACGTCCTGGCCACCGGTGGCACGGCCGCGGCCGCAGCCGACCTGCTGGAACGGGTTGGGGCCGAGGTTGTGGGCATGAGCTTCCTGATCGAACTGGGCTTCCTGGGCGGGCGCGACAAGCTGGCCGGCCGCCAACTGGACACGGTCACCACGCTGTAGGGCGGCGGCCGGGGTTTTCCCATGTGCCGGTTGACGGCCGTCCTATGATGGTCCGCATGACCGAGAGCCCGGATACCCCAAGGACCGCGGTAGTCGAACCGCCGGCCCACACCGGTCCGCTCTCTTGGCTGCCTTTCCGCGGTCATTCCAGCACCCCGGCCATGCTGGAACCCGTACTGGCCGGGCTGCGGGCCAACCATCCCAAGATGTCGGCCGAAGTGGTGGAGCGGGCCTTCGCCATCGCCGAACAGGTGCACGAGGGCCAAACCAGGCACAACGGCGACCCGTACATCACCCACCCCGTGGCCGTGGCGACCATCCTGGCCGAACTGGGCATGACGCCATCGACCTTGGCCGCCGCCCTGCTGCACGACACGGTGGAGGATACGCCCTACTCGCTGGAGCAACTGACCAAGGACTTCGGTGAAGAGATCGCCCTGATGGTGGACGGCGTCACCAAACTGGACAAGGTGGTGTACGGCGAGGCGGCCCAGGCCGAAACGGTCCGCAAGATGGTGATCGCCACCGCCAAGGACATCCGGGTGCTGCTGATCAAGCTGGCGGACCGGCTGCACAACGCCCGCACCTGGAAGTACGTCCCGGCAGAATCGGCCGAACGCAACGCCCGCGAAACGCTGGAAATCTACGCCCCGTTGGCCCATCGGCTGGGCATGAACACCATCAAATGGGAACTGGAAGACCTGTCCTTCGCCACCTTGCACCCGCGGGTCTACGAAGAGATTGTGCGGGTGGTGGCGGAACGCGCCCCGGCCCGCGAAGAATACCTGCGGGTGGTGTCCGAGCAGGTCAAGGCGGACCTGCGGGCGGCCAAGATCAAGGGCGTGGTGACGGGCCGGCCGAAGCACTACTACTCGATCTACCAGAAGATGATTGTGCGTGGCCGCGACCTGTCGGACATTTACGACCTGGTGGGTGTGCGCATCCTGGTGGACTCGGTGCGTGACTGCTACGCCGCGCTGGGTGCGATGCACGCCCGCTGGAACCCTGTGCCTGGGCGTTTCAAGGACTACATCGCGATGCCCAAGTTCAACATGTACCAGTCCTTGCACACCACCGTGATCGGCCCCGGCGGCAAACCGGTCGAAATCCAGATCCGGACGCATGACATGCACCGGCGGTCCGAATATGGTGTGGCGGCCCACTGGAAGTACAAGGAGGGTTCGTCTTCCACCTCCGGCGCCACCGAGATGGCCTGGCTGCGGCAACTGGTGGACTGGCAGCGTGAGACCCAAGACCCGGGGGAGTTCCTGGACTCGTTGATCTACGAGATCGGCGGCACCGAGGTCTATGTCTTCACGCCGAAGGGCGATGTCATCGCGCTGCCGGCCGGCGCCACCCCGGTGGACTTCGCCTACGCCGTCCACACCGAGGTGGGACACCACACCATAGGGGCGCGGGTCAACTCGCGGCTGGTGTCACTGGACACGTCGTTGAACACGGGCGACGTGGTAGAGATCTTCACCTCCAAGGCGGCCGATGCCGGCCCCTCCCGCGACTGGCTGGTGTTCGTCAAGTCGCCGCGCGCCCGCAACAAGATCCGGGCCTGGTTCACCCGGGAACGGCGCGAAGAGGCGATCGAGAAGGGCAAGGAACTGATCGCCAAGGAGATGCGCAAGCAGCACCTGCCGATCCAACGTCTGATGACGCACGAAGGCCTGGTGGCGCTGGCCAACGACCTGCGTTTCAACGACATCGAGAGCCTGTATGCCGCCGTGGGGGAGGGCCGCTACTCGGCCCACTCCATGGTGGAGAAGCTGGTTGCCTCGGTGGGGGGCGCGGCCGGCAACGAGGAGGACTTGGCCGAGGTCATCCGCCCGGGCGTCACCGTCCATCCCGGGCCGGCGGGCGACCGCAGCGACCCCGGTGTGGTGGTGCACGGCATCGACTCGGTGTGGGTCAAACTGGCCAAGTGCTGCACGCCGGTGCCGGGTGACCAGATCATTGGTTTCATCACCCGCGGTTCGGGGGTGTCGGTCCACCGGACCGATTGCGACAACGTGGCGGCGTTGCGCGAGAACAACCCCGAACGGCTGGTCGAGGTTGAGTGGCGCAGCCACGCCTCCGGTGCCTACCTGGTACAGATCCAGGTCGAGGCGCTGGACCGGCACCTCCTGTTGTCGGACGTCACCAAGGCCCTGAGCGAGTCACACGTCAACATCCTGAGCGCCGAAGTCACCACCACCAAGGACCGCGTGGCCGTCAACCGTTTCCTGTTCGAACTGGCCGAACCGTCCCACCTGGAGGCGATCTTGAACGCCGTGCGCCGGGTCGATGGCGTGTTCGACGCCTACCGCATCACCGGCAGCGGGCACCGGCATTCGACGTAGGGGCTGGTCCTACCAGCCCGATTGCTTCAGGGTTTCCAGCAGTTCGCGCCGGCCGCGCAGGTCTTCCTCCAGCGCCTTGATGGCGGCCTGGTCGCCGGTGGCCTTGACCTTGACCAGCTTCTTCTCCAGGCCGGCGATGACGGCCTCAAGCTGCGACGTCATCGAATCGACCCGGGCCTGGGTCTCCGGGTTGGTGCGCCGCCAAGCCTGGTCTTCGGCCGCCCGGACGGCGTCCTCCACCGCCTTCATGCGGCTTTCCACCCGGTCCATGTCCTTGCGCGGCACGTGCCCGATGGCGTCCCAGCGGTCCTCAAGGTCACGCAGCTTGGCCTTAGCGGCCTGCAGGTCCGTCACCGGGACCAGCTTCTCGGCTTCTTCCAAGACGGCCAGCTTGGCGGCCAGGTTGGCCTCCCGTTCGGCGTCGTTGGCGGCGTGGTGGGCGTCCCTAGCCGAGAAGAAGGCCTCTTGGGCGGCGCGGAAACGCTCCCACAGGGCGTCATCGTCCCGGCGGTTGGTGCGGCCGGCCTCGCGCCAGCGGTCCATCAGGCCGCGGAAAGCCCGGCCGGTCTCACCCCAATCCTGCGAGGTGGCTAGCTTTTCGGCCTCCGCCACAATGGCCTCCTTGGCGGCACGGGCCGAGCCCTGGCGCTTGTCCAATTCGGCGAAGAAGGAGCGCCGCTTGCGGTCCAGGGTGGTGCGGGCGTGCGAGAAGCGCTTCCACAGTTCGTCTTCGACCGTGCGGTCGATGCGTGGGCCGCTGCGCTGTGCCTCACGCCAGCCGTCCAGCAGGTCGCGTAGATCGGCGCTGGCCTGCCGCCAGTTGATCTGGGCCTCCGGTTGGGCCGCCAGCGCCTCGGCCTTTTCCACCATGGCGGTGCGGTCCGCCAGGGCCTGTTCCTTGGCCGCCGCCCGCTCGGCCTCGATGCGTTGGCGGACGGCCGCCGCCTGGGCCTTGACCGCCCGGTAACGTTCACGCAGTGCGGCCAGGTCGCCTACCGCGGCGGGCTCTTGTAGGGCCGTCTTGAGCGTGGCCAGGGTTTGGTCGATGTCCTTCTGGGTCAGGGTTTCGACGCGGGCGCCGAACAGTTCCACCTGCGCCAGCAGGTCCAAGTAGCGCTTGGCGTAGAGGGCCAGGGCCTCTTCGGCCGGCACGCCGGGGAACTGGCCCACGGCGCGCTCGGTCTTGCCCTCGCGGACCAGCACGGTGCCGTCCGGTTCGACCCGGCCAAACTCGGAGGCTTTCGCGATGTCCTCGGCCTCGTAGACCGGGGGAGCGATGATGGGGGCAACCGCGGGCCGGGCGGCCGCGCCCGGCCGCGGGCCGGGGCGGGGGATGGGCCGGGGCACCGGCTTCGGCGCCGGGGCCGGCGCGGGGGCTTCCTGGGCGACAGGCTCAGCCTCGGCCGGCGGCGCTTCCTGGGCGACAGGCGCAGCCTCAGCCAGCGCGGGGGCTTCCTCCACAACAGGCGCAGCCTCGGCCGCCGGCGCTTCCTGGGCGACAGGCGCAGCCTCAGCCGGCGGGGCGTCATCGGCGACAGGCGCGGCCTCAGCCGGCGGGGCGTCATCGGCAGTCGGCGCCGGGGCGTCATCGGCAGTCGGCGCCGGCGCTTCCTCAGCGTCATCCCGGGCTTGACCCGGGATCTCAGACGGTTCGGCAGATCCCGGCTCTTCGGCCGGGATGACAGAAGCATCGGCCGGGATGACAGAAGCGTCGGCCGGGACGACAGTAGTGGGTTCGATTGTGGGTTCGGGGGTGACGGCGTCGCTCCGGGGCTCTTCAGCCTCGGTCGCGTCCGGCGTTGTCTGTTCGCTCACGTGAGATCAATCCGTTCGATGGTCAGCGGTAGGACTGGGTAGCCATCCGTTGTTGGTTCCTCGGCCGAATCAACGGCTCCGGCTTCAGCCACCTGGGTGATCTGTTCGAGTCCCAGGAGGACTGTTCCAATGACACTGTAGCCGCCTGGCAGTTCGGTGTCCTCGTAGACGATGAAGAACTGGGACCCGGCACCGTTCTCATCCGAGGTCCGCGCCATGGCGATGGTGCCCATCGGGTAGATGCCATCCTCGGGCACATTCTCAAGCGGCCCAAAGGTGTAGCCGGGGTTGTCGGTGCCATCACCGGTGATGGAACCGCATTGCAGCACGTAGATGCCCTCGGTGGTGAGGCGATGGCAGGTGGTGCCGTCGTAGTAGCCATCCTTGGCCAGGGTGACGAAGTTGGCCACGTTTTGGGGCGCCTCTTCTCCGTACAGCAGGATCTCGATCTCACCCAGGTTGGTGAAGATCATGCCGTTCCAACTTCTGTTTTCCGACAGCGAGGCATCGGGTACCGCCGTGTAGGTGGCCCGGGCGGTGGCCGGCACCGTGTTGGTGGGGGTGGGCGAATCGACATCGTAGTTGGTGGCATAGGCCGACGCGACGTCGCTGGAGGTACCAGAGTCGTTGCCGCCCAGTTTCGCTATCAGCAGCCAAACCACACCGCCCAGCGCCAGGGCCGCCACCACCACGGCGGCGATGATCCGGTTGCGCCGCCGCCGCTTCGCTTTCGCCTGGATGCGGGCCTGGTAGGCCAAAGCCCGGCGCCGTTCCCGCGCCCGTTGACGTTGCTTGCTGCCTTTGGTCGCCATCATCTGGGGTTCTGCTCCTTCGCCGCTCGCGCCTGCAACCTTGCCAAGTCTAGCGGCGGCCGTACCGGCCGCGCTGACCAGGTCCACTACTGTAGAGGCGTTCCCTGCGACGACCCTGAAAGGAGCTAACCCATGGCGCGCGTCCGGCCCCTGTCCGGTTTCCCTGAATGGCTGCCCGCCGGCCGGGCGGTGGAGGCACACGTCATCGGGACCCTGACGCGGGTGTTCGAACTGCACTCCTTCAGCGGCATCGAGACCCGGGCCGTTGAACCGCTGGGGCAACTGCTGCGCAAGGGCGAAACCTCCAAAGAGGTTTACGTGTTGCGGCGCCTGCAGGACACCGATCAGACCGGCTACGACGACACCACACTGGGGCTGCACTTCGACCTGACGGTGCCGTTGGCCCGCTACGTGCTGGAAAACGCGGGGCAGCTCGATTTCCCCTTCAAGCGCTACCAGATCCAGAAGGTGTGGCGGGGCGAACGGCCGCAAGAGGGCCGCTTCCGGGAGTTCATCCAGGCGGATATCGACGTGATCGGGCAAGGCACACTGCCGTTCCACTACGAGGTGGAACTGCCGCTGGTCATGGCCGAAGCGCTCAGCGGGTTGGGGGTGGGTGCCTTCACCGTGCTGGTCAACAACCGCAAGGTGGCCGAGGGCTTCTACCGCGGGCTTGGCCTGGCGGACGTGGACGAGGTGCTGCGCTGGATCGACAAGTTGGACAAGGCGGGGCCCGATGCCGTCCGCGAGGGCCTGCTGGCCGGCGGCGCCACGGGGGACCAGGCTTCGGCCTGCCTTGAACTGGCCGGTATCGCGGGCGAGGACGCCGGTTCGGTGACGGCGGCGGTGCGGGCCTTGGCTGAGCGCTACGGCGCCGGCAACGAGCTGCTGGACCAGGGCTTGGGGGAGTTGGCCGCGCTGCTGGCGGCGGCGGCCGCACGCGTGCCCGGTACGGTCCGGGCGGACCTGAAGATCGCCCGCGGTCTGGACTACTACACCGGTTCGGTCTACGAGACGGTTTGGCGCGGCCATGAGTCGCTCGGCTCGATCTGTTCCGGCGGGCGCTATGACTCGCTGGCGTCCGACGGCTCCCAGACCTACCCCGGAGTGGGGCTGTCGATCGGGGTGTCCCGCCTGGTCAGCCGAATCATCGCCGAAGGCCTGTTGGCGCCATCGCGCACCGTGCCGGCCTGCGTGGTGGTGGCGGTTGATACAGAAGACGAGCGGGCGGCATCGGACGCCGTGGCGGCGCGGCTGCGGGCCCGGGGTATCCCCACCGACGTGGCGCCCACCGCCGCCAAGTACGGCAAGCAGATCAAGTACGCCGACAAGCGCGGGGTGCCGTACGTTTGGTTCCTTGGGGCCGATGGCGCCCCCGACCAGGTCAAGGACATCCGCACCGGCGAGCAGGTGGAGGCCTCGGCCGATGTTTGGACCCCGCCGCCGGCCGACCTGTCCGTCAGCGTGGGGCCTGGGGGCCTGGGCCAGTAGGATAATCTCCCGTGCTGCGTACCCATACGGCCGGCGAACTACGGCCATCACACATCGACCAAACCGTCACCCTGGCCGGCTGGGTTCACTCCCGGCGTGACCACGGCGGCGTTGCCTTCATCGACCTGCGGGACGCCTCTGGCGTGGCCCAGGTGGTCATCCACGACGAGGCGGTGGCGCACCAACTGCGCTCCGAGTTCGTGGTCAAGGTGACCGGCAAGGTGCGCCGGCGCCCCGAAGGCAACGAGAACCCCGAACTGCCCACCGGTGAGGTGGAAGTGCTGGCGGCCGAAGTCGAAGTGTTGAACCCGGCGGCGCCGCTGCCGTTCCCCATCGACGACCACATCACGGTGGGCGAAGAGGCCCGGCTGAAGTACCGCTACCTTGACCTGCGCCGGTCCAAGCCGGCCGCCGCCATGCGGCTGCGCTCCAACGTCAACGCCGCCGCCCGTGAAGTGCTGGCCCGGCATGACTTCGTTGAGGTCGAAACGCCCACGATGACGCGTTCCACGCCGGAAGGCGCGCGCGACTTCCTGGTGCCGGCGCGGCTGTCACCCGGCAACTGGTATGCCCTGCCGCAGTCGCCGCAGTTGTTCAAGGAACTGCTGATGGTGGCCGGGCTGGAGCGCTACTACCAGATCTGCCGCTGCTACCGGGACGAGGACTTCCGGGCGGACCGGCAGCCCGAATTCACGCAACTCGACATTGAGATGAGCTTCGTGGACCAGGAAGACGTGCTGGCGTTGGGCGAAGAGATCGCGGTGGCGCTGTGGCGGCTGATCGGCGTCGAGTTGACGACGCCGTTCCCGCGCCTGACCTACCGCGAGGCGATGGACCGTTACGGCTCCGACAAGCCTGACCTGCGCTTCGACCTGGAAATCCACGAGGTCACGTCGCTCTTCGAGGGCACCGCCTTCCGGGTCTTCCAGGCGCCCTACGTGGGGGCCGTGGTGATGGCCGGCGGGGCGGCCACGCCGCGCCGGCAGTTTGACGCCTGGCAGGAGTGGGCCAAACAGCGCGGCGCCAAGGGCCTGGCCTACGTCACCATCACCGACGACGGCGAACTGGCCGGCCCGGTGGCCAAGAACCTGTCCGAACAGGAATTGGCCGCGTTGCCTGGTGCCACCGGGGCCCAGCCCGGGGATGCGATCTTCTTCGCGGCCGGGCCGCGGGCCAAGTCGCAGGCGTTGTTGGGGGCGGCGCGCGATGAGATCGCGCGCCGGCTGGGCTTGATCAAGCCGGGTTCGTGGTCCCATCTGTGGGTTGTTGACGCGCCGTTGTTCAAACCCGTCACGGAGGCCGAGGAAGAGGGCGACGTGGCCGTGGGCGGCGGCCAGTGGACGGCCGTGCACCACGCCTTCACCTCGCCGCGCCCGGAACACCTGGACACCTTCGACACCGACCCCGGTTCGGCCCTGGCCTACGCCTACGACATGGTCTGCAACGGCAACGAGATTGGCGGCGGCTCCATCCGTATCCACCGCCGTGACGTGCAAGAACGTGTCTTCAAAGTGATGGGAATCGGCCCAGAAGAGGCCCAAGAGAAGTTCGGCTTCCTGCTGGACGCCTTCCAATACGGGGCGCCGCCCATGGGCGGCATCGCCTTCGGCTGGGACCGCATCACGGCCCTGCTGGCCGGCGCGGATTCGATCCGCGAGGTGATTGCCTTCCCCAAGTCCGGCGGCGGCTACGACCCGCTGACGGGGGCGCCATCGGCCATCACGCCGGCCCAGCGCAAGGAGGCCGGCATCGACTATAAGCCGAAGCTGAAGGACGAATAGGTGGGCCTGGCCGGCCTGCCTCACCCGATCAGCCCGGAAGAGGCTGCCGCACGCGACCCCCTGCTGGCGTTGGCGCTGGTGCGCCTACGCCGGTGGAAGGGGGAGTGCTTCGCGTTAGGGGCGGCCACGGCCGTGGTGGCTGGCCCGCCAAAAGAACGGCCCGAGACGTCTGTGGTTGGCCCGCCCGAGGCGGCGGCGGCGCTGCTGCGTTACCTGGCCGCGACGGGCCGCCTGCGGCCGGGCGACTGGTTGACCGTGCCCGATGGCGTGTTATCACTGTCAGAGGTGCGGTCGCAGTTGACGTTCAAGGACCTGTGGGACCCGTGGGTCTGGATGTATCACGACGCGGCCACGATGCCGCCGATCGAACCGGTCGACGTGCCCGGAATGAACTGGACCATCAACTGGCGCCCGGACGCGCGGGACCTGGACGAGATCAACCAGTTGCTCGATGGCGCCTACCCGGGGGCGTCGTTCCGGCCGGGCGACAAGGGTGTGTGGCGCTGGTGCGGCGCCCGCACCCACTATGACAACTACCTGGTGGCGGTGGGTGCACTACTGCGCCTTGTGCCCGGCGGCGTGCCGCGGCTGGCGTCGGTGGCGACCCGGCCGCGCTACCGCGGCCAAGGGATCGGCTCAGGGCTGGTGACGCGGATGGCCCTGGCGGCCGAAGCTTTCGGGAACGTGGCCAAGCGCCCGGTGGTGTCCTTGAGCGCCTACCAGGCCGAGACTCGCGTGGTGGCCCTATATGAGCGCCTCGGCTTCCGCCTGGTGCACCACCTGGAAACCGTCGAAGTCGCCGGTCCGCTGACTCAGTTCAGCGGGTCGGTGGGGAACGCACTGTAAAGCGCCGCTAGGCCAGCCTGGCCGCAACGGGACCCCGACGACATGTAGTAGATCTCGTAGTTACTGGCGACGATTTCCATTTCCCAAGACTGGAAGCCGAGTTCATCGGGTATGGACAAGGCGGACGCACCTGAAGCCTGGCACTTGTTCCAGTCCTGTGTTCTCCCAAGCTCTCCCCACGTCCGCCTGCTTCTTCTTGCGAGAGTACGGTTGTGTAGTGGCACGCCAAACCAGCCAACGCCCTGACCTGTGCAAACGCAATTGGAGCGGCGGCCGGGGCTTACATAACCGTACTCTCGCGAGAAGGAGAGGGGGTTGTGAGCCGGGCGGGCGCGTCCTGGTGGGTAGCCTACGGAGGTTGACGGGGAGGTCGGGGGCGAAGGCTAGGCGGCAGGGTGAGAAGGGCGAAAGCGGCCAGGCCAGTAGGGCACGCGCTCGGTGCCGTCGGTGTAGATGATGCGCCTGGTGGTGCGCCGCCGGGTTTGGGTACGGGTGGCCGGGGTGCAGTCGGGGCAGGATTCGGAGCTGGACCAGCCGCCTTGGCCAGACAGCTGCGATGATTGCTCTTCGATCCGACCGGTGCCGCCACACCTTTGGCAGTTCTCGGTCCACTCGTAGGTCTCATAGCGCGCCATCGCACCGCACCGCTGGCACATCTCGCCGTCTTCCTTGCCTGACCACCACCAAGCGTGATGCTCACTTCCACAGCGCCGGCAAGCGCAATCAACCTCCGGCGCGTGGCCCAGCCGCTTGCACAGGGCCGGGAACAGGCTGGCCACCTGCCACGCCTGGCCGCTGATCGGGTCTACCCGGGTCTGATCGCGGGTGGCCTCAAGCTGGTGCGCCACCTCTTCCAGCAGCACCGGGTCGTCGAGTGCGTCAATGGCCGCCTGGGCCACTGACCAGGTCGGGGAGGACAGGGCCAACTCGGCTTGACTTTGCGGTATCCGGCCAGGCTCCATGACAACAGCCTAAGGCCTGACGCTTGACTCCCTCGGCACCCAAGACGGCCGGGGCTTAGTGATGCAGGCCGGCCCAGCGGTGTAGCCGCCGCAGCGGCCCGGGCGCCCACCAGTTCCATTTGCCCAGGATGGTCATGGTGGCCGGCACCAGGAGCATTCGCACCAGCGTGGCGTCGATCGCCACCGTCACGGCCAACCCCAGGCCGATCTCCTTGATCACCACCAGCTTGCCGGCGGCGAAACCGAAGAAGACAACCATGATGATCAACGCCGCCGAAGTGATGATTCGGCCGGAATGCTGCAGGCCGCTGCGCACTGCCAGTTCGGAGTCACCCGTGGCGTCGTAGGACTCCTTGATGCGGGAGATCAAGAACACCTCGTAGTCCATGGCCAGGCCGAAGCCAAACACCAGCAGCAACACCAGGATGTAGCTCTCGATGCCGGCCATCGGCGTGAAGCCCAATAGGTCGCCGAAGTGGCCCGGCTTCTGGAACAGCCAGGTGACGGCGCCAATCGAGGCGCAGAGTGACAACAGGTTGGTGACCAGCGCCTTCAGCGGTATCACCACCGAACCGGTCATCAGGAACAACAACACGAAGGCGGCCAACACGACGATGGCGAAGGCCAGCGGCGTGCCTTCCCGCAGTTGAGCCTCGAAGTCGACCAACCGGGCAGCCGGCCCCGTCACCAGTACCGTCAGGTTGTCCGGCGCCGCCGCCCGCACCGCCGCCACGGCGTCCCTGGCCACCCGACCCTCCGGGTCGTCATCGAGCACTTCCAGGGCCAACTCGGCGTAGCCGGGCTGGGCCACCACGTAGGCGTCGCCCTCGCCCACCTGGGGCAACGAAGTATTCGGGATCTGCGACAGCTCCGCAGTGGCCCACTCCTCGGTGGCCTGGACCAGGGCTTCGACCGATTCCTGGCCGCCGGTGGTGATGACGGTGATGGTGCCGGGGGAGTAGAGCGGGTACTGCTCTTCCATCAGCACGGTAAAGGCCTTCTGGGACGAATCCTCCGTCAGCAGTTCGGTGGTCGAGTTGCGGATCTCGGTGCGGGCGATGGGCCAGGCCACGGCCACCAACAGCACCACCACGCCACCCAGCACCCACCAGGGCCGGCGTTGCACCCGGCCGGCCAGCTTGGAAAAGGCGCCCTCATCGGAAGCCACGTCCGACAGCTTGCCGTAGACCCACTTCAACCCGGGAATGCGGGTCAGCACAGACGGCTTGGTCAGCCGGTGGCCGAACAGCGCCAGCAACGACGGCACCAAGATAGTGGCAGTCAGCAACGCCAGCAGCACCACCAGCAGGCCACCGAAGCCGAACACGCGCAGAATATTGGGCTTGAACGCCATTAGGCCGGCCACCGACACTGCGATGGTCAGAGCGCTGAAGAAGACGGTGCGCCCGGCCGTCTTGATGGTGACAGACAGGGCCTTCTGCACCGGGGAGGAACGGGAGGCGCCCCGGGCCGAAGGCTCGCCGGCGGACCGCATGGCCCCTTGGCGGCGCAGTTCTTCCCTGAAGCGCGAAACGATCAGCAGGCCATAGTCGATCGACAAGGCCAGCCCAACGGCGGTCACCACGTTGATGACCGAGGTGTGCAGGTCGAACACGTAGGTGAAGGCCCACAGGATGCCCATGGTGGTGCCGATTGAGGCCAGGGCCCCGATCATCGGCATGGAGGCGGCCAGGAAGCTGCCGAACACCAGGATCATCACCAGCAATGCAATGGGCAGGGCCACCAGTTCGCCGAACTCGAGATCGGCCTTCATTTGGCTGATCAACTCGTTCAGGATCATGGTCTGGCCGCCCACCTCGGCCCTGACGCCTTCGACCTCGCTGGGCAGTTCGCGGGCGGCCTGTTCCAGCCGGGCGATGACGGCGTCGGCCGCCTGAGCCTCTTCGTCCTTGGTCAGGTCGCGGGCGATGTCGACCGTCATCAGGAAGCCGTTGCCATCGGCGGCCTGCAGCGACTGGAACTGCGGCATCTGGATGGTGCACATGACCGGCTGTTCGGTGGTGGCGTCGGCGCAGAAGGCCGGGTTCAACGGGTCCAGGATCAGCGGGATGCCGGCCTCGTTGGTGGCGATGCCGGGCAGCTTGGCCAAGTCCTGCCGGGTTGACGTCAAGGCCACCGAGACGGCCGTGGCGCGGGCCTCGTTGTCCAGGTCGACCCCGCTGACGGCCAGCGTGATGCGCTGCGAATAGGTTTGAGCGTCGGCTATCAACTCGTCGGCCTGGGCCGATTCGGAATCGACGGCGCGCGGCGCGCCCGAAGTGACACGATCGAACAGACCCTCGCCGGTCAGGCCGGCCATGGCCAGCATGAACCCCAGGGCGGTGAGAACAACCCAGGACGTGATGCACATCAGCGGGTGGCGGATGATGGCCTGGGCCAGACGGCTGAACATGCCCTCAAGGCTAGCGTGGTCCTTATCGGTAGGCTGATCCCAATGGACCTGTTCGACGCCCAACAACCCCTACCTGGGGATGACAGGGTTGACCCGCGCGCGCCTCTGGCCGTGCGGATGCGCCCCCGCACTGTGGGCGAATTCACAGGGCAAACGCACCTGCTGGCGGACGGCTCGCCGCTGCGGCGGCTGATCGAGCCGGCCACCACCGCCGCCGGCCGGGCGGCGCCATCGTCCGTCATCCTGTGGGGGCCCGCCGGCACCGGTAAGACCACCCTGGCCTACCTGGTGGCGCGCGGCTCGGGCCGGGCTTTCGAGGAGGTTTCGGCCGTCAACGCCGGCGTCAAGGACATCCGGGCCGTCATCGACGCCGCCAAACGCCGCCTGGCCTTAGGCGGCCAAGAGACCGTCTTGTTCATCGACGAGGTGCATCGTTTCTCCAAGTCACAGCAGGACGCCCTGCTGCCGGCGGTGGAGAACCGGACCGTCACCCTGGTGGCGGCCACCACCGAGAATCCGTCCTTCAGTGTCATCACGCCGCTGCTGTCCCGCTCGCTGCTGTTGACCCTGGAACCGCTGGCCGATGGCGACATCGGGCAACTGGTGGACCGGGCGGTGGCGGATGAGCGCGGCCTGGCCGGCACGGTCACCCTGGACCCGGCGGCCCGCGAGGCGCTGGTGCGGCTGGCCGGCGGGGATGCCCGCAAGGCGCTGACCATCCTGGAGGCGGCGGCCGGCACCGCCTTGGAAGACTCGGTGGCCGATGGCGCCCCCACCGTCACGTTGGCGCACATCGAGCGGGCCATCGACGTGGCGGTGGTGCAGTACGACCGCGACGGCGACCAGCACTACGACGTCATCAGCGCCTTCATCAAGTCGGTGCGCGGCTCTGACGTGGACGCCGCCCTGCACTACCTGGCGCGCATGATCCAGGCGGGGGAGGACCCACGCTTCATCGCCCGCCGCCTGATGATCCTGGCGGCCGAGGACGTGGGCATGGCGGACCCCTCCGCCCTGCAGACGGCGGTGGCGGCGGCCCAGGCCGTCCAGTTGGTGGGCATGCCTGAAGGCCGCATCATCCTGGCCGAGGCCGTGGTCCACCTGGCCACCGCGCCTAAGTCGAACGCCGCCTACCTTGGCATTGAGGCCGCCCTGGCGGACGTCAGGGAGGGCAAGGCCGGCCAGGTGCCGGCGCATCTGCGCGACGCCCACTACGCGGGCGCAGCGCGGTTGGGGCACGGGGACGGCTACCAGTACGCGCATGACGCGCCACACGCCGTCGCGCCACAGGTCTATGCGCCCGATGGCTTGGACGGCACCCAGTACTACCTACCGTCCGATCGCGGCTACGAGCGCCAGGTGGCGGAGCGGTTGGAGCGCATCCGCGCCATCCTGCGCAATGCCCACCGGACAGCCGGCTGACTAACTCAGCCGACCGCCCGGGGACGATCAACCAACCTCGATTAGCTGGCGGGAGCCTCGGCCGGCGGCTTGGCGCCGTTGAGGAAGACCGACAGCCAGCCCAGGGCGCAGCCCAGGATCATGGCGATCACGGCGTGGATGTAGGACGCGAACGCCATAGCGTAGGCGTTGTCCGGGTTGCCCAGCCAGGCACCACCAAAGCCGAGGAAGATGATGCCAAGGGTCAGCGCGATGCCGGTGTAGAAGGCCAGGGTGCCCTGCTGGAACAACGGCACAAAGACCATCGACCCCACCACCACGCAGAAACCGATGAAGTAGGCGATGATGATGCCCCAGTCGCCCTTATCCAGCGTGCCAGGGAAGAACGACGCGGCAAAGCTGGAGCCGAAGGCCTTCACCAGGGCCATGGCGAACATCTGCACCAGCATGGCGCCGAAACCACCCGCCATGAAGCAAGGGATGATGACCTTGACCGCACCCTGAATGTTGGCCCCGAAGACGAAGTAGAGACCCCACACGGCGAAGGAGACGAACAGCGGCAGGCTAAAGGAGTGGAGCCAGGCGCCGAACGGAATCGAAGCAACGACGGTGAAGGCGATGGCGAGCCACATAGGCATGCGCTCGTTTGGAGGGAAGAGCTTTTCTTTCATGTCAACTTCTTCGTTGAGTAGGTGATCCGGAGGCGTGCCGACGTTAGCCCGCCCCAGGCTGGTTGATACTGCTTATAGGTACTGCGCTCGTGGAAGCACCCTCGATTCCACGTCTTCCATAGTAGCCCGGTTACCGGCCGAAGGGCACCCCTGAACAGGCATTTTTGCTGACAGACGCCCAGGCGCCCCTACGCCGCCGCCTGTTTGGCCAGGAAAACCGGCAGGTTCTGCGTCACCAGGTTGCCGTACGCGACATCGGGCTCAAGCCGCCGCAACTCCTCGGCCAGCGACTCCGCCCGGGAGCGCCGGCCCAACGCCACCACCCGGTCCGGCTGGTCGGTGATGCGCAGCCGCGCCCCCGTCTCTTGGTTCTCCTTGTCCAACAGCAGCCGTCCGCCGCCGGCCCGGTGCAACGCCACCGAGTTGATGTAGTCGGTGGTCGAAACCGTGCAGCGCACCGGTACACCCAAGCGCGTCCCCAGCCACACCGCCATCAGGTCGGTCGAAGGCCCGGCCGGGCCGCTGACAGTGGCGGAGGTGACCCGTTCGCGCGGCGGAATCGACAGCGCCGCCGCCAGTTCGGCCCGCCACGGCGTCAGCCGGGTCCAGGCCAGGTCGGTGTCGCCCGGCCGGTAGCCCTCCGCCAGTTGGTGCAGGGCCGCCATCCGCTCGCCGGACCGCTGGGCGTCTGTGATGCGCCGCTCCGCCAACCGCCCCAGCGGGGACTCGGCCGGCACGTCCGGCCGCCCGGCCGGCCACCACACCACCACAGGCGTGTCCGGCAGCAACAGGGGAGTGACCACGGCATCCAGGTGTTCGCCCGGCTCGCCGCGCACCCTGAGCACCACCACCTCGGAGGCGCCGGCATCGGACCCCACCCGGATCTGGGCGTCCATGGCCGGCGGGCCCTCCGGGTCTTCCGCCGTCACCAGGATGATGCGGCAGGGATGCTCCATCGAGGCCGAGTTGGCGGACTGCACCGAGGCCTCAATCTCGGCGGGCGGGCAGTGGATCACCAGCGTCAAGACCCGGCCCAGGGCGCTAACCCCGCCCTCCTCGCGCACCTCCACCAGCTTGGTCACCACCTGCGCCGAAGTGGTGGCGTACATCGGCACAATCATGGCCGCCTCCAAACCCGTCCGTCGCGGGCCAGCAACTGGGCCGCGCCCGCCGGCCCCCAGGTGCCGGCCTCATACGGTTCCGGGCCGTCCGGGAGCGACGCCCAGTACTGCTCCACCTGGTCGATGACGCGCCACGACTCGCGCACCTCGGTGGCCCGCGGGAACAGCGGGTCGTTGCCCAACAGGACGTCCAGGATCAGCCGCTCGTAGGCCTCTGGCAGGGCCTCGGTGAAGGCGTGGCCGAAGGCGAAATCCATCGTCACGTCCCGCACCTCCAGCGTCGTTTCGGGCACCTTGGCGCCGATCCGCAGCGTCATGCCTTCGTCCGGCTGGATGCGGAAGACCACCGCGTTGGCACCCAGGTATTCGGCGTCCAACCCGGGCGGGCAGCCGTCATCGGGCCGCCGCAGCACCACCGCGATCTCGGTGACGCGCCGACCCAGGCGCTTGCCGGTGCGCAGGTAGAACGGCGTGCCCTCCCACCTGGGCGTGTCCACCGCCAGTTTGACCGCGCCATAGGTCTCCGTGCGCGAATCATCCGGGATGCCGTCCTCCTCCAGGAAGCCGCGCACCGCGATATTGCCCTGCCAGCCGGCCACGTACTGGCCGCGCACGGCGGCCTCCCCAACCGGGCCGTCCAGCCGCACCGCCGCCAGCACCCGTTCCTTCTCCCGGCGCAGATCGGCTGCGCCGAAACTGGCCGGCCGCTCCATCGCCACCAGCGCCAACAGTTGCAGCAGGTGGTTCTGCAACACGTCCCGCGTGGCGCCGATGCCGTCGTAGTAGCCGCCGCGTGAGCCGACCCCAAGGTTCTCGGCCATGGTGATCTGGACGTGATCAACGTAGTGCGAGTTCCACAGGGGCTCGAACAACTGGTTGGCGAAGCGCGACACCACGATGTTGCGCACCGTCTCCTTACCCAGATAGTGGTCGATGCGGAAAATCGCCTCCGGCGGGAAAACCTGCCCCAAGGTGGCATCCAGCGCCTCGGCCGAGGCCCCGTCGCGGCCGAACGGCTTTTCGATCACCACCCGGTGCCAAGGCTTGCCTTCGGAGCCTTCCGCCGGTTCTGGCCCGATGGCGCCCGGTCCGGCTAGGCCCGAGGCCGCCAGGTGTTTACACACCACTGGAAAGACCCCCGGCGGTACCGACAGGTAGAAGGCGCGGTTACCGCCGGTGCCCTGCGCGGCATCGGCCGCTTCGACCGCCTGACGCAACCGGCCGTACGCCTCAGGGTCCGCCACGTCGCCCGAGACGTATCGGATCGACCCGGCCAACTGCTCCCAGACCCGCTGGCGGAACGGGGTGCGGGCGGCGCTGGCCACGGCCGCGTGGGTGTGGCGGATGAAGTCCTCGGTGGACTGCTCGCGGCGGGCAAAGCCCGTGATCGCAAAACCGGCCGGCAGCAAGCCGCGGTTGGCTAGGTCATACAGGGCCGGCAGGATCTTGCGCCGGGCTAGGTCGCCGGTGGCGCCGAACACCACCAGGCCGCAGGGGCCAGGAATGACCGGCACCCTGCGGTCGGTTGGATCGAGCAGCGGGTTGCCCGCCGCCGCCGGCGGTAACGTCACTTGGCGGCAGCCTGCGCGATCGACTGGCGGGCGGCCGCGGCCACGCCTTCGGCCGTGAAACCGTGCTTGTCGAACAGGTAGCCGGCCGGGGCCGACTCACCGAAGGCCTCCACCGACACCGACACGCCGGCATCGCCCACCAAGCCGCGCCACGGCGCCGCCAACCCGGCCTCCACCGAGACGCGGGCCTTGACGGCGGCCGGCAACACGTTCTCTTTGTACGAAGCCGGCTGTTCGGCGAACCACTCCAGGCACGGCACCGACACCACGCGGGCGCCAACGCCCTCACGGCACAGGATGTCACGGGCGGCCAACGCCCACTGCACCTCCGAACCGGAGGCCAACAGGATGACGTCCAGGGTGGGCAGCGACGAATCGGCCAGGATGTAGGCGCCGGCGCACAGGTCCACCGCGTCCGCCAGGCCCTCCGCCGCGCGATCCGGCACGGGCAGGTTCTGGCGGCTCAGGATGAGGCCGGCCGGCTTGCGCCGGGCCAGGATGTGACGCCAAGCCCAAGCCGTCTCGTTGGCGTCCGCCGGGCGCACCACGTCCAGGCCCGGGATGGCACGCAGGGCGGCCAAGTGCTCTACCGGCTGGTGGGTAGGGCCGTCCTCACCCACGCCGATCGAATCGTGCGTCCAAACGTAGGTCACCGGCAGGCCCATCAGGGCGCTCAGGCGGACCGCGCCGCGCATGTAGTCGCTGAAGACCAGGAAGGTGCCGCCGTACGGCAGGGTGGGGCCGTGCAGGGCGATGCCGTTCATGATGGCGGCCATGGCGTGCTCGCGGATGCCGAAGTGGATCGTCCGCCCAGTTGGGCTGTCCGGCAGGAACGACGTCTCACCCTTCATCGAGGTGTTGTTCGAACCCGCCAGGTCGGCCGAGCCGCCCCACAGTTCCGGCAGCACCGCGCCCAGGGCGGTCAGCACCTGGCCCGAGGCGGCCCGGGTGGCGACCGAACTGCCGGCCTCGAACACCGGCAGGGCCTGCTCGATGTCGGCCGGCAACTGGTGTGCCAACAGGCGCTCCAGCAGGACGGCCCGCTCCGGGTTGGCCGCCCGCCAGGCCTGGAAGCCCTTCTCCCACTCGGCCTTGGCGGCCGCACCGCGGGCGAGGGCCTCGCGCGTGTGGGCCAGCACGTCATCGGGCACATCGAAGCTCTTGGCGGGATCAAGGCCAAGGGCCTGCTTCAGGCCGGCCACCTCTTCGGTGCCCAGCTTGGAACCGTGGATGCCGCCGGTGTTCTGCTTGGTGGGCGAGGGCCAGCCGATGATGGTGCGGACACGCACCAGGGTGGGGGCGTCGGTCTGGGCCTTGGCCGCGGCCAGGGCCTGGTAGAGGCCCTCATAGTCTTCGTGGTAGGCGCCGCCGGCCGTCCAATCGACCGTGGCGGTGTGCCAGCCGTAGGCCTCGTAGCGGGCCAGCACGTCTTCAGTGAAGGCCACATTGGTGTTGCCTTCGATCGAGATGCGGTTCTCGTCGAACAACACCACCAGGTTGCCCAGCTTCTGGGTGCCGGCCAGGGATGAGGCCTCGGCCGTGATGCCTTCCTCCAGGTCGCCCTCGCCGGCCACCACCCAGATGGTGTGGTCGAAGGGGCTGGTGCCGGGGGCGGCATCGGGATCGAACAGAATCCGCTCGCGGCGGGCGGCCATGGCCATACCGACGGCCGAGGCGAGGCCCTGGCCCAGCGGGCCGGTCGACATCTCGACGCCGGCCGTCAGACCCCATTCGGGGTGACCGGGCGTAAGCGAACCGGCCGTGCGCAGCGACTTCAGATCATCCAGCGTCAGGCCGTAACCGGCCAGGTAAAGCTGGTTGTAGAGCATGATCGAGGTGTGGCCGGAGGACAGCACAAAGCGGTCCCGGCCCAGCCAGTCCGGCGTGGCCGGGTCATGGGTCATCAGGCGCTGGAACAGCAGGTAGGCGGCGCCGGCCAGAGAAATGGCGGTGCCGGGGTGGCCGCTGCCGGCCTTCTCAACGGCATCGGCCGCAAGGGCCTTGGCGGTGGCGACAGCACGATCATCAATAGAGGACCAAATTAGGGCGTTTGACATGGTGCCCAATACTAGTGGCCGCGGGCCCAAGGCGGGCAGTATTGGTCCCATGAAACTGGAACGCGCCCTTGAGATCTATCTAGCGCATGTGCGGGTAGAGAAGGGCCTGGCCGCCGCCACCCTGACGGCCTACCGGCGCGACCTGACCCGCTATGTGGAGTTTCTGACCGCCCAGGGCGTGACCGAAGTCAAGGCCGCAGCGCAAGGTCATGTGGCCGCCTACCTGCGGTACCTGCGCGGCGAGGGCGACGGACCGGGGTTGGCCGCGTCATCGGCCGCCCGGGCAGTGGTGGCGGTGCGCGGCTTCCACCGCTTCGCCGCCGCCGAAGGCTGGACCGAAGTCGACCCGTCCAGTGCCATCAAGCCGCCGTCCGCCGGGCTACACCTGCCCAAGGCCCTGACCGTGCACGAGGTGGAGCGGCTGTTGTCCCAGGCCGGCGTGGGGGAGGAGGCCACGGCGCTGCGGGACCGGGCGCTGCTGGAGTTCCTGTACGGCACCGGCGCGCGGATTTCAGAGGCCGTAGGACTGGATGTCGATGACCTTGACCTGGCCGGCCCGCACCCGGCGGTGCGGCTGTTCGGCAAGGGCTCCAAGGAGCGGCTAGTGCCGGTGGGTGCCTACGCCCGTTTGGCACTGGAGGCCTATCTGGTGCGGGGCCGGCCGGCGTTGGCGGCGCACGGGCGCGGCACGCCGGCGGTCTTTCTGGGCGGGCGCGGCGGGCGTCTTGGGCGCCAGGGCGCTTGGCGGGCGGTGCGGGCAGCGGCGGTGCGGGCCGAACTGGCGGAAGAGGCCATCTCGCCGCACACCTTGCGGCATTCCTTTGCGACCCACCTGCTGCAGGGTGGGGCGGACATCAGAGTGGTCCAAGAACTGCTGGGCCATTCCTCGGTCACCACCACCCAGATCTACACCAAGGTCAGCCCGGACACCCTGCGCGAGGTCTACGCCTCGGCCCACCCCCGCGCCCTCTCTCCCCTCCCTCACGAGAGTACGGTTATGTAGCTAGGGCAAAATCGGGCAACGCTTTGACCTGCGCAAATGTGTTTCGCTCAGAGCGAACGGCCTACACAACCGTACTCTCGCGAGGGGGGGGTTGGGGGTGGGGGGTTAGGGGTTGAGCGGAGGCAGGTGGGAGCGGGTCAGCGCTTGCGCTTTTCGCGCACGCGCACCGAGAGCTGCAGGGGCGTGCCGGTGAAGTCGAAGTTCTCCCGCAGGCAGCGTTCCAAGAAGCGCCGGTAGGGCGCCTCCAAGAAACCGGAGGCAAAAAGCACAAACCGCGGCGGGCGTGAAGCCGCCTGGGTGGCAAACAGGATGCGCGGCTGCTTGCCGCTGCGCACCGGGTGGGGCGTGGCCGCCACCACCTCGCCCAAGAACGAGTTCAACTGGCCAGTGGGGATACGCCGGTCCCAGGCCGCCAAGACCGTGTCGAGGGCGCCCACCAGGCGGTCCACCCGCCGGCCGGTCAACGCCGAGATGTTGACCCGCGGCGCCCAGGCCCACGGCGCCAGGTCCTTCTCGACTTCACGTTCCAGGTAGTAGCGCCGGTCCTCGTCCACCAGGTCCCACTTGTTCAGCGCCACCACCAAAGCCCGGCCGGACTCTTCGACCAACTGGAGAATCCGCACATCCTGTTCCGAGATCGGCTGGCCGGCGTCAATCAGCGCCACCGCCACCTCGGCCCGTTCCAATGCGGCCTGGGTGCGCAGTGAGGCGTAGAAGTCCGCCCCTGAAGTCCTGGCCACGTGCCGCCGGATGCCGGCCGTGTCCACCAGCCGCCAAGGCCGGCCGTCTAGTTGAACCAGCTCATCGACCGGGTCGCGCGTGGTGCCGGCCAGCGGGTCCACCACGGCCCGCTCCGCCCCGGCCAGGCGGTTCAGCAGCGAAGACTTGCCCACATTGGGCCGGCCCACCAGGGCCACCCGGCGCACACCGGGTGCATCCGTCAGCTTCTCACCGCCACCGGCGGCCGCCTCCAAAGCCGCCACGGCGGCATCGAGCAGGTCACCCACCCCGCGGCCGTGCAGGGCCGAAACCGGAAACGGCTCACCCAGCCCCAGGTTCCACAGGGCCGCCGCGTCCGCCTCCCCGCGCTGGTCATCGACCTTGTTGGCGGCCAGGACCACCGGCTTGCCGCTGCGCCGCAGCAGTTCCACCATGCCCTGGTCGGTATCGGTGGCGCCAACAGTGGTGTCCACCACCAGCACCGCGGCATCGGCCAACGAGATGGCCAGTTCGGCCTGTTCGGCCACGGCCGCGTGGATGCCGGCCACGTCGATCTCCCAGCCGCCCGTGTCCACCACCGCGAACTGGCGCCCGGCCCATTCGGCCGGATACGACACCCGGTCGCGCGTCACCCCCGGGGTGTCCTGCACCACCGCCTGGCGGCGCCCGATGACGCGGTTCACCAGGGTGGATTTGCCCACGTTGGGACGGCCGACGATGGCGAGGGTGCCGATCGAGGTTTCGCCCGGTTCCGCCGGGGTGCCCTCCGCGCCATCGAGCAGCGCCAGATCGGCCTCGTCCAGATCGTAGGCGGCAAGGGCAGAGCGCAGGGCTTCGGCCTCGCTCATACCATCTCTTCCTTTCTGCCACTGTCCGTGGGCAGGTAGAGACCCGTCGCCTCTTGGGCGGCCGCCACGTGGGCGGCCAAGGCGGGGCCGATCACGCCGAGAGCCTGGCCGATCCGGTCCCGCGTGGGCAGGGCCGGGTCCAGCGCCAAGTCGATGGCGGGCCCGAACACCACCGCCAGCTTGCGCCGGAACGGCGGCAGCTTACGGATCGACTCGCCCTGCCGGCGCGTCCCCAGGCAGGCGAACGGGATGACCGGCGCGCCGGAGTGGACCGCCAGCCAGCCTACCCCGGGATGAATTTGCGCCATGCGGCCGTCCCCGCGGCTGCCCTCGGGGAAGATGCCCACCACACGGCCGTCTTTCAGCAGGTCAAGGCAGGTGGCCAGGGCTTCGCGGCCCGAATCCTTGCCCAACGGCACCTGCCCGGCCGCCAGCAGGATCTTGCCACCCAGGCCGCGCGACAGGGCGAACTTGATGATGAAATGGACGCCCCGGCTGGAGGCGCCCAACACCAGTGGCCCATCCACCAGGCCGGCGTGGTTGCCGGCCAAGATGACCGGCCCTTTGGCCGGGATGAACTCGCGCCCGGTGACGCGGCGCGACACGTAGGTGTGGGACAGGAAACGGCACAGGGCGCGGGACCAGCCGGCCTGGAAACGGCTGGGCAACTTGCGTCGGTTTGGGGCCACGGTCCATCACCCCGGAATCAGGTCCAGGATGGCCCGGACGGTCTGTTCGATGGTCAGGTTGGACGAGTCCACCACGGTCACTCCGGGCGGGGCGTCCATAAACCGGGCCACGGTTGAATCGTCCCGGTCGCGGCGCACCACCTGGTCGGTGGTGGCGGCGATGGCGGCCGCATCCGCCTTGCCGTGCACCTCCAAGGCCCGGCGGGCCAGCCGGGCGGCCTCGGAGGCCGTCAGCAGAACCCGCACCTCGGCATCGGGCGCCACCACCGTGGTGATGTCGCGGCCCTCAGCCACCACGCCGCGGCCCTCCGACCAACCGGCGGCCGTCCGCTCCCGGGCCACCACCCGCTGCTGCCAGGCCACCAGCACGTCGCGGGCCCCCAGGCAGGTAGAGACCTTGGAAACGTAGGTGGAAACCTCCGTGGTGCGGATCAACGCCGTGATGTCGTCACCGCCCAGCACAAAACGCTGGGCGTCCGGGTCCAAGTTCAGTTCCAGCGGCATCCCATCGATCAGGGCCGGCATCGCCTCCGGTTGGTCCAGGGCGCCGTGCCGCTCCAGCCAAACGGCCGCCGCCCGGTACATCGCGCCGGTGTCGAAGTAGGCCAGGCCCAGCCGCCGGGCCAGTTCCTTCGAGACGGTTGACTTGCCGGCACCGGAAGGGCCGTCGATCGCTATCACCAGTGAAGCCGTCACCGCAGAATCCTCCATCCTTGGGCCTCCAAGCCCGCCGCCAACCTGGCCCCCAGGCCGGCCTGGACCGAGATAGTGGCCAAACCCACCAACTGCCCTGCACCGTGTTCCAGTTGCAGGTCTTCCAGGTTGATACCCAGCGTGCCCATTTCGCCGAACAGCCGGCCCAGTTCGCCCGGCTTATCCGGCACCATCACCGTCACCTGGTCGAACACCGTGCGCGCCCCGCCGTGTTTGCCGGGGATGCGTTCAACGCCCGCGTTGCCTTCGCCCAGCAGCCCGGCCAGTTCCAGGACCGCCCGGCCCAGCGTGGCCTCACCGGCCCCCAACTCCAGGGCGGCGATGGCGCGGTCCAGGTCCGCCCGCAGCGCCTTGAGCACACCCGCCACGGCCGGGCCGTTGCCCACCAGGATGGCGCTCCACAAGGTGGGATCGGACTTGGCGATACGGGTGACGTCCCGCAGGCCGCCGCCGGCCAGGTCCAGCGCGGCCGGCTCGGCCTCGGCCAGGCGGGCCGCCGTCAGGGTGGAGACCACCTGCGGCACGTGGCTGACCAGCGCCACCGCCAGGTCATGCTGGGCCGCCTCCATGAAAATGACCATGGCGCCGGCGTCGGTGGCCAGGTGGCGTACCGCCAACACCGCTTCCGGGCGGGCTTGCGGTGGGGCCGCGATCACCCAAGGCCGGCCCATGAACAGATCGGCCGAAGCGTAGGCCGGGCCGCCCTTCTCCCGGCCCGCCATCGGGTGCGAGCCCACATACCTGGTCAGATCCGCCCCCAGCACCGCCAATTCGGCCAAGACCACGGCCTTGACCGAGGCCACGTCCGTCACCACGGCCTCAGGGAAACGCTCCAACTGGGCCGCCACTACGGCGGCCGCCACATCCGGCGGCGCGGCCACCACCACAAGGGCCGGGGCGGCATCGGACACTTGCCGCGGCCGGCCGCCACCCACCTGCTCCGCCACGGCCAGAGCCGTGGGGGAGGGGTCCTCCAATGTGACCTCTACACCGTGTCCCACCAGCGACAACGCCACCGACGTGCCGATTAGGCCGGTGCCTACCACGTGGACCGGGCCCACGGTGGCGCCCACCGCCGCGCCGGCCGGCAAGGCGCTCACAGGCCGGCCGCCTTCTTCAGCGACGCGACCTCCACCTGCGACAACACACGGGTGCGGCCCACCTTCAGGTCCCCCAGGGCGATCGGCCCGACGCGCGTGCGCACCAGCCGCGTCACCGGGTGGCCCACGGCATCGAACAGCCGCCGCACAATGCGGTTACGCCCGGCGTGCAACACCACCTCGACCATGGTGTAGCCGGGAATCTGGTCCACGATACGGAAGGCGTCCACCTGGGCCGGGCCGTCCTCCAGTTCGAGGCCGGCCTTCAGGCGCTTCCCGATGCCGGGTGCCACCTTCCCTTCCACCGTCGCCAGGTAGGTCTTAGGCACCTCGTGTGACGGGTGCGTCAGCCAGTTGGCCAGGTCGCCGTCATTGGTCAGCAGCAACAAGCCCTCGGTTTCGGCATCCAGGCGGCCGACATGGAACAGGCGTTCCGGGCGGCCCTGGACGAAGTCCATCACTGTCGGCCGGCCTTCCGGATCATCCTGGGTCGAAACCACCCCGGCCGGCTTGTTCAGGGCCACTGTGACCTTGTTGACGTCGGTTTCCACCGGTAGGCCGTCCACCTCGATGCGCCGCCGGGAGGGATCCACCCGCAGGCCCAACTCGCGCACGCGGACGCCATCGACCGTCACCCGGCCGGCCTGGATGATGCCCTCACAGGCGCGGCGGGAGCCCAAGCCGGCATCGGCCAACACCTTCTGCAGGCGGACGCCATCGGCGTCATAGGGCGGTTCTTGGGCTTTGCTGCGCGGCTGGCTCATGGCTCCAACTGTTCCTGGATCTCGGCTAGTTCTTGGCCGCTGGGCAGGTGCGGCGCCAGCGGTTCAAGCTCATCCAGGCTAGTCATCCCCATGCGTTCAAGGAAAAGCGGCGTCGTGGCGTAGAGCACCGCGCCGGTCTCTTCCTCCACCCCCGCTTCCTCTACCAGACCGCGGCTGACCAGCGTGCGCATAACCGATTCGACGTTGACGCCGCGCACAGCGCCGATCCGCCCACGGCTGATCGGTCCCTTGTAGGCCACCACCGCCAGGGTTTCCAACGCCGCCTGGGTCAGGCGCGTCGTGATGCCTTCGCGGACAAAGCGCGACACCACCTCGGCGTGGTCCGGATGCGAATAGAAGCGCCAACCGCCACCCACTTCGCGCAGTTCGAAGCCGCGCACCAGGCCGTCCGGGCCGTGACCCCGGTAGGAGGCCGCCAGGTCGATCAACAGCCGTTCGGTCTCTTCTACCGGGCGGCCGATGGCGATCGCCAGGTCGGTGGTCGAGGCCGGTTGGTCTACCACCATCAAGATGGCCTCCAGGGCGGCCTGCGGCCGCTGTTCTTGCGCCCCTACCGGTTCGGTCATTCCTCGAACTCCTCCGAAATCGTGACCGGCTCGCCGCCGCCGGTCCAGTGCACGGTCAGTTCGCCCAACGCCTCCACCTGGGTGAAGGAGACGGCGCCGGCCCGAAACAACTCAAGCAGCGCCACGAAACGGGCCACGATGACGTTGAGGGCTCCGGCGGCATCGGCCACCAGATCCCGGAAGGTGGCCTGGCCCCGGCGGGCCAGCCGTTCGCTCAACACCTCGGCCTGTTCCGCCACCGAAACGGCCGGGGCGTGCAGGTGCTCGAAGGTCAATTCCCGGGCCGCCGGTTCGCGGCTGAGCACGGCGGCGGCGATGGCTGCCAGTTGGGCCGGGCCGATCGACCAGACCAGATCCGGCAGCAGGCCGGCGAACTGCGGCTCCAATGTGACGGAGCGCGGCACATGGGTGGCCTGTTCGGCCAGGCGGGCCTGGAGCGAGGCCGCCAACTGTTTGAAGGCCCGGTATTCCAGCAGCCGGGCGAACAACAGGTCCCTGGCCTCCAGCAGCTCCAGGTCCTCCGATTCGGCCAGGCCGCCCGGCAGCAATGAGGCCGCCTTCAGATCCAGCAGGGTGGCGGCCACCACCAGGAACTCACTGGCCTGGCTGAGCGACCAGTCGTCCCCCTGGGCCCGGATATAGGCGATGAAGTCATCCGTCACCTCCGCCAGGGCAATCTCGGTGATGTCCAGCTTGTGCTTGGCGATCAGCGAGATCAGCAGATCAAATGGGCCCTCGAAGACGTCTAGGGAGACGGAGAAGGGCTCGACTCGGGTGGTACCGGCTGAATTAGGCGGCATCGCCCCGCGCCACCAGTTCGCGCGCCAGGCGGCGGTAGGCCTGCGCCCCGGGATGGTTGGGGGCGAAGCTGAGGATTGAGGCGGACGCAATTGAAGAATCCGGGAACTTGACCGTGCGGGCGATCACCGTCTCGAAAACACGGTCGCCGAAGGCCTCGTGGACCCGCTGCAGCACCTCGCGCGAATGCAGCGTGCGGGAGTCAACCATGGTGGCCACGATGCCGTCGATCTTGAGGCGCGGGTTCAGCCGGTCCGCCACCTTGTCGATGGTGTCCACCAGTAGGGCCACGCCGCGCCAGGCGAAGTACTCGGTTTCCAAGGGGATCAGCACGCCATGGGAGGCGGTCAGGGCGTTGACGGTCAGCAGGCCCAGCGACGGCTGGCAGTCGATCAAGATGACGTCATACAAGTCCGTGACCGGACGCAACATGCGGGTCAAAGTGTTTTCCCGGGCCACTTCGCCCACCAACTGGACCTCCGCCGCCGAAAGGTCGATGTTGGCCGGCGCCACGTCCAGGCCCGAGGTAGAGGTGTGGCGGATGATGTCCGTCACCTTGGTGTCGGAGTGCATCAGGGCGTCATAAACGGTGGCCTGGTCCTCCTTTGGGGCCACGCCCAGGGCCACCGAGGCCGAGCCCTGCGGGTCAAAGTCCACGATCAGCACCTGGCGGCCGTATTCGGCCAGGGCGGCGCCTAGGTTGACGGCGGTGGTGGTCTTGCCCACCCCGCCCTTTTGGTTGCAAAGCGAAATGACGCGGGCTGGGCCGTGGCTGGACAGGGGTGGCGGCACAGGGAAATCGGGCTGATCGATCGGTATATCCAGCGTCTCGCCACTCACGCCTTTACGCTAGCCAGCCCGGTTGGGGGCGTTCAAGCTGCCGCGCCGCGCAGGGCCCGCCTGACAGGCCATTAGGCAGGCCGTCTGACAGGCCATCTGGCAGGGCGCGTCTGACAGGCCCGGCGCCGGTTCGGTAACCTTTGAAGCAGCCCATTGCCCTGACTCGTGGAGGAGACGCCGATGCAACCGGCCATCGCCCCGGCCGCACCTCCTGCGCCGGCCGAGACGGCCACGGCCGTGCCCCCCACCCGCCGCCGCAAGAATCCAGCCAAAGCCACCAAGGCCGCCAAGCCGGAGCCCTCAGCCAAGAAGAAGCGCCAGTTCGCCATCATGTCGCTCCTGGCCGGCCTGATCTCGCTGGGCTGCGGTGGCTACGGCGCCAAGCGCTACTTGGAGGCGCGCGACCTCTACGAGAAGTACTGCGACGGGGCACCCCGCTGGACGGAAACCCAACTGCACGGCGCCATCAACCAGTACCTCAACCTGGGTGTGATCATCCTGTTGGCCGGGGTGGCGGCGCTGCTGTTCGGCCTGATCTGCGTCATCACCTCGCACAAGAAGCTGGTCCAGTTGATTATCGGCATCATCGCCCTCGCGGCCGCCGTGTTGTGCCTGGTGGTGGGCGTCTACATCGTCTACAACGCGCTGCTTGGCCTGCCCGAGTGGGGCATGGTGCGCCTCAGTTGGGGTCACTGGGGCGAGTACGCCAAGAGCTACACGACGAACTAGCCGGGCCGGCTCAACCGCCCGCCGCAGCACCCGCGGACCGCAACACACCCAGTTGGTGGGCCCAAGTCTCCATCAGCCGCGCCACCGCCAAGGCGTTGGCCGGCCGGCGGGTCGGGTCCTTGTCCACCATCAAGGCGATGAAAGCCCTGAGGTCCGCCGGCAGCGTGCTGGGCGCGGCCGGGGCCGGCCGCAACACGTGGGCGGTGGCGATCAGTTCCGGCGTCATGCCGGTGAACGGCTTGGTGCCCATCAGGCATTCGAGCAGCACAATGCCCAGCGAATAGATGTCCGCCACCTCGGTGGCCGGTTTGCCCCGGGCCAGCTCGGGCGCCAGGTAATCCGGGTTGCCCGGAATCAACATGTCCAACGTCACAACCTGGGAGCCGATCGGCGTGGCGATGCCGAAGTCGATCAAGACCGGCCGGTCCTGCGGCTCCAACACGATGTTGACAGTGGAGACGTCCCGGTGCACATAGCCCGCCAGGTGAATAGCCCGCAGGCCCCGCGCAATCTGGGCCAGCAGCCGTAGTGCCCGGGCGGGCGCCATCGGGCCCTGACGCCGCACCTCGGACGCCAAGGAGACCCCGCGCACAAGTTGCTGCACGATGACGCCCGGCCCGTCGTCATCGGGCACGTACTGGTAGGTGCGTACCACGGCGGGGTGATGTACAGCCAAGGCGGCCGTCGCCTCCGCCTTGAAGGCTTCGACGGCGCGTTCATCCACGGCCCGCACCGGGCGCAGGGTCTTCAGCGCCACCCGGCGGCCGGTCTTGACGTCCAGGCCAACCCAGACTTCGCCGTTGCCGCCCTGCGCCAGTGGCTCCTCCGCCAGGTAGCGCCCGCCGGGCAGCACAAGGCCCGCGCGCAGGGTCTGCTTGGCGAACACCGGCCTATTATCACCCGCGCCGGGCGGGCCGGTCCGGAGGCGCGCTCAGCCCTTCGCTACCGGCCCAAACAGGGGCCAAGAAGGGCCCATCAACCGGCAAAGGCGGCGGGCTAGTCTAAGGCCATGACAAGTCAAGACTCGCCCAGGGCACGCTTCCTGGCGTCCCTGCGCGGCGAAGGCCCCACCCCCTCGTTACAGCTGACTGAACTAGCCCGCAAGTACGGCGTCACCACCGACTACACCAACTGGCGGGGCGAGCCAAAACGAGTGTCCGCCCTGACCATCAAGGCCGTGTTGGGCGCGCTGGGCGTGCCGGCCGACACCCCAGGGCAGGTGCAGGCGTCACTTGATTGCGCCGATGACCTGGCCTGGAGCCAACTGGTGCCGCCCACCACCGTGGTGCGGGCGGGGGCTTCGTTCAGTCTGCCGTTGCACCTGCCGCAGGGTGCGAAAACTGTGATATATGTCACATTTGATGACGATCCGGCCTTCGGTGGCGGCCGGCCACCGTTGTCCTACGAAGTGGTGGCCGATGGCGCCGCCTCCCGCGAGGTGGCCGGTGCGCCCGTGGTGCGGGTCGACCTGGAATTGCCGGGCGACCTGCCGCTGGGCTGGCACCGGATCGCGGTCGAGGCCGTGGTGGACCGCCTTGAGAGCCGTTCCGAAGGCGCCCTGGTGGTTTGCCCCGACCACCTGGAACTGCCGGCCACACTGCAGGAACACGCCGTCTGGGGCCCCATGGTGCAGCTCTATTCAGTCCGCTCCCACCAGTCCTGGGGCACGGGCGACTTTGCCGACCTTGGCCAGTTGGGCGCCGCCATGGCCAAGGCCAACGGGGCGGACTTTGTGCTGATCAACCCGATCCATGCCGCCCAACCGGTGGCGCCGTTCGAGCCTTCACCCTACCTGCCGGCCACGCGCGACTTCACCAACCCGTACTACATCCGGCCGCAAGACATCCCCGAATACGCCGCCGCGCCCGCGCCGGTCAAGGCCCGGGTCGAGGCCCTGGCGGCCCAGGCCCAGGCCGGCAACGACGACGCCCAGGCGCAGATCGACCGGGACAAACTATGGCCGCTCAAACGCGAGGCCCTGGAACTGATCTTCACCCTGCCGCGCGCGGCCGCCAGGCAATCGGAGCTGGATGCCTACCACGCCGGGCTGGCGCCCGCCATCGACGACTTTGCCCTGTGGTGCGCGTTGATGGACCACGACCTGGGCCTGGCGGTGGAACACGGCTCGCCTGAAGCCGCCGCCTTTGCCGAACAGCACGCCGCAGAGGTCGAATTCCACGTTTGGCTGCAGTGGATCGCGGACCAGCAACTGGCGGCCGCCCAGCAGGCCTGCCTGGACGGCGGCATGGCGATTGGGATCATCAAAGACCTGGCCGTGGGCGTGCACCCCGAAGGGGCGGACGCCTGGAGCCGCAAGGACCTGCTGGCTACCACCATCCAAGTGGGGGCACCACCGGACTATTTCAACCAGGTGGGCCAGGGCTGGTCGGAGCCGCCGTGGCGACCGGATGCGCTTGAAGCCACCGGCTACGCCCCCTACCGCGCCATGCTGCGGGCCGTGCTGGCGCACGCCGGCGCCCTGCGCATCGACCACATCCTGGGCCTGTTCCGGTTGTGGTGGATCCCGCAGCACGCCAGCCCGGGGGACGGCACCTACGTGGCCTACAACCACGAGGCCATGGCCTCAATCCTGGTGCTGGAGGCGACCCGCGCCGGGGCCGTGGTAGTGGGTGAAGACCTGGGTGTCATGGCGCCCGGCGTGCGCCAATACCTGGCCTCCCGGGGCCTGCTGGGCAACTCGATTGTCTGGTTCGAGAAGGACGATGACGACTATCACCAGTTGCCGCCGGAGCGCTTCCGCCGCCTGTCGCTGACCGCCATCACCACCCACGACCTGCCGCCCACCTCGGCCTACCTGGCGGGGGAGCACATCACGCAGCGCAACGAACTGGGCATGCTGGACCAGCCGCTGGAACAGGCCATGGCCGCGGCACGAGCCGAGCGCGGCATCATGATCGACATCCTGACTGAACGAGGCTTCCTGGACCCGGCCCTGGCCGGCGACGACAACGAGATCATGCTGGCCATGCACCGCTTCCTGCTGGCTACCCCGGCCCTGCTACTGGGCGTGTCGTTGGCGGACATGGCAGGGGAGCGGCGGACCCAGAACCTGCCCGGCACGGACCGGGAATACCCCAACTGGTCGGTGCCGCTAGCCGATGCCTCCGGCCGGGCCCAGTTCCTGGAGGACCTGCCGGACAACCCGACCTTCCAGCGGGTGGCGGCGGTGATGCAGGGGAACGGCTAGCCCCAACAAGGGCCGGCCGGTCAAGTTGTGTCCCGGCCACAACCGGTGTCGGTTTGGCCACGGAGCCGGGTTATAGTACGCCTTAATGGATGGCTCCAACCGGATCGAACAGTTCCTGATTAACGTCGAGAAGGCCCGCACGGAACACCTGACGGGCACCGGCCAGATGCTGTCGCGCTTCAGTTTCCCCGCCGAGTTGGGGGTCTACGGTGTGGGCAAGGCCCGGGAGGGCAGCCAGAACATCCACACCCGGCTGATCGGCACGTCGTGGCTGGCCCACGGCGGCGACGCCTCAGCCGTGGCCTTGAGCGAACAACGCATGACCTTCTTGGCCATCTCGCAGGAGATGTTCCAAGACTTCTCGCTGGTCCACGACGACCTGTTGGACCACGCCATGACCCGGCGCGGCCGGGCGTCGCTGCAAGCCCACTTCGAGCAGATGCACAAGGAACGTGGCTGGTTGGGCGGCAGCGGGCCGATGGCGCGTTCCCTGGCCCTACTGATCGGCGACGCCATCTTGGTGGTGTCGGACACGGTTTTCAGCAAGGCACTGCGCGGCATCAATACGCCCCAAACCGACTACATCCTGGAGTTGCAACACCTGACCCGCATCGAACAGATGATGGGGCAGGCCATGGACACCGTCTACCCATACCTGCCGGACTTGGATGACCCGGAACGCATTGTCGAATCGGCCTTCGAAACCATCCAGGCCAAGACCGCTCGCTATATGGCTGGCACGCCGCTGGCAATGGGCGCCGCCGGGGCCGGGGCCGATCTGGCCGAGGCCGACATCATGATGGAGTTCGGCCTCCGCCTAGGCGAGGCCTACCAGTTGCGGGACGACCAGTTGGGCGTCACCGGCGACCCGGCCCTGACCGGCAAACCGGTGGGCCAAGATCTGGTTGACGGCAAGCGGACTGTGCTGGTAGGCCTAACGCTGCGCCGCCTGTCGGTGGATGACCGCCGTGCCTTCGCTAAGGCCCTGTTGCGTGGCACCACCCCGCCGGTCCAGGCACGGGTGGCCTGGTTGCAACGCATCATCCGTGAATCCGGCGCCCTGGATGAACTGGAGAACATGATCACGGTCCGCCGGGCCGAGGCGCTGGAAATCCTGGAGACTTCAGAGGTGGACCGGGAAGGCAAGGCCATGCTGCGCAGCGCCGCCGATTGGTTGCTCTCCCGCACCAGTTCTTAGCCTGCGGTTCACGCCCCTGTTCCAAGTCTTGAAAGCAACCGAAACATAAGCCAGGTAGCGTGCCGCGCATGAAACAAGCGCTGGCGTTGCGGCACGTCATGTTCGAAAACCTGAGCCTCCTTGAGCCCATCCTGCGGCAGCACGGCTACGACATCGACTACCTACACGCCGGCGTCGACCCCATCACCGCCCGGCAACTGGCCGAACCCGACCTGCTGATAGTGCTGGGCGGGCCCCTAGGGGTGTATGAACAAGAGACGTTCCCTTGGCTGGTGGCGGAACAGGACGCCATCGGGCAGCGGTTGCAGGCGGCGCGCCCCACCCTGGGCCTGTGCCTGGGTGCCCAACTGATGGCCCAAGCCCTGGGCGCCCACGTGGGGCCGGGGGCGGCCAAGGAGATCGGCTACGGGCCGGTCAGCCTGACGCCAGAAGGGCAAGCCTCGCCGCTGGGCGCCATCGACGGCCTGCCGGTACTGCACTGGCATGGTGACGGTTTTGCGGTGCCCGATGGCGCCACCCGGCTGGCGTTCTCGGCCAACTATCCGGCCCAAGCCTTCGGGCTGGACAATTGGGGCCTGGCGCTGCAGTTCCACCTGGAAGTGGAGCCGGCCTGGCTGGAAACGTGGCTGATCGCCAACTGCTTCGAACTGGGGCGCGAGGGGCTATCGATCCCAGACCTGCGCGCCGAAGCCCGGCGGGTCGACCCGGTGTTGCGGCCGGCGGCCCAGCGGGTGTTCGACGGCTGGTTGGAGGCCCTTTGATGGCGGCTGTACCTCGGCCCCTCAACCTCAGCCTGGCCCAGGCCAGGCGCATCGCCATCGCCGCCCAAGGCCTGGCCACACCACGGCCCAAGGCGGTCACGGCCCGGCAGGTGCACCGCGTCATCGACCACCTGGCGGTGCTACAGATCGACACGGTGGCCACGGTGGACCGAGCCCACTACCTGCCGCTCTACTCCCGGCTGGGGCCATATGACCGTGCGGTGTTGGACCGGGCCACGGGCCGCCGGCCCCACCGTTTGGTTGAAACCTGGGCCCACGAGGCCTCGTTCCTCCGGGCCGATCTGTACCCGCTGTTCGGCTGGCGCCGCACCCACCCGGAGCGGTTCGCCTGGGGCCGCATGGTGCGGGCCGCCACCGAGCACCCGGACATTGTGGAGGCCGTGCGTGGCGCCCTGACCGACCACGGCCCGCTAACCGCCCGCCAGGCCCAGACCCAGTTCGAGGCCGAACACCCCAAACCGACTGGCGGTGGCATGTGGTCGGAATGGTCGGTGGGCAAAGCCGCCCTCGAATGGTTGTTCTTCACCGGCGAGGTGACCGCGGCCGGGCGCACCGCCGGCTTCGAGCGCATCTATGACCTGGCCGAACGGGTGGTGGGGCCGGGCTGGGCCGAGACGCCGTTGAGCGAAGACCGGCAGCTCGAGTCGCTGGTGGAGATCGCGGCTTCGGTCTACGGGCTGGCCACGGCCGGCTCGCTGGCGGACTACTTCCGGCTGCCGCAAACCCCGGCCAGGGACGCCATCGGGCGCCTGGTGAAACAGGGCCGGCTGGTACCGGCCAAGGTGACCGGACAACCACAGCCCTATTTCCTGCACCCGGCGGCGGCCCGGCCGCGCAGTGTTGCGGCAAGGACTTTGCTGTCGCCCTTCGACCAAATGGTGTTTCACCGCGCCCGCCTGGAGGCGCTGTTCGGCCTGCACTACCGCCTGGAGTACTACCTGCCCGTCAAGCAACGGGTCTACGGCTATTACGTGATGCCATTTCTGCTGGGCGAGCAGATGGTGGCGCGGGTGGATGTCAAGGCGGACCGGGCGGCCGGGCGGCTGCTGGTACCCGCCGCCTGGCTGGAGGCCGGCCAAGATGCGGCCGATGTCGCCCCCCACCTGGCCGCCGAACTGGAGTCGCTGGCCGCCTGGCAGGGCTTGGGACAGGTGTCGCTGGGGGCTGGGGGGACACCGGCCCTGGCGCGCTGTTTGGCCGCGGCCCTGTGAGGCGCCAGCGCCGGCTCATTCCGATCCGGGTTTGACCTGGGCTCTGCCTCTCGCATGGAACCTTCGCGCACTTTTTGGTCACTCGGCCCGGCCCGGGGCCGTCTGGTGGGGCAGCATCACCTATCGTGGGAGCAGCGACCCAAGCGCCTGACCAGGCGAGACGCAATTCCCGGCGCTGCGCCATCGGCGCTGACGGCACCCGGAACCGTTCCTTCACGACCAAAATGTGCCCGAAGGAAGCAGTTAGGGTCCCCATCAATCTGTTCGGTCGGTTGAACCCATCGAGTCCGCCATTCTTGGCGTCGTCAGTCATCGGATCCGTCAATTCTGGCGTCTCTGGTCATCGAATCCGCTGGATCTGGTGGGGTTTGGCGTCGAGTCCGCCAGTTCTGGTGTTGCCCAATGTCGCCCCAACCCGCTGACCTGGGGTTTCGTCCTGGCAGTGGGGCCGGGTGGAGCCAGATTTGATGGATTCGGTGGAAAACCCCACCGAAAAAGGCGGATTCGATGGGTCGAAACACCGAGTCAGGCGGACTCGATGCGGTCAGGGCCCGCGCCTTCGCCGTGTCATCTGATGACATTGGTGTCTGTGGTTGAAGGGGCGCACGCTTGTCGACGCATGGGGGAGCCAAGGGCGGGCAAGAAGCACCGCCGCCAGCGCCACCCCGGCAACCAGACGCACCCAAACCCGAAGCGGAGAGACTTTCGGTAGTTCTGGCGCTCCAGAACTACCGAAACTCTCTCCACCTGACCGGATCGGGCTCCAGGACTACCGGAAGTCTCTCCGGATCGTCGTATTGGGCCTGGCTGACTACCGGAAGTCTCTCCGGATCGCCGGGGCGGACGCCATCGGAGACGGTAGCGAGTCCTGGATCAGGCCCGGGGATCAGCCGGGCGAGGCCGCGCGGAGGGACTCGGCGTGTGAGAACGGCCACAAAGGGGGCAGAATCCCGGGCTTGGCGGCTGCGGCGGTGTGACAATCCTGCCTATGTCTAGTCGCTTGATGCCCGCCCTGCTGGCCGTCCTGGCCGGTGCGGTGGTCTGCGCCATCTTGTTCGTACCGTTCGTTGCCGTCAGCTATCGCCACCGGGGGCGGATCACCGGTTGGCGGGCCCTCGGGTGGGCCGCCGCAGTGGTGTACGGCTTCGGCCTGTGGGCCTACACCTTGGTGCCGTTCCCAGAGCCGGGCAAGATCGAATGCACCCGCGCCAACCTGCGGCCGTTCGAGTTTGTGCGTGACTTCCTGCACTACCCCCACAGCGGGGTGGCGACCTTGGTGCACAACCCGGTGCTGCTGCAAGTAGGGCTGAACGTGGTGCTGTTCATGCCGCTGGGTTTCCTGGTGCGGGCGCTGGGCCGGCGCGGCTGGCTGGTGGCGGCCGGCGCCGGCTTCGGGTTGTCCGCCCTGGTCGAGTTGACCCAGTTGACCGGCGTCTGGGGCCTGTACCCCTGCTCCTACCGGGTGTTCGATGTCGATGACTTGCTGGCCAATACGGCCGGCGCCGTGGTTGGTTCGGTAGCGGCCTGGCTGGTGCCCGCCTTCCGGTCGCGCCTTGAGGCGGCGGGTACGGCCGATGGCGTGCCACCGCGGCCCGACGTGGCGGCGCCGGTCACCAAGTGGCGGCGCCTGGTGGCGATGGTGTGCGACGGCTTCGGTTGCGCAGTGGTGATGGGCGTGGTGTCGATCGGCCTGCAGGCTTTCCAGGTGTACGGGCTGCAGCGAGCCTGGGACCAGTTGAATCCGGTGCTGTCACGGGACGCGGGTTGGCTGGCAGCGTTCGCCTTGCAAGCCTGCCTGGTGTTTGTCACCGGTGGCACGCTGGGGGACCAGGCGACCAGGCTGATCTATATACCCGAAGGCTCCGACGATGTCGTCCCGACCGGTTTCGGCCGGCGTTTGGTTCGCCTGCTGGCCGGCATGGGCGGGGTCTGTCTGCTGCAGTTGCTGCCTACGGCCGGTTTCGCCGGGGCGTTGGCCTTCGTCTGCCTGGCGGCGCTGCCGTTGACCGCTCGTGGGCGTGGCCTGCCGGGTGTGCTGGGCCGGCAGGCGCTTCTCGATTCCCGCCCGGCGCGGGCGCCGCGCCACGAAGCCGGCCAGCCCGAGCCTGCCCTCGTGCCCTGAGCCGCTCTCGCGAGATGGGTAGATCCCGGATCAGGTCCGGGATGACCAGAAATAGCTGGCGTCCGGGAGCACGGGAGACCGTGTGCGGTGGGAAAGGGCACCGCGTGGGGATCAGGTAGTGGCGACCGGGCGGTCGGTGTTGGACCACTGCGACCACGAGCCCGGGTAGAGGGCAGCCTTGAAGCCGGCCAACTCCAGGGCGAACACCTGGTGGGCGGCGGTCACGCCAGAGCCGCAGTAGGAACCGACCGGGCGGTCTTCCGTTACCCCTAGGGCCCGGAACCGGGCTGCCAATTGGGCCGGCTCCAGGAAGTGGCCATCCGAGGTCAGGTTCTCACCGGTCGGAGCGCTGATGGCGCCGGGAATGTGGCCCGCCTTCGGATCGACCGGTTCCACTTCGCCGCGGAAGCGCTCCGGTGCCCGGGCGTCCAGCAGCAACCCGCCATCGACGGCAAAGGTGGCCGCCTGGTCGATGGTGAGCCGCGGCATGTGGCCCCACGGACCCAACTGGGCGGTGCCGGGCGGCACATCCACCGCGCCGCGCTGCAGCGGGTAGCCGGCCGCTACCCAGGCCGGCAAGGCGCCATCGAGCAGGTGGACGTCCGTGAACCCGGCGTCTCGCAGTAGCCACCAGAGGCGGGCGGCGGCATAGTTGCCGTCGCCGTCATAGGCCACCACCGGCTGGCCGGGCTGCAGCCCCCAACGCTGGGCGGCGGTGCGCAGTGTGTCGAGGGAAGGGATGGGGTGGCGGCCTTCGGCGGGGCTGGGCGGGCCGGCCAGTTCGTGATCCAGGTTGACGAAGACGGCGCCGGGAATGTGGCCGTCGCGGTAGATCTTGAAGCCATCATCACGGCCCAACTGCCAGCGGACATCCAGCAGGCGGACACGCAGGGACTCGGGGCCGGGGCCGCCCAGTTGGGCCAGGCCACGCAGGTCGGCGACGGTCACAAGGGGGGAGTCGGTGGGGATCATGCCTCCATTATCGTTGCCAAATCGTTATCTTGCGGCCGTAAAGTCCCAGTCCGCCAACCGCATGACAAGGGTGTCAGGGGCAGCCCGGCCGGGCGGCCCACACGGTTCTCGGATGGAGTGGCAAGATGCGACGGTTGACGCGGGTTGGTATGGGTTTGGCGGTTGGTGTGGTGGCGCTGGGTCTGGTGGCCTGCAGCGCCAGTTCGAACAAGGGCGATACCAGCAGCGGGGGAGCACCGGCCCCAGACTACGGTGATTCCGCCGCCTATGACAGCGAGTCCGCCTACGACGCCGGCGGCTACGACACCAGTGGTACGGCCGATGGCGTGGCTGCCCAGGCCGTAGTGAATGAGGCCGAGATTATCAAGACCGGCACCTTGTACCTGATCGCCGATGACCCGGCGGCCGTGTTCGAGCAGGCCAAGGCGGTAGTGGCGGCGGCCGGCGGCAAGACCGACAACGCCTCGGTGTACAGCGTCAACGACCAGTTGCAGACCCGAGCCGAGGCCACCCTGCGGGTACCAGTGGATCAGTTTGCGCGCGTAGAGAACCAACTGAAGGAGTTGGCCGAGGTGCAGTCCTGGTCCGAAACGGCCGAAGATGTCACCACCCAAGTGTTGGACCTCCAGGCCCGCATCGAATCTCTGGAGACGTCGATTGACCGTCTGGAAGAACTGATGGGGGAATCGGCCGGTTTGGATGATTTGCTCGAGTTGGAGTCCACCATCACCACTCGCCAGGGCGAGTTGGACTCGCTCAAGGCGCAGCGCACCTATTTAGCCGACAAGGTGGGGTTGTCGACCATCAACCTGACGATCAGGCCCGTGGCGGTCGACACCCCGAAACCCACCCGTACCGGCTTCGTGGGTGGCCTGGAGCGTGGCTGGAACGGACTGCTCGGCTTCCTGACTGATCTGAGCCGGGTGGCTGGCACCCTGCTGCCCTGGCTGCCGCTGATCGCGGTTGTGGTCTTGGCGCCCTGCTTGGTGGCGCGCGGCCTGCGCCGCCGGCGCCGGGAGCGGTTAGCGCGGATGTTCCCGCAGACTCAGCCGCAACCGGTCTCCCAAACGCCGACCAACTGACCGCGTTACAGGGGACGGCTCCGCGTTACCGGGGACGGCTCCGCGTAACATGGTGGAGCCTAGCCTTACCATGTTACACGGAACCGTCCCCTGTAACGCGGAACCGTCCCCTGTAACCTCGTACTACCCAGCCGCCCTCGCGCCGCCGCGGCCGCCGGGGGATCACGAACCGGTGCGCAACTCGGCCTCGCGGGCAATGGTGGCCTGGACGGCCGCGATCACCGCGGATGAGAAGCCCTTGGCCTCTAGGGCGTTGAGCCCCGCCACGGTGGTGCCGCCGGGCGAACTGACCCGGTCGATCAGCTCCCAGGCATGATCGGAACTGGCCGCCAACATGGCCGCGGAACCGAGCACCGCCTGGGTGGCGGCCTCGCGGGCCTGGGCTTTGGTCATACCCGCCGCCAGGGCGCCGCGCGCCAGCGCGTCGATGTAGAGGAAGGTCCAGGCCGGGCTGGACCCGGCGATGGCGGTGAAGGCCGGGAACAGGCGTTCCTCCACCTCGATGGCCTGGCCCACGGCGCGGAACAGGGCCAGCACTTGCTCAACCTGGTCGCTGGTGGCGGCCTGGTTGGCGGTGACCGCCGCCATGCCTTGCCCAACCGCCACGTTCAGGTTTGGCATGACCCGCACAATCGGCGTGGCAGGGCTCAGCCAGCCTTCCAGATGGGCCAGTGTCACGCCGGCCGCAATCGACACGACCAAGGGCTTCCTTTCTTGTAGCAGGCCGCCCACCTGCTCAAGTACCCCGGGTACCAGGTGAGGTTTGACCGCCAGAACCACGGTGGCGGCATCGGCCACTAGGTCCAGGTTGCCGGCGAAGGGCACGATGCCGGTCTCTTCGGTGAGGTGCTGCAGGGCGGCGTCATTGGGGTCGAAGGCCCCGATCTGGCCGGCCGGCACCAGGCCGGACCGCACCACGCCCCGCACGATGGCGCCGGCCATGTTGCCCGCGCCGATAAAGCCCAGTGTTGTCGTCATGCCGCCAAGCCTACGTCCTAGACGTCACCAGGGCGTGGTGAAATGGTCACATGGAGGCAGCGGAGGCGGCAGCCCGGGTGCGGGTCGATTCGTGGTTGTGGGCGGTTCGGCTGTTCCCGTCCCGCACGGCCGCGGCCCAGGCCTGCAAGGCGGGACATGTGCGCGTCAACTCGGACAAGGTCAAGCCGGCCTCGCTAGTGGGTGTGGGGGACGAAGTCCACGTGCGTGGCGTCACTCGGGAACGGATCGTCATCGTGCAGCAACTGCTGGTCAAACGGGTGGGGGCGCCGCTGGCGGCCCTGGCGTACGAGGACCATTCGCCGCCACCCCCGCCCAAGGACACGACTTTCGCGGTGCCGATTGCGGTGCGGGACCGGGGCTCAGGCCGGCCCACCAAGGCGCAACGCCGCCAGTTGGACCGGCTGCGCGGACGGCCGAGCGACATCTAGTAGACTCTCTTGGGTTTCACGGGACGTGGCGCAGTTTGGTAGCGCACTTGACTGGGGGTCAAGGGGTCGTGGGTTCAAATCCCGCCGTCCCGACCATCGTGGCGAGCCCACCCACAGGGGCTAGTCCTTCAGCAACCGGGCCTTCAATATGACCGGGTTGTGGTCCGAGTAGGCGAACTCTTGGTCGATGCCGCGGGTGTAAATCGCTTCCACGTTGGGGCTCAGAATGAAGCCGTCGATGCCGAGCAGTTGGGTGTCGTCCCAACTACCGGAATAGGGCTTGTCGTTCAGCCGTGAGGTCGGCACGTTCGGGTCATCCGCCACCGTCCAGCCCTCGCCCAGGGCCTCGGCGTCGAAAACGCCCGGCTCCCAGTTGGTCGAGATGGTGGGGAAGTCGAAGCCCGGCAGAGTCTGGTTGAAATCGCCACCGATGATGACGTAGTTGCCGTCCTCGTATTCCTGGTGGGCCAGTTCCACCAGCTGCTTCATCTGGGCGGCCCGCCCCTCAGGGTCGGAATAGGCCTCCAGGTGCACGTTGATCACCACCAGGTAGCCGCCGTCATCCACCGGGATGCGTTCCACCAGCAGGCAGCGCTTCAGGTTGAACAGTTTGACCGGCCACTTGAACGGCACCGGCAGGGCGATCCGCTGCGGCTGCGAGACGGCGAAGGAAGAGATGGTCATGATGCCGCTGTTGACCTTGCCGATGGGGGGCCAAGGGTAGGGCGTGTAGGCGGACTTGAAGTTGTAGGCAAAGGCTGTCAGGCCAGTAATGGCCTCGGCGATCTGTTCTTGCTCGTTGAGGCCGAATGACCGCTTCGAATCGGTATCGACTTCCTGCAGCAGGTAGATCTGGGCCGGGTTGGCCTCCAAGGTCGCCAGGATGCCGGCCATGTACCGCTCAACGTCCGCCTGGCTTTCCGGCTGCACCATGGTGCCGCCGTCCATGAAGAAGTCCTGTTCCGCACCCAAGCCGGCGTAGCCGATGTTCCAGGTCAGCACCTCAACCGTGCCGCCGGCGGCGAGTTGCGCCCCGGCCACGGCCTCACCGGTGACCGACAGGTGCTCAACCGAGCGCGGTGCGTATTCGACCGCAGTGGCCCAACCCAGGAATAGCCCCACGGCCACTACCACCAGCACCACGAGGCCGCAGATGGTCTTGACCACGATCCTGAGGGGACGGAATCTCTTCTTCGGCTTGTCCGAGGGCGCTTTAGCCATGAGGCCATGTTACGTGCCCGCCACACCCCCTCGGGCACAATGGGGGGATGGTTTCGATCAACTTCGTCTGCACCGGCAACATCTGCCGCTCCGCGATGGCCCAGGTGGTGGCCCAAAGCGAACTGGCCGAGGCCGGGCTGGACGGCCAGGTGACGGTGACGTCGTCGGGCGTGTCGGACGAAGAGCACGGCAACCCGATGGACTACCGGGCGGTGCGGGCCCTGGTGGCCAGGGGATACCCCACAGGCGCCCGCCACCGCGCCCACCGCATCACCCAGGGCGAGATCGACCGCAGCGACATGCTGGTAGCCATGACGATGGGCCACGTCAACGCGCTGCTGCGCCGCGGCGCCCAGCCGGACCGGGTTTGGCTGCTGCGCCAGTTCGAGGCCATCGACCGCGCCGGCGTTAAACCCAAGGGCTACGACCTGGACCTGGATGACCCTTGGTACGGCGGCAAGGCCGAGTTTGAGCATGCTCTTGACCAGATCGAGGCCGGCGTGGCGGGCCTGCTGGCCTTCGTTGAGCGGGACTACATTGACCTCCCCGGCTGAGCCGCGCGACCCGGCGGACGCCTGGGTTGACTGCACCTGCGGCGGGCGGCACTGGGGCTTGCGCGGGGCGGCCGGTTTGCTGCTCACCCGCCCTGTGCCCGATGCCGCCGGGTTGCCCGATGCCGCCCCCCACCTTGAGGTGTTACTGCAGCTCAGGGGCGAGCGGTCGCATCACGGCGGCACTTGGGGCCTGCCTGGCGGTGCCCGCAAGACGGGCGAGCAGCCGTTGGCGACGGCCTTGCGCGAGGCACACGAGGAGGCTGGGCTGGACCCGGCCCTGGTGACGCCGCGCTGGTGGCGGGTGGTGTCGCACGGGCCCTGGACCTACACCACGGTGGTGGCCGAAGCGCCACCCGACTTGGTGTTGGGGGAGCCCAACTGGGAATCGGCCCAGCTTGAATGGGTGGCCAACCCCGATGATGGCCGGACGCTGCACCCTGGTTTCGCCGCCGCCTGGCCGGCCCTGGCACCCCTGCTGGGCGCCCGGCTGGAGCTGATTGTGGACAATGCCAATGTGGTCGGTTCCCGGCCGGACGGCTGGTGGAAAGACCGCCGCCAGGCCGCCGCCCGGCTGCGCGACCAACTCGAGGACCTGGCCACCATCGGCCTGCCCCAGGCCCTGATCGACCCGGACGGGCCGGACCTGTCCGGCTGGTGGCCGGACGTCACCCTGGTGGTGGAGGGCCAGGCGCGCGGCCTACCGCCCGGTCAGCACGTCACCGTGGTGGAGGCCCTGGGGGACGGCGATGACGAGATTGCCCGCCGGGCGGCATCGGGCACAGTGGTGGTGACGGCCGATAAGTACCTGAAGCAACGGGTCAAAGCCAAGGGCGCCCAAATCCTGGCCCCGGGCCGCCTGCTCAGTCTGCTTCAGCCGGCTTAGCCTGGACAAACGGCGCCTTCAGCAGCGGCCACAGGTGGCGAATGCCGAACAGGGTCAACCCGGCCGCGGCGGCCGCGTTGACCAGCGCCAAGATCAGGCGAGCATGCTCGGTGGGCAGCGCGAATTCGGCCACAAAGACCGCGAGCATGAACCAGGCCCCCAGGGCCGGGATGCGCAGCCGCAAGAGCAGCGCCAAGGCTACCGCCGTGACCGAGGCGGTGAGGAAGAACTCCTCCACCTGGCGGCCGTCCAGCGGCAGGGCCAGGCCGGCGCCGTGGCCGAGCTTGAAGGCGAACGGCAGCGAGCCGACCAGGCAGGTCCACTGGTTCACCATCGAGGTCAGCAGCATCAGGACGGCGGCCGCCGCCTTGCCCCGGCCGGCCAGGGTGAGCGCGATGATGAACTCGGGTGCCTCAGACGCCAGGGGGGCCAGCCATTGGATCAGCAGGGCCTCGTTGATGTGCAGCCGGGTGCCGGTCTCCACCAGCGATTCGACGAACGGATCGGCCCCGGTGGCGATGGTGCCGGCCGCGATCAGGAACATGGCCACCACCCAGAACAACCGCGGGCCGCGGCGCATCGCCCCCAGATAGGCGGACACGCCCACCAGATCGGGTTCTTCGACCTCACCACGGCCGGTGTGCCACAGGAAGACCGCAAAGACGATCAAGAGCACGCCGCCCAGGCCCACGTGGATCTGCCCGGTCAGGGGCACGGTCAGCGCGATCAGGGCTCCCACCAGCAGGAACCACATGGTGCCGCGGTGGGCCGGGGTGATCGGTAAGACGTCGAACAGGGCGAAGCGCCGGACCTCTTCGCCGGCCCGTTTGGCTCGCCGGCGTCGCGTCGCCACGCCCACCAGCACCACCAGCGGCAGGGCCAGGCCGATCAGCAGCCGGGTGGCGCCGTTCATGTTGGCGGAGGCCAAGGGTTCGTAGGCCGGGTTGGAGCCGGCCTTGTAGGCCAGCAGCACGTCGACGGCGTATTCGGGCAGGATTGCGACAATGGCCAACAGGGCCATGGCGAGGGAACCGGTGATGTCCTTCTCGGAGGTCTCCGCCGCCCAGCCGAGCAACGTGGCCGCGCACCAGATAGCCAGGCCGAACACGCCAATGCCAACATAGGGCGGGACTTCCCAGGGGCCCAGGGCCACCAGAATGCCGGGAACCACCCCGGCTAGGGCTAGCGCTATGCGCGTGACGGCGGCACGTGGGGACAACTGGGCTCCGATTCTGGGTACATCACAACCAACCGGAGAAAAGGGTATCCCAATCCCAGCCGGTAGCGTTGAGACATGCTCACGTCCCTTCTGGCCACCGAAACCCTGCAGATCTGCCGCGACCTGATCCGCCTCGACACCACGAACACCGGCGACGACACCTCGGTGGGGGAGCGGACTGCGGCCGAATACGTCATCGGCCTGCTCCAAGAGGTTGGCCTGCAGCCGTTCTATGCCGAGTCACAGCCGCGCCGCGGCTCCCTGGTGGTACGGATCGAAGGGGCCGATGCCGCCCGGCCGGCCTTGGTGCTGCACGGCCACCTCGACGTGGTGCCGGCAGCGGCAGGCGACTGGTCGGTCGATCCGTTCGGGGCCGAAGTGTCCGATGACGGGCTGTTGTGGGGCCGCGGGGCCGTCGACATGAAAGACATGGACGCCATGATGCTGGCCGTGGTGCGCGATTGGGCCCGCAGCGGCACCAAGCCGCCCCGCGACATCATCCTCTGCTTCTTCGCCGATGAAGAGCACGGGGGCTGGCTCGGTTCCCACTGGCTGGTGGACCACCACCCGGAACTGTTCGAGGGCGCCACCGAGGCCGTGGGCGAGGTGGGCGGCTACTCCACCTGGGTAAACGGCCGGCGGGTCTACCTGATCCAGACGGCCGAAAAGGGCATCGCCTGGCTGCGCCTGGTGGCCAAGGGCACGGCCGGGCATGGTTCGGCCGTCAACCCGGACAACGCGGTGGCCCACCTGGTGGCGGCGGCGGACGCCATCGCCCGCCACGCCTGGCCGCTGCACCTGACGCCCGCCATGCGGGCGTTGCTCGATGGCGTGGCGGCCCTGACGGGTTTGCCTCTAGACCCAGAGGATCCGGCTTCGGTGCGGGCCGTCATCGACGCCCTCGGGCCGGCCAAGCGCTTCGTGGCCGCCTCGACTGGAACCAGCGTCAACCTGACAGGATTGACGGCCGGCTACAAGGTCAACGTGGTGCCGGGCGCGGCCACGGCGACGGTCGACATGCGGCCGGTGCCGGGCGGACGCGATGAGGCCTGGGAGACGGTGCGGCGGCTGGCCGGGCCGCACGTGCGGGTCGAGACGATCAGCGACGACGTGCCGGTGGAGAACCCGTTCGACGTGCCGCTGGCGGGGCAGATGGCGGCGGCGCTGCGCCGGGCCGATCCTGGCGCCGTGGTGCTGCCTTATCTGCTGGCGGCCGGGACGGACGCCAAAGCGCTGTCGAAGCTGGGCATTCGCGGCTACGGCTTTGTGCCGCTCAGCCTGCCGCCGGACTTCGACTTCACGGCCATGTTCCACGGCGTCGACGAGCGCGTGCCGGTGGCCTCCCTGGCCGCCGGCGTGGCGGTCCTGAAGGACTTCCTAGAAAGCAGCTAATCCCCGGTCTTGGGCTACGACGCTTGTCGACGAGGAGCGCAGAGACGTAGGAGACGAGCCAAACAAGCATGGCCTCCAGTCGACGTTGTGAGCCCTCGGGCTTACAACGACGCTTATCGACTGGGCTTACAACGTTGACTCGACCCTTAGGACCTTGCGGCGCAGCCAGACGCGCTTTTGGCCGCCCCAGTAGATGGCGGAGCGGGCCAGTTCCCAGCGGCCGTATTCGGCCTGGTCGGCCACGATGCGCCGGGCCTCGCCGTGGCTGAAGTAGGGGGGCATAGAGATGAGGCGGTACTCATATGAGCCGCCCTTGGCCAGCCACGGGTCTTCGGTGTGCACGGTTCAGATAGTAGCGGCAAGGTATTTGGTCACTGTGACATGGCCCGCCGTCTGCGGTAACGTCAAAGGATGATCGCCGAACCCCGCGCCGCCCTTGACCGCCTCGCCGCCGCCTTGGAACAGCATTTTGCCGCCGCTGCCAGCGGCCGGGGCGAAGAAGACCCAGCCTATGTGTCTGCCTACCGGACGTTGATCGACGCCTTCGAAACCTATGACGAGGCTCTCTACGAGGCGTACGGCATCGACACTCCCTTCCTGGTCTACGACGAGGATGCGGAGGATCTGGATGACGAAGACGACGACGAGGACGAGGACGAAGACTTCGACGAGGAGTTGTTCGAGGAAGAACAGTAGCGCCTGTCCTCTACAACCGTTCGGGATAACCCAGCGTTGGGGCGCTGACCTCGTCAAGGGCAGCGGCCAGCGAGGCCGGCAACACCAAGTCCGCCCCAGCCAGGGCCGTGCGTAGTTGCGCGGCCGTGCGGGCGCCCACGATAGCGCTGGCCACCCCGGGCCGGTGGCGCACCCAGGCCAACGCGACATCGAGCGGCGCCTTGCCCAGGCCGTCCGCGGCCGTCACCACCGCCTCGACGACGGCGGCCGCGGCCGAGTTCAAATAGGGCTGTACAAAGCCGCTCAGGTGGGGTGAGGCCGCCCGCGAATCGGCCGGCACGGCGTGGCGGTACTTGCCGGTCAGCACGCCGCGGCCGAGGGGGGACCAAGCCAACACGCCCAGTCCCAAGGCGTGGGCGGCGGGCAGCAGTTCGCGTTCGATGCCGCGTTGCAGCAGCGAGTATTCCATTTCGGCCGCCACCAGGCCGGGTTCCGGCTGCAGCAGGTGGGCAAAGCGGGCCGTCGCCCAGGCCGGGTGGTTGGACAGGCCGACATAACGGGTGCGGCCGGATGCCACCGCCTGGCGCAGCGCCGAGGCGGTCTCCTCCACGGGAGTGGACACGTCCGGGGTTTGGACCAGCCATAGGTCGACGTGGTCGGCGCCCAGCCGGGCCAGGGACTGGTCCAGGCCGGCCAGCAGGTTGCCGCGGGAGGCATCCGGCCGGGTCCGGCCGTCGCGTTGCCCGATGCCGCTCTTGGTGCAAATGACCAGGTCATCACGGTGGGCGAAGGCGCCAGTGGCGATCAGCGAGCCGAGCACTTCTTCGGCCGCGCCATCACCGTACGAACCGGCCGTGTCCACCAGCGTGCCGCCCGCGTCAAGGAAGCCGGCCAGTTGGTCGGCCGCCTCCATCTCGTCCGTGTCCCGGCCCCACGTCATCGTGCCGAGAGCCAGGTCTGACACCGTCAGGCCGCTGCGGCCCACACTGCGGTACTCCACGCCACCGACCATATCCGGCCCGGCCAGGCCCGGCCGGTTGCCGCGCTGACAGACCGCGTGGTGACCGGCCCCACCGCGGCGGCCGCGGCGCGCAAGGTAAGCTAGGCGCGTGCGTGCTTGGACCGGCCCAACGGTGAGTGTGATCCCTGGTCAGGGTGACATTCCGCGCATCTTCAACAGCGCCAGCGGCCGGCTGGAGCCTTCCGCCACCGGTGAGGTGGCCAGCCTCTACGTCTGCGGCATCACGCCCTATGACGCCACGCACCTGGGCCACGCCGCCACCTATCTGGCCTTCGACCTGCTGGTCCGGGCCTGGCGAGACGCTGGCATCACCGTGCGGTACGCCCAAGGCCTGACCGACGTCGATGATCCTCTGCTGGAACGCGCCACCATCACCGGGCAGGACTGGCGCGCCCTGGCCACTAGCCAAACCCAGCTCTACCGCACCGACATGGCCGCCCTGCGGGTGATACCACCGGACTTCTACCGCGGGGTCATCGAAACCATTCCGCACATCGTGGCCGGGGTGGAGCGCCTGCTGGACTCCGGCTACGCCTACCGGGTGCCGGTGGAGGACGCACCGCCCGGCACTTTGGGCGATGTTTACGCCGACCTGTCGGCCGATCCGGCCTTCGCGTCCCAGACCAGGTTGGACCCGTTTGCGGCCGATCGGTTGTTCGCGGAGCGCGGCGGTGATCCAGACCGGCCCGGTAAGCGCGGCCGCCTGGACCCGCTCCTGTGGCGGGCGGAACGCCCGGGCGAACCGTCCTGGGACGGGCGCACCTTGGGGCGGGGCCGGCCGGGCTGGCACATCGAGTGCGCCGTCATCACAGCGGACCAGCTCGACCTGCCGGTGGATGTGCAGGGTGGCGGCTCCGACCTGGCCTTTCCCCACCATGAGATGTCTACCTCGCACCTGCGGGCCTTGAGCGGCGTCGAGCGCCCCGCCCGGCTGACCATGCACACCGGCATGCTGTCGTTCGGCGGGCAGAAGATGTCCAAGTCACTGGGGAACCTGGTGTTCGTCAACCAGATGCTGGAACGCGGCGTCAACCCCTCGGCCATTCGCCTGGCCTTGATCGGCCACCACTACCGGGAGGACTGGGAGTGGACCGGCCAAGAACTGGTCAAGGCGGAGGCGCGGCTGGTCAAGTGGCGGGAAGTGATCGGCTCAGTCAAGCCACACCCGTCATCGGCCGGGGCCATCGCCAAGATCCGGGCCGCCCTGGCTAATGACCTGGACACGCCCACCGCTATCGCCGCCGTCGACGAGTGGGTGGGGCAGGACCAGGGTGGCCGGCCGGACCGCACCACCTACGCCGGCGCGGACCTGCGCCGCGCCATTGATGCCCTCTTGGGAGTCAAGCTCTACTAACCCCGACCCCGCCCCCGCCCACCGCTCTTCTCGCGAGAGGTCACTTTTCTTGCGCGAAAGGTCAATTCCGTCATTCTCGCGCGGACAACTCAAGCCCCTGACCTGCGGCTATACCCTCAGCGAAACGGTTTGGCCTGACAGAATTGACCTTTCGCGCAGAGGACCTGTCGCCAGGGAGCTATTGGTCGGTGCGGCGCTGGAGGTACCGTTCGAACTCCTTGGCCAGGGCCTCGCCCGAGGCGGCCGGCGAATCCAGCACATCCTTGGTTGCCTCCAGGCCGGCCACGTATTCGGCAATGTCCTCGTCTTCGGCCGCTAGGGCGTCAACGCCCTCCTGCCAGGCCCGGGCTTCTTCGTTCAGTTCCTTCAGGTCGAAGTGGTAGCCGATCAGCTCTTCGATCTTGGTCAACAAGGCCGCCTGGGCCTTGGGCGATGGCGGGTTGGCCACATAGTGCGGCACCGCCGCCCACAGCGACACGCCCTGTATGTCCAACTGGTCGGCCAGGAACCTCTCCAGCACCGTGTTGATGCCCACCGGCCCCTGGTAGGCGGACTTCTCCAGGCCGAACCGCTCCCGCAACGCGGGCACGTCGGAGGTGGCCTGCACCGGAATCGCCCGGCTATGCGGCACGTCCGCCAACAGGGCCCCAATCGTGACCAGGCTGGCGGCCCCCTCGCCGGCCAACACCTCCGCCACTTCCTCGCAGTAGTCCTGCCAATGGAAGCTGGGTTCCACCCCCAGCACCAACACCAGGTCCTGCCCGGCCGGGGTAGTAGCCCGAAGGAAGTCGGTGCTGGGCCACACCAGGTGCCGCTGGCCCTGTGGGTCGAACCGGAGCTGCGGCCGGTTAACCTGGAAATCGCAGTAGCCCTCCGGGTCGATCAAGGCGAAAGTCTGGGCATTCAACTGCTCCGCCGCCAGGGCAATGGCCGAGGTAGCGGCGCCGCCGGCGTCATTCCAGCCGGCGAAGGCAGCCAGGACGATGGGGCCCGGCAGGGTGACGGGTTCGTTTGCAGGCACAACACCACGATACTTGGCCGCCGCCGCCCAGCCCATACAATGGCTCCCCGTGGCTGGGGTTCTGATCGCAGATGGCGCAATGGGCACCGAGATTCTGCGCACCAAACTGACACCGGCCGACTATGAAGACCACACCGGCTGCCACGAATGGCTCAACCTGTCACGGCCGGACCTGATCCAGGACATCCACCGCCGCTACCTCGACGCCGGCTGCGGCGCCATTGAGACCAACACCTTCGGCGCGCACCCGCTGACGCTGGCGGACCACGGCCTGGCCGACCAGGCCTTTCGGCTGTGCGAGGCCGGGGCGCGGCTGGCCCGCGCCGCGGCCGGACCGGGCGCACTGGTTTTCGGCTCCATGGGCCCGGGTTCTAAGCTGCCGTCCCTTGGCCACACCAGCTTCGACGCCCTGCGCCAGGGCTACCGCACCATGGCGGAGGGCCTGCTCCAAGGTGGCGCGGACCGGCTTCTGATCGAAACCTGCCAAGACCTACTGCAGGCCAAGGCTGCCGTGCTTGGGGCCCGGGACGCCGATGCCGCCGCCCACATCACGGTGCACGTCACCATCGAATCGACCGGCACCATGCTGCTGGGCACCGAGACGGCCGCCGCCGCGGTGGCCCTGCTCGCCTTGGGAATTGACGGCATCGGCCTCAACTGCGCCACCGGGCCGGCCGAAATGTCGGAGCACCTGCGGGTGCTGGCCGCCTTGAGCGACGTGCCGGTGTCTGTCATGCCGAACGCCGGCCTGCCCACCATTGGGCCCGATGGCGAGGCCACCTACGATTTGACGCCCACCGACCTGGCGGACTGGCTGGAACGGTTCGTCGACCTGTATGGGGTGACCATGGTGGGTGGCTGTTGTGGCACCACCCCGGCCCACCTGGCGGCGGTGGTGGCACGGCTGGCTGGCCGCGCGGTGCCCGATGCCGTCCGCGGACCGGGCGCCATCGGGCAGGTTTCGTCGCTCTACCAGGCGGTTCAACTACGGCAGGAGACCAGCTACCTGGCCGTGGGGGAACGAGCCAACGCCAACGGTTCACGGGTTTTCCGCGAGGCGTTGCTGGCGGGTGACCTGGACGCCTGTGTCCAGGTGGCGCGCGACCAGGCGGCCGCCGGGGCGCACGTGCTTGATCTGTCGGTGGACTACGTGGGCCGCGACGGAGTGGCGGACATGGCGCGGGTCGCCGCGGCCCTGGCGACGGCTTCAACGCTGCCGGTGATGATCGATTCGACCAGCCCGGCCGTGGTTCAGGCCGCCTTGGAGCACCTGGGCGGGCGATGCCTGGTCAACTCGGTCAACTTCGAGGATGGTGACAAGCCCGGTTCGCGGTTCGACCAGGTGGCGCGCCTGGCGCGGCAGCACGGCGCCGCCGTGGTGGGGTTGACGATCGACGAGAACGGCCAAGCGAGAACTGCCGAAAAGAAAGTCTCGGTGGCAAAACGCCTGATCCGGCGCCTGGTAGACGACTATGACTTCGCCTTGAGCGACATCGTCATCGACCCCTTGACGTTCCCGATCGGGACCGGTCAAGCCGAGGCGCGCGGGGACGCCATGGAGACCCTGCGGGCGGTGGGCATGCTGCGCGAGCAGTACCCGGACGTGCACCTAATGCTGGGGGTGTCGAACGTGTCGTTCGGCCTGGCGCCGGCCGCCCGCGTGGTGCTCAATTCCGAGTTCCTGGACGAGGCCACCCGGCGGGGCCTGGACGTGGCGATAGTGCGACCGGGTGGCATTGCGCCGCTGGACCGGTTCGACACCGAGGCCCTGAACGCGGCCCTCAACCTGGTGCTGAACCGGCGCTGGGAAGGCTACGACCCACTGTTTGCGCTGATCGAAGCCTGTTCCGGGCCTGATGGCGGGCCTTCGGCTGGCGCCGCAGTGCCGTCCTTGGCTGGTCTCCCGCTGCTCGAACGAATCGAGCAGCGGGTGATCCAGGGCGCACGGGCCGGGCTGGAGGGCGATCTCGACGCGGCGCTGGCCGATGGTGTCAGCGACATGGAGCTGGTGGACCGGCATCTCTTGACGGCCATGGCCGAGGTCGGTGAACGCTTCGGCGCCGGGCGCATGCAGCTACCGTTCGTGCTCCAATCGGCCGAGGTCATGAAGGCGGCCGTGGCCCACCTGGAGCCGCAGCTCAAGACCGGCGCCGGCGAACCCAAGGGCACCATCGTGCTGGCCACCGTGGCGGGGGATGTGCACGACATCGGTAAAAACCTGGTGGACATTGTGCTGACCAACAACGGTTACCGGGTGGTCAACCTGGGCATCAAACAGCCGATCGGCCAAATCTTGGCGGCGGCAGAGCAGCACGGCGCGGACGCCATCGGGCTGAGCGGCCTGCTGGTCAAATCGACCCAGGTGATGCGGCAGAACCTGGCCGAGATGGAGGTGCAGGGCGTGGCCGCGCGGTGGCCGGTGCTACTCGGCGGCGCGGCGCTGACCAGGAGCTTTGTCACCGACACGCTGGCGCCGGAGTTCTCCGGGCGGGTGTACTACGCCAAGGACGCCTTCGAGGCGTTGACCATCCTGAGCGGGGGCGCCACCGCCGGGGGAGTGACCCAGCGGCCGGGGCGGTCGGCATCGGCCACCTTGCCGGCACCCGCGGCGACTCCGGCCGATGGCGCCCCTTCGGCTGGGGTGGAGACCCTGGCCGAGGCGCCCGTGCCCACACCGCCGTTCTGGGGGGCGCGGCAGGCGGGCGCCATCGAGCTGGACGAATACCTACCCTACCTGGACAAACGCACCCTGTTCGAGGCCCGTTGGGGGCTGAAGGCGGGCACCGGTGAGCGAACGGTGGCGCAGTTGGCCGAAACGGAAGGCGAGCCGCACCTGCGGGCGCTGCTGGAGCAGGTGCGGGCGGACGGCCTGGCCCAGTCCAGGGTGGCCTGGGGCTATTTTCCGGCCCGGCGCCAGGGCGACGCGGTGGTGGTGTTCGCGCCGGACGGTTCCGGGGCCGAAGTGGCGCGCTTCAGCTTCCCCCGCCAGCCCGGGGGGCGGCGGCGCTGCCTGGCTGACTATGTGCGGGCCGACCGGGACGACGTGTTGGCGCTCCAACTGGTCACCATGGGGCCGCGCTTCGGGGCCGCAGCCCAGGACCTGTTCCAGGCCGGCCGCTACCGCGACTACCTGGAGCTGCACGGCCTGTCGGTTGAGCTGACCGAGGCCCTGGCCGAAGCCTGGCACCGGCGCATCCGCGCCGAACTGGGCCTGCCGGAAGGGCAGGGGCGGCGCTACTCGCTGGGCTATCCGGCCTGTCCCGACCTGGCGGGACGGCGCGACATCATGCGGTTGCTGGATGGCGCTGCTTTGGGGTTGGAGCTGACGGAGACGCTGCTGCTGGAACCCGAACAGTCAACCGACGCCTTGGTGTTCCACCACCCGGAGGCGACCTACTTCTCGGTGCGGACGACGGAGGGATGAGTTGTGAGTGAAGGCGGTCTAGGAGCGGTCCTGTGGGACCTGGACGGCACGGTGGTTGATTCCGAGCCGTCGTGGTTCTTGGCCGAGACCACGCTGGTCGAAGGGGCCGGCGGGTCCTGGTCTACCGAACAGGCCATCGGGCTGATCGGATCGGACCTCAACCACACCGCCCAGGTGATGCGGGACAACGGCGTGGCCGGCACCAACGAGCAGATCATCGACGCCCTGATGGACATCGTGATCGCCAACGTGGTGGCGACCGAGCCGTGGAAGGCCGGCATCGTCGACGCCCTGACGGCCTGCCGCGACGCCGGCCTGCCCAACGTCTTGGTGACGATGTCGTGGCGGCGCTACTCGGAACAGATCCCGAAGCTGCTGCCGGGCCTGTGGGCCGTGGTCCTGTCCGGCGACGACGTCAAGATCGGTAAGCCGGACCCGGAAATCTACCTGGTGGCCTGCGCCAAAGTGGGCCTGCCGCCGGCCCGCTGCGTGGCGGTAGAGGATTCGCCCACCGGCATCGCCTCTGCCCTGGCCGCCGGCGTGCCCACAGTGGCGATACCGAACATCGCCCCGGTGCCGGCGCAGCCCGGGCTGTCGCGGGTGGCTTCCGCCCGCGAGCTGACCATCGACGTGCTGCGCCGCATCCAAGCCGGCGAAACCATCGACACCCTCGGTGGTGTCAAGGGGGACGTTACAGGGGACGTTACAGGGGACGTTACAGGGGACGTTACAGGGGACGTTACAGGGGACGTTACAGGGGACGTTACAGGGGACGGTTCCTTGTAACATGTTCCATGTTACAAGGAACCGTCCCCTGTAACGTTGGAACCGTCCCCTGTAACGCCGGAACCGTCCCCTGTAACGTCCCCTGTAACTTCCCCTGTAACGTCCGCAATCCCAATAGCAGCCGCCCCGTCTGCCGGCAGCGGGGGAGGGGTGCCGCCGAACAACGGGCACTGGGCCTGGAAGGAACACCAGCCACACAGCGGCCCCTTGACCGGGGGAAAGTCCGCCCGCCGCGCCATGTCGGTGATGCCATCCCAGATGTTCAACACCTTCAGTTCGGTCCGCTCCAGGTCACCCTGGGTGGGCTCGTTGTGCACGATGTCGCGGTTCCCCAGGTACAGCAACTGCACCACGGCGGGGATGACGCCCCGGGTGCGCCAGATGGCCAGGGCGTAGAAGCGCAACTGGAACAGCACCTCGCCCTGGTACTGGGGCGCCGGTGACTTGCCGGTCTTGTAGTCGGTGATGCGCACCTGGCCGGTCGATGGCGCCACCTCCAACCGGTCGATGTAGCCGCGCAGCAGCAGGCCGTTCTCAAGGGGCGCCTCCACCAGTAGTTCGCGCGCCTCCGGAATCAGCCGCGTCGGATCCTCCAACGTGAAATAGGCCTTGACCAGTTCGTTGGCCTCCGCCAGCCACTCAGTTTCCTCCACCACGCCATCGGCCATCATCTGGGGCAGGCGGGGGTCTTTCACCTGCAGGTCCGCATAGGCCTGCGGCAGCAACGCAAGCGCCGCCGCCTGCGACCGTTCCCCCCGCGGCAGGTCGAACAGCCGCTCCAACACCGAATGAACCAGGGTGCCGCGCAGCGCTACCGGCGAGGGCGGCTCAGGCAGGCGGTCGATTACCCGGAAGCGGAACAACAGCGGGCAACGCATGAAGTCGTTGGCCCGTGAGGGCGACAGGGAAGGTTGTCTACTAGGCACGAGTCCAGGCTAAACCGGACCACCGACATTGACCGTCAACAGACTCGCGCCCCTGCACGAAAGGTCAATTCTGTCGGCCCACCCTGTTTTCGCTGAGAGTATAGCTGCAGGTCAGAGCATTGAGTCGGCCATCTGAAAATGGCGGAATTGACCTTTCGGGAGGGAGGGGGCGAGCGGGATCTAGCCGAGGAGGGCGGCGGCGTGGCGGCCGGCGGCCGCAGCGGCCAGGAAGGCGCCGGGATCATCGGCCAAGGAACGCCCCATGGTGGACAGCCCTGGCACCCCCTCCAACACCGACAACAGCCCGTCGGTCGCCACCCGCACCAGCCGGTGAATGCCCCACGGTGGTCCCAGGACCCGCGCCTCCGCCGCCACCTGCGCGGACAACTCGGCCAAGGCGCCAACCATCACCGGCACCACGACATCGGCCGGCCGCAACGCCACCTTGCCGTAGGCCGTCAGCGAGTGGTGCGACAGCCCCCGATGGCGCGCCCGCCCGTCGGCCCCGGACACGCGTAGGCAGGCCACCGGCCGCCCGCCCAGCACCCCCGCGGCGTTGATGGCCTCGCCGGCCGCCAGGCCCGAGAAACCCCAAGGTGTGTCGGTGCCCAGGTTCCCTGGACCCTGGATGACGATGGCGGCATCGGCCTCAACCACGTGCCGTGCCGCCAGCAGGGCCGAGTGCACCGACACCGCCTCGAAGTCGCCCCCGAAGGCCTGACCAGCGGTAATACAGGCCGCCAAGGTTCCTTCGAGCCGCAACCGGGCGGCCAGGCGGGAGAGCGCCAAAGGCAACGCCGCGCCATCGGACATGACGTAGACCAGGCGGGCCTCGGGCCGCTCCGACAACAAGCCCGCACAGATGGCCGGCAGCGACGAATGCAGGTCAGCCACCACCACCGGCAACCCGCCCAGTGACCGCGCCGCCGCCATGGTGTCGTGGTGCGGCGAGTGTTGCGAGTCGACGCCGCGCCGCACCACCTGGAGAGGGGTGTAGCGGGCCTTAACCAGGTAGCCCGAATCATCGTCCGGCTCCCCGCGCTCCGGGCCGCCCGGCCCCGGCGGGCCCGCTGGTCCACCCACCAGGCCGTCCCGGCCGGCATCGGCCCGCGCCACCACGAACGCCAACCCGCCTGTACCCAGGCCCAGGGACAGGGCACGGGTGTTCAACAACACCGCATCCCCGGGCGCCAGTTCATCCACCAGATCGGTGTAGGCGATGGCCGGCACCGGCTGCGCCCAGCCGTCCACCCGACAGGTCATTTCGATGGCCCCAGGCCGCGCCGGGCGCAGTTCGATTACCGCGCCACGCGCCCACTCAACCGCTTGCTCCACACCGCCACGTTATACGGTGTTGACGTGAAGGGCACGGTGGACGCCAGCCAACGTTTGGCCAACTTGATCGTGGCCTTGCGTGAGACCCGCCGCGGCCTGACCAAACAGGAATTGATGGCCCTGGTGGGCGTGACCGATGAGCGCATGTTCCAACGCGACAAAGACTCGCTGCGCGACGATTTGGGTCTCGAGCTGACCGTCATCGGCCCGCCCGGCAGCCAGGACGTCCGCTACCGCCTGGACCAGGCCGCCTACCAGATGCCGGACCTCGAGTTCACCGCCCAGGAGCACACCGCCATCGGCCTGGCGCTGCAGGCCTGGCGCGGGGCCGAAATGGAATCGGTCGCCCACATGGCCCTGACCAAGCTGCGGGCGCTGGGGGTGGAGGCCGGTTCGGCCGGCGCCACCGCCGGGCTCGAGGCTGCCTCCCCGCCCGCCGGCGTGGCGGTAGAACCGCTGGTGGCGGCCGTCCTGGCACGCCAGCCCGTGACCTTCCACTACCGTACCGCCAAGACCGGCGAAGTGGCCCAGCGCCGGGTTGAACCGTGGCAGGTGCGCAAGCTGTCCCGCGCCTGGTACCTGGCCGGTTTCGACCTCGACCGCGGCGAGGCCCGCATGTTCCGCCTGTCCCGCGTCATCGGCGCCATCACGCCCTTGGGGGAGCCGGGCTCGTTCCCTGAACCGGACCCGGCACTGGTGGCCGAGGCCTTTCGGGTGGCGGCCGCAGCCACCGGCCTGGCCACGGTAACCGCCACCGCCGCAGCCGCCCGGGTGTTGCGGCTGGAAGGCGCCACGGGGCCCGATGACGCCCTCCACTGGCCGTATCACGACGACCAGTTGGCGGCCGCCCGCCTAGCCGGTTTGGCGCCACACGCGGTGCTGACCGGCCCGCCGGCGCTGGTGGCAGCGGTCAGAGACTTGCTGGATGGCGTCGCCGCCGTTCACGCGGGGGAGCCCAGCCACCCGGCCTCGAGCGCCGCCGCCGGACCGGCCGAGTCCGACAAGCCCACCCGCCGCCGCCCCACGGCGCCGGACCGGGTGGCCCGGTTGTTGGCCCTGGTGGGCTACCTGGACCGGGTGGGCAGCGCCCCCGTATCGGAACTGGCTGAACGCTTCGAGGTTTCCCGGGCACAAGTGCTGAAGGACGTCTACCTGTTGTGGACCGAGGTGGGCCGGCCGGGCCACGCCGGTGGCGACCTGCTGGATTTCATCGTCTCGGAGGACGAACAACACGTCTCGCTGGTCGATTCCCAGGGCCTTCACGTGCCGTTGCGCCTGTCACGGCTGGAGGCCGCCGCGCTGGTGGCGGCCCTGCGGGCCCTGACCGACAACCCGGCTCTCAGCGAGGCCGAGGGGGCGGCCGGTGCCCTGGCCAAGCTGACCGCTGCCCTGGGCGCCGCGCCTGAACCGTTGGCGGTGGCCCTGCCCCCAGGCCCAGCCGAACCGGCCGTTTTGACCTTGGTGCGGGACGCCATCGTGCAGGGCAAGGTGCTGGCCTTTGCCTATGTGGACACGCAGGGGCAGGCGTCGCGACGCCGGGTTGAGCCGTCCCGACTGTTCACGGACCAGGATCACTGGCTGCTGGCGGCCTGGGATCTGGGGGCCGATGGCGAACGCTACTTCCGCCTTGACCGCATGACCGACATTCAGGTCACGGACCAGGATTCTGGTCATCACCGCGTTGAAGTGCATCAATCCGGCTATTCCGGGGTGGCGGCCTACGTAGTCCAGGCAGTCTTTGGCCCCGCCGCCCGCTGGCGGGCCGAGAATCTTGAACTGCTGAGCCCGGCCGAAGAACTGCCCGGCGGCGGCCTGCGGGCCCGCTTGGGGGCGCGGTCGCTCGACTGGATCACCGCCCTGGCCCTCGAAGGCGGCGGACAGGTCGAGGTCGAGAGCCCGGCCGAGGTACGCGCCGCGGTGGGGGAGCGGGCCGCCGCCGCCCTGGCCGCCTACCAGGCCGGACGGCCGCTCTAGCGCAGGTCCCCGCCCATAACCAGGTAGGCTTTGCGCCGTGTTCTGGTTCCTGCTCTGGACGGGCCTGATCCTAGCTTGGGCCGTCGGAGTCTTTTTCGGCTTGCGCTGGTTGTGGCGGCGCTTCCGGGCCTTCATGGATGCCTTCGCCGGTCTGGGCGAAGCCATGGCCGTGTTCGACGACGGGACGGAGCGCTTCCACGCCGCCCCCATCCCACGGCCGCTGCCCAGCCTGGACGAAGCCTTGGCCCGGCGGCGCGGCGTCCAGGCCACCCGCCGCGCCAAACGCGCCACCAAACGGGCCCGCAACCAGCAACGCTACGACGAATGGCTGGCCCTGGCCGGTTGGGGAGAGGTGTAGAACAGTGGGTCTTCGGTTGGGCGTGGTGGTCAACCCCACGGCGGGGCGCGGCAAGGCCGAAGACAAGGGAAGGATGGCCTCCCGGTTGTTGGCCGCCCGCGGACACGACGTCCAAGACCTGACCGCCCCGGACCTGGCCACGGCGGCCACCTCGGCCAAACAGTCGGTGGTCGATGGCGTGGACGCCATCGTGGTGGCCGGCGGCGACGGCATGACCCACCTTGGTGTCAACGTGGTGGCCGGCACCACCTTGCCGCTGGGCCTGATCCCGATGGGTACGGGCAACGACTTCGCCCGCCTGTTGGGGCTGCCGCGCCATTCGGTGGCGGACGCCATCGGCGTCATCGAACGTGCCCTGGAGACGGGGCCGCGGGTAGTGGACGCGGTGCAGGTTTCGGACAACGAGCACTCCATGGCGGAGTGGTTTGCGGGGGTCTTGTCCGCCGGCTTCGACGCCGCCGTCAACGCCGTGGCCAACCGCCTGACCTGGCCGCGCGGCGAATCGGTCTATGTGCGCGCCCTGTTCAAGGAGCTGCGCCGCTACCAGCCCTACGGCTTCGAGGTGGACATCGACGGTGTCAGCGTCTGGGAGAACGCCGCCTGCCTGGTGGCGGTGGGCAACGGCACGTTCATCGGTGGCGGCATGAAGATCGCACCGAACGCCCTGATTGATGACGGGTTGCTGGACGTGGTGATCGGCGGGCCGCTGACCAAAGGGCAACTGCTGCGGGTTTTCCCACGCGTCTACAAGGGCAGCCACATCAGCCACCCGCAGGTGTCGGTGCAGCGTGGCCGGCAGGTGACCATCCGGCCCCGGCCGGACCTGGGCCCGCCGCCGCCGGACGCCCACACCGACGGCGAACGGGTGGGCCCGCTACCGCTGATCTGCACCTGTGTGCCGGGGGCCCTACGGGTGTTAGCGCCGGCGCTGGGGCAATGAGCGCCGCCGAACCGTCCGCGGCCGAGGCCTTCGCCGCCTACAAGCGCCGCGCCCGCCACCGCGCCGTGGACCAGTTTGCCGACGGGCTGGACTTCCCTCTGGACCCGTTCCAACGGGAGGCCTGCGAGGCCATCGACGGCGGCGAAGGTGTGCTGGTGGCGGCCCCCACCGGCGCGGGCAAGACGGTGGTGGCCTGGTTCGCCATCGAACGGGCCCTTGAGCGCGGCGAACGCGCCTTCTACACCACTCCCATCAAGGCCCTGTCGAATCAGAAGTTCCGCGAACTGGCCGACCGCCTGGGGGAGGACCGGGTGGGTCTGCTGACGGGCGACCAGTCGATTCGCCCGGAGGCGCCTGTGGTGGTGATGACCACCGAGGTGCTGCGCAACATGATCTACGCCGGGGGGGACCTTGACCGCCTTGGGGCGGTGGTGGTGGATGAGGTCCACTACCTGGCCGATCGCTTCCGCGGCCCGGTCTGGGAAGAGGTCTTGATCCAACTGCCGGCGCCCGTCCAAGTGGTCTGCCTCAGCGCCACCGTGTCCAACGCCGAGGAGTTCGGCGACTGGCTGACCGAGGTGCGTGGCGCCCTGCGTGTTGTGGTGTCGGACACCCGCCCGGTGCCGTTGTGGCAGCACGTCTTGGTGCCCACCGGCCTGAAGGACCTGTACGCCCCAACGGCCCGGTCGGCGCCCGATGACGCCCCCCACCTCAACCCCGAATTGCTGGCCTGGGCGCCGGGCGGGGGCGCCGGTGGTGGTGGGGCTGGCGGGCGGCCCCGACGCGGACGGCCGGGGGCGCGGTCCGGGCGGGGTGGGCACCTGCGCCCGCCGCCCCGTTTCGCCGTGGCTGAAGCGCTGGACCGCGAGGGTCTGCTGCCGGCCATCTTCTTCGTCTTCTCCCGCGCCGGCTGCGAGGCGGCCGTCGAGGCCTGCCGCCGGGCCGGCCTGGTCTTGACCACTCCTGAGGAGACCCGGGTCATCACCGAGGCGGTGGAGCGGGCGGCGTTGTTGCTGCCCGCCGGCGACCTGGCCGTGGTGGGCTACCAGGAGTTTCTCGATGGCGCCCGGGCCGGTTTCGCGGCGCACCACGCGGGCATGCTGCCGATCTTCAAGGAGACCATCGAACTGCTGTTCCAACAAGGTCTAGTCAAGCTGGTGTTCGCCACCGAGACGCTGTCTCTGGGGATCAACATGCCTGCCCGCACGGTGGTCCTTGACCGCCTGGACAAATGGGATGGCACCACGCATGCCGACCTGACGCCGGGGGAGTACACCCAACTGACCGGCCGGGCCGGCCGCCGTGGCCTGGACGTGGAGGGCCACGCCGTGGTGGTGGCGGGGGGCGCCATCGACCCGGGGCGGTTGCTGTCGCTGGCCTCGAAGCGGACGTACCCGCTGCGCTCCGCCTTCCGGCCCACCTACAACATGGCCGTCAACCTGACCGAGCGGGTTGGTACCGCCAAGGCGCGAGCGGTGCTGGAACTGTCCTTCGCCCAGTTCCAGGCGGACCGGGCGGTGGTGTCGCTGGCCCGCCAGGCCAAGGCCCTGGACGAGGCGATTACCGGCTACCGCAAGGCCATGACCTGCGACTTGGGCGACTTCGCGGCCTACCAGGCGCTGCGGGACAGGCTGTCGCAGGCCGAGAAGGGCGCCTCGCGCGAGGCGGCGCGCGGCCGGGTGGCGGGGCGTGATGCCGTGGTGGCGGGGCTGACCCGCGGCGACGTGCTGCGCCTGCCCGCCGGCAAGCATCGTGGCCTGGCGCTGGTGTTGGAACCTGGCCACCACACGCCGCCGGCGCCCTTGGCCCTGACCGAGCGCGGCCAATTGCGCCGTTTGGGCGCGGCTGAGTTGGGGCCCGGCTTGGTTAAGGTGGCGCACATCAAGGTGGGGCCACACGTTAAACGGGGCGACCCTCAGGTGCGGCGTGACCTGGTGTCACGGATGGCCGCCGCCGCGGCTGACGCCCCGGCGCCGGCCCGCCCTGCCGCTGGGACCGAGACCCCGGCCGCCATCGCCACTCTGCGCGCCGAGTTGCGGGCCCATCCGTGTCACCGTTGCCCGGACCGCGAGGCCCACGCCCGCTGGGCCCGGCGAGCGGCCAAGGCCGAAGCCGACCGGGCCCGGTTGGGCACGTCGATTGACCGGCGCACCGGGTCGATCGCCCGGCAGTTCGACCAGGTGCAGGCGGTATTGGAGGATCTGGGGTACCTGGAACCGGGTTCCGGGGACGGTGATGTGCGGCACCTGACGCCGGCCGGCCGGATCCTGGCCCGGATCTACGCCGAGCGGGACCTGGCCCTTGCCGAATGCGTTCGCACCGGCGTCTGGGATGGTTTGACGCCGGCGGCTCTGGCCGCCACCGTGGCCGCCCTTGTGTTCGAGACCCGATCGGACAACCCACCGCCGGTGGAGCCCTTGCCGGGGCCGGTCCGGGCCGGGGTGGCGGCGGCCGAGGCCGCCGCCGGGCGCATCGCCGACGCCGAAGCGGCCCACGGCCTGGTGCCCTCCGCCGGAGTTGACCCGGCGGCTTCGGCCGCCATCTGGCGCTGGGCCAGCGGGCAACCGTTGGTGCACGTGCTGGTCAGCGACCTGCTCAGCCCGGGTGACTTTGTCCGCCTGGCCAAACAGGTGCTCGACGTGCTGGACCACATCCAGGCCGTGGCCCCCACGGAGGCGTTGTACGGCGCCGCGCGCGCGGCCATGGCCGCGGTGCGCCGGGGAGTCGTGGCGGCCGACACCACCTGACGGCGCCAGGGCCCCACAGGCCATTAATACTGGGCTTCTGACCTGCGTAAACGCCCGGTATCCGGCTGCCCCCACAACTACCTCAAGCAATAGTTGAGACACGCCGGGCGTGCCACGCGGAAGGGCTTGACCCGGCCCCTTGCCGGAGGACTAGTTTGGCCGCAGCACGTTGCCCCAGACGCGAAACAATCGAAGAGCCCCCGCGACTGCGGCCGTGTGCAGGATTGCCCGCCGCTCCACTAGAAAACGGCGCCGCTAGCCGCGGCCCGGACCGAAGGGGTCGGCGGGCATTCCCTATTCTGTTTCTTTCCTCCCTCGCCTTCCCCCCTCGCCTTCCCCCCCTCGCGAGAGTACGGTTATGTAGCTGTTTCGCTCAGAGTGAAATGCGTTTATGCAGGTCACAGCATTGCTCAGCTCGGGCTGACCGACATAACCGTACTTTCGCGAGTCAAGGGTAGGCTGGGGCGGTGCGCGACAAGACGAACCCCCGGGTCAGGGTCAGTCGCCGCGTGAAGCCGAGCCGGCGGGCCTGGCTGGTGGCCTGGAGTTTGACGCTGGCCGGGGGAGCAGCCGGCTGGGCCGCCTTCCCGCCGCTGGGCTGGTGGCCGATGGCCATGGTTTCGACCGCGCTGCTGTTCGCCGCCACGCGCCTGCTGACACCCTGGCGGGCCTTCACCGTGGCCCTGGGCTACGGCTTCGTCATGTTCCTGCCACTGCTGTGGTGGGCCAAGTTCGCCGCCGGCGTGGTGCCGTGGGTGATCCTCTCGGCCGCCTGCGCCGTGCTGTTGGGCCTGGCCGCACCCACCTGGCGTTACGCCGCCAAGCTGGTGCAGCCGAAAGCCTGGTGCCTGCAACCCTTGCTGTTCGCCGTCCTGTTCACGGCGGCCGATACCTTCCGGGGCTATTTCCCGTTCAACGGCTTCCCGTGGGTGCGGTTCTGCTTCTCGCAGGCCGATTCACCCCTGGCCCGCCTGGCCCGCCTGGGCGGCGCACCACTGATCACCTTCGCTGCCGCCCTGGCCGGCGCCCTGCTGGTCAGCGCCGGGGACCAGTTTGTGCGGCGCGGGCGGGTCACCTGGGCCAAGGGTGCCGTGGCTCTGGCCCTGGCGGCCGGCATCATCATCCTGCCGGCCGCCATTCCACTGCCCACAGCCGCCCAAAGCGGCACGTTGCTGGTGGCCGGCGTCCAGGGCGACGTGGCGGTGACCGAGGAAGGGCTCTTCGCCCACCAGCGCGAGGTGCTGCAGAACCACGTGGACGGCACGTTGGCACTAGCGGCCGCCGGGGTTCAGCCCGATGTCGTGTTGTGGCCGGAGAACTCGACCGACATCGACCCGGAAACCAACCAGGAGGCCTGGGACGCCATCGACGGCGCCGCCCAGGCCATCGACGCGCCGATCCTGGTTGGCTCGATCCAATACACCGAGACCGGCCAACGCTACAACCTTGGTGTGGTGTGGGAACCCGGCGTGGGAATCACCGACCGCTACGCCAAGCAGCACCCGGCGCCGTGGGCCGAGTACATCCCGATGCGATCCTTCTCGCGGCTGTTCTCGAAGAAGGTCGACCTGATTCAGCACGACATGCTGCCCGGCACCAAGCCTGCCGTGTTGGCCCTGCCGGTGGAGCGACTGGGCCGGTCGGTCACCTTGGGCGACGTGATCTGCTTCGAAGTGGCCGATGACGCCGTCGTCACCGGATCGATTGCCAACGGGGCAGAAATCCTGGTTATCCAGACCAATAACGCCTCGTTCGGCCACACTTCCGAATCGACCCAGCAGTTGGCGATGTCGCGGCTGCGCGCCATCGAGTACGGCCGCGCCACGGTACAGGTGTCGACGGTGGGGATCAGCGCGGTGATCGCGCCGGACGGAACGGTGTTGGAGCAAACCGGCCTGTTCGAGGCGGCCCAGTTCACCGCCGAGTTGCCGCTGCGTACGTCCAAGACGCCGGCGGTGTGGCTGGCCCGGCCGGTAGCGGTTGGCTTCATGCTGGTGGGACTGGCGTTGGCGTTGGCCGGCATCGGCGCCGGGGTCGTGGCGCGGCGGCGGGGGAGTAGCCGCTCTTAGGGGAGCGGCTCCCCCGGGTTCTTGGGCTGTCTGGCCTATACCAGCACGCCGGCCCGCAGCCGACGTTCCCGCAACAGGGTCAGGCGTTCCTGCAGCAGCTCTTCGAGGTCTTCAACGGTGCGGCGCTCGAGGACCATGTCCCAGTGGGTGCGCTTGCGCTTCGGGTCCGGCGGCTTGAAGCCATCGAGGGTACGCAGCACACCCAGATTGCCGCAATGACAAGGCCAGATGTTCGGCACCTCTGCTTCCACTGCGAATGGCAGCACCGAAGCGTGCCCCTGCGGGCAGTCGTAGGCCACATTCACACGGGCAGCAAAATCGATGCCCTCTTCCGTTTCAAATGAGTGGGCACCAATGCCAGTACCGGTCAATCGCCGATCCGCCATGGCGGTCTCCTTTAGGCTCTCACAGGGCTCTCACGGCCCTAACGGAGTGGTCGCGGGGCGTCGTAAGACCATCGTCCCACTGGCCGAATTCCGTCCCCTCCCAAATCACCACCTTGCATCGCAACTCCCTGACCTGCATAAACGCAAGTTCGAGTGACCAAAACCGCAGGCCAGCGCCTTGCCCATCAAGAGCCCGCAGGTGACCAACGTCACAACCTGCCAATCCGCCGGCCCAACCGCCATCTCACCTTGGAGCGCACCCGACCCGAAAGGTCAATTCCGTCAGGCGCCCCAACCCAACCAAATTCGGCCCAACCTCCTGACCTGCGTAAACGCTGAGATCCCGGATCAAGTCCGGGCTGACGAACTAACAGAATTGACCTTTCGCGCTGGAAAACTGACCTCTCGTGAGCGGGAGCGGCTGTCGAGGCGGATGGTGACGTTGTCGGCGCCTGCGGCGCGGATAACGTCACGCATTATCGGCGCGCGGCCTGCTGACGCAGGCCAGCAGCGCGCCGATAATGCACATTATGTCGCATTGACCACCCACCGCCCCTCTCGCCCCCAAACCCCACCCTCCCCCCCCCCCCCCGCGCCTGCCATCCCCGCGCCCTGATCGGTCAGCTGGCCGCCAACCGGTCCAAGCCGGCGCGCAGCGCGGCGATGCCGGCGTCGAACTGTTCCGGTTCCGGCAGCAACGACACAACGATGGCGTCATTTTCCGCCAGGTCGTAAAGCCAACCCGGGTGTACTGACAGGTGCGCGTGCTCCAGCAGCCACAGCGCCGGGTCCGCGCCTTCCGGCACTACCACGGGATCCACAATGGCAACCCAGCCGCCCTCGACCCGCCGCACCGTCGCGGCCGGCGCCAGCGCCTGCGCCAGCGCCCGCAGGTTGCGCCGCAACCGGCCTCGGAGCGCCTCCCCGATTCGATCAGCCTGTTGCAGTATGTCCGCCAGCGCCAGCGCCGCCGTGGTGCTGACGTTGAGGTATGTGTCCGCGATGGCGTCAAGCGCCTTGGCCGCCGCGGCCGCCTCACCGGCCGGCCCGGCCAGGCGGATCCAGGCCAGTTTGACGCCCGGCGCACAGGCTAGTTTGGACAGTCCGTCCAGGCGGAAGCTGAGCGGCGCTCCGGGCGCGTCCCACTCGGGTAATTCAGCGCCTCTAGGGCCCTCTCCCCCGCCGTCGGTCAAGCGATAGGTATAGAACACCTGATCTATTATAGGCACACTGGCGTGCCGTAACGCTAGTTCGGCCACCTGTGCCGCGGTGGCCGGCGCTAGGTAGGCGCCCGTTGGATTGCCTGGGTCGACCAGCACAGTCGCCGCCGCCCTATCGGCAGCCGCCCCGAACCCGGCCAGGTCATAGACCCAGCCGTGACCGGCCACGTAATGCAGCGGATACCCTATGGTGGATAGCCCGGCCAGGCGGGCCAGGGGCTCCACCAGCGGATAACCCGGCTGGGGCACGGCCACCACTCCCCCGGCATCGGCCACCAAGGCCAGCAACCAGGCGTAGGCCTCGGAAGTCGAGGCGGCCAGCCAGTACTGCTCGGGGCTGCCACCAAACCGGGCCGCCAGCGCCTCGCGCGCCTCCAGCGGCCCGCGCGGTGACGGCTCGTAGTACCCAGACCGCCGTGCGGCCGCCGCCAGGGCCGCTATGACCGCCGGATCGCTCAAACCGTGGCGGGTCGGATTGGTGTCCGTCAAGGCCGTCACGGCGACCCCTTGGGCTTCCAACCGGGCCGCCGTCTGAGCCAGCACGTTGTCGCCCAGTCCCAGCCGCGCCCGCCCGGAAAGCTCCACGCCGCCATCGTAGAGCCCATCCGGCTGGGCTCAGGCGGCACGGGCCACCGATCGGCGGGCAGCGGCCGCCTTGGCCTTCAGTGTCTGGGGGAAGATCAGAGCCTGGACCGAGGCCAGCGCCAGGGCCGCTATGGCCGGCGGATTGGGGCAATCCAACGCCGCCTCAGCCAGTTCACCGGCCGCCGAACCATCGCCCCGCCACCATTTGACGGTGGCAAATGTACCTAGGGCCGCCGCCCGGCGTTTCGGCGCCTGATGGGCTATGACCTGGCGAAACAGCGCGTCCGAAGCATCACCGTAGCGCGGCTCGAAGCCATCCGACTCCAACGGATCCAACACCGGCGGGCAGCCGATCAGTCCCTTCGCCAACCGTTCCGGCCAGGTGCGGGATCGCCGCATCTGAGCAGCGATAACGGCGTCACGCGTCGGCTGGTCATGCAGGGCCGCGCCCAACTTGCCCAACACCACCGGGTCCACCGGGGCCGATGGCGCCGCCGCCAGCCGGTTCAGCCAGGTGCGCCACAGCTTCAGGGACTTGAGACGCCAACCGACCCGGGCGGCATCGTCCGACGCGGCAAATCGGTCGATGGCGCGCCGCTCCGCCCGGGCCGCTCGCCGTTGGGCCTCCTTGTCCACCTCGGGGAACTCGGCCAGGGCGGCCCGGCAACGCATCGGTGGTGGTGTGCCCAGGGCCGCGTGCGAGGCCATGACCCGAGTGCCTTTCAACTCATCGGGCGCATGCACGTCCCCGATTGGTTGCAGGGTGCGCGGGTCCAGTTCACGCAGGATGCCGCCCCAGTAGTCCCACAGCGCCTCCACCGGGCACGTCTGTCTCAAGGCCGCCAGGGCCAGCCGCAGGCCCTTGTCCTGATCAGCTGAGGGTTCGTCCGCCGTGGCGTAGCGCACCAGGAACACGCCCTGGGCATCTTGCTGCACCATCACCGCGGCCAGATTGTGGGCCAGGTCCGGGCCGGCCTCCGGGTCACGCAGACCTTCGGAATCGGCCCGCCAGGTGGCGCCCAGCCGGCCGCGGGGCGGCATCAGCGCCACCCCCACCAGGCTGGCCGCCGGCTGGTAGCCCAAGCAGTACGGAATTGCTGCCACCACGTCCAGGCCGGTGGCGCCTTTGATCACAGGAACACTCATGGCACCTCACTGTGCCCGCTGACGCCCGGTCACCCCCGCGAACCGGCTTCCGGCCTGTGGATAACACATTATCGGCGCCCCCCGCCGGCCGCCCTGCAGCGTTCTTGGCGCCGCCGGCCAGCCTCGCCCCTACGCCGCCAAGGCGCCCTTCAGCCCCAGGGCCTGGCAGATCCGCCCGGTCGCGGTGGAACCGTTCAGGGTGTAGAAGTGGACGCCGGGCGCCCCCGCCGCCAGCAACTCCTCGACCAACTGGACCGACCAGTCCAGGCCCACCTCGTCCAGTTCGTCCGGGGTCTGCACCAATTCCAGGCGCCGGCTCAACTCTCCCGGCAGCGGCGCCCCGGAAAACGCCTGCAGCTTGCTGATCCGCGACCGTCCCGTGATCGGCATCACGCCCGGCACCAGCGGCAACGTCGCCCCGGCCCGCTGGGCCCGCTCCACCAGCGCCTCGTAGGCCGAAGCCGCGAACAGCACCTGGGTGATGGCGAACTGAGCCCCGGCGGCCTGCTTCCCGGCCAGCACGGCGGCATCGGCCGCCAGGCTAGAAGCCGTGGGGTGCCCGTACGGAAAGGCCGCCACCCCCACAGGGCAGTCACTCAAGCCGCGGATCAACTCGACCAGTTCGACGGCGTAGGTCAGCCCGTCCGCGGCCGCCACCCAAGGTGTCCCCGGACCGCCCGGCGGGTCGCCCCGCAAGGCCATGAACCCGTCTACTTGGGCGGCGGTGAAACGCTCCACCGCCTGGCGCAGTTCCGCCACGCTGTGCCCGGCCAACGCCAGGTGCGCCACCCGCGCCGCCGGCAGGACCTCGGCCAACCACCGGGTGGCTTCGATCGAGGCCTCCGCCCGGTGGTCCCGCCCGCCGCCGGCACCGTAGGTGACGGACACGAAATCCGGCTCCAGGGCAGCCAGTTCGCCGGCCCGCTGCCGCAGCGTGGCCGCTCCAGCCGCGTCCTTGGGGGGGAAGAACTCGAACGACAGGCTGGGGGCCGCTGCCGCCAATGCCGCCATCACCCGGTTTGCCATGCCCCTAACGCTACCGGCCCTGCGTTCCGGGCAGGTAGTGTGGCTCTCGTGAACGCTCAGCCCACCCCGCAGCACTTTTTCGACCTGGTGGCCGCCACCCGTGAACAATGCCTGGCCAACTACCGGGCCGCCATCGCCTACCTGGGTAAACCGGCCGAAGTCCTGATCGACGCCATCGGCACCGCCGCTACCGGCGGCAAGGGCACCCGGGCCAAACTGGTGTGGCGGGCCTGGCAGGCCTATGGGGCCGATGCCGCGGAAGGCGCCTTGAGTGAAGCCGCCCTGGCGCAGGTGGCCGCCTCGATCGAGTTGTTCCATGATTCGGCACTGGTCCACGACGACCTGGTGGACCGCTCCGACACCCGCCGCGGCCGCCCCGCCCTGCACTGCGCCCTGGCCACGCAGGCCCGCGAGGAAGGCTGGCTGGGCGACCCAGACCAGTTGGGCGAGGCGTTGGCCCTCCTGGCCGGGGACGCCATCATGGACGCCTCCCAGCGGGTTTTCCAAGACGCGGTGGCCGATGTCGCACCGGCGGTTCGTGCCGCCCTCACCGCCTTGCACCACACCACCCGCGCCGAGGTCCTGGCCGGCCAGTTTGCCGACGTGCTGGGCCCGCAACTGACAGCCAACCCCCTGCCCGAGGCCATCACCGGCCTGGCTTGGGACGTCATCCGGGCCAAGACGGCCCGCTACACGGTGGCCACTCCCCTGGCTATCGGCGCCACCGCCGCCGGCGCCTCCCAAGCCGAAGCGGCCAAAGTCTCGGCCTTCGGCCTACCGCTGGGCGAGGCCTTCCAGTTGCAGGACGACCTGGCCGGCGCCCTGGGCAACGGCGACGCCACCGGCAAGCCGGTGGGCTACGACCTGCGGGACGGCAAGCACACCGTGCTGGTGGGCCTGACCATCGGGCGCCTGCCCCACGCCGAACGGGCCGGGTTCTTCGCCACCCTGCACGCCAGCGCCACCAGCGACCACAAGGTGGGCTACCTGCGCGAGGCCATCGAACGGTCCGGCGCCGCCGACGAAGTGCGCCGGTTGGTGCGTTCCAAGACCTTTGAGGCCTTGGCCGCCCTGGCCGCCCTGGACCTCGAGGAGGCCGGCAAGTCCGTGCTGCGGGACGCCATCGTCGACATCATCCCCGGCGCCTGACGGACAACGTCAGGCCAAACCGGCCCGGCGGGCGGCGCAGGTGCCCCGATTCCCAATAGGATTCGGCTGTGGCCAGGTCTGTACACGACCCGTTAATCGGTGTCACCATCGACGGACGCTACCGCATCACGGCGCGGATAGCGCGCGGCGGCATGGCCACCGTCTACCGGGCCAATGACCTCAGGCTGGACCGGGCCGTAGCCCTCAAGGTGTTGCACCCCCACCTGGCGGAGGGCCAAGAGTTCATCGACCGCTTCCGCCGTGAGGCCCGCGCCGCCGCCAAGCTGATCCACCCCGGCATCGTGGCCGTCTACGACCAGGGCACCTGGGGTGAATCGCCCTACCTGGTGATGGAACTGGTGGACGGGCCCAACCTACGCACCGTCCTGGCCCGCGCCGGCCTGCCGCCACTGGGCAAGGCTCTTGACCTGATGGCCGGCGTACTGGACGCCCTGGGCGCGGCCCACCTGGCCGGGTTCGTCCACCGGGACATCAAGCCCGAGAACATCCTGGTGTCCGGCAAGGGCCAGGTGAAGGTGGCCGATTTTGGCCTGGCCCGGGCCGTCTCCGAGGTGACGGCCGCGTCATCGGGCGTGGTGTTGGGCACCGTGGCCTACCTCTCCCCCGAACTGGTGGCCCAGGGCGTGGCGGACCCAAGAACCGACGTCTACGCCGCGGGTGTGGTGCTGTTCGAACTGCTCACCGGCGTGCAGCCGTTCACCGGTGACGCGCCCATCCAGGTGGCCTTCCAACACGTCCACGGCGATTTCCCCAAGCCGTCCAGCCGGGTGGATTGGCTGCCGCCCCAGATCGACGACCTGGTGGCCGCCCTGACGGCCAAGGATCCGGATGACCGGCCGCCCAACGCCGCTGCCGCCCAGCAGATGGTCAAGGCGGCCCGCTTCGCCCTGGCGCCGGAGTTGGCGGCCAAGGCGCCCGCCCTGCCGCCCGATGCTGCGTTGGACGAGGACGACGACGACCCGCCACCGCCGCCGCCCAGCCCCGGCCGCCACGCCGCCGTACTGCCCGATGACGGCCCGCCATCGGAGGAGATCTTGGCACCTACCTCCACCCTGGCCCCGGGGGCCCAGTTGCCCGATGACGGCGCCACCGACCCGCTGCCCGGCGGCCCGCCCGCCCGCCAGCGCCACCGCACCGGCGGCACGCGGGCGCTACCGCTGGCCGTCATCCCACCCAAACCCGCCAGTGGCGCGGCCGATGGCCCGGCCCGGCCTGCCTTGACCAAGGCCACCACCGCCACACCCGTGCCGCCGCCGAAGAAGAAGTCCCACTGGCTGCGCAACTTCTTCATCACCCTGTTGGTGCTACTGCTGGCCGCCGGCGGGGCTGTGGCCGCCTGGTACTACCAGGACGGCCCGGGCGCCAAGGTGACGGTGCCAACCCTGAAGGGCCTGAGCCAAGAGGACGCCGAAGGGGCGCTGGTGCCACTCGAACTGAACCCGCGCATCACCAGCGAGTATTCCGACACCGTGGCGGCCGGCACCGTCATGAGCGCCGCCCCCGCCCCCGGCACCGAGGTGGACAAGCAGACCTATGTCGACATGGTGGTGTCGCTGGGCAAGGAGTACAAGGTGATCCCGAAGACGGGCGTCACCGACGTCACCGTGGCGAAGGCCCGGGCCGCTATCGAAGCGGCCGGCCTCGACGGCCTGGTGACCGAGAACGAGGAGTACATGACCAAGGTGGCCGCCGGCACGGTGACCGCTATCGACCCGGCCCCTGGCACCACGGTGGAACATGACGCACCGATCGTCTTGACCGTATCGCTGGGGCCGGAGCCCGTCATCGCCCCAAACCTGACCGGCATGCTGCTGGAAGACGCCCAAGACGTTTCGGCGCCCTACGACCTGACGGTGATCCAGGTGACGGAGGACTATTCGGAGACCGTGCCGCGCTACCAGATCATCTCGCAGGAGCCGGAGGCCAACGCCCAGATGCACCGCGGCGACACCATCGAAGTGGTGGTGTCGCTGGGCATGCCGCGGGTCCAAGTGCCCGAGACGGCCCGGATGACCTACGAGGAGGCCGTGGAAGCCCTCGAATCGGTTGGCCTGGTGGCCGCCAAGTCCACCCCTTACGGCGACTTCTTCCACCTGGTGCGCGAGTCGGATCCCAAGGCCGGCACCTGGGTCGACAAGTACTCCACCGTCACGCTCGTGGTGATGTGACCGCCATGGTGCCAGTCATTCCGTGGGCCACACCCCATGGACGCCTACAAGCATAAGAAGAGTCATTCCCGCACCCCATGTCATCCCCGCACCTCATGTCATCCCGGACTTGATCCGGGATCTGGACGCCGCCACCCCTACCCCCGGCCGCACCCTCACAGCATTCCCGGACATGCAAGTGGCCCCCCGGCCGGAGCCGGGGGGCCACTCTTGGTTCAGTTAGGCACTAGGCCTGGCCGGTCACGGCCGAGGCGGGGTGCCCTGACCGATGACGTCAGCCACGACGCCGGTGTACCGGCCGCGCTTCCAGTCAACGATCGCCATGTAGGTACCAGGCTCGTCCATCACGACGTCGGCCGTGCAGTGGCCTTCGGCATCGGACTTGGTGGTCTCGTTGTGGAACGAGATGCCATCAGCCGAAGCGCGCCAGGTGCACTTCACGCCCTTGACGGGGGTGCCGTCATCGGGGTTGACGAACGTGGCCTGCACCCAGTAATCGGGATACGACGGGTTCATGTAGGCCACAATCGAGGCCTCGGGCTCGAACGGCAGGTCGCCGCCGGTGGCCAGGTCCTGCAGACCGCATTCGGCCTTGCCGAAGTAGGCGATCTCACCGGTCGCCATGTCGGCGCGGTAGATCTTGCCACCCTCGTAGCCCAGGTAGATGTGGTCGCCGATCACGGCCAGGCCCCACAGGGCGTACAGGCTGCAGGTGATCTGCTCCGGGAACACGCCCAGGCGCACAACCACGTCATAGGTCCACTGACCATTCGGATCAACGGAGCCGTCAGCCAGGCGCGGCACGTTGTAGTGCACGACCCAGCGGGCGCCGTCCTTGTAGCCCTTGGCGGTCCAGACTTCGTACAGCTCGCCAGCGGCGTCGAACGCGGCGTCAGAGCCGACATACCAGGTGTCGTACTTCTTGCCCGATTCGGCCAGCTCGTAAGCCCGGATGTCCAGGCCTTCAGGCGTGATCGTCTTCGAGGAGACGGCCTGCAGCGTGGCGCTGGTCTCGGTGGGTACCAACACCATGATTTCGTGGTTGGTGGTGCCGTTGTACTTCACATACTCGGTGTAGTCACCGGTCTGGAAGATCTCGCCCGTCAGCGGGTTGACGTCGCCACCCCAACGGATGCAGGAAGCGGTGCGGCTGCCGGCCTTGGTACCGCCCTTGCCCAGCTTCTTGACCGAACCGTCATTGTCGATCCGGTAGACGATGCCGTCAGAGGCCCAGGTGTACATGGCCAGTTCGCCATCGAACGCGGCGGCCGAGCTGGGGCCAACGCCCATCGAGCTGTTGACCGGGCAGAACTTCGCGGCCTTGAACACGTCATACAGCGAGTACTTCTGCTTGACCGTGTCGCCCTGGCCGTCCGCCACATCTTCGGCGTCCTTCCATTCGAACAGGGTGTAGGCGGCCGCGCCATCGCTATACAGTGCGCCGTACTCCCATTCGCCCTCGTGGGCCGGGTCCAATGGACAGGCTGACGCGGCCGTGGCGCCAAGCATGGTCACGCCGGCCACAGCCAGAGCCGTGCCCAAAACCACAGTGCGCTTGCGGATCAGGTTCATTCCGTATCTCTCCTAGGTTGCACCTGCTGGTGAATTGAAAAATGCCCCCCACTCGTCCCCGGTTCGCCCCATCCTCCCGGGGTGAGTACCGCTGTCGACATCAGGAATGAGGCCGGCGCGCTAGGCGCCGCCAACCGCCGAGCCAAATGGGCATGTCCAGCGGGCTTGGTAGCGCGCTCAGTCATGTCTCTCTGACCCTTCCAGACGCTTCAGTGTGGGCTAATCTTTCCGTCCGTTGGGCGGCCAACTGGGGGAACAAACTGACATTAGCAACTAAATTCAGCTTTGGGCGGACACGCGCCTGGTGAAAAGGTGCCCGATGGCGCCCCGCCCCCCTCGTTTCAAGGGCCCGCTCAATCTTGGGCTCGGGTGAACTTGCTGGTCAGTTGGCCATTTTGGATGGTTGCAGCGAGTTTGTTGGCCGCGATGGCCGTCCTTCCGGCGGTTCCAGGCGCGGACCCTCGGGACTGCGTAGAAATATCATCCTACGATTTGACAACCTGCTGGATGAGGCTAGGACTAACGTCCTAGATACGTGCTGGTTCGGAGGTGGGTAGCCGGGTTCGATTGTCGGCTCACCGCCTGTGTCTCGCCGCTTCCCGTTTCCCCCTCACTCGTTCATCATGTGTCTCGCCGCTGCGCTTGGTTAGAGGCGGGGTGGCTGGGTTCGATTGTCTGCTCACCGCGTGTGTCTCGCGGCTGCGCCGCTCAAACACAACTTCGTCGCTCGGGTGAAACGACAA
>JAISSX010000053.1 GCA_031272885.1 Bifidobacteriaceae bacterium | reverse complement strand
GGTGGGCGGCGCGGGCCCAGGCAACGGCCTCTTCCGCCAGGGCCACCAGCCGCGCCGGGTCCTGCGTCCACTCCCCCGGTGCCGTGGACGCCAAGGCGGCATCGTTGGGCACGGTGCGGGCAGCCACCACGCCGGCACCAACCTCGGCCACCACGGCCGAAACCGAGGTGGTGCCCAGATCAACCCCGATCGCCATCGCGCCCACGCGCAGCCCCTTTCGCCTGCCACAAGCCTAGAGGCCGGCGCTAGGGTTGCGGTATGAGTGCGACCGCCCAAGACCGCGTCCCGTTGACCATCACGTGGCTGACCCAAGCCGGGGTGCTGCTGGAGGCCGGTTCCACCCGGCTGATCATCGATCCGTACTTCGAATGGGTCGAGATTGACGGGCAGAAGGGCCCCACGGTGGCGTTCAACCTGTCCGGCATGACGGCTGCGCTGTGCACCCACGAACACACGGATCACTACGACCCGGACTCACTCAAGTTCATCCGGCGCTACTCCCCCGGCTGCCCCATAGTGGTGCCCGCGCCGCTGAGGGAACGCGCCATCGCTGACCTGGACGAACCAGTCATCGGCGCCCGCGTGGACCAGCCGCTGGAACTGGGTGAGGCCGTGGTCACCCCCGTGCCAGCCTGGCACGCCGCTCACACCACCGACCCGGTGGGCGATGGCGCCACCCCCACCAGCCCAGCCCGTTTCCTTGGCTACATCATCCGGCTGGGCGGCCACACCCTGTTCCACGCCGGCGACACCATCCGGACCGACCGGCACGCGGCCGACCTGCGGAAATACGGGGTGGAGATCGCCTTTCTGCCCATCAACGGCCGCGACGCCGTCCGGGAAGCCCAAGGCATTGTGGGCAATCTGACCGAGGCGGAGGCCGTCCAACTGGCCTCCGATGGCGCCGTCCCCACCTTGGTGCCCATCCACTGGGACCGCTTTGCCCACAACCCGGGCGACCCGGCCAGGGCCCGCCGCCTGGCCGAAGGCACCGGCGTCGCCGTGCAGCAACTACTCGCCTACGTCCCCGTGCTCATCCCCTAAGCGATGACAACCGCCAGGAGGGCGCCCAGGCACATCCAGGGGCCGAAGGCCAAGGTGTTGTCCCAGCGCCTGGACCGCCAGGCCAGCACTAGACCCGCCAAGGCACCCAGGACAAAGGCGGCCACCACCCCAAGAACCACCTGGGCCACCCCCAGGTAGCCCAGGCCAAAGGCCAACAGACCGGCCAGCTTGACGTCCCCCAAGCCCAGGCCACCGCGCGCCACCCGCCACACCAGCCAGTGGCCAAGAGCGCTCACCACACAGCACAACACCGCCCGCCGCCACGGCCACCACACACCAGCCCGGGCGGCATCGGCCGCCAGCAACCCGGTCACTGCCACAAGGGCAGGCAGCACGATGACGTCCGGCAACCGCCGGGTGCGCAGGTCGATTGCGCTTAAAGCGAAGGCGGCCACGGCCAGTGTGGCCATGGCCGCCCACGCGAACGGTCCCAGCATCAGCCCTTAGTGGTATTCCTCGAAGCTGAAGTCATCCAGCAGGAGCGAATCACTCGCCATCGTGTCAAGCGGCGGGAACTCGATCTCTTCGTAGCCGTAGGCCGGGTACAACTCGGCCTTCGCCTCCTCCGTGGGCTCCACCACCACGTCGCGGTAGCGCGCCAAGCCGGTCCCAGCCGGGATCAGCTTGCCGATGATGACGTTCTCCTTCAGGCCCAGCAGCGGATCCTGCCGGCCGGACATGGCAGCCTCGGTCAGCACCCGCGTGGTTTCTTGGAACGAGGCCGCGGACAGCCACGAATCGGTGGCCAGCGAGGCCTTCGTGATGCCCATCAGCTCGGGCCGGCCGGAGGCGGGCTGCCCACCGGCCGCCACCGTGCGGCGGTTCTCGTCCTCGAAGCGTTCCCGCGCCACCAGTTCGCCCGGCAGCAGGCCGGAATCACCCTGATCCAGCACGGTGACGCGCCGCAGCATCTGGCGCACAATCACCTCGATGTGCTTGTCGTGGATGTCCACACCCTGCGAGCGGTACACCTCTTGCACCTCGGACACCAGGTGGCGCTGGGCCTCGCGGGCACCCAGCACGCGCAACACCTGCTTCGGGTCCAGGGCGCCGGCGTGCAGCTTCTGGCCCACCTGCACATGGTCGCCATCGGCCACTTCCAGCTTGGCGCGCTTGGTAACCGGGTAAACCAACTCGTCGGAGCCATCATCGGGCGTGATGATGAGCTTGCGCATGCGCTCCGAATCATCGATCCGCAACCGGCCCGTGGCCTCCGCAATCGGGGCCACGCCCTTGGGCGTGCGGGCCTCGAACAGCTCCTGGACACGCGGCAGACCCTGCGTGATGTCGTCCGCCGCCGCCACACCGCCGGTGTGGAAGGTACGCATCGTCAACTGGGTGCCAGGCTCGCCGATCGACTGGGCGGCGATGATGCCTACGGCCTCGCCGATGTCGACCAGCTTGCCGGTGGCCAGCGACCGGCCATAGCACATGGCACAGGTGCCCACCCGCGAATCGCAGGTCAGCACGGACCGCACCTTGACCTGCTTGACACCGGCCGCGATCAGCTTCTCGATCAGCACGTCACCCGCGTCGGTACCGGCCTCGGCCAGCACGTTGCCGTCCTTGTCCTCGACATCGGCCGCCAGGGTGCGGGCGTAGACCGAGGTCTCCACCTTGTGGTGGCGGCGCAGCGAACCATCCGGCGCCTCCTCCACGATCGGCATGGTCAGGCCGCGTTCCGTGCCGCAGTCCTCTTCGCGGATGATGACGTCTTGCGACACGTCCACCAGGCGCCGCGTCAGGTAGCCGGAGTCAGCCGTCCGCAGGGCCGTGTCGGCCAGGCCCTTGCGGGCGCCGTGCGTGGCGATGAAGTACTCGACCACGGACAGGCCCTCGCGGTAGTTCGACTTGATGGGCCGCGGGATGATCTCACCCTTCGGGTCAGCCACAAGGCCGCGCATACCGGCAATCTGCCGCACCTGCATCCAGTTGCCGCGGGCGCCGGAACCGACCATGCGGTACACCGTGTTGCGCTCCGGGAAGTTGGCGCGCATGGCGGCGTCCACCTTGTCGGTGGCCTCGGTCCAGATCTCGATCAGTTCGTGGCGGCGTTCCTCGTCCGTGATCAGACCGTCGTCGTACTGGTCCTGGATGCGCTGGGCACGGCCCTCGTATTCGGCCAGGATGGCGGGCTTCTCGGGTGGGGTCACGACGTCGGAGATCGAGATGGTGACGCCGGACCGGGTGGCCCAGCGGAAGCCGGCCTCCTTCAAGGCGTCCAGCGAGGCCGCCACGTCCACCTTCGGGTACTTCTCAGCCAGGTCGTTGACGATGGCGGACAGGCGCTTCTTGTCCACCGGGTCGTTGACGTACGGGTAGTCCACCGGCAGGGCGTCGTTGAACAGGGCCCGGCCCAGGGTGGTTTCGAAGTCGATCGGCTCGCCCGGCTGCCAACCCTCCGGCGCCTCGAAACCGACCGGCGGCACCAGATCCGTCATGCGGATGGTGATCAGGGCGTTCAGGTCCAGGTCACCGGCATCAAAGGCCATGATGGCTTCAGCGGTGGAGCAGAACTTGCGGCCCTCGCCCTTCACCCCGGTACGGCCCACCGTCAAATGGTGCAGGCCGATGATCATGTCCTGGGTGGGGATGGTCACCGGACGGCCGTCGGACGGCTTCAGGATGTTGTTCGAGGACAGCATCAAGATGCGCGCCTCCGCCTGGGCCTCGGCCGAAAGCGGCAGGTGCACGGCCATCTGGTCGCCATCGAAGTCGGCGTTGAAGGCGCCGCACACCAGCGGGTGCAGGTGGATCGCCTTGCCTTCCACCAGTTGCGGCTCGAACGCCTGAATGCCCAGGCGGTGCAGCGTGGGGGCGCGGTTCAGCAACACGGGGTGTTCGGTGATGACCTCTTCCAGCACATCCCACACCTCGGAACGCTGGCGTTCCACCATACGCTTGGCGCTCTTGATGTTCTGGGCGTGGTTCAGTTCCACCAACCGTTTCATCACGAACGGTTTGAACAACTCCAACGCCATCGCCTTCGGCAGGCCGCACTGGTGCAACTTCAACTGGGGGCCAACCACGATGACGGACCGGCCCGAATAGTCCACCCGCTTGCCCAGCAGGTTCTGGCGGAAGCGGCCCTGCTTGCCCTTCAGCATGTCGCTGATGGACTTGAGCGGCCGGTTGCCGGGGCCCGTCACAGGACGGCCACGCCGGCCGTTGTCGAACAGCGAATCGACCGCCTCTTGCAGCATCCGCTTCTCGTTGTCCACGATGATCTCGGGCGCGTTCAGGTCAAGCAGCCGCTTCAAGCGGTTGTTGCGGTTGATGACGCGGCGATACAGATCGTTCAGATCCGAGGTGGCGAACCGGCCGCCATCCAACTGCACCATGGGGCGCAGGTCCGGCGGGATCACCGGGATGCAGTCAAGCACCATGCCCTGGGGCTTGTTTTCGGTGTTGAGGAAGGCGTTGACCACCCGCAGGCGCTTCAGGGCGCGGGTCTTGCGCTGGCCCTTGCCGGTCTTGATGATCTCGCGCAGCGCCTCGGCCTCACCCTCAAGGTCGAAGGTCTCCAGGCGGCGCTTGATCGCCTCGGCCCCCTTGGAGCCCTTGAAGTACAGGCCCCAGCGGTCAACCATGGTGCGATACAGCATGTCGTTACCCTCAAGATCGGCCACCTTGAGGTTGCGGAAACGGTCCCACACCTCTTCCAGGCGGTCGATCTCTTGCTGGGCCCGCTTGCGGATCTGGTTCATTTCCCGCTCGGCCGAATCCCGCAGCTTGCGCCTAACGTCCGCCTTGGCGCCGGCCGCCTCCAATTCCGCCAGATCGGCTTCGAGCCGCTTGGCCCGCTCCTCGATCTCCACATCGCGCTTGGTCTCGATGGTCTTCTTGTCCAAGTCGACCTCGGCCTGCAGCGACGGCAAATCCTCGTGGCGGCGCTCTTCGTCCACGTCGGTGATCATGTAGGCGGCGAAGTAGATGACCTTCTCCAGGTCCTTGGGCGCCAGGTCCAGCAGGTAACCCAGCCGAGACGGCACACCCTTGAAGTACCAGATGTGGGTGACGGGCGCGGCCAGTTCGATGTGGCCCATCCGCTCCCGGCGCACCTTGGACCGGGTCACCTCGACGCCGCAGCGTTCGCAGATGATGCCCTTGAAGCGCACCCGCTTGTACTTGCCGCAGCTGCACTCCCAGTCACGGGTGGGGCCGAAGATCTTCTCGCAGAACAGGCCCTCCTTCTCGGGCTTGAGCGTGCGGTAGTTGATGGTCTCCGGTTTCTTCACCTCGCCGTGCGACCAGGCGCGGATTTCTTCGGCCGTGGCCAAACCAATCTTGATGCCGTCAAAGATGTTGACGTCCAGCACGTCGGTTCCTGCTTCCTGTAGCCTTGCCTGTTTCGAAAAGTTTGGGGTGATCCGCCGCTTGCGCCGGATCAGATCTCGTCAACCGATGAGGCGTCAGGCCGGCGGGCCAGGTCGATGCCCAGCTCTTCAGCCGCCCGGTAGACCTCATCATCGGAATCACGCATCTCGATCACCGAGCCGTCCGCGGACATCACGTCCACGTTCAGGCAGAGCGACTTCATTTCCTGCATCAAGACCCGGAAAGACTCCGGCACGCCCGATTCGGGAATGTTCTCGCCCTTGACAATCGCCTCGTAGACCTTGACCCGGCCCACCACGTCATCGGACTTGATGGTCAGCAGCTCTTGCAGGGCGTAGGCGGCACCGTAGGCCTCCAAGGCCCACACCTCCATCTCGCCGAAGCGCTGCCCGCCGAACTGGGCCTTGCCGCCCAACGGCTGTTGCGTGATCATCGAGTACGGGCCGGTGGACCGGGCGTGGATCTTGTCATCCACCAGGTGGTGCAGCTTCAAGATGTACATGTAGCCCACGGCCACCGGCTCCGGGAACGGCTCGCCGGAACGGCCGTCGAACAGCCGCGCCTTGCCGGTGGTGTCCACCAGCCGCTGGCCGTCCCGGTTGGGGATGGTGCAGCTCAGCAGGCCCGTCAGCTCGTCCTCTTGGACGCCATCGAACACCGGCGTGGCCACCGGGCTGCCCGGCTTGCCGGCCAACGCCTGCTTGGACAGCGAGCGCGCCCACTCCAGCGTGGCATCATCCACCTTCCAGCCTTGGGCCGCGATCCAGCCCAGGTGCAGTTCAAGCACCTGGCCCACGTTCATGCGGCCGGGCACGCCCAGCGGGTTCAGGATGATGTCCACCGGGGTGCCGTCCTCCAGGAACGGCATGTCTTCCACCGGCAGGATCTTGGAGATCACACCCTTGTTGCCGTGGCGGCCGGCCAGCTTGTCGCCGTCCGTGATCTTGCGCCGCTGGGCAATGTGCACCCGCACCACTTGGTTGACGCCGGGCGACAGCTCGTCGCCGTCCTCGCGGGAGAACTCCCGGACGCCGATGACGGTGCCGGACTCGCCGTGCGGCACCTTCAGCGAGGTGTCACGCACCTCGCGGGCCTTCTCACCGAAGATGGCGCGCAGCAGACGCTCTTCTGGCGTCAGCTCGGTCTCGCCCTTCGGGGTGACCTTACCCACCAGCACGTCACCGGCCGTGACCTCGGCGCCGATCCGGATGATGCCGCGCTCATCCAGGTCCGCCAACACCTCTTCGGAGACGTTGGGGATGTCACGGGTGATCTCTTCTGGCCCCAGCTTGGTGTCCCGGGCATCCACTTCGTGTTCCTCGATGTGGATCGAACTCAACACATCGTCCTGTACCAGGCGCTGGCTCAAGATGATGGCGTCCTCGTAGTTGTGGCCTTCCCAGCTCATGAACGCGACCAGCAGGTTACGGCCCAGCGACAGTTCGCCCTGGTCGGTGGCCGGGCCGTCCGCCAGCACCTGGCCGGCCTTGATGACCTGCCCTTCATCCACCACCACGCGCTGGTTGTAGCTGGTGCCCTGGTTGGAGCGCTGGAACTTGGCCACCCGGTAGGTCCGCTCGGTGCCGTCATCATTGGCCACCACCACGGCATCGGCGCTGACCTCGCGCACCACGCCGTCCTTCTCGGCCACAATCACATCACCAGCGTCGATGGCGGCGCGCAGCTCCATGCCGGTGCCCACCAGCGGCGTCTCGGACCGCACCAGTGGCACGGCCTGGCGCTGCATGTTGGCGCCCATCAGGGCCCGGTTGGCGTCGTCATGCTCCAGGAACGGAATCATGGCGGTGGCCACCGACACCATCTGGCGCGGCGACACATCCATGTAGCCGATGTCGCCCGCGCGGACGTACTCCACCTCGCCGCCGCGGGTGCGCGCCAGCACGTGATCCTCGGCGAACCGGCCATCCTTGGTGAGCGGCGCGTTGGCCTGCGCAATGACGTAGCGGTCCTCGTCATCGGCCGTCAGGTAGTGCACCTCATCCGTCACCTGGCCGGACTTGACCACCCGGTAGGGCGTCTCGATGAAACCGAACGGGTTAATGCGCCCGTAGGTGGCCAGCGAACCGATCAGGCCAATGTTGGGGCCTTCCGGCGTCTCGATGGGGCACATCCGGCCGTAGTGCGACGGGTGCACGTCACGCACTTCCATGCCGGCCCGGTCGCGGGAGAGGCCGCCGGGGCCCAGGGCGCTGAGGCGCCGCTTGTGGGTCAGGCCCGCCAACGGGTTGTTCTGGTCCATGAACTGGGACAACTGCGACGTGCCGAAGAACTCCTTGATCGACGCCACCACCGGGCGGATGTTGATCAGGGTTTGCGGCGTGATGGCCTCAACGTCTTGCGTGGTCATGCGCTCCCGCACCACCCGCTCCATGCGGCTGAGGCCTGTCCGCACCTGGTTCTGGATCAGTTCGCCCACCGCCCGGATGCGCCGGTTGCCGAAGTGGTCGATGTCGTCCGTTTCCACCCGCACCGTGCCGGTCTTGGAGACCAGTTCCTTGGCGCCCATATGCAGGGCGGCCAGGTACTTGATGGTGGCGATGATGTCTTCCACCCCCAGCACCGAGGCGCTGAGCGGCTGGTCCAGGCCCAGCTTGCGGTTGACCTTGTAGCGGCCCACCTTGGCCAGGTCGTAGCGCTTCGAGTTCAGGTAGAAGGAATCCAGCAGGCCCTCGCCCGCCTCGACCGTGGGCGGTTCGCCCGGGCGGATCTTGCGGTAGATGTCCACCAGGGCCTCGTCACGCGTGGTGATGTGGTCCTTCTCCAGAGTGTCGATGACCGTGGGGAAGTCCCGGAACTCTTCCCGGATTTCGGCGTCGGTCACACCCAGGGCCTTCAGGAAGACCGTGACCGACTGCTTGCGCTTGCGGTCGATGCGCACGCCCACCACGTCGCGCTTGTCGATCTCGAACTCCAGCCAGGCACCCCGCGAGGGGATGATCTTGGCGCTGAAGATGTCCTTGTCCGAGGTCTTGTCCGGGGTGCGCTCGAAGTAGACGCCGGGGGAACGCACCAACTGCGACACCACCACGCGCTCGGTGCCGTTGATGATGAACGTGCCGCGCTCGGTCATCAGCGGGAACTCGCCCATGAAGACCGTCTGCGACTTGATCTCACCGGTGCTGTAGTTGCTGAACTCGGCCGTCACGAACAGCGGCGCAGCGTAGGTGAAGTCCTTCTCCTTGCACTCTTCGGCCGTCCACTTGGGCGGCTCGAAGCGGTGGTCGCGGAAGGACAGCGACATCGTCTCGCCGAAGTCTTCAATGGGGCTGATCTCAGCAAAGATCTCTTCCAAGCCCGAGGTTTCAGGCACGTCGTTGCGCCCGGCCGCCCGCGAAGCCTGGACCCGCTCCCGCCAACGCTCATGCCCCAACAGCCAGTCAAAGCTGTCCAACTGCAGACCCAGCAGGTCTGGCACCTCAAGGGGTTCATGGATCTTGGCGAAGCTGATCCTTCCGGAACCCGTCAGCGGAGCGTTAGCGTCAATGGTGGCACGTGGGATGCGCGAAGCAGCCAAAGGGGTCCCTCCCAGGATTTTGATGGCACGCAGCGCAGAACTATGGCTCAATCATTGAGTGGGCATGAGGCACAGGACGGCGCAAAGCGCCAGCCTATCCCGGATTACAAACCTTGTCCAATCCCGGGGGCCGGTGCAGGGAGGCGCCGTCGCCATCGGCGAACACTGTACAGCATGGACTACCCGGTGCCGCAAGCATCGCCACGCGGGCGAAGGGTGTGGCCTATTTCACTCGGCTGACCGGCGAGGCCACCGAGAACGTGCCGTAACCCGCCTTGGTGCCGGTCACCACCACGGAGATGGTCTGCCCGGCATCGTCCGCCTTGGGCGTATAGGTGGCCGATGTCGCCCCCGCCACATACGAACCACCCACCTTCCAGCGGTAGGTCAGGTTGACCGGATCCGGGCCCCAGCCTGCCGTCACAGCGGTCAAGGCCACACCGACCTTGGGGCTGGCGCTCAACCGGACCTGGCCGGGGGTCAGCGTCCCCAGTTTGACCTGGGCGCTTTTCACCGTGGCCGTGGCCGAGGCCAAGCCCGGCGCTGTGGCGGTCACCACCACGCGCAGCGTCTGGCCGACATCACCCGGCCGGACGGTGTAGGTGCTGGCCGTGGCCCCCGGGATGGCGGCCGCGCCAACCCGCCACTGGTAGGCCAACGCGACGGGGGACGCGCCATCGGCCACCTGGTCCGAGTCACCCGCCACGGTGACCGTCAACGTCTCCCCCACCTGAGCGGAGCCCTCGATCAGCACGTCGCCCAGGGCGACGGTCGCGTCCGCGGGCGCTGGGCCGATCCCAATGCCGATTGAACTGACCGTGGCCGAGGCGTAACCCACCTTGGACCCGGTCACCTTGACCGTCAAGGTCTTCTGGGCGTCCGCGCCGGTGATGGTGTAGGACGGGCCGGTGGCCCCCGCTACCGCCTGGCCGTGCACATACCACTGGTAGGTGTAGGACACTTCACCCGGGCCCCAACCCGGGTCCGCCACCGTCACCGTGTTGCCCACCGCCGGTTCGCCGCCCACTACCGGCGTGCTGGTGGTCAGCAAGCCATCGCGGATCACCGCCCGGGCGGACGTGGCCGTAGCCTGCTGGCCGTTGGCCGAGGCCGTCACCGTGACCGACAGGTAGTGGCCGGCATCGGACGGCAGGGGCGCGTAGCCCTGCCCGATGGCGCCCGGTATGGCCACGCCGTCCAGGCGCCACTGGTAACTCAACGTGGCGTCGGCTGGTTGAAGGGCGCTGGTCTGAGCCGACACCATCGAGCCGACCCGGAACGGGCCCACCAACACTGGGGTCACGGCCGGGGGTTGAGGTGGATCGACGAAGTTGATGTACTTGGGGTCAGACTGGTCGAAGTCCGCCGAAGCCCGGATCACGAAAAGGCCCGCGTAGTCCGACACGATGCCAACCTCGGCCACGCCGTCGAAACCGGTGGTGACCGAGATCATCTGGGCACCGTTCTCCACGAACCTGGGCAGATTGGTCAGGCTGTTATCGATGCTGTAGTCGGAGGGGTACAGGGAGAAGACAACCCCAAGGTTTGGCACCGCGTTGCCCGCACCGTCCTTGACGGTGGCCTTGACCCGCAACACGTCAGTGCCGTTGGCCACCCCCACCTCATACGGCACCTCAAGTATCGGGGCCGACGGCGGCCTGGCACAGCAAGTGGTGAAGGTGATGGTCTTGGGGTTGGACTCATTGCCGTCTATCACACCCACCACTCCGAATTGGCCGGCCACAAACGAAACAACTTCGACCCGCACCACGCCATCGGCCCCGCTGACGCCAGTGGTCTCCTTGGTGCCGCTGTCGACAAACGAAGGGGAGGTCGGGTTGTAGGCGGACAGGACGTTGTTATAGATCCCCACCTTGAAGCCCAGCGTGGCGCCTTCGATCGGGTTGCCGTTGGCGTCCTGCGCCGTCATCTTGGCCCACAACGGTTGATCGCCGTTGGAAGTGGCGGAGGCCTGTTGCACCTCAAGCGACGCAAGCGTCCTGACAGTGTCCAACGGCCCCGCCACAAACTTCACTGCCTGGCGCCCAATCTCATCGCCACCGATCCGAGCAATAATCACTCCGTCACCGGCCACATGAGACGTGATCCTGCACCAGGCCTGCCCGTCATCACCCGAGGTGGCTGCATGCGTGTAGGTGTAAGGCTCGGCGGAGCCATTTCGCTGGTAGTACTCGATGACAACAGTTGCCCGGGGCACCACATTGCCTTGAGGATCGATGACCTTCACCGTGGCGATGTAGTAGTCGACGCCATCGGCCACCACCAGCGGGTTACCAAGAGGATCAGGCGTGACGGTCAGCGTCGGCAAGTACTCATACGGGGTTGCTTCAGCGGGTGGGGCGTCAGTGCTCAGGGCCAGGCCAACGGCGGCGCCGGTGACGGCTAGGGCGATGGCGCAGGTCGACGCCGCCAGGCGCCGGCTGCGGCGGCTGTGGCGGCTGCGGCGGTGCAGTTGCAGGGTGGAGAAGAAGTGCGGCAAGCGGCTCATGGGGCTTCTCGTTTCGCCTGGGGTGAACTCGCTCTCAGCGTACGCACAGTCATGTCCCAGCACCATCCCCCTGGCGCCACACCCTAGGTAGAAATAGCACGATGCCGCCCCGGCAGCCCGGGGAATAACCCCAGGTGCCGGGAGCGGCATCGTCGGTACTTCTACGCCCCGGGAGGTCAAGCCCCCCGGCAGAACGTCACTTGAGGGTGACGGTGGCGCCGGCGCCCTCCAGGGCTTCCTTCGCCTTCTGGGCGGTTTCCTTGTTGACCTTCTCCAGGACGGGCTTGGGAGCCTCTTCCACCAGGGCCTTGGCCTCACCCAGACCCAGCGAGGTCAGGGCGCGCACCTCCTTGATGACCTGGATCTTCTTGTCGCCGAAGGATTCGAGGATAACGTCGAACTCGGTCTGCTCTTCGGCCTCTTCCTCTGCCGCGCCACCGCCGGCGGCGGGGGCAGCCACGGCCACCGCGGCCGGGGCAGCGGCGGTCACTTCGAAGACCTCTTCGAACTTCTTCACGAATTCGGACAGTTCGATCAGGCTCAGTTCCTTGAACTGCTCGATCAGTTCGTCAATGCTCAGCTTGGCCATGCCAGGCAACCTTTCTATGTCTTAGCCGTTGATCGGCCTTGGGTTTGGGGTTTCGGCCGATCAGGCCGCTGACTCCTGCTTTTCGCGCAGGGCGTCGATGGTCCGCACCGCCTTGGAGGCGGGCGCGGTGAACAGGTACGCCGCCTGGTACAGCGACGCCTTGACGGCACCGGCCAGTTTGGCCAGTGTCACCTCGCGGGAATCCAGATCCGCGAGCTTGGTCACGTCTGCGGCGGACAGGGCGCGGCCTTCCAGCACGCCGCCCTTCACCACCAGGGCGTGATTCGCCTTGGCAAAGTCACGCAGCGCCTTGGCCACCTCCACGGGGTCACCTTGGACGAAGGCGATGGCGGTGGGCCCCTGCAGGGCGGACTCCAAGCCTTCGATCCCGGCCTCGCGGACGGCGATCTTGGTCAGCGTGTTCTTCACCACGGCGTAGGTGGCATGACCGCGCAGCGCGGTGCGCAGCGCCTTGAGCTGCGCCACCGTGAGCCCGCGGTACTCCGTTAGCACCGCCGCGCTGGAGTCAGCAAACTGCTGCGTGATCTCCTGGACCGCGGCGGCCTTGTCCGGCCTCGCCATGGCACTCCTTGATAGTTGTTGGTCAGTGCCGCCGGCCCGGCTCCCGTGAAAGGGAGCCCCAATGCCCCCATGAAAACAGCCCCGGCGCAGGGCACGGGGCTGACGGGCCGCGCGGGATTCATCCCGCGCCCGATGTCGCTTCGTTACCTGCGCTGGCCTGCTCGCATGGAGCCACTTCGTTCTTCATCCCGAGGGATTTCAGAAGACCGGCGGTCTTGGGCGCCGACCAGTTTACCTCACGCCGCGGCAGGGGTGTGCCACGGGTCGCCGCCCCACAGCCGGGACAGGCGCACGCCGCCGCGGAACATGGCGGCCTGTAGGCAGAAGCAGCCCAGGGCGAAGGGCAGCAGCGGCACTAGGTAGACAATCGGCAGCCCGATGGCGTTGTGCAGCAACTGCAGAATCTCCGCGCCTTCCGGGTCGAACAGGTAGAAGTAGTTAGCTTCCGGCAACACCAAGGCCCGCACCGCCAGGTTGAGGGCGATGATGGCGGCGGCCAATACCAGCAGCGAGCCCATGGCTCGCAGCGCCCCACGGTTGGTGGGCCGGTACAGCCCGAAGGCCGCAATCAGCACGCTGATCACCATGTTGGTGCCGTGTGAACCGAAGTAGCCAAACGTCAGTGGCGAGAACACGCCCACACCCTCCACGCCCTGGGCGGGTGAGAACAGGGCCAGGAAGCCGGTCAGCGAACCGGCGTAGAAGCAGAACTCGAGCAGCACTTGTGACAGCCGCGACTTCGTGGCCAGGGCAATCACCAGGCCATAGGTGATCAGGGAACAGAGCTGCAGCGGCATATCCCACACGATGTAGGAAGCGAACCGGCCAGTGGTGGCCAGGCCGATCATGTAGGCGGCGAACAGCAACCAGTTGGCCAGCGCCACCCACAGCAGGAAACGTCGCCTGGTGTCCGCCTCGCCGAAACGCCGCCCGATGGCGTACAGCACCACGCCCAGCCCCAACAGCCCAGCCAGGAACAACCACCAGGGGGTGGTGAAGACATACATCGGAGGGTTCACTGAGGGGTCACTTTCGGAGCTGGCTTGGCCGGCCCGCGCCCAATTGCGCGGGCCGGCCAAGTCTAACCTGCCGTATCAGAAGGTGCTCAACGGCCCCCAGTTACCGGGCGTGAAGGCCCGCGTGGTGGCACCGGCCGGCAGCACCGTGCCGGTGGTGTAGGCCTGGGCCGCCGGATTGGCGCCGGACTGGCCCGGGGTGGCGCCGTTGGCGCCCATCGGATCGGACCCGTCCAGCGTGTAGTAGATGACGGCGCTGGAGTTGGCCACGCTCAAGGTCACCGAACTGTCACCAGCGGAAGTCGCCACCACGGCCGGCAGCGTGTGGGTCAGGCCGTACTTGGCCCACTGCTCCAGGTTGTACTTGGTGCGCTCGGGCACCATGGCGATCACCTTGGGGTTGTAGTTCTTCCAGATGCTCCACTGGTTGAGCGCACCCATGTAGGCGGCGTCAAGCCGGTAGGGCACTTCCAGGGTGGCCTGCTGCTCCAGCAGCAACGCCTGCACGTTGTCCACGCTGAGCGGCGCACCGGCGGCCCCCCGGAAGTCACCGGAGGCGGGGCCGATCAGTTCCAGCACGTCGTCCTTGACCCTGGTCTTGAACTCCAGGTTGCCGTCGTTCAGGTCAGCCGTGTCGTAGCGCGTCCAGGTGCGGAACATGCCGTACGGCCCTGCCATCGACACCGGGTTGACCCACTTGTAGCGGTAGTTGCCGCCACCGCCGTCCATGGTGCTGGAGTAGGTGATAAGGGACGAACCCTGGTTGTAGAAGGCGCCATCGGAGTCGTTGATGTTGAACATCATCTTCATGCCGCCCGAACCAACCGAGTTTTCCACCACGCCGTTCCACTCGTTCTCGCAGTCGATGTAGTGGAACAGGATCATGTTGCGGATCAGCGACTCGACATCGACGTACTGCTGGAAGGTCTGGTAGTTACCCGAGTTGGCGGCCCGGTGCACGGCCTGCATGACCGACTGCTCGCCATCGCCGGTCTCGACGCAACCAATCTGGAAGCAGATGTCGTCCTGGTAGCTGACCTTGGTGTAGTCATCCGAATCGACTCCGAAGTACGGCTCGAAGGTCTGCGGGCCGTAGTCCTCCCGCATGGTCTTGATGCCGGCGTACTGGCCGTTGTAGAAGTAGTGCACATACTGGGTGTGCGAATCGAAGATGCCCATCTGGTTGGCCAGCAGGCGGGTCATCATCTCGTCGTAGCGCAGGTAGCCGGGGGCGTACCAGCCGTCCGGCTGGGCGCCGTCCTGGCCCTCATGCAGTTCCAGTTTCTTGTATTCGCCGGTCAGCGCGTAGGGCTCGCCGGCAAACGAATCGAAGAACTCGTACTTGGCCTTGCCGGCCCCGTAGTCCTTCTTGAAGCGCACCGCGATGCCGCTGTTGTACTGGGCAATCGAGGCCTGGCCGAAACGCTTGACGCCGATCGGTTGGGCGAAGTCGGCCTCGCCGGAACCGACCTCGGGCATGTACTCGAAGTAGGCCTGCACGTAGTCCTGGCCGATCGCATGCGACAACTCCACCACGTCCGAGTTGATCGAGACGATCGGCAACTGCGACAACGCCTGAGCGTAGGCGGCATCGTCGATGGTTGCCTTGTTGACGGGCGTCCAACGGCTCCAAGACGCCTGGGTTTCGTTCTTCAGGTTGTCCAACAGCACGTAGGTCATGGTCTGCGGCGTGGACGTACCCCGGGCGTCGTAGGCGACGGCCCGGACGGACATCGACTTGTTGACGGTGATGGGCCCCAGGTAGATGGTGCCCTTGGTGGCCGATGGCGTGGAGCCGTCGGTGGTGTACCGAATGGTGGAGCCGGGCACCGAGGTCAACGTCAACGTGAAGCCGGTGTCATACACCCCGCGGTCGTGGCTGAAGTTGAGGGTGTACTTCTGCGGCGCCTTGTCGTTGGAGTAACCGTAGGTCTCTTCGGCCATCAAGGTGATCAGGCCGCCATCGGGCACCCGGGCGTGGGTCTCAAGGTAGAGCTGCTCCCCGTAGGCGAAGGCGTCGATGACGCGCACCGAACCGGAACTCATGTCCGTCAGGTTGACCTCGCCACTCTTCTTGAAGTCGAAACTCAGGTGGTCGGGGCCCTGGCTGGTCTTCTCGTCCGCGTACAGGATGCGGTAGGCGTGCGGCGGCACCAGCAGGCCGGTGAAGTCGAACGTGTCGCCCTTCTTGGTGCCGTCACGCCACAACCGGATGCCGGGGCCCAGCCAGATGAAGCTGTCGGAGGCGTTGTACAGCTCCAACCAGTCATCCTCGTTGGCCTTGGTGCCCGAGGTGGACAGTTCGTTGATGTAGATGCCGTTCACCTGGGCCGGGTCCGTGATCACGTTGTCCCACACGCCGCCGCCGTCGAAGCGGTATTCCACGTACAAGGTGGCGGCGTAGACGCCCGGGCCGGCGTAAACCGAACCGATGTAGCCATCGCCGTCGAACTTGAAGGCCAAGGCTTGGCCGTTGGTCCAACCGGCCAGACGGGCCTCGTCGATCAGGTCCTTCAGATCGGGGGTACGCAGCTTGGCAAGCGACTGGTTGAAGGTGCTGACTTGCCAGGGTACGGCCCCGATCGAATAGGTGCGGTTGGTGATGGCGCCCGCTACCACCGGGTAGGTGGCGGCGTTGCCCAGTTCGGACCGGATGGTCAGGTTGGAGGTCTTGCCCACCGGGCCGTCCGCGTAGGTGGTGAACTGGATGTAGGCCCGCACCAGGGTGGCACTGTCCGGGATCTGCACCGATTGGAAGCGGAAGCCGGTCACGTCCCGCACCGCCTCCGTGTTGGCCGCGCCGTAGTAGCCGCCCATCTGGATGGCGCCGCCCAGTTCAATGGCCTTGGCCGGGCCAAACTCTTCGGCGTCATCGGAGACGGCCGTGATGGCGGTAGTGGAATGCCCGTAGTTGGAGTAGAACTCCACCACCAGCTTGGGCGCGTAGGCGGCGCCGAAGTAGAAGCTACGCACTGTAAACGGGTTCGATGGCGTCAGGCCGTGGATCTTGAAGGCGTAGTCCTCACGGGCCGGGTTGGCAGCGTACTGGGCGGCCACCACGGCGCCGATGTCGCCCGTGTTGTAGGTGGCGCCGGCCACCGCTGCCGGGTAGTCCAGCGTGACGGCAGACGTGTAGTCGCGGCCCTTGAAGCTGCCGGGCGCCAACTGGTAGGTGCCTCGTTCGGTCAGTTCGCCTGAGACCGCGATCTGCCCGGCCTTGGCGGCTGTGTCACGCAGGGTGAAGGTCAAGTGGGCGCCGGTCACCACGGCATCGGCCGGCAGGTCAACCCCGGTGAAGCGGACGTAGGAGTCATAGCTGGCCGCCGCCGTGTACTGCGAGTGCAGCGGCAGCCCCGAGTTGGCCAGATCGACCTGTGTGGCGTTGGCCATCGCGTCATCGTTCACGGTGGCCACAGTGAAGGTCTCGGTCTGGGTGACCTCTTGACCCACGTCACCCACCAGATAGTTGTAGGTCTTGACGCCGGAATCCTTGATACCGCCCGCCACGTAGATCTTCAGTTGCGTCCGCCCGGCGCCGATGGCGACCGGTCCCGTGTACGTTTGGCCCACCCCGGGGCCGGGGTCGGTGCCGTCGGTGGTGTAGGTGACCACGCCGGGCTGATCGGCCGTGATGGCCACATTGACCGGGGCGCTGTAGTAGCCGCCACCCGGGCTGACGCTGTATTTCACCAGGTTGGTGGCGCCGTCCAGGCTGGGGCCATTGCCGGCGTGGTATTCGATCACCAGCTTGGCCCGGTAGGTGACGTTGCCGCCAGGGTAGACCGAACCGATGAAGTCCGTGCCGGTCACCATGAAGCCCATCCCCTGGCCGGTCTGCCAACCCAGGATGCGGTTCTCGTCGATCAGGCGTGCCAGGTTGGGGGTACGGACCTTGTCCAAGGTCCGGGTGAAGCTGAGCTGTGTGTACTCCACCGTCTGATCGCCGTATGGCCGCGAGGTGACGCCGTAGGCCACGGCCGTGTAGGGGGCGGCATCGCCCAGTTCGGAGCGAATCACCATGTTGCTGGCCCGCCCGGCCGGGCCGACCTCCCAGGTGGTGAACTCGATGTAGGCGTCATCAATTTCGGCCGTGGCCGGCAGTTGCACGTTGGCGAACCGGAAGCCGGCCGATTCCTTGTAGGCGGGCGCCAGGGTGGCCGAGAAGTAGCCACCGATCTGCATCGAGTCTTCGAGCGCTATCGCACCGGCCACGCCATACTCCTCCGCGTCGCCATCGGCCGCCGCCACCGTGGCCTCAAACTGGCCGTGGGCGGAGGTGTATTCGATGGTCAAGGTGGGGGCGAAGGTGGGGTAGCCGTTGTAGGCCCGGGCGACGAAGGCGTTGTCCGGTGTGAGCCCGGTCAGCTTGAACACGTAGTCGGTGCGGCCCGGCTGCGCCGCCAGGGCCGCCTGCACTAACGCGGACAGGTTGGCCGAAGACACCACCAAGCCGGCGGCGGTGGCCGCCCCAATCCAATCGACCGAGAAGTCGGTGAAGGTGCGGGAGGTGAACGAGGCCGGCGTGGCCGTAAAGGCGGCCGCCGCCGAGGTTTCGATGCGGGTGGCGAAGTTGGACGCCTTGGGGCCGATGTCGCGCACCGTGAAGCCCAACCGGGCGTCCGTCACCACGGCGTCGGTGGGTAGGTGGATGCCCGTGAACCGCAGGTAGTTGTCGTAGCTGAGTGCGCCGTACTTGCCGTTCAAGTAGACGCCCGAACTGGTCAGGTTGACCGAGGTGGCGTTGGCCATGGCATCGTCGTTGCCTGTGGCCAGCCGTACGGTGACGGTCTGGGTCATTGGGGGCGGATCGGCCTGAGCCACCTGGTCGCCAACCACGGGGCCGGCCAAGACGCCTACTGCCAGGGCGGCAGCGGTGGCGGTGGCCAAGGCGACCCGTGAGCGGGTCCGGCGGGGAGCGCGGCGAAGGAGGGGGGGAACCAACATGCTGGGGCTTCTTCCATGTGCGGCACGGACAGCACTGAGGCGTGCCGGGTTTGACAGTCAACAACTCCTGCCAAGGGGGACCTTGGCAGGAGACGAGAGAGGGGGCTCTCGGTGGTTGACTCTAGACCCAAGACGCGCCTGGGACCAAATACCTATGCGGAAGAAGTTTCGCCAGGTCAGGCGGCGTCGTCCTCGGCCATCAGGTTGCGAGTCTTGGTCAAGTCCAGCGGGATGCCCGGGCCCATGGTGGTGGTCATGGTGCCCTTCAGCAAGTAGCGGCCCTTCGAGGTGGCCGGCTTCAAACGCAGGATCTCATCCAAGGCCGCGGCGTAGTTCTCAACCAGTTGCTGGTCGGTGAACGAAGCCTTGCCGATGATGATGTGAAGGTTGGCGTGCCGGTCAACCCGGAACTCGATCTTGCCGCCCTTGATGTCGCCCACGGCCTTGGCCACGTCCATCGTGACCGTGCCGGTCTTCGGGTTGGGCATCAGGCCACGCGGGCCCAACACCCGGCCCAGGCGGCCCACCTTGCCCATCAGGTCAGGTGTGGCCACCGCGGCATCGAAATCGGTGTAGCCGCCGGCCACCTTCTCGATCAACTCGTCGCCGCCCACTTCGTCGGCGCCGGCCTCGATGGCCTGGGCCGCCTTGTCGCCAACGGCGAAGACCAGGACCCTGGCGGTCTTGCCGGTGCCGTGGGGCAGGTTGACGGTGCCGCGGACCATCTGGTCCGCCTTGCGGGGGTCAACGCCCAGACGGAAGGCCACCTCAACGGTGGCATCGAACTTGGTGCTGGTGGTCTTCTTGGCCAGCCGTACGGCCGCCAGGGGCGAATAGAAAGAAGCCCGGTCCACCAGGAGGGCTGCATTCTTGTAGCCCTTAGAGCGCTTGGTCATCTGCTTGTCCTTTACTCAGCAGTTGTGGTGTGGGCCAGCGCGTGGCCCCTCCACGGGGTTTATCTGTGTTGGGTGAGGCTGGAGCGGTCAGTCAACCACCGTCACGCCCATGGAGCGGGCGGTGCCGGCGATGATGAGGGCCGCGGCCTCGATGTCATTGGCGTTCAGGTCAGGCATTTTGGCTTGGGCGATCTCCCGCACCTGGTCCTTGGTCAGCGTGCCAACCTTGACGGTGTGCGGAGTGGCCGAGCCTTTGGTCAAACCGGCCGCCTTCTTGATCAACTCCGCCGCCGGCGAGGTCTTCAAGATGAACGTGAAGGAACGGTCTTCGTAAACCGTGATCTCCACCGGAATGACGCTGCCACGCTGCGACTCGGTGGCCGCGTTGTAGGCCTTGCAGAACTCCATGATGTTGACGCCGTGCGCACCCAGGGCAGGGCCGATGGGCGGCGCGGGGTTCGCCTGGCCGGCCTGGATCTGCAGTTTGATCAGCCCGGCTACCTTCTTCTTAGGAGGCATGTGAGTGGGTCCTTTTCCTTACTTCATCACCCCCCGGCCGGCCGGCCGGGCGGCTCCTTGCAACTAGATCGTGGTGACCTGGTTGAAGCTCAGTTCGACCGGGGTTTCCCGGCCGAAAATCGAGACCAGCACCTTCAACTTGCCGGACTCGTGGTTGATTTCGCTGATGGTGGCCGCCAGCGTTTCGAACGGGCCGTCCGTCACGGTGACGGACTGGCCCACCGTGAAGGTGGTCTCGGATGGCGCCGCCGCGGCCCCAGCCGCCGCCGGGCCGCCCTCTTCTTCCGGTGTCGCAAATGTGGGCGCCAACATGGTTACCACGTCATCGAGCGCCAACGGCACCGGCTTGTGGGCGTTGCCCACAAAACCGGTCACGCCCGGAGTGTGGCGGACGGCGCCCCACGATTCATCGGTCAGTTCCATGCGCACCAGCACATAGCCTGGGATGCGCACCCGGCGCACCTTCTTGGGCTGGGAGTTCTTGATCTCGGTGACCTCTTCCATAGGCACCGCCACCTCGAACACCGAGTCTTCTTGGTTCAGGGACTGGATCCGGGTTTCCAGGTTGTGCTTGACCCGGTTCTCTTGGCCGGCATAGGAGTGGATCACGTACCACTCGCCAGGTAGGGCAGCCAGCGCCGCTTTGAACTCTTCCAGAGTCTGCGGCCCGCCCTCGTCTTGGGGGCTTGGCGCCACCGCGCCGCTCAGCTTGTCAGCCACTATGAGGTCTTCCTGCTTCCGTAACGTTCTGCGAATCGGGTTCTGCTTGGGATCATGGCGGTGCCCGGGCCTAGCCGAACAGCGCCATCACACCTTTGCCGGTCAGCCAATCAATCCCGAAGATGAAGGCCATGATGATCAGCACAAACACCACCACCACCGTGGAGTAGGTGGTCAGTTCCTGCCGCGTGGGGCGAACAACCTTCTTCAGCTCCGTGACCACTTGGCGCACGAACAACACCAGGAAGGCAATGGGCCCACGCCTAGCCTTCTTGTCCTTGTCCGCAACTGCGGCCTTGGCCATGTGATCTTCTCCTTCGTGACATATTCGGGTTGGCGCCCGGTTCACCCCCGCACTTGGACCGTGAGGAACGGCCACGAACAGGGGCGATGAGCAGGGCAGGCGGGACTCGAACCCACAGCCGCCGGTTTTGGAGACCGGTGCGCTACCAATTGCGCCACTGCCCTAGGTCGTGGAACGCCAGCCGCCCAGTCTATGCGATCAGGCAAGCACAAAGCTAACCGCGCCGGAAATTGGGCGGCGGCAGCGCGGGCCACGCGGACTACTGTATGTCACCTTGCTCCGAAACGCGAAGGTGCAATGATTGCCCTGTGAAAACTCCCGCCACCCGCGTATCCCGGCGCATCGGCGCCATCGAACCGTCCGCCACCCTGGCGGTTGACGCCAAGGCGAAGGCGCTGAAGGCAGAAGGCCGGCCCGTCATCGGTTTCGGCGCCGGCGAACCGGATTTCCCCACGCCGGACTACATTGTCGAGGCCGCCATCGAGGCCTGCCGGAACCCTGCCTACCACCGCTACACCCCCGCCGCCGGCCTCCCCGCCCTGCGCCAGGTGGTGGCCGCAGCGACGGCCCGCGACAACGGCTTCACTCCCGAATGGAGCCAGGTGCTGATCACCAACGGCGGCAAACAGGCCGTTTACGAGGCCCTGGCCACCCTGCTGGACCCCGGCGACGAGGCCCTGCTACCGGCCCCCTACTGGACCACCTACCCGGAGGCGATCCGCCTGGCCGGAGGCGTGCCGGTGCCGGTGTTCGCCGGCCCTGAGGCCGATTACAAAGTGACGGTGGAACAGCTTGATGCCGCGTTGACGCCACGCACCAAGCTGCTGATGTTCACCAGCCCGTCCAACCCAACCGGTACCGTCTACACGCCATCGGAAACCGAAGCCATCGGCCGCTGGTGCCTGGACAACGGCATCTGGGTGGTAACGGATGAGATCTACCAGCACCTGGTCTACGACGAGGCCCAGTTCACCTCAATCTTGATGGCGGTACCCGGTTTGGCCGATCAGTGCGTGGTGTTGAACGGCGTGGCCAAGACCTATGCCATGACGGGCTGGCGGGTCGGTTGGATGATCGGCCCCTTGGATGTGATCAAGGCGGCCACCAACCTGCAAAGCCACCTGACCTCGAACGTGGCTAACGTCTCCCAGATGGCCGCCCTGGCGGCGGTCAGTGGTCCGCTTGACGTGGCTTATCGGATGCGAGACGCCTTCGACCGGCGGCGCCAAACCATGGTGGCCATGCTGCAGGCGATCGATGGCATCCACTGCCCCGTGCCGAAGGGCGCCTTCTACGCCTACCCTTCGGTGCAGGGCCTGTTGGGCAAGACAATCCGGGGGGCCCGGCCCATGACTTCCAGCCAGTTGGCTTCCCTGATCCTGGACGAGGTTGAGGTGGCCGTGGTGCCCGGCGAGGCGTTCGGCACGCCCGGCTTCCTGCGGCTCAGTTGTGCCTTGGGTGATGACGACCTGGTGGAAGGCGTGGGCCGGCTGCAAACCCTCCTAGCCGAAGCCTCGTAGCCGAAGCCTCCTAGCCGAAGCCTCCTAGCCCCACGCCCCTCCCCCTCGCGAAAGGTCACTTTTCCGGCGCGAAAGGTCAATTCCGTCGCCTCAACCATCCTGGACCAAGCCCGTGACCAGCGGTTATGCCTTGAGCGAAACAGCCTGGCGCAACGGAATTGACCTTTCGTGAGGATGGGGCTGGCAAACTAGGACCGTGCGGGATTTGGCTGGGTTGCCCAAGGCGCACCTGCACCTGCACTTCACCGGTTCGCTGCGGTTCGACACCCTGGTCCACCTGGCCCGCGTCCACGGCATCCGCCTGCCGTATTCGCTGCTGGCGCAAGAGCCCCTTGGTTTGGACCCTTCCGCCCGGGGTTGGTTCCGCTTCCAACGCCTGTACGATGCCGCCCGGCACGCCGTGGTGGACGAGGCGGCCATGCGGCGGGTGGTACGGGAGGCGGCGGAGGACGATGCCGCCGAGGGCTCCGGCCGCTTGGAGCTACAGGTCGATCCCACCACCTACGGCGCCCACCTGGGCGGCATCACCCCTGCCCTGGAGATCGTGATGGATGAGGCCAGGGCGGCCGGCCGCGACACCGGCGTGGACATCGGCCTGGTGGTGGCGGCCTCGCGCCTGCGTCACCCGCTGGAGGCGCGCACACTGGCCCGGCTGGCCGCCAAGTACGCCGGAGATGGCCCAGGCGAGGTGGTTGGTTTCGGCCTGTCGAACGACGAACGCCGCGGTGACACGGCCGCCTTCGCCCCAGCCTTCGCCCTGGCCCGGCGGGCCGGCCTGGCGGCGGTACCACACGGCGGCGAACTGCTGGGCCCGGAACACATACGGCAGATCGTCTCCTACCTCAAGCCAGACCGGCTGGGCCACGGCGTGCGCGCGGTCGAAGACCCAACCGTGCTGGCTGAACTGGCCGAGAGCGGCATCGCCCTAGAACTGTGCCCCCTGTCCAACGTCGCCCTGGGCGTCTTCGCCCGCCCGGCGGACGTGCCGCTGCCACAACTCCTGGAGGCCGGACTGACAGTGGCCCTGAACGCCGATGACCCCCTGATCTTCCGCACCCGTCTGGTGGACCAATACCGCTGGGCGCGCGACGTGTTGGGCTTTGGCGACGCCGCCCTGGCGGACCTGGCGCGGGCCTCGATCCGGGCCTCGCGCGCCCGTGACCAGGTAAAACGCGATCTGCTGGCCGGCGTGGACGCCTGGCTGGCGGCCCCGCCCGGCAGGGTCTAGCCCGGCAGGGCGGTGCCCACCAGGGTGGGCTCCGGCGTCAAGGTCACCCGGTACGTGTCGTAGACCCGCTGCACGATGGCGCCCGCTAGCGCCATGATGTCGGTGGCCGTGGCGCCGCCCCGGTTGGTCAGGGCCAGCACATGTTTGGTGGAGGTGGTGGCGCTGACGCGCGGGTTGAGCACGGCCGGGGCCAGGGTCATCTGGCCGTCCGGGCCGGGCACCAGCCCGGCCCCGCGCTCAATCCCGGCGTGGGACATCAACCAGGCGGCCGAGGTCTTGACCAGGTCATAGCCTTCGGGCGCGGTGCCGGCCGGAAAGCGGGGCGCGTCCGCCGGCAGGGCGGCGGCGTGCTCCGCGCACAGTATTGGGTTGGTGAAGAAGGAACCGGCCGACCAGGTGTCGTGGTCCGCCCGATCAAGCACCAGGCCCTTGGCCTGGCGCACCCGCCACACCGCCCGGCGCACTTTCATCAGGGGGGCTCGTTCCCCCACATCCACGCCCAGGGCTTCGGCCAGGTCGGGGTAGTTGATAGGGGCAGACAGCTCCGACTTTTCGATTTTGAAGGCCACCGATACTACGACCCAGCGGGGGGTATAACCGCCGCGTTCTTTCATGGACTGCTTCAGGATCGAATCGCGGTAGCCGAAGCCAAGTTCGGCTGGGGTCAAGGTGACCACTTCGCCCTTGTCGCGGTCGTAGGCCCGCACCTGGGCAATCAACTCGGACACTTCGTGGCCGTAGGCGCCCACGTTCTGCACCACCGTGGCCCCCACCGTGCCGGGAATGCCCGTCAGGCACTCGAACCCAACGACGTCTTCTTCTGCAGCGGAGGCAGCCAGCACGTCCAGCGGCAGACCGGCCGAGGCCACGAACCATCGTCCGTTGCCGTCAGGCGCGGCCACGCCCTTGAGGGTGGTCTCGGCTGACCGCACCACCACCAGGTCGCTCAGGTCTTCGCCGCACACCACGTTGGAACCGCCCCCCAGCACCAGGAGGGGCCGGCCGGCCGCGTCAGCCTCCGCCACGGCCCGCAACAGGGCAAACTCGGTGGTGGCCACGACCAGGCGGTGCGGCACGCCGCCCACCCGCAACGTGGTTAGATCGGCCAACGCCTTGGGCGTGGGGCTGGGTTCCGGTGTGGACGGCACGCTCCCCACACTACCCGGCTAGCTTGGCCAAGGCTCAGTCCTGGCGGGGCTTGAGCGCCGGCGCCAGGATCAGGCCCAACACCACCGGCCCGGCCACCACCAGCAGCGCGTGCCGGTAGCCGATGTGATCCGCCAGCATACCCAGCAGCGGCGGGCCGGCCAGGAAGGCGGTGTAGCCGATGGTTGAGACCACCGAGGTGCGCACGGCCGCCTTCAGGGGGTTATCGGCCGCGGCGGACATTCCCATGGGGAAGCCCAAGGCAGCGCCCAGTCCCCACACGGTGCCGCCCACGATGGCCAGCCCCACCCAGGGTGCCAGGGCGTATGTGGTCAGGCCCGCCAAGGCCAGGACGCAACTCAACACCTGGGCGAACAGGCGGCCCTTGGTGTCGATCAGCCGTGTGCCGAAGGCCCGCATGGTGGTCATGGCGGTCAGGAAGCAGGCCAGGCCCACAATGCCCACCGCCTCTTGGACGGCGAAGTCTTGGCCAATACCCAGGATCAGCCAGTCGTTGGCGCTGCCTTCGGCCAGGGCGGCACCCATCACCACCAGGCCGATCATGATGGTGCGCGGCTCGGCCCAGGCCGCCAGGGCGCCGAACTTGGCCCGCTTGGGCTTGGGCAGCGGCCCGGCCGGGTCGCCGCCCCCGGCCACCAGCGTCTCAGGTTCGGATTCGGTTTCGGCCGCGCCGGTGGCGCCGTGCCGCAGCAGAGTCACAGACCCGGCCAGGCACAGCACCAGCACCAGCCCCACGGCCAGGCCTACGTGCGCCAGCAGCGGCAGCCCCAGGCGCGAGAAACCCGCCCCCACCAGCGCGGCGAAGACGGTGCCCAGCGAGAAACCGGCGTGGAACTGCGGCATCACGGCCCGCCCGATGCCGTGTTCCACGTCCGTGCCCGCCAGGTTCTGCGCCACATCCCAAGACCCGCCGCCCAGTCCGGTCACGAACAGGCTGGCGGCGAAGGCCATTTGCGAACCTTCGACGGCGGCCACACCTGCCCCGGCCAAACCAAGCACCGCTATCACCACGGTGACGCGGATCACCGGGCTGGTGCCGAAGCGGGCCGCCAGGGAGCCGGTGAACGGCATGGCCGAGATGGAACCGAACGAGGTGAACAGCAGCAACACACCCATACGGCCGGCATCGGCATCGAGGTATTCGCGGATCACCCACATGCGGGAGGCGAGGGTGGCCATCAGAATGCCGGAGCCGAAGAAGATGGCTAGCACGCCTATACGGGCGCGCTTGGCGGCGTTCAGGGACTCGGGCACCGCACTAGCGTAGCACCTTCCACTGGAAGCGCTTCCGGTACATTTGACCTGCGTAAACGCGACAGCTACAGCCGCACCGTCACCCGGGCCTTACCCAACACCTTGGTGCCATCCACGGTGACGGACAGGTTGATGGCGGCGGCGCCATCGGCCACCGTGGCCACCACGCCCGTCACCTGCACCACGGCCTCACCCACCGGCGGCACCACCACCGGACGGCTAAACCGCACCTCGTAGCCGGCGATGGCGCCCGGGTCACCCACCCAGTCCACCACCACCTGGACGGCCGCGCCCATGGTGTACATGCCGTGGGCCAGCACGCCCGGTAGGTCGGCCTTGGCGGCGGCCGCGTCCGACCAGTGAATCGGATTGAAATCGCCGCTGGCGCCGGCGTACCGCACCAGCGTGGCGCGGTCGAGGCGCAACTCGACCGGGCCCAGTTGGTCCCCCTCGTGCACGGCCAGCGGTGCCATCAGTCATCACCCCGCACGGCCAAAGTCGAACGGACCTCGCCCACCGGCCGGCCGTCACGGTCCACCAGGCGCACCAGCGTGGTGACAGTGGTCAACCCGCGGCGGGGCACCACGGCCTCGACCGTCAATTCACCTGCCAGCTCATCGCCCGCCACGATGGGCCGGGTCTGAGTGATGGCCTCCTCGGCATGCACCACGCGGGAGAAGTCGATGCCGGCGGCCGGGTCCTCAAGGTACAGCGCCTCGACCCGTTGGGCCACCACGGCGGCGAAAGTAGGGGCCGCAACCACGTCCGGATAGCCCAGGGCGCGGGCGGCTGCGATCTCGAAACAAGCTGGATGCGTGGCGCCAACGGCTTGGGCAAACTCACGCAGTTTCTCTCGGCCCACCAGATACGGTTCGGGCATGCGGTAGGTGTGACCCACCGTGACTGGGTTGGGACCGGTTGACACCGGCGGCACCGGGCCGGTTAGCGGGTCTCGCGGTGTTCGGTGTGCTTGCCGCAGCGCGGGCAGAACTTGGACAGCGCCATGCGGTCAGGGTCGTTGCGGCGGTTCTTCTTAGTGATGTAGTTCCGCTCCTTGCACACCGTGCATGCAAGCGTGATCTTGGGGCGGACATCCGCCGTCTTGCTGGCCATAACGCCTCAACCCTCCTGCAGGTTCTGAGTCTTCGTCGTAGCGGGAGGGGGGATCGAACCCCCGACCTCACGATTATGAGTCGTGCGCTCTAACCGTCTGAGCTACCCCGCCAGGTGGGAACGCCGGCCCCCTCTTGAGTGCCGCCGCGTGGAGCCCCGAAAGGGAATCGAACCCTTGACCTTCTCCTTACCATGGAGACGCTCTGCCGACTGAGCTATCGGGGCAGCCCAACAGAGATTACACGAGGGGCGGGCCCCCGGGAAACCCTTGTTCGCCTACCGGCGGACCGGCGTGCGCGGCTGGTGGCGGGTGAGAGATTCGAACTCCCGAAGCGATTCCGCGTCTGATTTACAGTCAGATCCCATTGGCCTCTCGGGCAACCCGCCGTGTCCGAACCCAGCCGGAACCAGGCCCAAACGCCAGGCCACAATACTAGCCGCACCCCCGCCGCGCGAAATCGCACCCCATGAGAGGCACAACGGCGTGGCAGTATGGTGCCCATGGCTCAAGACTCCTCGTTCGACATCGTCTCCAAGGTCAACCGCCAAGAAGTTGACAACGCCCTCAACCAGGCCGCCAAGGAAATCCACCAGCGCTACGACTTCAAGGGCGTAGGCGCCACCATCGTCTGGAGCGGCGACGACCTGATTGTTATGACGGCCAGCAGCGAGGACCGCGTCAAGGCCGTGCTGGACGTGTTCCAAACCAAACTGGTCAAGCGGGGCGTTTCACTGAAGGCGATCGAGGCCGGCGAACCGCGCCAGTCCGGCAAGGAGGTCCGCATCGAGGCGCGGCTGCGGGAGGGCCTGTCCAGTGAACTGGCCAAGAAGATCGCCAAGCTGATCCGCGATGAAGGCCCCAAGTCGGTCAAGACCCAGATTCAGGGAGATGAACTGCGGGTCTTCTCCAAATCACGCGATGACCTGCAGGCCGTGATTGCCCTGGTCAAAGAGGCGGACTTCGACGCCGCCCTGCAGTTTGTCAACTACCGCTAGAGCCAGCCTGAGCAGGTCGTTTCACGCCGCCACGTAGATGTGGCGCGCCAGATCGGCCTCCAGCCGCAGGGCCTCCGGGGCGCCATCGGCCTGTAGCACCAAACCCGGGCCGCCCTCGCTGACCGTCACCGTGGCCCCCGGGCGCACCCCGGCGGCATCAAACCCTGCCAGCCGCCCGATGTCGGTCTGCAACACTTCGCCCAGGCGCACCACCCGGAAGGGGCCTTCACGGCCGGCCGCCACGGCATCGGGCAACGAGACCACGCCATCCAGGAAGGCCTCACCGCCGCCTTGGTAGCCCTCGCCCAACTGATCCAAACCGGGGATCGGGTTGCCGTACGGCGATAGGTGGGGGTGGTCCAAGATGTCCACCAGGCGGCGTTCCACCTCTTCGCTCATGACGTGCTCCCAGCGGCAGGCTTCGTCATGCACCTGGGCCCACTCAAGGCCGATCACGTCCACCAGCAGGCGCTCCGCCAGGCGGTGTTTGCGCATCACCTGGGTGGCCCGCTCGAGGCCCTTGGGGGTTAGGCGCAGGTGCCGGTCTTCCTCCACCACCACCAGGCCGTCCCGTTCCATGCGGGCCACGGTTTGGGAGACGGTAGGCCCCGAGTGGCCGATCCGTTCCGCGATGCGCGCCCGCAGCGGCGTTTGGCCCTCTTCCTCCAGTTCAAGGATGGTGCGCAGATACATCTCTGTGGTGTCGATCAGATCGGTCACGCTGCCGCTACCTCCTTGTCGTTGCCGCCTGGTACCAGCCTACTTGGTACTCACGGGACAGGGTGTTGGGCGTCGTACTTCAGGAAGGCCGGGTGCCAGCGGCACAGGGCCGCCACCGCCACCGTGCAGGCCAGGCCGCCGGCCAGCACGGCCCAGCCCTCGCCCAGCCAATCGGCATCGACGCCGGTGATGAACTCGCCCACGCGCGGACCACCGGTCACCACCACGATGAAGACACCCTGCAGACGGCCGCGTAGTTCATCCGGGGTGGCCACCTGGAGGATGGTGCCGCGGAAGATCGCACTGACCGAATCGGCCGCGCCCGCGAACGCCAGCGCCAAGCCGCCTAGAATCAACGCCCACCAGACCACGCCATCGGGCCGGGTGCGGCCGGCTATCACCAACACCAAACCGAAGGCTGCCACCCCCAGGCCCCACAGGCCCACCGACACCACCACCGCCCGGCCCTGCCGGCGCACCCGGCCAAGTGGGCCGCTCAGGATCGAGGCGCCGGTGGTGCCGACGGCGATGGCGGCCGCCAGCACGCCTACCGTGGTGTCGCCGCCGCCCAGAATGATCAACGCAATCGCCGGGAAGGCCGAGCGCGGCATGGCCAGGATCATGGCGCAGAAGTCTGTCAGGAAGGTCATCAGCACGTTGCGGCGGGTGGCCAGGAACTTCAGGCCCTGGATAACCGAACGCCAGCCTTTGACTTCATCCTGTGAGGCGTCGTCGCCCTCTTGGTCCAGGGGCGGCATCGGCGGCAGGCGCAGCAGGGCGTAGAGGGCGGCGGTGAAGGTAACCACATCAACCACGTAAGTGGGGCCATAGCCGATGGCGGCCACCAGGGCCGCGCCAATCAGCGGCCCGCACAGGGAGGCCAGGGTCCAGGTCATGGTGCCCAGGGCGTTGGCGGCGGGCAGCAGTTCCGGCGGGATGAGACGCGGAATGATGGCGCTGCGGGCCGCGCCGTTGACGGACGAGGCGCCGCCCTGGATGGCCACCAGGGCGTACAGCAGCCAGACGTTGCCCAGGTGGGCAAAGGCCTGCAGCATGATGCCGATGGTGGTGAGCCACAGGATGGTGGAGGCGATCAGCGAGATGCGCCGGCGGTCGTGGGCGTCCGCCCAGGCGCCGCCATACAACCCGAAGGCCACCACCGGAACCAGTGAAAACGCCCCCAACAAGCCGACCGAGGCGGATGATTGGGTCAGGTCGTAGACCTCCAGGCCAACCGCCGTGGCCGTCACCATGGTGCCCATGTTGGCCAAGCCCAAACCCGCCCACAGCCGGCGATAGTCAGCCGAGTATTTGAGCGGGGTGATGTCCGCCAGGAGACGAGCCACGGGCCACTACCTTACGCGGCTGGCGTAACAGCCCGATGACGGGCTTGGGGGTTTCCAGTGAGAAGGCGCCGAAGCCGAAGACTCCCCCGGCCCGGCCGCCGCCCAATTCCCGCCGCCCGTGAAGAACAGTTGGGAGCAGGGGCCGGCCACAGGTCCAATCTGCGGGTGGCGTGGCGATGGACAGCCACGACGGCTGTGGCCAGGCTACGGCAGGCCGAAGCAGCCCTGTTCGGCCTCGGAGCAGGTTTCGCTACCAGCGAAACTCGGTGGCCACAAGCCTCCTAGTTCCACAACGTGGATATGGGCGCCGCCACCAACCGGTCCCCTAGGACGAAATCCTGGGGACCAGTGTGCAACACCAGGCCCAGGACGAATTGGTCACCCAGGCGGTCGCGTAGCCAAGCCAGGTGCCTGGCGTCATCGGCCGCCGGAGCAGCCGTAGCCTTGACCTCAATGGCGGCTACCTTGCCACCGCCGAACTCGATCACCAGGTCAACCTCGTGGCGGCCTTCTTGCTGCCGTAGGTGATACAGCTTGGGTCGGTGGCCGGAAAGGGCGACCTCGGGCCTCAACTGCATGGCCACGAAACTATCGAGAATCCGCCCTAGTATCGCCGCGTCCTTCATCACCCCGGCAACCTCGACGTTAAGCAGGGTCGCGACCAGCGACGTGTCAACCAGATAGCGCTTCTCTGCCCCCACCAATCGGGTGAGCCGGCTGCTCCACCACCCCGGCACCGATTCACCCAAGTGCAACCGCTTCAGCAACTCCTCGTAGGCGTCGAACGTTCGCCTGTCCAAATGGGCCGCATCGATCAGCTTCTTAGCGTCGGTGACTGCAGCACTGCCCCAGGCCTCAACTTCTAAGAAGGTGGCAAACCGCTTGGTGTCGATCCCCTTCATGACCAACTGAGTGTCCCGGTGAACCACCTCATCGAGGTAGCCTGCCAGCCAGAGTCGGCGCGCTTCGCCGGCCAAGCGCAAGGCGGCCCCTGGGAAACCTCCAACCAAGGCCAGGTCGATGTAGTCACCCAAGTCGAATTGACCCTCAGCCGGGCGAAAGGCCTCCAAATCGCCTTGGTAGAGCCGTTCAATCAGGGTTGGCCTGCCAACTCGGCCCTCGATCTCTCGCCTTGTCAACGGAAAAACCGGCCAGCGCACCACCCTTCCAGTAGCCGGCCAAGTTGCGCCTTCGACCTCCGCCCGCACCGACCCGGTCAAGATGAAGCGCCCAGGTCTGGCGTCGGCATCCACTGCCCGCTTGACCGCCCCTAGCACGCCAGGCACTTCTTGCCATTCATCAAGCAGAATTGGTTCCGGCAGGCGCCGTAGCGCCGCATCCGGATCAGCCTCGAATGCCCCCGCCTCGGCCGCGCGGTCCAGGCACACCACACTAGCCACATGACGTCGGGCCGTGGTTGTCTTGCCGCTGGCTCTTGGACCAACCAACATGATCGCGCTTAGCTCCGACAAAGCCGCGGCCAGGCGGGTGTCAATGAGGCGCTCCGTGTAAATGTTTACCTGCGCATTCCCACTCTCACCCATGCCTTGATGCTACTCTCACACAGGTCTCGATGCCACTTTCACACGGACCCCGATGCCACTTTCACACAGTCGCGCCGGGTCCTGGCGAGCCGCCGACGGGCCACTGGGTGGGTTGGGGTCAGGCCTGTGGGTTGTCCAGGGTGAATGTGCGAATGGTGCCGAACACGTCGGAGCTGTCGCGGCGCGCCTCCAGGGTGACAATGTGGCCCCGGCCGGCGTCGTCATCGAACAGCCACGTCTGCTGCAGGTGGTCGGGGTAGGTGACATCGACCTTCCAGGCGTGCAGGCCGTCCACCTCGGCGTTCTTGGCTTCAACGTCGGTGGCCCCCTTCACGCCCCAGAGCATCATCAGGGTGGACGTCACTTCGTCATCGAAGACATCCCCGTTGATGGTTTGAAGGAAAACCGACTCTGATCGGGCCGGGTTGGCATAGGTGGCCTGGGCGCGGTTGTTGTCCTTCAAGGTCCCTTCCTGCTGTTTCACCACCTTCTTCCATTTGGCCGGCAAGCGGATGTAGCCCACCTCTGGCGTACCCACCAGTTCGCCATCGGTCGCGGGTGGCGGGGCGGGCACCCCTGCCCGGTGCACAGCCTGGTCAACCATGGCGCCAACGCCCATGCCACCGAGAATTGCCACCATTGCCCCGCAAACGACACCGGCCACGATCTTGGCCGAGCGCCGGCGTTTGGCCGGTTGATCCACCAGTGGTGGCGCCCAGGCCGGCATTGCCGGCTCCTGTTGCTGAGATGGCGTTTGTCCGCGTGGCCATGGCTGGGTCATGTCACAATCCTCGGCTTTGGGGTGGTCTGGAACGGCGCCAGCCTAGGCTTCCAGCGGCCCGGCCGCAGCCGGGTTTCAGCCACCCGTGAACCGCCCCGCCCTAACGCCCCGAGCCAGGTGAAATCCTCCGCGCAAGGCGCAATCCGTTCTGTTGTGTGGCCCCGCCAGGTTGGGGGGATAAAAACTGCGGAAAATCGGGTCGCCTACCCCAGTTTCCGCAGTTTAAACTGGGGAGACAACCCCATCTGCGGCATGTTCTAGCTGTTCACGCTCCCCTAGCGCCGCCAGACCCATTCAGGGTAAACTGCGGAAACATGGCAACACGGACGCAGTTTCCGCAGGATAAGGACACGGCCCCCTTCTTCGTTGGCCGCCACCATGAACGGCGCCTCCTGGCGGACGCCATCGGCAGTCCGGAGGCCGAATTCGTGGTGCTGTACGGCCGCCGTCGGGTCGGCAAGACCTATCTGGTGCGGCAGGTACTGGGCGACACGGCCGTCTTCACCTACACAGGTGCCGCCAACCTCAAGGGACCGGCACAGTTGGCCGAATTCACCAAGGCCCTACGCGCCCAGGGCTGGCCCGGCACCGGGCCGGTCAACAACTGGTTCGATGCCTTCGCCGCCCTGCGCCAACTGATCGAACAAGCCGACCGATCCAGCCCGGCCGTGGTGTTCATCGACGAGATGCCGTGGATGGACTCCAAAAAGTCAGACTTTCTCCCTGCCTTTGAGCACTTCTGGAACGGTTGGGCCAGCGGAGTGGGCAACCTGACCTTGATCGCCTGCGGCTCGGCCGCCAGTTGGCTGACCCAGAAGGTGTTCCGCAACAAGGGCGGCCTCTACAACCGCGTCACCCGCCAAATCCCTCTTCAACCCTTCACCTTGGCCGAATGCCGTGACTACTACGATGCCCGCGGCATCGTTTGGAGCCTGCATGACATGGTGCGCGGCTACATGATCTTCGGCGGTATCCCCTACTACCTGAGGCTGCTTGACCCTCGGCTGAGCCTGGCCCTCAACGTGGACGCCCTGTGCTTCGGTGACACTGCGCCGCTAGGTCAGGAGTTCAACCAACTCTTCTCCACCTTATTTGCCCATCCCGGCCGCCACCAAGAGGTGGTGCGGGTTCTTGCGGGCCTCCAGCAGGGCATCACTCGCGAGGACTTGGCCGGCAAGATCAGTTTCCCCGATGGCGGCAGCCTCACCAAGGTGCTCCAAGAGTTGGAGCAGTCCGGCTTCCTGCGGCACTACCGGCCCTACGGCCGGCATCGCAATGGCGGCTTGTGGCAGTTGACCGACCCGTTCACCGCCTTCCATCTGCGATTCATGGAGGCCGGCCATTCGGCAGGCTACTGGAGCCAATCGGCCGATCACGGCAGGCAGCGGGCCTGGAGCGGTCTGGCCTTCGAACAGGTCTGCCTGGCTCATGCCCAACAGATCCGTCAAGCCCTGGGCGTGGCCGGCGTGGTGGCCGATGTCTCTGGGTGGCGCGGCCGTCCTCGTGATACTCCCGGCGCTCAGGTCGACTTAGTGATCGACCGGGCCGATGGCGTCATCAACCTGTGCGAAATGAAGTACACCGAAGGTGAGTTCCAGGTCGACGCGGCGACCGAACGGGCACTGCGCACCAAGGTCGAAACGTTCCGACAGCAGACCGGCACCCGAAAGGCCTTGCACCTCACACTGGTCACCACCTATGGCCTGGCCCCAGGCAGACACGCGGGAGTCTTCCAGCGGACCGTCACCATGCACGACCTAATCCGGCGGTGAACCACCACAACGTCAAACCGGTGTCGACGGTCACCGTGATCTCGCTGTCTTGTCCTGGCCGGCGGCGTGTCGGCTGAAACATGCGTGTCCCTCCGGGTAATCGTCGGGTTGATGTTGACCGTGACGAGTTCCCCGTGAGGGACACATGAAGAAGAACGGCATAGAAGCAATGGAGATTCTGGAAGCGTTTGACAGGACAAGCTGCGCCCCGGCCGGTGACCGCTGAAAACGTGCGACACGGTGGTGGGGCTGACGCCGGCCTCGCTCGCAACGTCTTCGATGGTGACAACGGCCATGGGTCAATTATCCTCGCCGATGACGTCACCATCGGCTTGGGCCCCGGCCGCCCCGGCCGTCCCGGCCGCCCCGTCAACCTCGCCGGCGCTGGGGTTGACAATCGACATGTGGGGCGGCAGCCAGTGGGTCACCCGCACGCTGACGTGCCAGTGCGTCCTGGTCCAGATCAACGCCACCAACGCCGCCGCCGCCGAGGCAATGGCCCCTACCCCAATGGACCACCGCGGCCCCCACTCGTTGGCGATCCAACCGACCAGGGGCGCGCCAATCGGAGTCGAACCGACAAACACCATCATGTAAATCGCCACCACGCGGCCGCGCATCTCGGGCTCAACCGATAGCTGGATAGCCGAGTTGGCGGCCGTGATCAGCGTCAATGTGGCCGCGCCCACCAGCACGCCGCTGGCGGCATAGAACCAGTACCAGGGGGACAGGGCCGAAATGCTGGACGTCACCCCGAAGGCCAGGGCCGAACCGACCACCAGCCGTACCCGCGGCCGGGCCCGCCGGGCCGCCAGCAGCGACCCGATCAGCGCCCCCACCGCGAATAGGGAGCCCAACAGGCCGTATTCGCCGGCCCCCTTGTCGAAGGCACCGCGGGCCATCACTCCCATGGTGAGCTGGGCGTTCAGGCCCAAACAGCCCACCACGCCCATCACCGACAAGATCACCACCAGGTCGCTGCGGTGCCGCACAAAGGCCAGGCCTTCCCGGATCTGCCCCTTGGCCTTGACCGCCACCGGCATGGGGTTTAGTTCCCGCACCCGCATCACCGACAACGCGGTGAAGGTGGTGACGAAGCTGAAACCGTTGAACAGGAAGACCCAACCGGCGTCCCATTTGGCCAGCGCCAGCCCGGCCACCGCTGGGCCAATCATGCGGGCGGCGTTGAAGTTGGCCGAGTTCAGCCCCACCGCGTTTGACAGTAGGCGCGGCCCCACCAACTGGCCCACAAAGGTCTGGAAGAAGGGCGAGTCGAAGCCGGTCACCGTGCCGGTCAGCGCCGCGAATAGACAGATCAACCCCAGGTTCATGCGCCCGGCCAGCAGCAACCCGCCGAAGCTGAAGGCCAGCACCGCCTGGATCACCTGGGTGCACATCAGCACCTTGCGCCGGTCCCACCGGTCCGCCATCAGCCCGCCCACCGGGGACAATAGCAGCGACGGCCCAAACTGGAGGGCGGTCACCACGCCCACCCACCAGCCGTCGTCATCGGTGAAGACGGTCAGCACAATCCAGTCCTGCGCCACCCGCTGCCCCCACGTCCCCACGTTGGAGAACAACGCCCCCAGGAACCACACGCGGTAGTTGTGGAGCCGGAGCGAAGCGAAGGTATCTTTCACGGTCTTCTTCTGGGGAAAGGTCTAGGTGGCCGATGTCGTGTCAGAGGTTTGGTTGGCTGGATTCAGTTGGGGACGTTGTTACCTCTATTGGTGTACCACAAACAACGAGGCCGCGGGCACCTCCTTACTGGAGACGGCCGCGGCCCCGACTGGCTGAGTTGGCTAGCGGAAAGCTAGGACAGCCAGGAGTTGATCGGGCCTTGCGCGAAGTAGATCAGGAACAGGATGGCTGTGATCCACATCAACGGATGGACCTGCTTGATCTTGCCCTTGGCCAGCTTGATCAGCACGAAGCTGACGAAGCCGGCGCCGATGCCTACCGTGATGGAGTAGGTGAACGGCATCAGGATGATGGTCAAGAAGGCCGGGATGGCCAGTTCATAGTCGCGCCAGTCGATGCCGCTGACCTGCATCATCATCAGGAAGCCAACCACCACCAGGGCCGGCGTGGCAGCCTCGTAGGGCACCATCTTGACCACTGGGGCAATGAACATGGACAGCAGGAAGCAGATGCCGGTGATGATGGAGGCGAAGCCAGTGCGGGCGCCTTCGCCCACGCCGGCGGCCGATTCGATGTAGGAGGTGTTAGAGCTGACACCACCCGCGCCACCGGCGATGGCGCCGATTGAGTCGACAATCAGGATCTGCTGGGTCTTGGGCGGGTTGCCCTCTTCATCCAGCAGATCGGCCTCGGCGCCGATGGCAACCATGGTGCCCATGGTGTCGAAGAAGTCCGCCAACAACAGCGAGAACACCATCAGCACGGCCACCAGCACACCCATGTGCTTGAAGGCACCCACGATGGAGAAGTCACCCAGCACCGAGAAATCGGGTTTCCAGCCCTCATTGACCAGGCTGGGCACGTTCAGCGCCCACCCGCGCGGATTGGTCACGGAAGACCCGAGTTTGGCCACCGCCTCGATGATGATGGCCAGAATGGTGGAGGCCACAATGGCGATCAACAGGGCGCCCTTGACCTTGCGCACGGTCAGGACAATGGCGATCACCAGGCCGATCACGAACACCAGTACCGGCCAACTGTGCAGCAGCGACGTGCCGCCCTCGCCCAGTTGCAGGGTGCTGCCGTACGTGGCAAAACGGGCGTCGATCAGGCCGACGAAGGCGATGAACAGGCCAATACCCACGCTGATGGCGATCTTGAGTTGGGTCGGCACCGCCTTGAAGACGGCCTTGCGGAAGCCGGTCAGCACCAGGACCAGGATGACGATGCCTTCCAACACCACGATGCCCATGGCGTCGGCGAAGCTGGCACCGGGAATCTGGGCCAGCGAATAAGTCACGATGGCGTTGATGCCAAGGCCGGCGGCCAGGGCCAGCGGGTAGTTGGCCACCACGCCCATCAGGATGGTCATGATGCCGGCCACCAGGGAGGTGACAACCGCGACGCCTTGATAGTTGGCGGCTTCGGTGCCGCCGCCGATCCAAGTGCCCTGTGAGGAGGGTAGGCCACCCAGGATCAACGGGTTGAGGACGATGATGTAACTCATCGCGAAGAAAGTGACGAGGCCGCCTCGGATCTCTTGGCCGAAGGTCGAGCCTCTCTCAGTGATTTTGAAGTACCGGTCGATGGCGTTGTTGGGCTTGGGGGCCGCCGGCGCCTTCGCGGCAGGAGGGGTTTTTGCCATGTTCACAATTCTCACACATCTACGGCGGTGCCACTAACCGATCGGCGCGTCTTGCCGGGGTGTCGCCTAGAGTGGGGCAAGTGAGCATCACTCCCCCGCCGGTCACCATCAACCACCCCCTGCTGTTCGCCATCGGGACCGGGTTGTGGGCCGTGGCCCTGGCCGTGGTGGCGGTGCTCCAGGCGACCGGCGCGATGGACCGGCCAGAATGGATCTGGGTCTGTGTCACCGGCCTGGTGCTGGGCGTAACCGGGATCATCTACTCCCGCCACTCGTGGCGGGCCAAGAACGGCTAGGCGGCAACCCTAGCCTTCGGCCTTCTTGGCGACGCGGCCACCCTTGGCAGCCTTACCGGCCTTGCCTGCCTTGGCGCCCTTGCCCGCCGGCGCCTCGTCCGCTTCAGACGCCTCAGCCGCCTCGCCTTGCCCCAGGTCCAGGGGCACCAGCGTGGAATCATCCACCATGGCCCTGGACTCGGGCCAAGCGGTGGCCACGTGGGCCACGTCGGTTTCGGAATGCGCCCCGCAACCGTGGTCATAGGACACCACCTGGCCGTCCCGGGCCGACCATTCATTGGTGCAAACCCCGAACACCCGCCGCAGCGAACCGGCCAGCGGCGTCAAGAAACCGCAGGTAGAGCACTTGGCGGCGGCCTTGACCGCCTCCGGGTCGGTGGGACCATGGCTGCCGTTGTACCAGCGCTTGGCGGCGGCATCGCGCCCCTCGGGCGACAACACCCGCGGCCGGCCCAAGCCCAGTTCCCAGATGGCCAGCTTGTCGGCGTTCTTGCCGGTGGCTTCGTAGCCGGGCTCCAGCCGCTCATCATCGACAATATGCGGCAGCACGTCCCCCGGCCCAAGGTCGCCCGGCCGCAGGCGTTCCGCCCACGGAATCCAGGTGGGCGCCAGCAGCGCCCCCTTGCCGGGCAGCAGTTCGGTCTCTGACACAGTGACCCGCCGGCCGCGCGGGATACGGGCCACGGTGACGGCCCAACGCCAACCGACATAACCCGGCAGGGTGCAGTTGAAGGACAGCGTGCCGACCCGCTCTTCTTCCATCTCAAGGCCCTGGAATTCGCCTACGTCACCGGCCTGGGTGATCTCGGCCAGGGCGGCCCGGGCCAGGGCGATGGCCTCCTCTGACTTCAGGTAGGCATCAGCCTTGGGGGCGCGGGCGCGGCTGGGCGCCACCGCCAACTCCAATTCCAACTGAGCGGGTGGTTCGGCAACGGCTGGGCGGCTCACGCTTCCAGATCACCCGCCACGGCCCGCAGCACCTGGGCCACCTTGGTGGCCAGTTTGCGATCCGGGTAGCGGCCACGGCGCAAGGTGTTGGACGTGTCATCCAACAACTTGATGAGGTCTTCGATGATCACCACCATGTCCTCAGGCTTCTTGCGGTGCGCCTTGGCCACCGAGGGCGGCGCCGTCAGCACCTGCACCCGCAGGGCCGAAGGCCCGCGCTTGCCATCGGCCACGTCGTATTCCACCTTGGTGCCGGGCCGGGGCGACGGGGTGCCGGCGGGCAGGGCAGAGGCGTGGAGAAACACGTCGGTGCCATCTTCACCCGAGATGAACCCGAAGCCCTTGTCCTCGTCGAAAAACCTGACCTTGCCGGTAGGCACGTCGTTACCTCCTGTTGGCGCGCATGTGCAGGGTCAAGGCTACCCGAAGTGGGCACCCGGCCACCCGTTGCCGGTTCAACCAGACCTGGCGGACACCATCCCGCGACACCCGGACGGTTTGCAGCGCGCTTTCAGGAAACCACCAGAAACCCGGGTCACACTGGCCCCATGACCTTGAATACCCCCGGACGTTTGCTGGTAGTTGACGACGAACCCAACATCCGAGACCTACTGGCAGCCTCGCTGCGCTTCGCCGGCTTCGAGGTGACCACCGCCGCCAACGGCCGCGAGGCCCTGGCCGCCGCCCGGGCGGACCAGCCGGACCTGATTGTGCTGGACGTGATGCTGCCGGACATGGACGGCTTCACCGTCACCCGCCGCCTGCGGGACACCGGCACCCATATCCCGGTGTTATTCCTCACCGCCAAAGACAACACGGAAGACAAGGTGCATGGCCTCACGGTGGGCGGAGATGACTACGTCACCAAGCCGTTCTCCCTGGAAGAGGTCGTGGCCCGCATCCGCGCCATCCTGCGGCGCACCGGCCACGGCAGCGACGAAGAGGCCGATGACGCCGTGTTGCGGGTGGCGGACGTGGAACTGGATGAGGACTCGCACGAGGTCCGCCGGGCCGGCCTCGACATCGAACTGAGCCCCACCGAGTTCAAGCTGCTGCGCTACCTGATGATCAACGCCGGCCGGGTGGTCAACAAGACCCAAATCCTGGATCACGTCTGGGACTACGGCTGGGTGGGTGACGCCGCCATTGTCGAAAGCTACATCAGCTACCTGCGGCGCAAACTGGACGTCCGCCCCGGTGACGCCCCGCTGCCGCCCCTGATCCACACCAAGCGCGGCGTCGGCTACGTCATGCGGCTGCCCCGCGAAGGCGAGCGCTGATGTTCTCAGCCATCGACGCCACCCCCGGCGTGGCGAGCCCGCCCACCGCCGGCCCACCGTCGCCGCCCTCGCCAGGAGGAGCGGCGCCATCGGACACCGCGGGCAACCGGGCGGCATCGGGCACTGCCGGCGAGAAAACGGCCAAGGACACGACCGCCACCAAGACCCCGCGGCCCCAACGGCCTTTGGCCGTCCGCCTAGCCGTCATCATCGCCTGTCTGATTGTGGGCGGCCTGGCCGCCGCCGGCACCGCCACCGTGGTCCTGTTGCGCCACAGCCTGATCGTCCAGAAGGACCAACAACTGGAGTCCCAGATCCGGAGCCTGAGCCCCGAGCAACTGTCCGGCATGAGGCAGACCGGCCCCACCCAATACTCGGTCTACCGCTTCCGGCCCGACGGCACCTTGGATTGGGGCTTAACCACGGTCGGCAACGACCCCGGCATCGAGACATTCACCCCAGACCAGACCATCGCCAGGAACGGCGAAGCGTTCACCGTCACAGGCCCCAACGGCAAGTACCGCGCGTTGGCGCTGCTGATCCAAGACTCGCGGTCCGGCGACTTATACACGGTTCTGCTGAGCCTGCCGTTGGCCGATGTCGACGCCACCATCCGCCAAATGGTTTTCCGCATCATCTGGATCACCCTGTCCGGCGCCCTGATCGCCACCGCCGTGGGCTACGGCATGGTGCGCCGGTCTCTACGGCCGCTCAAGGCGGTCGAGGAATCGGCTGCCGCCATCGCCGCCGGTGACCTGTCACAGCGCGTGCCCGATGCCGCCCCCGGCACCGAGGTGGGCAGCCTCACCACCTCGCTCAACGCCATGCTGGCCCAGATTGAGACAGCCTTCGACGCCCGCCAGGCCTCCGAGCAGCGGATGCGCCGCTTCGTGTCCGACGCCTCGCACGAGTTGCGCACCCCGCTGGCCACCCTGCGCGGCTACGCCGAGCTGTACCGCATGGGTGGGCTAGAAGAAGACGCCGACGTGGCTGGCGCCATGAACCGCATCGAAACCGAAGCCAAGCGGATGGGCCTGCTGGTGGGCGACCTGCTGACGCTGACCCGCCTGGATGAGGGCCGGCCCTTGCTGCGCGAACCGGTCGACCTAATGGTGTTGGCGGGCGATGGTGCGGCGGACACCCTGGCGCTTGACCCCTCCCGCCAGGTCCAGGTGGTCACGGAAGGGGCCGCCGGAGCCGACGTCATGGTCAAGGGCGACGAGGCCGCCTTGCGCCAGGTGATAGCCAACCTAATCGGCAACGCGGTGCGCCACACGCCATCGGGCACGCCGGTGGAACTGGTGGTGGGCGCCGGCACCGCCCCCGAGATTCCGGACGGCCCCGCCGTCTGGCTGGAGGTGCGGGACCACGGTCCGGGCATCCCGCCCGAACAGGCCGCCCGCGTCTTCGAGCGCTTCTACCGGCTGGACCAGTCGCGGTCCAGGGGCTCGGGTGGCGGCAGCGGCCTGGGCTTGGCCATCGTGGCCTCGATTGTGCAGGCCCACGGCGGCGTGGTGTCGGTTGGCCCCACAGCCGGCGGGGGCGCCACCTTCCGGGTGGCACTGCCCGGCATCGGGCCTACACTGGCCAAGTAAACCCCCTGGACCAGTGGAAGCGACCTCAACATGGGCGTTATCACAGCCCCCGAATGGCTGCTGGCCGTCTGGAGCCGGTCGCTGATCGAGATCGGGTCACCGGCCCCGGTCGGTGAGATCGAACGGATTGGCGACCAGTTGCTGGACCGCTGGTGCAACCCGGCCCGCCGCTTCCACGGCGTGGGCCACCTGATCATGGCGCTGGAGCGGATCAACGAACTGGCCCAAGAGGCCGGCAGCCCGCCCCTGGTGCGCCTGGCCGCCTACTATCACGGCGCCGTCATGACCACCGACATAGATTCGTTCGACGCCCACACCTGGGGCGAGGACGAGGCCGCCAGTGCCGACTTTGCGGCCGGCCAGTTGACCCACCTGCAGGTGGCGGAGGCCAAGGTGGAGCGGATCCGCTGGCTGATCGCCTCGCTGGGCCGGCGCCCGGCCGTCATCAAAGACCCGGACCTGGCGGTGTTGTGCGACGCCGAACGGGCCGTGTTGGCCACTGATCCGCAAACCTACCGGGCCTACGTGGCCGGGGCGTTGGCGGAATACGCCCACCTGCCGGAAGAGGTGGTGTTGAAGCAGCGCGTGGTGGTGCTGCGGCGCTGGCTGGCGAAGGACCGGCTGTTCCTGACCTCGGTGGCGGAACTGTGGGAGGACGTGGCCCGCAACAACGTGGAGGCCGAGTTGACCCGCACCCTGCGCCGGCTTGAGGACATGGGGGTGTCGTTGGAGGAACCGGCCGAACCCGAGTCGCCTGAGGCGGCTGTGCCCGATGGCGCGCCGTCGCCTGACGCTCCAGTGGACGAGGAAGAAATCGACGAATCGTACTGGGATTCGGTGCTGCCCGGCGGTGGCGAAGACGTGGAGCTGAGCTAGGGCCGTTGTTGAGGGTTCGGCTGTCTTGGCCGAATTGAGTAATTTCAATGATCCACAGGCCTGAAGGCACTTGGCGGGGGTACCGGCGTGTCGGCCCGTATGGTCTTGGCGGTCGCACAACCAGCGGCCATCAAACCTAAGACACAGGCAGGAGCCGAATATGTCCGGATTTACCGTCAACACCGAAGCCATCACCACCGCCAACGCCGCGGTGCGTGGTTCGATCGCGTCCATCTCCAGCGACGTGGCGGCCATGAACGGCCACCTGGCCGAGCTGCAGGCCACCTGGTCGGGCGGCGCCGCTGCCGCCTTCGCCGCCACCATGGAAGAGTGGCGGGCGGCGCAACGCGGCCTGGAGACCGCCCTTGAGTCGATCAACACGGCCCTGGCCTCGGCCGGTAGCACCTATGCCGACACCGAAGCCGCCAACCAGGCGCTGTTCGCCGGCCGCTGAAAGGTGGCGGGTCAGGCCTGGGTCTGGGCCGCGGCTTGGGCTGTCGCCTCGGTTGAGGCGACCTCGGTTGGGGCGGCCTCGGGCCGAACCGGCTGGACCGACTGGAGGGGTTGGTTCGGCCTGGCCGGCTGGACCGGCTGGACCGACTGGAGGGGTTGGTCCGGCTGGTCGAGTTGGCCCACCTGGCCCGGTTGGGCCGAACGCAGGGGCAGCCACACCCTCAGTTCCGGGCGGCCGTCGGCACCGGTGGCTAGGCTCAAACCGCCGCCGCGCGCCTCGGCCCGGAGTCTCAGGTAACCCAGCCCGGACAGCCGGCGCTCCGGGTCCAGGGGGGTGCCATCGTTCTTCACCGCCAGCACAATCGAGCGCTCGTCGCCGTCTTGGTCCACCTCCAGCGACACCTCGATGGCGTGGGCCCCGCCGTGTTTGACCGCGTTGGTGATGCCCTCCTCAAGGGCGTTGGCCATCAAGGCCCGATCCGCCATGTCCATATCAGGCGCCATGATCGGATCGACCTGCAACGCGGCATCGGACACCGTCAAGTCGACCTGGATGCTGGCGGGCACTCGGCCCACAATCAGGGCCACGGCCTGATGCAGGCCGATGTCCGCCCCCACCGGGAACAGCGAGTGCGATAGTTGACGCACGTCGTCTTCCCGCAGGCGGTCCATTTCGGCAATGGTCTCGCGCAGGCGTTCCACCGACCAGGCGTCCCCCGCCTCTTCGGCCCTGGGCACCAGTGATTCCATCTGGCTGGCCAGGAAGACCAGGCGCTGCTGCACATGATCGTGCAGCACGCTGGACAGTTGGCGCCGCATGCGCAGGTCTTCGTTCTCGCGCTCCAGCGCCGCCTGGCGGGCCCGGAACTCGCGTTCCGCCAGATCGCGCTCCGCCGCCATGGCGCGCACCTGACTACCCGCCAGGTACATCGACACCAGGATGCAGGCCAGTGGAACACCGACGCCGAGGGCCACTTCCAGCGGCCAGGGTCCGGCCATCAGCACCTGGCCGCGCATCCAGCGGTATTCGGCCGCAAAACGCAGCACGCCTGCCATGACGCTGAAGACGGTGGCCATCGCCACCCGCTGCCACAACGGCCGGCCGGCCGGGTAGAACGGCACCAGGGCGGCCACGCCGATCAACGCGGGCACGAAGGCGAATGACCAGATGCCCAACACCGTGTTGGCGCCAATCGGCGTTTCCGGCGAAAGCATGGTGGTGTAGCCCCACACCGCCAACCACTGCAACGCCAGCGACACGGAGATCACCAGCATCATGGGAATGGCAAACCACAGGTAGACCCAGCGTTCACCGCGTTCATCCGCGGGTCGCAAGCCTGCCAGGCGCCAGCGGGTCTTGGCCACTGGCTACTTCCTCGCGGTCTGTTGCATGAACTGCAACACCGCCGCCACCCGAGGTGAGGCGTCCTGAGACGTAATGCCCAAAGTGCGGTAAATGGCCTGCAGGTGGTTCTCCACGCTGCGGCGGGACAGGCCCAGCAGCTCGGCCACCGTGGCGTTGGAAAAACCCTGGGCTACCAGGCGTAACACCTGGATTTGGGCGTTCGACAATTGCGACACCGCGGTGCCTTCACGCGGGGCCGAACGTTCCGTCAATTCGGGATCCAAAATCACCCCGCCCTGGGCGGCCGCTTTGATCGAACGGTAGAGCACGTCCTTGGTGACCGATGACCGTTTCGACAGGTAGCTCCACGGGCGCGGCACGTTGCTGCGGATGGAGACCACTAAGTCCATGACGTCGTGGCTGGATAGCAGCAGGACGATCAGGTTGGGGTCAGACCGTTGAAGGGAAACACCCAGGGCTACACCATTGCCATCACCTAGGGCCACATCCATCAGGACTATGTCCACCGCCCCCGGCGTGATCAGGTCACGGGCTTCCGCCGCACCCCCGGCCGAGGCCACCACCTGCATATCTTCATGCGAATTGACCAAATCAACCAGCATCGAACGCAGTAGTTCTTCGTCCTCGACAATGCCGACTCGGATTGGGGCCTGCGCGGAATTCATGCACCAAGAGTAGCGCTTTTACTCATTGAACCTACCCTCCGCGCCGTTCGGCTGTGTATAACGACCGAGGTGGGCCTCCCCCAGCCGGGGAAGGCCCACCTCGTCTGCTTGGTGAGCGGAGCGTGGATCAGTAATCCATGCCGCCCATGCCACCGTCGCCACCGGGCGTCGGCGCCGGCTTCTCGGGCTTGTCCACCACCACGGCTTCCGTGGTCAGGAACAGGCCGGCAATCGAAGCCGCGTTCTCAAGGGCGGACCGGGTCACCTTGACCGGGTCGATGATGCCCTTGGCGATCAGGTCTTCGTACTCGCCCGTCTCGGCGTTGAGGCCCCAGCCGGGCTCCAGGCCGCGCACGGACTCGACCACCACGCCGCCTTCCAGGCCGGCGTTCTCGGCGATCTGACGCAGCGGAGCGCTCAGGGCCACCTTGACGATGTTGGCGCCGATAGCCTCGTCGCCCACCAGGTCCAGGCCGTCGAAGGCCACCTTGGAGGCCTGGATCAGGGCCACGCCGCCACCGGCCACGATGCCCTCTTCCACGGCCGCCTTGGCGTTGCGCACCGCATCCTCGATGCGGTGCTTGCGCTCCTTCAGTTCCACCTCGGTGGCGGCACCGGCCTTGATGACGGCCACGCCACCGGCCAGCTTGGCCAGGCGTTCCTGCAGCTTCTCACGGTCGTAGTCCGAATCCGAGGTTTCGATCTCGCCGCGGATCTGCTGGACGCGGCCGGCAATCGCCTCCGCGTCGCCGCCGCCGTCCACAATGGTGGTCTCATCCTTGGTCACCACGACCTTGCGGGCGGTGCCCAGCATGTCGACGGTGGCGTTTTCCAGCTTCAGGCCAACCGTTTCGGAGATCACCTGGGCGCCGGTCAGGATCGCCATGTCCTGCAGCATCGCCTTGCGGCGGTCGCCAAAACCGGGAGCCTTGACGGCCACGGACTTGAACGAGCCGCGCACCTTGTTGACCACCAGCAGGGCCAGGGCTTCGCCGTCCACGTCCTCGGCAATGATGGCCAGGGGCTTAGAGGCCTGCGAGACCTTCTCCAGCAGCGGCAGCAGGTCCTTGACGGAGCTGACCTTGGATTCGACCAGCAGGATGTACGGGTCCTCCAGGACCGCTTCCTGGCGTTCGGCGTCGGTCTGGAAGTACATCGACAGGTAGCCCTTGTCGAACCGCATGCCTTCCGTCAGTTCCAGTTCCAGGCCAAAGGTGTTGGATTCTTCGACCGTGATGACGCCCTCGTTGCCAACCTTGTCCATGGCTTCGGCGATCAGGTCGCCAATCTCCGTGTCGGCGGCAGAGATGGCAGCAGTCGAGGCAATCTCTTCCTTGGTTTCGACTTCCTTGGCCTGCTCACGCAGGGCTTTGACCACGGCGGCCACGGCCTTGTCGATGCCGCGCCGCAGAGCGATCGGGTTGGCACCGGCGGCCACATTGCGCAGGCCCTCACGGACCAGGGCCTGGGCCAGGACGGTAGCGGTTGTGGTGCCGTCGCCGGCAATGTCGTCAGTCTTCTTGGCGACTTCCTTGACCAGCTCGGCGCCGATCTTTTCGAACGGCTCCTCAAGCTCGATTTCCTTGGCGATGGACACGCCATCGTTGGTGATGGTGGGAGCGCCCCACTTCTTCTCCAGAACTACATTGCGGCCCTTGGGCCCAAGGGTGACCTTGACGGTGTCGGCCAGGGCGTTCAGGCCCCGCTCCATGCCGCGCCGGGCATCCTCATCGAAGGCGATGATCTTGGCCATTCGGTGTGCCTCCTTTTGACTATGTGCTTCCAGGCAACGAGCCGGTGCCCGCGACGGACGGACCGGGCACACGCGCGTTCACGTCACGCGCGTGGCCTGACCCTCACCGGGATCGTTGTCACTCTCAAGCGGAGAGTGCTAACTGTAATGGTTAGCACTCTCGGGCCGAGAGTGCAAGCGCGGGGCACCACAGGGCACCTGTCAAAGCCGCCTCAAGCCGGGCCTGGCCGTGTCCTCAGTACTGCTCAGTGCTGCTGGTAGCCAGCCGTCACGATCACCAGGATGCCGCCCGGAGCAGTTGTGGCCACCGTCTCATTCAACTCCACCCCACTGACCCCAATGGTGGAGGCCACCTGTTGGGCGGTCGCTTCCTGGTCGGCCCGCGAGTAGTAGACCGTAGAGGTGGTGGGGGTAGTGTCCGGCGTCACCGTGTCGAAGCTGGCGTTGGCCCAGCCGGCCGCCTGGAGCGTCTCCGCGGCATCGGCCGCCGAACCGTTGGGGGCCCCGTTGTTGCGTACCAGGACCAAGGCCGTCATGTCCGCCACCGGGGCGGGGGTCTCAGAGGTCTCCGTGTCGGTCGGTTCGACCGGTTCTGTTTCGGTGGCGGTCTCCGTGGGAGTATCAGGCACGTCCGGAGTTGGGGTTTCGACCGGCGGGACGGTTTCGGTTGACTGATCGGCTGGTGGGGTCGAAGTCTCCGCCGGCGGGGTGGTCTGGGCGGTGGCACTCTGGGAGGCGGTGGCGCCGCCAGTGGCTGTGCCATCACCGCCGCCGCGGCCGGCCAGGAAGTGCACCGCCAGGAAAGCCACCACCGGCACCAGGACTATGACCAGCAGAAACGGCCAAATCCGGCCCCACAGTGAACGGCGGGCAGCGTGCACCTCTTTGGGCCGCGAACTTAGATCGACCTGGTCGAACTCGTCCGGGGGGTACGGGTAGGCGCTCTTACTCACGGTTCCACACTAACGGCTACTCAGCCGGATTGAGCGGAAGGCTGCAAACGGCGAGCCGAACGTGCCTTCCAGCGGCCCTCACGCTGGCGGCGTAAGCGCTTGACCAATTGGGGATCAAAAGCCAGGGCCTGGTCGGTGTCGATCAACGCTCCCAGCACCTGGTAGTAGCGGCTGGCGTCCATTTCGAACAGCGACCGGATGGCCTGTTCCTTGGAGCCTTCGTAGCGCCACCACTGGCGCTCAAACATGAGGATCTGGCGGTCGCGTTCCGCCAAACCGGCCCCCGCCGCCGGGCTGGCGCTAGCAGCGCTGTAAGCGCTCATCGACTACCCTCCTTGTGCCCACCTAGGCAACACTACGACACCCTATGCTAATCGATGAATTACACCCGTGTCATTCCCCCAAGTCCTAAGAGGTGATTCATGTCACCGTGACGACGGCGAGGAAGGCGGTGGCGAGATGTCCCGCCAGGCGTCAGGCCGACCTCAAGGTGGCGAGCCCTGCGGAAGCGCCTGACAACGCAGCGCGGACGCCCACGTCTCCGCCGCCGTCAGGGAGATATGAATCACCTCTCATGACCGGACAGTCACGTCCAGGCGCGGGCGGTAGTCTCACCCCATGACACCCGCCCCTTTGACGCAACTGATCGACCCCGGCTGGGCGGAGGCACTGGCCCCCGTGGAGGGCCTGATCCGCCAGCTAGGGCAGTTTCTACGGGCGGAGAACGCGGCCGGCCGGGGCTACCTACCGGCCGGCGCCAACGTGCTGCGGGCCTTCACGTTCCCGCTGGCGTCCGTCAAAGTCCTGATTGTGGGACAAGATCCATACCCCACACCGGGACACCCGGTGGGGCTGTCCTTCTCGGTGGCGCCGGAGGTACGCCCGCTGCCAGGTTCCCTGCGCAACATCCTGCAAGAACTGCGCCATGACCTGGGGGCGCCGTTCCCCGCCACCGGCGACCTGTCGCCCTGGTGCGACCAAGGCGTGATGCTGCTCAACCGTGTGTTGACCGTGCGGCCCGGCACCCCGGCCTCACACCGGGGCAAAGGCTGGGAGCAGGTGACCGACCGGGCCATCGAAGCCCTGGTGGCGCGCGGCGGACCGCTGGTGGCCATCTTGTGGGGCCGGGACGCGGCCTCGCTGGCGCCCAGGCTAGGGGCCGTGCCCCGGATCGAATCGGCCCATCCCTCGCCCCTGTCCGCCTCCAGAGGCTTCTTTGGGTCCAAGCCCTTCTCACGGGCCAACCAACTGCTCACCCAGCAAGGCGCCACGCCAGTCGACTGGACCCTCCCGGCATAATGATGAGCGTGCCTACGCAACCCCCCGCGGCGGAGCCCCGGCCGGATGTGCCCTGGCGGCGCTATGTCGCCATCGGCGATTCGTTCACCGAAGGCCTATGGGACGGTGACGACCAGACCGGCGTCAAGGGCTGGGCGGACCGCCTGGCCGCGGCTCTTTCAGCCCGGCGCGTCGCCGCCGGCCAGCCGCCCATCGAATACGCCAACTTGGCCATCCGCGGCCGGCTGGCCCGGCCCATCATCGCCGAACAACTCGGCCCCGCCCTGGCCCTGAAACCCGACCTGGTATCGCTGGTGGGCGGCGGCAACGACGCGCTGCGCGTCACCACTGACGTGAATGGCATTGTCGCCCTGCTGGACCAGGCCGTGGCCAAGCTGCGGGCCGCCGGGGCGGACGTCATCTTGGCCAACTCGGCCGACCCGGTCAACAGCCCCATCATCAAACTCACTCGGGGCCGGGTCGCCACGCTTTACAACTCGATCTGGTCGCTAGGCCGGCGCCACGGCGCCTACGTGGTGGATCTGTGGGGCATGAAGTCGCTGCTGGACTGGCGGCTGTGGTGCCGCGACCGCATTCACCTCACCTCAGAGGGCCACCGCCGGGTGGCCAACGCCGCCCTGGTGGCACTGGGCTTAGGACCGGACGACCCAGACTGGGACACGCCGCTGCCGCCGCGGCCAGCCCAAACCTGGCAGGACCAACTGGCCTGGAACGCGCAATGGGCCAAAGAAGAACTGGTGCCCTGGATGGTGCGCCACTTCAAGGGTCAATCCTCCGGCGACGGCCGGGGGCCCAAGCGGCCATGGCCGCTGCCCATCGACCCGGCGCCCGCCGTCGGGCCGCCGCTGATCTAACCTGTCCCACCCCGGCCAGTGCGCGCCGGCGCGGCAAGACCGTTACCATGGAAAACCGCACGCCACCTTAGCTCAGTTGGCAGAGCTCCCGCCTTGTAAGCGGACGGTCATCGGTTCGAATCCGATAGGTGGCTCCAGAAGACCCTCAGCCGGTCAACCAGGCCCAGCCGCGCCGGCGCGGCCCCACCGGGGCCGTCTATTCCTCTTCCGCGCCGTCCGGCGGATCGCCCGCCTTGACGTTGGCGATGGCGGCATCCAAGTCACCCGGCACCAGCACCGTCTGGCCGTTTTCATCCTCATAGCCCATGGCCCAGGCGCTCCACTTTTGCAACGCACCCCCACCCACCGACAGGCGGATCAGCGGCGTGCCACTGAAGGCCTCGTCATACAAGGCCACCTGCGTGGCCCAGTCGACCCAGTCGCCCAACGGATAGCTGGGGAACAGGCTGGTGACCGAATCCGGCACCCCGGCCTGGGTGGCGTAATCCGCCAGTTCCTGGTCGGTCAGGCCCGGCCCGCCTTCGGCCGGCTGGTGGTCCCACAGCAACTGCGTGAAAGCCACATAGTGGTCAGGGTCGTACGCGGCCACGGCGGCGGCCGCTGCCGCCGCCCGGGACGAATAGCCGGCCGGGTCGGTCAGGGAGTTGAGGTAGCCCAGCGGGTGCTCAACCAGAATGATCTCGCCCGCCTTGGCCTTGGCGTGTAAGTCTTCGATCTGAAGCTGCTCAAAGCGCAGGCAGGCCGGGCACAAGAAGTCACTGACGACATCGACCGTCACCACGTCGTCACCCTTGGGCACCTCGCCGCCCGGCACCAACTCGCCGGCCTCGTTGACACCCAACCGGATGCCGCCGGTCGAGGTGGCGCCCTTGGGGCTGGTGGCCGGCGGCGTCAACGCCGTCTCGGTGGCCGTCGCAGTCGGCTCGTCACCCCCGGTCGTCGCAGTGGACCCGCTGGTCGCATCCCCGCCCGGTTCAGTTGTCTCAGCGGTCACCACCCCGGCTGGCGGCGTGGTGGCCTCCTTCTTCTGCTGGTTGAACACCACCATGGCGACAATCACGCCCACCACCACCAGGGCGGCCAGGCCGGCACAGACAATGATCAGCCGGCGGCGGCGCGCCGCCTGTGCCTGCTGGGCCTTGAGGCGGGCGGCCTTCTGGTAGGCCGCCGAGGCGGACGGCTTGCCACCGGTCACCGGGCGCGACTGCTTGGGGCGAGAAGCCGCGCTGCCCTTCTTCTTGGCCATCACGACCTACTCTTTCGTGGCGCCATCGGGCGTCAAGCCGGCCAAGACGTTGGCGACACCCTGGTCCAGGCTGACTTCGCCTAGTTTCTCCATCAACTGCATGGTCCCGTCGGAGCGGCCCAGCATGATGGCCGGCGTGACCAGCGAGCCATTGGACCGCACCGCCGCGCTGGCAAACTGGTTGTAGGCGTACTCCAACCAGTTGTCATATTCGCGGGTGGCCAGTTGCTCAGCGGTGGCTTCCGAAACCCCAGCGTCGATGGCGATCTGCTTGATTTCATCGTCGGTCAAGCCGTCCGAGTTTTCGGCCGGCTGGTTTTCGAACAGCGCCTTGTGGAAAGCCCAGAAATGGTCCGGTTCCAGGTCCGCCACCGCCAAGGCGGCGTTGGCTGCCCGGCTGGAGTACTCGGTGCCGTTGGACAGGCTGTCCAGGGTGGCCATGGGCACCAACTCAAGCGCGATGGTGCCGGCCCGGTTGAGTTGCTCCAACTGGTCGCCGTAGCGCTTCTCCACTTCGCCGCAACCCGGGCACAAGTAATCAGAGTAGATCCGGACTACCACCACGTCCTGGCCGGTGGTGGCCGTGCCCACCTCCATGTCCGAGTTCAGGGCGACACCGCCGTATTCGCCGTAGCCCAGCGGGGCCTTGTACTGGCCCTCGGTGGGCGAGGTCGAATAGTTCTCATAGTCATGCTTCTGGGCGTTCATGACCAGCACCACCACGACGATCACGGCGGCCACCACCACCAGGGCGCCGATGGCGGAGAAGATCCTGATCCGCTTGGCCTTGGCTGCCTGTTGGGCTTTGAGCCGGGCGACCTCAGCTTGGGCCTTGGCCCGCGCGTCCTGCCGGATCTGCGCGGCGGTGGGCTTGGTCTTCTTCTTGGAGTTGGCCATTACTTGTCCTTACTTGTCCTTGCCAGTCGGTGCCTTGACCGGGTCAAGGCGGAGCAGTGTGTCCAGCGCAAGCGGCGCCTTGGGCCACAGCACGGCGAAAGCCGCGATGGCCAGGAAGCCGACATCACGCAGAATGTCCAGGAGATAGTTTGGTTTGGCGCCCGGTTCAAGCCCGCCCACCGCGAAGCAGCCGCAATCGATGGTCAGGCCCCGGGCCCAGGCGGAGGCGATGCCGGCAATAAAGGCGATCAGCATCAGGCCGAACACCAAGGCCGCCCACCGCGTCAGCAGGCCCACCAGCAGAATCACGCCCAAGATGGCCTCTACCACCGGCAGCACAATGCCAATCAGGTTGGCCAGCGAGATGGGGAAAATGTTGTAGGCGATGACGTTCAACTGGCTGCCACGCAAGTTCTGCAGCTTGGGGATGGCGGCCCGCAACAGGATGAAGGCCAGGGCCAGCCGGGCCACCAGGCTGAGCCACGGCTGGAGCCGCTGCCACCACATGAGGACCGTCCGCTTGCCGGCCCCGTCCGGGCTGGCGGTGGTTTTGGGACCGGCTTTGGTTGAGGCCATGGCCTCAAGCCTAAGGCCGTTTCCTGGGAAGGCGCCAACAGAGCCTTGACGCTGGCACGCCAGACGGTGGCTCAGGTTCTACGGAACAGGCCTGGTGCCCGATGCCGTCCGCCCGGCCGCCGCGCGGGGGCGCGGCACTGGGCAGCAACACTTAGTTGGCAAGCAGGAAGATGCCCAGGCCGGCCGCGGTCAGGGCCGCCAGGCCCACCAGCCAGCGGGCGAACGGCGTGGGCAAAGCCCAGCCGAGCAGGCGGCGGGCTCCCGCCCTGGTTTCCCAGGCGGACGGACCCCACCAGGCCAGCATCGTGCCGATACCGATAGCTACCCCGGCCAGCACCGTCAAGGCTCCCGCGCCAGGTTTGGCCAGCGCACGGATCAGCCAGTAGCCGCCCAGGCCCACCGCCAGGCCTAGGCCGATGGCCCACAGGTTGCCCACCGCGCCGCGCAGCAGGTACCAGGGCAGGCCCAAGGCGGTGCGGGCCCGGTCGGTCCGTTTAGGGCCGCGCCGCCGCAGGCGCTCCAGTTGAGCCTGGTGGGCCTCCCAGACGGTGCGGGCCAAGACCAGCGCCACCCCAACCACTATCGCCGTGGGGATGGGCCAGGCCGCCCCGGCCACGGCCGCGGCGGC
>JAISSX010000008.1 GCA_031272885.1 Bifidobacteriaceae bacterium | reverse complement strand
TGGGGAACGGTACCGTGGTCGAGGGGCCGCCGGGTACACGCCCCCGTCCCCTGTAACCCCCGTCCCCTCGAACACGGAACCGTCCCCTGTAACCCCCGTCCCCTGTAACCGCACCCCGCACCACTGTGATGAACGCGACATCGGCGGCGTGTAAGCCAGCCAGGGGCCGGGCGGCCGGGATAGCCTCGTAAGGTGATCCAACCTCGCCGCTGCAAACGCCAGGGCTGCCAAGAGCCGCCGGTCTCCACCTTGACGTTCGTCTACAAGGACTCCACGGCCGTGTTGGGACCACTGTCGGTCAAAGAAGTCCCGTGGGCCTATGACCTCTGCTCCAAGCATGCTTCCTCCCTCCAGGCGCCGCGCGGCTGGGAGGTCATCCGCCTGAACCCGGCCACCGAGCCGGCCGGCCCCACCGAAGAAGACCTCGAAGCCCTGGCGGATTCGGTGCGGGAACGCGGCAAACACGTGGCCGAAGCCCCCTACCCGCCGGTCCACCTGGCGCCGGCCGCCCGCTACGGCCACCTCCGCCTGGTACCCGGCACCGCCGCCTGACCAGTCACTTCACAGGAGAGCCCCATGCCTGTTCTGCCCAGCACCATGCAGGCCGTCATCTGCCACGGACCTCAGAACTACACCCTGGAGACCATCCCCGTGCCCAAGCGCGGACCGGGTGAATTGCTGCTCAAGGTGGAGGCGGTGGGCATCTGCGCCTCGGACCTGAAGTGCTGGCACGGCGCCGCCAAGTTCTGGGGTGACGCCAACCGGCCGGCCTGGGCCGAAACCGAGGTGGTACCGGGTCACGAAATCACCGGCCGGGTTCTGGAAGTGGACGATGACGCCCGGCAACGTTGGCAGGTGGAGGCCGGCGACCGCGTGGTCCTGGAGCAGATCATCCCGTGTTGGGACTGCTACTACTGCGACCACGGCAACTATCACATGTGCGCCCCGCACCGCATGTTCGGCTTCCACCGGTCCGCGCCCGGCGGCATGGCGGAATACATGACGGTGCCCACCCAGGCGCTGGTGCACAAGATCAACGGCGACCTGCCGCCGGCCCACGCCGCTTTCGCCGAGCCCCTGTCCTGCGCCCTGCACGCCGTGGAGCGGGCCACCCTCCAGTTCGATGACGTGGTGGTAGTGGCGGGCGCCGGCCCCATCGGCTTGTCGATGATTGCCGGGGCGCGGGCCAAGAATCCGGGCCTGATCATTGCCCTTGACCTAGACCCGCGCAAGCTGGACATTGCCCTGGCCACCGGGGCTGACCTGGCCATCAACATCGCTGAAGAGGATGCCGTGGCCAAGGTCAAGGCGCTGACCGCCGGCCTTGGCGCGGACGTCTACCTGGAGGGCACCGGGCATCCTTCGGCGGTGCCGCAAGGCCTGAACCTGCTGCGCAAGTTGGGCCGGTTCGTGGAGTATTCGGTCTTCAAGGAAGACGTCTCGGTGGACTGGTCCATCATCTCCGACGACAAGGAACTGGATGTCCGCGGCGCCCACCTGGGGCCGCACTGCTGGCCGGCCGCCATCAAGCTGATCGAACAGGGGCGGTTGCCCATGGAGCGCATCTGCACCCACCAGTTGCCGTTGGCAGACTTCCAGCAGGGCCTGAACCTGGTGGCCCAGGGCGACAAGTCCGTCAAGGTCTCTCTGCTGCCGTAGCGTGTGGGGCTAGGGTGGGCCTGTGGCGAAACAGCAGATGAGGGCGCCGTCCATTCCGGGGCGGGCCCAGGCCAGCCGGCGCGACCGGCGCGGCCGGGGCCTGCGTGGCCCCCTGCTGCCGCCGGCCCTGCCGGGCGCGCTGACCCGCTCGGAACGGTTCGATGAGCATGTGCGGGCCGCCATGGCCCGCCTGGCCCGCACGTGGGAACGCCAACTCAACCGGGTACAGGTGGCAGTAGAGCAAGTGCCGCCATCGGGCGCCGCCAGTTGGGAAGACACCGCCCCGCTGGCCCGGGCCTTCCCGGCCGCCGACGGCCTGGACGCCCGCATCGTGTTGTACCGGGCGCCCATCGAGGCCCGGGCCGTGCCCGGTCGCGACCTTGGTCTACTGGTGCTGGATGTGCTGGTCGAAGAGGTGGCCCACCTGCTGGGCCGCGCCCCAGAAGAGATCGACCCCGGCTACGGCCGCTAACCCCTCCCCCATCCCCCCTCACGAAAGGTCAATTCCGTCACCCCGGCCGGCCGGACGCCATCGGGCGCAAGCTGCTGACCTGCACAAACGCAACCGACCAGATTGGGCCGAACTGCAGAATTGACCTTTCGCGCCGGAAAAGTGACCTCTCGCGAGGAAGGTGGGCGAGGCGGAGCGGCCTGAACGGGCAGGGGACGGGGCGGCCTGAACGGACGGGGGATGGGGAGAAGTCCCCATTGCGGGCGGGTGCCAGCGGCGGGTTGAATCGGCGCAAGGGCCGCGCTGCCCAGGCGACCCTCGATCCCCCAGGAGGGCACCGTGACCCGTCACCCCAAGCAGATCATCACCCTGGCCGCCACCCTGTCCATTACCTTGGCCGGACTGGGCGCCCCGGCCGCCTCGGCCCAGAACCCCGACGCCATCGCCCCGATGGCCGCACCCTGCTCCATCGGCAGCCCCATCATCATCAACACCGCTGGCAGCAGCACCATCAGGGTGCTCGACACGGTCATGGTCAATCCGGCGGCCATCTCTCCGGCCGGGATGACCGAAACCCACGTTTGGGGCCTGTGGAACATGGGCGGCCTCTACACACTCGATCCCGTCCCGGGCGCAACCTTGCCCACCTATCAGATCACCGTGGCGGACTATGCCACCTACGCGTGGGTGGGCATCGACATCTGGGTAACCGATCCGGACGACCCAACCAACAAGTGCTCACTCAGCAGCCGGCACAGGGTATTGCCGGCCCTGATGACGCCAAGCACCGTGACCATCACCGGCACCTTCCAGGTGGGCCAGACTCTCACGGCTGCGGTCGGCGCCGGTTGGGTGCCAAGCAACGCCTCGTTCACCTATCAGTGGGAGGTGGGCGGAGCCGTCAGGCAGTCCTACAGCGCCAGCAACACCTATGTGGCCCAGGCCGGGGACGCCGGCAAGACCGTCACCGTACGGGTCAAGGCCACCGCCCCGGCCTACGAGAACGCCAGCACTTTCGGCACCAACCCAACGGTGATTCAGGCGAAACCGACGCCAACCCCCACTCCAACGCCCACGCCCACGCCCACACCTACGCCCACGCCCACACCTACGCCGAAACCGGTGGTGTACCAACCGGTCTATTCGGCCTTCACCCTGTCGCCTGACCTGGACCGAGACGGCTACGGCGAGATCCTGGCCATCAAGGCCGCCGATGGCGCGCTGTACCGCTTCGATTCGTCGGCCACCGGCCAAGTGACACAGCCGGTGACGCTGGTGGCGGGCGGGCTGCAGGGCGCCCAGGCCTACGGCCCGGGCGACTGGGACCGGGACGGCTACACGGACGTCATCGTCGTCACGCCGAATGGGAAGATGTGGCTGTATCGGGGCAACGGCACGGGCTCGGTCTCAGCCCCAGTCGAGATCGGCCACGGGTGGGGCGGCTTCCGCATCATACCCTCGGGTGACCTGACGGGCGATGGTGCGCCAGACCTGCTGGCGATCGACCAAGCCGGGAAGCTGTGGCTCTACAAGGGAACCGGCAACGGCTTCTTTACCCGCACGCCGACGCAGGTGGGCCAGGGTTGGGTCGGCCTGCAACTGTTCGCCGCCGGTGACCTGGACCGGGACGGCAAGAACGACATCCTGGGTCTGCTGCCGGACGGGACTCTGTGGGCCTATTCGGGCCGCGGCAACGGCACCTTCACGCCTGCCCGCCAGGTTGGCTGGGGCTGGTTGGGCCGAACCTTGGCCGGCGGGGCCGACCTCAACGGCGACGGACCGGCCGACATCGTGGGCCGAAACGACGCCAACGGCGACCTGTTCTACTACCGCGGTAAGGGCTCGGGCACGTTCTACAACGCCACCCAGATCGGCCAACAACCCTGGTAGCCCCAACCCTCTCCTCACGAAAGGTCAATTCCGTCACCCCGGGCGGCCGGACGCCATCGGGCGCAAGCTGCTGACCTGCACAAACGCAACCGACCAAATTGAGCCGAACTGCAGAATTGACCTTTCGCGCCGGAAAAGTAACCTCTCGTGAGGAAGGGGTGGGCGGGGGCGGGTGGGCTGGCCGGCTAGGAAGGGGCGGGCGGGGCAGGCCAGGGGGTACTAGAGAGCCGGGTAGAGGCTCAACGCCTGAGCGGCGGCGGCCCGGCCGGCCGGCGTCAACACCGCGATGGTCTGGTTGTCCGACCCCACCAGCACCAGCGCCGCCCCCACTGCCGCATCATCGGGCACATCCAGCCGCAACCCAACCGGCTCGCCGCTACCGGACCACAATTCGTCCACCAGGTCAGCCGGTGACACCACTACCGACCGACCGGCGGACAGGTTCACGGTCACCGGCGAAGAAACCCCAGAAGTCCCGACCAGGGACACGGCCACCTCGGTGTCGGTAGCCGAACCCAGCACCAGCCGCTGCGTGCCGTCTCCCAACTGCGGCCAGGCCACCAGCACCAACCCGGAGACCGCCCCAGAAGCCGACCAGCCGAAGTCCTCCGGCGCCGCCACCCCCACACCGGCGTCAGCCGATGGCGCCTGGCCCACGCGCAGCGACAGGCCGGCCGCCACGATCGGCGTCTCGGAAGCCAGATGCGCCACGTAGGAGCCCTCGGCCAGGCCGCCCAGCGACAGATCGGCCACCATACCGGCCCCGATCGTCACGGCATCCAACCCGGGCAGCGAAACAGGACCAGAAGGCCCCCACAGCACCACCGACACCACGGCCGGCGCATCCGACGGGTTCAGCACCCGCAGCAGCGACACCTGGGCCGAATCGAAACTAGAGGCCTGCACGTCCAGGCCCGGCACCACCACGGCGGTGGCGGGTGCGGCTCCCGGCACGGCCAGGTCAACCCCGGCCGGCGTCAACCCGTTCAGCCGCGAATGCTGCAGGTAAACCCCCAGTTCGCCGCCGGTCGCGATGACTTGGGCGGCCAGCCGGGAGGCGTCCGCCTCGATCCCCTCCAGCAGGATGGCGCGGCTCGAACCGGGCGGGATCACCAGCCCGGTTAAGCCCACGGCGTCGACCGGCCCGGCGGCGTCCCACAGTTTGACCGAGGCCGTGACCGAGGTCAGGCCCGGGTTGACCAGCACCAGGCGGGCGGACGAACCCAGTTCGGTGGACCCGCCCACCAGCCAGGATTCGACGGCCGGCGTGACACAGGCGGCGGCGGCGATGCCGCGCAGGTCGCCATCGGCCGTCACGGTAGCGGTACCGCCGGTGGCCAGCGCCGGGGCGTCGCTGCCCGATGTCGCCCGCACCACCAGGGGCTGATCGCCCACCTCGTGCGTGGAGCCGCCAATGCCGCCCGATGCCGCCCCCGCACCCGCCGTACTGCCTTCCAGTAGACCATCGGCCGCCTGGTCCAGGCCCACCACGGCAGCGGCCCCGACCCCCTGGGACAGGGCCACGGTGGTGGCCTCGACGGAGGTGGGCCGCGGATCGAAGCGCGGGTCATAGGAGACGTCGCCGCCGGCCTGTTCGGCCGCCAGTTTCAGCTCACCGGGGCACACCGCCACCGAGTCACCGGCCGCCACCGCCACCACGTCGGGCTTCAGCGGGCCCAGGACACGGGCCGGGTAGGTGCGTTCGAGCCAGCCGAAACCGGCCAGGGCGGCCAGCACGGCCAGGGCCATCAGAATGGCCAGGAGGCGCCGGAAAAGCTTCATTCCTCGACCTCCTCGGCCGCCGGGTTGCGCCGGAACGGCAACGCCAACACCAGAGTCAATGCGGCCACCAGGGCCTGGCCGATGGGCACCAGCCAGTTGGTGGCGTACCAGACTTTCAGTTCACCGCCGCCGGCGGGCAGTTCGAAGGTCTGCTGCCAGCCGGTGCCGTCAACGGCCCGCAGTTCGCGCCCACCCAGGCTGGCCCGCCAGCCGGCGTCGGCCGCCTCGGCCAGGACCAACAGCCGGCCGGCCTCGCCTGAAGCCAGGCGCACCTTGAAGCGGTCTTCGGTACCGACCTTGAGGGCCGTCGCAGCGCCCGTGGCCGGGTCCACCACGAAGGCCCGCGCGGCCTGGTCAACCGTGCCGGCGTCGAAAGCCAGCCCGGCGGGGGCCACGCGCCACAGGACGGCCCCGGCGGTTTCGGTGATGCGGCTGAGGCCAGGGGCGGCATCAAGCGCGGCCTCCAGCGAGGGGTCGGTGTAGACCTTGGGCACGGAGATGAAGCCGATGCCGCTCAAGGCCAGGGAGCGGGCCGCCTGGGTGGCGTCGCGCCCGGCCAGGGCGGCCACGGCGGTTTCGATGGCCGTATCGGCCGCCGCCACCTTGCGGGCCGGCCAGTGGATGAACTCTAGGCCGCGGGCGCCGGTCACGCCCTGGGCTTCGACCACCTGGTGGCCGGCGCCCCGCACCACGTCCCAGCAGTACAGGCCGTCGATGACGCTGATGGTCAGGGTGGTGGTGGCGACATCGCTGAGGGATTCGGCCGCCGCGATGGGCGCGATGGCCTGGGTGGCTACCCGGTGGGTGGCCACGCCATGGCGCTCCCCCCACCACTGCCAACCGACCAGGCTGAGGCCGGCCAGCGGCCCGGCCAACAGCGCCGCGACAGCTATCCAGGCGCCGGTGGCCCGGGCGCCGTGCGCCTTGGACCCGGGTGCACCCACGGCCCCGCTGGTGCCGGCCACTCCGGCCGTCAACAGCCCGGCCAGAACCAGGGAAGCGGCCCCACCGGCCCAAGGGTGGACCAGGGTGAGGCCGTTGGCGGTGACGATGACCCGGCCGGCCACCCAGACCAGCCCAAGGCCGGTCAGGGCCACCAGCCAACCGACGCGGACGGCGCGGGCGGGCTTGCCGCGCCGCACCAAACCCACCAGGGCCGCGACGGCCGCCAAACCGGCTAGGGCCAGGGCCACCGCCTCGGTCCAATTGACCGGCACAAAGCCGGGCAGCACCGGGTCCGTCACCCAGCCCACTATCTGCAGGTACCAGGGCGCGGCCGTATAGGGCACGGCCAGGCCGGGATCGGCCAGCAGCACCCGCCACTGGCCGGTGGTCCAGGCGTCCCACAGCAGCGGGGCGAACAGCACTAGGGCCGGCACGGGCGCCCACAGCAGGCGCAGGCGCCGGCCGCGGCGCCCCAAGAAGCCGGCCAGGACCAGCAGCAGGCTGCCCGGCAGCAGCAACATGGGCGTGCCGGCGGCGGCCACGGCAAAGACCAGGCCGGCGGCGGCCGCCGCAGCCACCGAACCAGGCCCGTAGGCCGGCCCGGGGGGCGGGGCTTGGTTGGTCTCGGGATCAAGCACGGGGGGGCGGACGTCCAACCGGTTGGCACCGACGGCCCGGGCGGTGGCCAACACCAGCCAGGGCAGGGTGGCGTGGGTTACCACGGCGCCCAGCCGGCCGTCCCCCAGCGAGGTCCACAGTGAGGGCGCCGCGAACCAGAACAGCGTGGCCCAGGCCCGGATCCAAACCGACCGGGCGCCGGCGCCGGCGGCGAACCAGGCGCCCACGGCGCCCACTACAGGCGCCGCCACCAGGCCGATGATGATGCCGGCGTTGCCGTGGCCGAAGCCGAGGGCGGTCAGGCCGGCCACCACCACGGCGAACGGGTCACCGGGCCCGGCCTGGCCGGTGCCGATGGGCAGCCAGCCACCCCAGATGGACGTCAACAAGTCCCAGATCTTGGTTTCCTGCGGCCCTAGGGCGCCACCGGTCAGATAGCCGGGCCCCACCAGGCGGAACAGGGCGAAAATGGTGCCGGCCAGGACCAAGGCCAACAGCGCGGCGAACATGCGCCGGCGGTGCCCGGCCAGTTCGCGCAGTTCGGCGATCTCGATCTCGGTGGGCGCCTGGCGCAGGCGCAGCCGCTCGGTGGCGGTGATGCGCCGGTCGCGGCGCATGGCCCGGGCCTCGCGGGCGGAGACCTGCAGGGGCCGCAGTGCGCCGCGTTTGGCGCGGGCGGTGCGGGCGGCGGCCCGGCGGGCGGCGATCAGCCGGCCGGGCCGGATGAAGACGGCCAGCGGCGCGGCCACCTCGGCCGCCGCCAACCGGAAGTCTTTGGTGGCCAGGCGCCAGAAGAAGCGCCCGGCGGCGGCCGCCGCCGCGGCCAGGGCCACGAACAGCACGGCCCACCATGAACTGTGGGCCATTTGGGTGTAGATCAGGGCGCGGCGGCGGGCCCCGAAGGAAGCGGCCGGGTCCTTTTCTAACCCGGCCCCGCTGCGCAGCCCGTAGTAGCCGGCCTTTTCGTGCCGCAACACGGCATCGGGCGCCACTACCACGCGGTAACCGGCCAACCGGGCCCGCCGGCTCAGGTCGAGGCCATCCCGGTAGGGGCCCAGCGCCGGGTCGATGCCGCCCAGGTGCCGCCAGGCTTCAAAGCGCACCAACAGGCCGGCGGTACCGACCGCCAACACGTCATCGAGAGAGTCGTACTGCCCTTGGTCCAGTTCGCCGTCTTCGCCGTTGGAGACCCGCCGCCCGAATGGGGTGGTGGTCAGGCCAACCGAGGCCAGACGGGACACGTCCGCGGCCTGGACCTGTTTGGGCCCGGCCATGGCCACCGATGGCCCCAGTTCCAAGGCGGCGGTTAACGCCGCTAGCGCGCCCGGTTCGGGATAGGTGTCGTCATGCAGCAGCCACAGCAGGGCGTCTGGCCCGGCCGGCGGCGGCGCGGCTCCTAGGCCAACCGCGACGGCCCGGCCGAAGTTCTTGGCCCGGGGCGCGGGCACCACCTGGAGGGCGGCCTCGGGCAGGCCGCACATGACGGCCATTTCGTGGACGGCGGGGGCGGCGGAGGGTTCGGTGGTGATCACCAGGATGGCATCGGCCGGGCGGCTTTGCCCGGCCAGGGCCCACAGGGCATTGGGTAGGTAGTCGGAGCGGCCAGTGGTCACCACCACGGCGGTGACATGCTGGCGGGTGCCCTGATAGGGCACGGTTGGCGGCAAGGACACGGGTGCCTACAGCGCGCGGCGTTGCTTCAGCTTGCGCCGTTCGCGTTCCGACAGCCCACCCCAAATGCCGAACCGTTCGTCATTGGCCAGGGCGTAGTCCAGGCACTCTGCGCGCACGTCGCAGGAAGAGCAAACCTTCTTGGCCTCACGGGTGGAGCCGCCCTTTTCGGGGAAGAAGGCCTCGGGGTCGGTCTGGGCGCACAGGGCCCGCTCCTGCCACTCGAGCGGGCCGCCGTCGCCCTCGAAGTCGAACAGCGGCACCGGCGACCTTGGATCGATCACGCCGGATTCGAAGGTCAGGGCGCCGTCCCCTAGCACGTTCCACACAAGCAGGCTCCTTGCTCCAGGGCGACACTGAAGGTCACGATTGAGAATCACACTGGTGAAATTACACGCGTGTCATCGCGACAAGTCAAGCCGAATGGGGTAAAAGAGGCCTCGATCCGGGTGAGGCGAGAATCACACGTCCCTTTCCGCGCCAAGAAATAGGACTTTCGGCCGCCATCGCGAACAGACTCTGGCCCCGCGAGACGTGCAGCGAGCCCAAGTCGGTGAAGGCGGTGATCTGACCCTCCAGGACCAAGGCCATGCGCGGACCGGTGGCGGCCGATTGATAAGTGCCGCCCGTCATGCGGATGTCCGCCAACTCGAAGACGTCCGCCGGCGGACGCACAATCCGGGCCGCGCCATCGCGCACCACCCCGGGACGCACCGGCCCCTGGGCGTCGAAGTCGACCGTGGTCAGAACCCGCGCCGGGTCCACGTACTTGGGCGTAAAACCGGCCCGCAGCACGTTGTCGGACGCCCCCATCAACTCCATAGCCAGGCCCCGCAGGTAGGCGTGCGGCGTGCCGGGACCGATAAACAAGGCCTCGCCCGGCGCCAACGAGACATGGTTCATCATGATCGCGACGGCGATGCCGCGGTCCTCCGGGTAGCGCTTGGCCAACGCCACCGGCAGGGTGTAGGCAGCCGGGTCGTCACTGGTTTGGCTCATCATGCGCCGGCAGGCCTGGACCAGTTCGACGATGGCGCCCGGCCCGGCTTCGGGTCCGGTCAAGGCCATGGCCACGGCCGCCTTCAGCCCGCCGCGGCCGGTGCCCTCCAACGCCGCCAGCAGGTTGGCCGCCAGAGTGGATTGGGGGGCGATGGGCGCCAACGCCGCCCGGATCGCCTCCGGCCGCTTGAAACCGGCCAGGGCCTCGAAGGTGGTCAAGGCGTAGACCATCTCGGGCTTGGGGTAGGGGTCCTTGTAGGTCCGGTTGGACGCATCCAGCGGAATGCCGGCCGCCTCCTCACGGGCAAACCCGGCCCGGGCCTGCTCCGCCTTGGGGTGTACCTGCAGGCTGAGCGGGTGGGCCACCCCCAACACCTTGAGCAAGAACGGTAGTTCGGTCTGCTCCGGGTCACCCAGCATGTCACGTGGATTGCGTCCGATGACGTCCCGCAGCGACACGCCCTGGTCCTCCTCACCGCGGCCCACCTTGGCCGAACCGGTGCGGTGCGCCCCCAGCCAGATCTCTGCCACCGGGCCGCCCGTCTCCGGTATACCCAACAGGTTCGGAATATCGGTCAGCGAACCCCAGGCGTAGGGCCGCATCACATAATCGACGCGCAACACGGGCAATAAGACTAGTGGTAGAACCGCCCGCCGGGTGCCGCCTGGTTACACTGGGCGGGTGACAGCGGAACCCGCCGAGCCCCGAGTTTTGGTAGTCATTCCCACCTACAACGAAATCGAGTCGCTCCCCGGCGTGGTGGCGCGCCTGCGGGCGGCCGTGCCCGCCGCCCACGTCTTGATAGTCGATGACGGCTCGCCGGACGGCACCGGCGAGTGGGCCGATCAGCAGGCGGCGGAAGACCCCCAAATGCACGCCATGCACCGCACCGGCAAGCAGGGTTTGGGCACCGCCTACCTGCAGGGTTTCGCCTGGGGCCTGGAGCGGGGCTACGACATCCTGTGTGAGATGGACGCGGATGGCTCGCACCGCCCGGAGCAGCTCCCCGGCTTGTTGCAGGCGGTGGCCGATGGCGCCGACCTCGCCATCGGGTCGCGCTGGGTCAAGGGCGGCGAAGTGGTGGGCTGGCCCAAGCGCCGCGAGGCCCTGTCGCGTGGCGGCAACCTGTACGTCTCGATCATGCTGAACCTGCACGTCAAGGACGCCACGGCCGGGTTCCGGGCCTACCGGGCGGACCTGCTGCGGCGGCTCGATCTGAGTGCCATCGAGGCCCAAGGCTACGGTTTCCAGGTCAACATGACGATGGCAGTGGTCGATGCCGGGGCGAAGGTGGTCGAGGTTCCGATCAGCTTCCCGGAACGCCAGGCCGGGGTGTCGAAGATGAGCGGCTCGATTGTCAAGGAAGCCATGACGCTGGTCACCAAGTGGGGTTTCCAGCGGCGGTGGGCCAAGCTGACCCGCCGGCGCCGGGGCTAGCGGGCCGTGGGCGCGGCGCGGCGGGCTTGGGCCAGCGGCACCATTCCGGTCTACGCCGGCATGGCCCTGTTCTGTGCCGTGGTCTGCCTGCCGTTGTACCGCGACGGCGTGATCAGCGGCGGTGATTCGCAGTTCCACTTGCAGCGTTTCGGCGGCACGGCGGCGGCGCTGCAGGACGGCCAGTTTCCGCCCCAGGTGAATCCGGACGCCCTGGGCGGGTTCGGCTACGCGCCCAACCTGTTCTACGGACCCCTGTCCGCCTACCTGGTGTTGGGCTTGGGCAAGATTCTGGGCTCGTGGACGGCCGGCATCAACGCCTTCACCTGGCTGGCCATGTTCGCGGCCGGCGCCCTGATGTGCTCCTTCATCCGGGCCGCCAGCCGGTCGTTGGGGGCCGGCGCCCTGGCCGGGCTGATCTACCTGGCGGCGCCCTATCACCTGGTGGTGACCTGGGTGCGGGCGGCCTACGGCGAGGTGCTGGCCTTCGCCCTGGTGCCGCTGGTGTTCCACGGCCTGTGGGCCATCGCGCGGCGCCGGCCGGGCGGCTGGTGGCGGCTGACCGTGGGCGCGGCCGGCCTGATTCTGGGCCACAGCCTGTCCGCCCTGTGGACGGCCCTGTTCGCCCTGGTGTTCATGGCCTTGGAGTGGCGACGCTGGTGCGCCTGGCGGCCCTGGGCGGTGGCCGCTGGGGCGACGGCCCTGGCCTTGGGTCTGAGCGCCTTCTTCCTGCTGCCGCTGGCCCGCCTGCGCGCCACCGGCCTGTACGGGGTGTTTCGGTCTGATTCGGCCTTCGGGGAACTGACCGATGGCGTGGGCCAGGCCGCCCTGCGGTCCCTGCGCGACCTGCTGTTCAACGCCTCCGGCGTGACCCAGGGCGGCCCGGCGCCCTTCGGCACGTCGACCGCCATCGGCTGGGTCATCCTGGCCGGCCTGGTGGCCCTGCCCTTCGGCTGGCGGGCGGCCCACGCCCGCGCCCGGGCGCTGGCCTGGCGGCTGGCTGCGCTTGGGCTGGTGGCCGTGGTGGCCACCACCGCGCTGGTGCCGTGGGACCATCTGCCGGCGGTGTTGCGGCTGATCCAATACCCGTGGCGGCTGGAACTACAGGCCACCTTCTGCCTGGCGGCGGCGGGCGGCATCGGACTGTGGTGTCTGGCCCGGCGGCTACGGCGCGGCCGGCCGTGGCGGCGGTTGACGGCGGGGGCCACCTGCCTGGTGGTGGGGGCCGGTGCCCTGGCCGGGGCGGCCGGGCTGATCAACGGCGCCGCCCACCGCGACCTGCTGCAGCCCAGCCAGTTCTTCGCCACCGACCTCACCAGGGCCTGGCCCATTGCCTTGGGTGAATACCTGCCCACCGCCGCCTGGCGCCCAGGCTCCGACTATTCGGACCTGGCGGAGCGCGGCCGCGAACCCGCCGTGGTAGCCGGCGAGGCCACCTGGGCCGGCTACAGCGAGGACGGCACGGCCACGGTGTTCGATGTCGCCTGCGCCGCCGGTCCGTGTCAGGTCGAGTTGCCGTTCATCTACTACCCGGGCTACGCGGCCACCTTGACCACCGGGGAGGCCCAGACGGACGCCCTGCAGGTGTCGGTGTCCGATGGCGGCCTGGTCCTGGTGACCGTGCCGGACCAGGCGTCCGGCCGGGTCCAGACCCAGTTCGGCCGCACCGCCACCACCACCTGGGGCTTGGCGGTCAGCCTGATTGGCCTGGTGGTTTTCCTGGGGCTGATCGCCCGGCGGGCCTGGCCGGCCGGGCGCCGCCACCTGCGGCGCTACCGGCGGCGCGCCGGGCAGCGCCGGGCGGTCCAGGAGTCGGCCGCCGCGGGCGGCGAGGCACCCCAGCCGAAGGCGCCGGCCTGGCGCCTGACCGGGGCGCTGGCCGGCGGCCTGGTGGCGGCGCTGGGCTGGGCGATTGTGCCCGGGCCGCGCCTGCCCGGCCAGACCATGGCCGGCTACCTGAAGGCCTCGCTGGGCGGCTTCGGCTGGACCGCCGTCTTAGCGTTTGTGCTGGTCACAGCCCTAGGAGTGGCGGCGCTACGGGTGCGCCAGCGCCGGGCCATAGCCGGGGCGGCCGTGATCGGCGCCGTCTTCGCCACCGCCGCCCTGCTGGGCCGGGCCCTGGCCCCCTCCCCCCACACCCTGGCCCCTATCACGGCCACCGACGCGGCCCAGGCCAAGGCCCTGGTGCTGTGGCTGGGCGCGGCCTGGACCAGCTACTGCGCCCTGGTGGTGGTGGCCGGTTGGCTGGTCGGCACCAGCCAACCGGCGGCCAAGCGCAGTTGGGCCAAGCCACCCTGGTTGACCTTGTCCGCCCGCCGCCTGGGCGCCCTCTACCGGGCCCACCCCGGGCGTTTCATGGCGGTGGCCTGGGCCGCCATGGTGCTGCTGCGCCTGCCCTACCTGGTGTGGCTGTGGCCCGGCATCGTGACCAATGACTCGAGCTGGCAGGTGGCCCAGGCGGCCGGCCTGGTGCCGCTGAACAATCACCACGCCGTTGTGCACACGCTGCTGCTGGCGCTGTTCATCCGGCCGGCCCAGGCGCTGGGCTCGGTCAGCGCCGGGGTGGGCGCGTTTGCCACCTGCCAACTGCTGGTGCTGTGCGCCGCCTGCACCTACGCCGTCCACCGGCTGCTGGCCTGGGGCGCCAACCGTTGGGCGGCGGGGGCCGCCTACGGGTTCTTCGCCCTGTTCCCGGTCTACGGCCTGTTCGGCGTCTCGCTGTGGAAGGACGCCGCCTTCGCCACGGCCGGCCTAGCCCTGACCGTGGCCCTGATCGACCTGGTCCGCCAACCAAAGGCCGCCCTGACCAGCCCGGTGCGGGTGGCTGTGGGGGTGCTGGCCCTGGCCGGCGTCATCACCCTGCGGGCCAACGGCCCCTATGTGGCGGCCGGGGCGATAGTGCTGGTGGCGCTGGCGGCCCGGCCGCACCGGCTGCGGGTGGGTCTCAGCCTTGGGGCCGTTTTCCTGGTGGTGTTCGGGGCCAACCAGGTGGTGCTGCGGGCCCTGCATGTGGAGCCGTCCTCGGCCCGCGAAATGTTGGCCATTCCGGTGCAGCAGTTGTCCTATGTGGCCGCCCAGCACGGCGACGACCTGACGGCGGAGCAGCGGGCCTTCTTGGAGGACGCCTTCGGCGGTTCGCTGTGGCAGTTGGAGGACAGGCCGCCGCAGGGTGACGCGGACGCGGTCCAGGCCGTCTACGACGCTTTGGCTCCCGCCACGGTGGAGGAACTGGGCCAGGCCTACCGCTGGTATTCGGCCGACCGGGCCAAGTACAAGTTGGACACCCGCTGGGTGGAGGCCAACGCCGGCCTCACCGCCAGGAACTGGGTTGACCTGGGGTTGGAATACCCCGGCACCTACCTGACCGGCTGGCTGCAGTTGACCAACTCCTACTGGTATCCGGTGGTGACCCACAACCTGGTCACCACCTTGAATGTGCAGCCCAGCCCCGGTTTCCAGCCCGGCGGCTACCTGATCGAACAGGCCACCGGCAACCTGGTGGCCCGCCCGGCCGAGACCGGGCACCCCCGCCTGGCCCAGTTGGTGGCCAACCCCTACTACCTGCCGGGGGTGGCTGTGCTCTATTCGACCGGCTTCCCGTTCTGCGTCCTGCTGGCGGCCTCGCTGATGCTGTGGCTGCGCCGGGCCTGGCGCGAACTGGCGGCCCTTGGCGCCATCTGGTTGGCCTGGGCCTGCAGCCTGATCGCCCCGATCAACGGCGACTACCGCTACATCCTGGCCGTAGCGCTGGCGGCGCCCCTGGTGGTGGTGCTGGCCCTCAGCCGCGGCCTCAAGCCTGCGGCGAGCGCCCCGGATGCCCCTGACTCCTCTGACTCCCCGAGCGCCCCAGCCAGCTCCCAGCCCGCTGCGACGTCATCAGGTTGACCATCATCTCGAACTGCTGACGCCGGCCGCGGGCCTGCGTGTCAAGGATCAGCCCGGCCACGAACAGATGCAACGCCGCCAGCAGCAGGAACAGGGCCAGGAACAGGGTGGGGAAACGCGGCACCAGGCCGGTCTGGAAGAACTCCACCGCCACCGGAATACCCAAGCCGATCCCGGTCACCAGGCAGACGGCCGCCAAGAGCGAGAAAAACAACAGCGGCCGGTAGTCCTTGAACAGCTTGACGATGGTCTTGAGGACGCGGACGCCATCGTGCACCGTGTTCAACTTGGACACCGAGCCCTCGGGCCGGTCCCGGTACTCCACCGGCTGCGACACCACCCGCAGGTGGTTCTCAAGGGCAAAGATGGTCATCTCGGTTTCGATCTCGAAACCACTGGACAGCACCGGGAAGGACTTGACGAAGGCGTAGCCGAAGGCGCGGTAGCCGGTCATGATGTCGGCAATCTGGCCGTTGAAGAAGCCGTTCACCAGCCGGCGCACCAGGACGTTGCCGCCGCCGTGGAAACGGCGCGTGTTCTCGGCGAAATAGGTCGAACTGAGCCGGTCGCCCACCACCATGTCCGCGCCCTGCTCCAGCACCGCCGCCACCATGGCGGGGGCGGCCTCGGCCGGGTAGGTGTCGTCGCCATCGGCCAAGACGTAACAGTCCGCCTCGATGTCGCGGAACATGGACCGCAGCACGTAGCCCTTGCCCTGTTGGTGCTCTTGGCGCACCACGGCCCCGGCGGCCGCCGCTATCTCAGCCGTGCCGTCGGTCGAGTTATTGTCATAGACGTAGACCGTGGCCTGCGGCAGGGCGGCCCGGAAGTCTGCCACCACCTGGCCAATCGTGGAGGCCTCGTTGTAGCAGGGCAGCAGCACGGCCACCACCGGGTCAATGGTCACAGGGATCTCCTCGCAACGGGGATGGAAGCGGTGCCGGCGGGTTCACACCAGTGGCTAAAGGCTACCGCCGCCACCACCGGCAGGGTGATGAGGTAACCGTAGGCGTAGCGGAACTCGGCGTAGACGGGCGAGGCCAAGCAGGTCAGCCAGACCAGGCCCGGCGCCACCAGCAAGCCCAGGTAGCGTTTGGGCCGACGCAGCCACAGCGCCGCCCCCGCCACCAACAGGACTTGCCAACCAAGGCCGGGCGAATAGAACCAACTGAGGACGGGTACCACGTGCGGCCGGAACAGCAGGTTGACGGCATATGCGCCGATGCCGCCCGCCGCCGGGGGCTGCCAGGCCATGCCGGGCGTGCCCTGGGTCACCATCGGTATGACCACGGTGTAGTCGGTGTCCGGATACCAGTAGCCGTAGCTGCCGGCCAGGAACGATTCGACGTAGGTACCGGGGAAGCGTTGGCCCAGTTCAAACCAGTTTGAGACGAAGCCAGTCAAGTCGCCCTCAATCTGGTCGCGGCTGATCTGCTCCTTGACCGGGTCGGCAATCCACGGCTTGTACAGCGCCCCCACTTCGGCCACTGTCAGGTCTGGCCACAGGCCTTCGATGAAGGCAACCTCAGCCGGTGTTAGTTGGTCTGGGTGGTCCCGGGCCACGCGGGCCATCTGCTGCATCGGCACCGACAACGCCTCCGCCGTGGAGCCTGGCGCCACCCCGGCGGCGCTGGCCACCGGGCCAGTGAAAGCGACCGCCGCCGCCAGCCCGGCCAGTCCGGCCGCGGCCAGGCGCAGGCGGGCGCCGCGGGCGCCCGCCACGGCCACCGCCAGGGCGGGTATCACCACGTAGGGCCCGTTGTTGCGCAGCACGTAGACGGCCGCCACCACCAGCGCCAGTCCAACCAGGCGGGCGGGCCGGGCCAAGTATTGGCGGGGCTGGCGCCACACATCCACCAGCAGGGTGGTCAGCAGCAGCACGGCGTTGGCGAAGGGAATGTCCTTCCACATGGTGACCGCAAACATGCCGGCCACCGGCCAGGCCAGGGCAAACAGGTAGCCAGCGGCGGCCAACCAGCGGTTGACACCCCAAGCCAACAACCGGCTGGTCACATGCACCACCACGGCCGAGGTGGCAGCGATTTGCAGCAGCGAGAAGACGCCAATGCCGGCCGCCGTCGAACCCGTCACGGCCTCCACCGGCACCACCACAGCCTTAATGGCCAACGTGTGGGCAAACGGGTGATGGCTGGTCCACGGATCAATGCCGAAGGCCTGGCGCAACTGCCAGGCCGAATCGTTCGTCACCACCCCCGGCCAGGCCCAAGCCAGGTAGGGCAGCCGGGCCAGGCACAACACCCCCCAGGCGGCCAGCAGCGAACGGCGCCGGTGCCCGCGGTATTGGCCGCCGGCCCAACACCTGAACCGCCACACCCGGGCCGCCGGGTGGTGGCCGGCCAGCGGACGGCCACCAGCCGCCGGGCGGCGGTGGGCCACGGCCCAGGCCAGCACCACCACTAACACCAGGTAGGCGGCCACGGCCCAACCGGCCGCGAACAGGCCACAGGCCGCCAACCGCCGCGGCTTAGCCAACCCGCTGAGGTTGTCGAAAGCGGCCAACAGCCGCCCAAGCGTCTCCCACAGCGCAAACAGCACGGCCAAGCCGCCGGCCCAGCGCCTAATCCGCCAATCGCGCACCGCCAAGGCCCGGCGGGCCAACACGAAAAGGCCGGCCGCCGCCGGAATCAGGACGGCATTGTTGCCCTTCAGCACTCCCTTCAGGCCACCGGAAGCAGCCGCCGGGTCAACGCCAAAGGCCAGCAGGGCCAGGCAGGTGGCAACCGCCGCCGCCACCACAGGGGCAACTGGGGCATGGTCCGGCGCGGGGGCAGGCGCAGGCGCATCGGTCCGGCGCGGCATCACCCGGCCAGCTTAACAGCCGCTTCGGCCGAACTCATTCGGCGCTCAGTAGTTCGGCAGGTAGTACTCGTGCGGCGTGCGCTGCGACCGGGTCATGGTGGTCTTCTTGACGCCGTGGCCCCAGTTGCCCTCAATGACGGTGAACGTGTTGCCATCGGAGGACACCGACACGATGAAGGCGGTGTGGCTGAAGTCGGCCGAGACCGACATCAAGATATAGCCGCCCACCTGGGGCCGGTTGGTCTTGGTCATGGTGGTGCGCAGGTGGTTCTGGTAGCGGAAGTAGGGTCCGTACCAGCCGGTGATCGAACCCAGGCCGGCCCTGTCCGCCACCCACTCCTGGAAGTGGTGGCACCACGGCCCGCCGAAGCCCACCCATTCGTTGTACTTGGTGGAGTGCAGGCCGTAGGCGGCGCACGTTCTCCGTCTCCGAGCGGCTGCCCACCGAGTTCTGGCTGCCGCCCTACCAGCCGTAACCGGCCAGGACAGGACTGTTGAACGTGCCGTTGCCGCGCCCGGCGTAGATGTAGGCGGCGCCGGCGGCGGTGCGGCCCACAATGTCCGCCAGGCCGTCACCGGTCAGGTCGGCGCCACTGGCCAGGGTCAGGCCGATCCAGCCACGCCCCACCTGGCGACCCGGCGCGAAAGTGCCGTTGCCCCGCCCGGCGTAGGCGTACAGGTTGCCGCTCTGGTCGATCATCAGGATGTCGGCCTTGCCGTCGCCCGTCAGGTCGCCGGCGGCATAGAGGTCAAGCCCCACCCAACCGTGGCCGGCGGCCAACCGGCCCGGCTTGAAACCGCCGTAGCCGGTCGACTCATAGACCCACAGCTTGCCGGCTTGGTCAATCGCCAGCAGGTCCGGCTTGCCATCCTTGGTCAGGTCGCCCGAAGGCACCACCCGGTAGCCGCCCCAGCCCTGGCCGATCTTCCGCGCCTTCGCCAGGTTCCCCTTGCCGTCGCCGCTGTAGAGCCACATCACACCCTGTTTGTCCACGGTGATGACGTCGCTGCGGCCGTCGCCGTCCCAGTCACCCGGGCTGTAGAGCCCGTGGCCGGCCAGGCCCGAGGCCACCAGGGTCTTGGGCGCCCCCAAACCGCCACCGGCCTTGGCCGGGTACAGCACCAGGGCGCCGGTGGTGGCGTCGATGGCCAACACGTCCCCGCGGCCATCTCCGGTCAGGTCAGAGGACAGGCCAAAGGCCGAGTATCTGGCCTGGTAAACCGGTTGGGCGGGCGTGGTGGCGGCCGGTTTCAGGACCGTGGTAGGGGTGGCCGATGCCGTCGGTTTGGCTGAGGCGGTGGCCGTCGCGGTGGGTTTCGCCGAGGCCGTGGCCGTCGGCTTGGGCGTGGTGGTAGGCGTGGCCGTCACCGTCGGCTTAGGTGTGGTGGTAGGTGTGGCCGTCACCGTCGGCTTGGGCGTGGTAGTCGGCGTGGTGGTGGGGCTGGGGCTGGGCGACGGGCTTGGGCTTGACTCATCGGTGGCCTCCACCCCCATGACGTAGGCGGCCGCCGCCGCCAGGTCAATAATGCCGTAGCCGAATTGGTCGTCCCGGCCCGGTGTGCCGGCATCGTGCGCCGTGGCGACCAAGGCCGCCAGGACGCCATCGGCCGTCAACGACGGATCGAGCCGCCACAGCACCGAAGCCGCGGCCGCCACCAGCGGCGCCGAGAACGAGGTGCCCTGATTGACGGCCGTCGCCGCCTGGTTGAACTTCAAGGTGGTGATGGCCACGCCCGGGGCAGCCAGGTCGACCTGGCTGTTGTAGGTGCTGAAGGTGGCCCAACCGCCGTTCTGGGTGGAGGCCGCCACCGACACCACTTTGGGGTAGGCGGCCGGCCACGAGATGGGGTTAACGGTCCAGACTTCGTTCACCTTGGCACCCTGGGCCCCGTTGCCGGCGGACACCACCACCAGCAGGCCATGGGCCACGGCCACGTCGATGGCGTAGGCCCACAGGGAGTCCATGTCATGGGGGCCGGCGTAGTAACCCAGCGACAGCGAGATGATCTTGACGCCATCGTTCACCGCCCGCAGCATGGCCACGGCGATGTCGGCGCTGTCCATCAGGCCATCTTCATCCATTACCTGGTAGGCCAGGACGCGGGCGTCCCAGGCGGCCGAGGCCACCAGGGTGTTGTTGTTGGTGGTGGCGCCCAGCAGGCCGGCCACCTCGGTGCCATGGGTGGCGCCCAGGTGGGGCGTCAGGTCGGCGTCGTCACCGGCCACATCCCACACCCGCACCACATTGGTCAGGTCCACATGGCCAGGCAGCACGCCGGTGTCGATGGTGGCAATGGGCACAGTGCTGGCCGCGGCGGCCCCCTCCAGGAGCGGCCACACCGTGGTGGCCCCCAGGCCCGGGAAGCTCCTCAGCTCCCACTGGCCGGCGTCCTGCAGAGCCGGGTCATCCGGGCTGACGCCATAGTCGAAGGTCTGCACGGCGTGAACGTATTCGACCGCCGCGTAGAGCCCGCTGGCGGTCATCTGGTCCGCCAGTTGGGCGGCGGCAGCCTCACTGGAGGCCACCACTTCGACCAGGCCAACGTCCGGCTTGGCGGCCTCGGTGGCCACCCATTCGCCCTGTTCATTGGCCGTTTCGGCGGCTTCGCCCAGCATGTCTGCTAGTTCTTGGTCGGTGGTTTGAGGCTTGGTGACGGCCACCAGACGGGTGCCGTCAACACCCTCGGTGCCTGGCTCCAAGGCCGGGGCTTGGGTGGCGGCTTCGGCCAGGCTTGGTTCATCCGCGGCCCCCGCCGGACCCCCACCCAGGCAAGTCAGCATCAGCCCGCCGATGGCGCTACAGGCCACGGCCAGTCGGTACGGCTTACGTATAGGTCGGCTCACGTTTGATTCCAAGGCTTTGGGGCCGGGATCTATTCCCGGTTTCGCTGTCTACCAACGCAAGACGACACGACTGGGGCTCATCGCCTGGGCGCTGATGGCTTCAAGGTTAGCCAATCTAGCTGTGAGTCCGTCCAGGTCTTGGGCCGCTTGGCCGATGGCGAAAACGTGGCCGCCGCTGGCCAACGCACCCACCAGGCCGGCCCGCGAATCCTCGAACACGGCGCAGCGCCTGATGTCCACGCCCAGGCGTTTGGCCGCGTCAACGTACCCTTCCGGGTCGGGTTTGCCGGTCTTGACGTCTTCCGCGGTGACGGCCATGGCCGGGAACGGCACCCCGGCGGCGCCCATCCGCACCTTGGCCAACGGCAGCGAGGCCGAAGTGACCAACGCCACCCGCTGAGGCGGCAGGGAACGCATGAACTGGATGGCGCCCGGGATCTCCACGATGCCTTCCGTCAGGGAGCATTCGTGGCGCTGCAATTGCGCACCCAAGGCGTCCGGATCGGGTTCATCCGGAGCGAAATGGGCCATGGTGTCGCGCGGTTGGCGGCCGTTGGCGTAGGCCAACACCTCTTCGATGTCCAGGCCGCGGGCGGCGGCGAAGGTGGTCCAGGCGGTACGCACGGCCACGGCCGAATCCACCAGGGTGCCATCCATGTCCAGGATGACGGCGTCGACTTCAAGGGCATTGGGGGCGCTGGCCGGGGAACTCATGCCTCCTACGCTAGCCCCTGCAGCACGGCCTCGAACTCGGTCATGAACCAGTCCATCTCGGGCAGGCCGAACACCAGTGGCGGGCGCAACTTCAGGACGTTGCCACCGGCGCCGCAAACCGAAGTCAGAACCCGGCGGGCCCGCAGGCCGTCCACGATCGCCAGGGCGCGGGCGGCATCGGGCAGCTTGCCGCCGCCCGGCTGCACAATCTCCACCCCTAGGTACAACCCGGCCCCGCGCACGTCGCCGATGACGTCGTAGCGGCCGGCCACGTCGCGCAAGGCACGCAGGAACTCGGCCCCCACTTCACAGACGTGGCGCTGCAGGCCGGTCTGCTGGATCTCGTCCAACACGGCCTGGGCGGCCGCAATCGAAACGGGGTTGCCGCCGAAGGTGTTGAAGTAGGGCAGCTTGGTGGCGAAGGCGTCCAAGACTTCGGCCTGGGCCACCAGGGCGCTGATCGGGATACCGTTGCCCATCGGCTTGCCCATGGTGACCAGTTCCGGCACCAGGCCGTGGCGCATGAAACCCCAGAAGGTGGCGCCGGTGCGGGTGAAGCCGGGTTGGACCTCGTCGGCTATCAGCACTCCGCCGGCCGCCCGCACGGCCGCCACCGCGGGGGCCAGGAAGCCGGCCGGGTCCGGGTGGACGCCATCGGAACTGAAGGCCGAATCGACCAGCAAGGCCGCCACCCCCAGGCCATCGGAAGCCAAGGAGTCGATGGCGGCCTGCACGTGGCCGGCAAACACCCGGCCCAGGTCTTGGCCCGGCTCCAGGCGGTAGGCGTCCGGGGCGGGCACCGTGCGGACGCCATCGCCCAGCGGCTGGGCCGCCCCCAACGCGGGCGAGAGGCCCGAGACCAAGTCGGTGTTGCCGTGGTAGGCCTCCCGCGTGATGATGACGCCCTTGTGGTGGGTGTAGGCCTGGGCCACCCGCACCGCCAGGTCATTGGCCTCCGAGCCGGTACACATGAACATGGCCCGGTCCAGCGGCGGCGGCAGGGTGGCCAAGAGCTGTTCGGCGTAGTCCAGAATGGCGCCGTGCAGGTAGCGGGTGTGGGTGTTGAGCTGGGCCACTTGTTGTTGAACGGCCGCCACCACCCGCGGGTTGCAGTGCCCCACCGAGGCCACGTTGTTGTAGACATCCAGATAGGCGTTGCCTTGGGGGTCGAACAGGCGGGCGCCCTCGCCGCGTACCACATGCACCGGCTGCTTGTAGAACAGGCGGTAGGCGGGGCCCAGCAGGGCGGCCCGGCGGCGGGCTAGATCGGCCGTTTCGGGGTCCAACCCGGCGGCGGTGGCGGGGTTGAAGGCGTTGGCGTCCAACACGGTTGAACCGGTGGCCATGGGTGGGGCTCCTTTCGCTGGGTTTGATTGTGACCGCCGCGCTTTCCCGCCAGGCCACCGGCCGGTAAAGACCTGGTTACGGTTGCCGTTCGGCAGGTAAAAGGCAGGTTACCGGCCCGGATTGGGGCTGGGGGCGGGTGTAGCGTCGAAGGCAGCTTGCTTGAGTCCCCTGCCCCTGTTGAGGAGCCCCCATGTCGGTTAACCTTGACCCGCCCCTGTTGGACGGCCTGGCCGAGCCGTCCCTGTCCGCCTTCGATCACCTGACCCGGGGCGCACCGGCCCCCTACTGGCTGTACCGGGGGGTGTGCGCCAACTGGGGGCTGGAACACGAACGGGTGGACCTGACCTTGATCACCGTGTCCGAGAACGCCACCTTCCTGCTGGAACTCGATGGCGAGCCGATCGGCGCCGTGCGCGTCTCTCACCCCGGCTACGTGGGCGGGCCTTCCGCCATCAACTCCGAGATCGCCTGGATCAACGCCATCCGGTTGCAGGTGGCGGAGGTGCGCGTGTTGACTGTGGTGCCGTCCCCGCGCGGCAACTATGTCTGCGTCATCAAGGACAACGCCGGCACGGGCTGGATCTGCGTCTCCACCAAGTTCGTCAATGGCACCGTGCTGGAAGACCTGCCGGACCCGTCCGCCTATTACGAGACCATCGGGCGCTGGTCCGCCCTGCTACACAACCACGCCCGCGGCTGGGAACTGCCGTACGGCTTCCGCCGCTTCGCCTGGGACACCTCGGACATAGTGGGGCCGTCCGCCCGCTGGGGCCGCTGGGAGGCGTCCAAGCTCAGCACCGAGGAGGCGGCCCTGCTGGGGGCGGCCCAGTTCAAGGCCCTCCAAGCCATGCAGAGCTACCCCAAGAACCCCTACACCTGGGGTTTGATTCACGCCGACCTGCGGGCTTCGAACGTGTTGGCCGATGGCGACCAGTTGACTGTGATCGACTTCGATGACTCCGGTTTCGGCTACTACCTGTGGGATTACGCCGCCGCCCTGTCCTTCTTGACCCAAGAGCCATACGGGCCGGCCATGGCCAAGGCCTGGATCAAGGGCTACCAGCAGGTGACCGCGTTGAACGAACAAGAGATCGAGGTGGCTTCGGCCTTGACCATGCTGCGCAAGCTGCAGTTGCTGGGGTGGCTGTGCCACCACCGCGAAGACGCCCTGCCGCCCGGCCTGGCCGCGGCCCAGACGGCCGGCGCCGTGGTAGTGGCGGACCGCTACCTGACCGCCTCCACCTGGCTCCTGGACTGAGGTTAGTGCGGGCCGGCTGGGGCCCAGCGGGATGGGGCAAGAAATCGTTATCATGGTGCCGTGACCGTCACTATCCTGGCTGCCCACGGGCGCAACGAAGACCCGTGGCATGACACCGCCGGCACCAGCTACCGCGTGGCCCGCCTCCTACTGGAACTGGGCCTTGACGTGGAGGTTCACGCCCTGGCCAAAGAGGTCCTGACCAGTCTGGACCACACCGAACTGCTTGTCGTCAACTGCGGCGGCAACCACGTCGATCCCGAATTCGACGGCGACGACGCCTCTTGGGCCGAGGCCCGCCAGGGCCTGGCCGCCTACCTGGAGCGCGGCGGGCCGGTGCTGGCCCTGCACGGCGCCACCACCGCCTTCGCCGACAATCCGGCCTGGCGCCCGTTCCTGGGCGCCGAATGGGACTGGTCCACCTCCCACCACCCGCCGGCCTCGCTGGCCACCATCGAGGTCCGGGCCGAGGCCCACCCAATTGCCGCCGGGCTAAGCGACTTCCAGTTGTTCGACGAGCGCTACATGGACCTCAAGTTCTACCGCGCGGTGACGCCCTATCTGGTGCATACCGAGGCCGGCGCCACCTACCCCCTGGCCTGGGCCGACACCATCGGCCGGTCGCGTGTGGTGTTCAACGCCTTGGGGCACGCCACCGTGGCCTATGACTCGCCCGTGCGGGCCCGGCTGGTACAGCGCGAGGCCCAATGGTGCCTGGGCCTGGAACCGACCGCCTGACCCCTATCCGCCCTACCCGCGACACGACATCGTCCACCGCCCTACCGAAGGAGTAACCACCATGAGCCCAGCCGGCCCCACCATGTGGGCAAGTGTTCTCGAAAGCGCCAACCAAGTGTCGCTGAGGCAGGTGCCGGTGCCGGCCGTGGGGCCGAACCAGGTGCTGGTCCAAGTGGCCGCCGTGGGCGTTTGCGGATCCGACGTGCACTATTACCTGCACGGGCGGATCGGCGACTTCATTGTGAAGCAGCCCATGATCTTGGGGCATGAGGCCTCTGGCACCATCGTTGAAGTGGGCGCCAACGTGCCGGCCGGCCGGGTGGGCCAGCGGGTGTCGATCGAACCGCAACACATCTGCCGGGTCTGCGCCCAGTGCAAGGCCGGCCGCTACAACCTGTGCGAGCACATCGAGTTCTACGCCACCCCGCCCATCGACGGCGCCTTCGCCGAATACGCCGTCATCGATGCCGACTTCGCCTATCCCATCCCCGATTCGATGTCCTGGGACGCCGCCGCCCTGTGCGAGCCGCTGTCCGTGGGCATCTGGTCCAACAAGAAGGCCGGCACGCAGCCCGGTTCGCGCATCCTGATTGCGGGCGGCGGACCCATCGGCATCATCCTGGCCCAGACCGCCAAGGCCTTCGGCGCGGCCGAGGTCATCATCTCCGAGCCCCAGGCCGGCCGGCGGGAGCTGGCCCTGAAGCTGGGTGCGGACACCGTGGTGGACCCGCGCGAGGTCGACCTGAGCGACCCGGCCTGGCGGGTTGACGCCTTCATCGAGGCCGCCGGGTCCGATGCCGCCCTGGTGCAGGGCATCGGCGCGGTGCGCGGCAACGGCCGGGTGGTGCTGGTCGGCATGAGCCCCAGCCCGGACCAGACGCTGCCCACCGCCACCATCGCCGCCCGCGAACTGGTGGTGACCGGCATCTTCCGCTACGCCCACACCTGGCCCACCGCCATCGGCCTGATCAACGAGGGCAAGGTCAATATGGACGCCCTGGTGACCGGCCACTTCGGCCTGGACCAGGTGGTGGAGGCGCTGGAATCGCCGCGCAACCCCGCCACCCTCAAGTCGATCGTGGTCCCCTCCCAACGCGCCGCTTAACGCGATCAGCGGCCCTGCCAGGGGAAACGTGGCAGGGCCGCTGAGCCCGCGGTGACAGCCATGCACCGCGATCCCAGACGCGGAGAGGCGCAAACCCCCCAGTCGGCCCATCTCCGCCGCGGGATGTCTCGGAAGAACACCGATAAAGGTTTCTTTATTCCGTGTGCCATCCTACGAATCGGTATCGCCGATGACCAACTCTTTCGCCCCCGGCTGAAAACCCCGGGCCTACAGCTCCGCCGCCGTGGGGGCGGTGGCCGGGCCGAACCGCCCGATGGCGATGGCGGCCGCCCGGTTGGCCCGGTCACCGGCCGCCAGGGGGGCTAGGCCAGAGGCCAGGCCGGCCACGAACACACCGGTGTGGGCGTCACCGGCCCCGGTGGTGTCAACCACCGTGGCCGGGTAGCCGGGAATCAGACCGCCCCGGCCGGCGCCCTTGACCACGCAGCCCGCGGCGCCACGGCGAATCACCAGGCCGGCCTGGCGGCCGCGGCCGGCGCCGCCACCGGGAACAACCCAGGCCGGGTCGTACGAATCGGGCACCTCGATCGCCTTGGCGCCCACCAAGGCCATCGCCTCGGCCTGGTTGACCGTCAGCCAGTCGGTCGCGCTCAGCACGGCCGCCAGCGCCTCCGAGTCAAGCTCCCCCACCAGCGGCCCCGGATCGAACACCACCGTCACCGCCGGGTCCAGCCCCGGCAGCCACTCCAACAGGGCGGCCCGGTTGGGTGCATGCGTCAGCGAGTAGCCCGACACATAGACCCAGTCCCCCGGCCGCGGCGCGGCCGCCACCAGGGACTGACTTCGCAACTGGGCCTCCGCCCCGGGCACCGTCACAAAGGTCCGCTCACCATCGGGCTCCACCAGCACCATCACGTAGCCGGTATCGACGCCATCCAACGCTGACCCAACCCAGCCAATGCCCTCAGCCACCAACGCGGCCCGCGCCCGCTCGCCCCACGGCCCGGTGCCCAACTCACCCGCATACACCACCGGCATGCCCTGCCGGGCAGCGGCGGCCATAACGTTGAAACCGCCACCCACCTCGGCCTCAGCCTGGCCGGCCAGGACGTCACCGCCGCGCGCGGGCAGGCCGGGCACGCGCAGCATCAGGTCGATCACCACGTTGCCGGTATGAATCAGCCGCGCAGCCTCAGCCATCGACCTCGCCACCAGCCTCGCGCAGCGCTACCAAACCGGCCGCCAACTCACGCAGCGGCAGCCCGTTCACCCGGTCGATCAGTTCCACGGCCGCGGCCGGCCAGGCCGCTAGGCCGTGGCAGGCCCCCAGCACGGCCCCCGCCATCGCCGCCATCGTGTCCGTGTCGCCACCCAGCGAAGCGGCCAGCCGCACCGCCAACCAGGGATCATCCGGGTAGGCCACCACACAGGCGAAGGCCGCCGGCACCGATTCCTGAGTGGCCAGCGACGTACCGATCGCCTCTCCTATCACCCAGACCAGCTTCTCGATGACGTCCTCGCCCTTCTCGGCCCGCCGGCGCATATACAGGGGCAGGTGGGCTTGGGCCAGTTCGATCCGCGAGGCCACGTCGCCGGCCGCCACCCAGCGGCCAAGACCAACCCCGGTCCGGGAAGCCTCCACCGCAGCCGACACGGCATCGGCCACAGTGCCGCCGGCCACACCACAGGACACGGCCGCCGCCACGCCGCAGGCCCCGGCCAGCGCCACCGACGTGCCGTGCGTCAACCGGCTGGCCGCCAGTACGGCATCGGCCAACCCCGGCCCGGGCGCCACGGCTAGACCCACCGGCGCCACCCGCATGGCGGCCCCGTTGGTGGTGCCGGTCAGACCCACCCGATCGAGCGGCACCCCAGACGTCAAGTCTGCCACCGCCCGCTTGGTGGACGGCCCCAACAGGTCCAGCGAGCCGCGCCGGCGCATCGAGTCCTCCCAGGCCACCAGGCGCCGGGCCAGTTCGGCCGGGTCAACCTGCCCCGCGCCATCGAGCAGCAACTGGGCCAACAGGACGGCCTGTTCGGTGTCATCGGTGACCGACCCGGCGGGCCGGCCGGGCGCCAACGGCTGATCCGGCGGGCCGGGCTCGAAGCCCTGCAGCAGCGGGCCGAACCGCTCCACAATCCAGGCCCGCGGGCAGGCCTGGGTGGGCATACCCAGGGCGTCACCGATGGCCAGGCCGTACAGTGCCCCCAGGGCTTTGTCAACCGCCTGACCAGGCCCGATGCCGCCCATCACCACCACCTAGGCAGCCGGCTCAGCGTCCGCCACCAAGGCCAGGGCATCGGACATCGACACCACCTTGATGATGGGCCCATACAGGCCCATGACGTGCAGCGCCGCCTGATGCGACGGGTCATCCACGCCGGTGCAGGCCTCGGCCACCACCAGCACCTCGACCCCGGCATCGGCCGCCGCCAGCGCGGTCGAGATGACGCAGCAGTCGGTCGAAACGCCCACCAACACCATGCGACCCTCGGGCCCCAGGAGGCCAGCCAGTTCCGGCCCCCACTTGGAGAAGGTCGGTTTGTCCACCGTCTCGCCCTGGCCGTCGACGCCGCGCACCCGCCCGGCCACGTCCGCCAGTTCCGGCACCACGTCCCACATGGGGTGGCTGGCCGGCTGCAGCGCGAACGGCCAGTCCTGGTAATAGGGCACCCAGGCGCCGGTGGGCTGCGGGGCCGAAATGAACCGCGTGAACACCACATTGGGCGCGAACGCCTCGGCCAACTCACGCACCGGCTCCACAATCTCGCCGAAGCGGGGTGCCTGCCACTGCGAGCCGTCCGCACCGAACACGTTCTGCATGTCGATGACGACCAGTTGGGTGGTGCTCATGCGGCGTCGATCTCCTTCGACAGCGGCAGCGACTCCTGCCACCGCACCACCCCGTAGCGCAAGAACAGTGTGCCGATGAAGCCGATCACCAGCGCCAGCAACACACCCAGGTTGGCGTAGGCCCAGTCGCCCTCCTTGCCGCCGATCAGACCCATGAAGTAGCCCTGCCAGGTCAACCAGCCGGCATAGCCGTTGGTGACAAAACCCCAGCCCACCACGGTGCCCAGCACCATCAGCACCATCGGCACCACCGGCACGGCGCCATAACGGCCATTGGGATCGAACAAGTCCTTGTCGTCGTAGTCCTTCCGGCGCATCAGCACGTCCGCCAGCATGATGCCGGCCCAGACCGCGATCGGCACGCCCAAGGTGATCAAGAAGCCCTGGAAAATGGTGAAGAAGCTGGTGGGGCCGAACACGATGTACAGGGTGCCGGCAATCATGATGCAGCCGTCGATGCCGGCCGCCACCGGCCGCGGCACCGGCAGCCCGGCCGAGATCAGGGCCAGGCCGGAACTGTAGATGTCCAGCACGGCCCCGCCCACCAGGCCAAGAATGGCCACCAAACCGAACGGCACCAGGTACCAGGTGGGCAGCACGCTGGTGAGCGCCCCCACCGGGTCATCCGAAATGGCCGCCCGCAGGTCGCCATCAGACCCAACCAGCAGCAAACCGAAACCCACCAGAATCAACGGCCCGATGGCGGCCCCGAAAGTGGTCCACCAGACCACCCCGCCAGAGGAAGCCTGGCGCGGCAGGTAGCGCGAATAATCGGCCGCCAGGTTGACCCAGCCCAGGCCGAAGCCGGTCATCATGAAGACCAGGGCGCCGATGAACGCCTGGGTGGAGCCGCCAGGCAGCTCACCCACGGCCTTGAAGTCGATGCGATCCAGGGTCAAGGCGAAGTAGCCGATAGTCAGCACGCCGGTCACCACGGTGATGACGGTCTGCATCTTCATGATCAGGTCGAAGCCGATCACGCCACCGCCAACGATCAGCACGGCCACCACGATCAGGGCGATCACCTGGATGGCCTTGCCGCTGCCGGCGCCCAGTTCGGACAACACCGTGGCGGTGGCCATGACAGCCAGCGCCGTCAACACGGTCTCCCAACCGACCGTCAAGATCCAGGACAGGACGGAGGCCACCCGGTTGCCCAGCACACCCAGGGCGGCCCGGGCCAGCACCATGGTGGGGGCGCCGCCGCGCTTGCCGGCCAGAGCCACCACGCCGCAGAGGAAGAAGCTGAAAATGATGCCGATCAGGCCGGCAACACAGGCCTGCGCAAACGAGATGCCGAAGTCCAGCACCCAAGCGGCATAACCGATGCCGAGCACAGAGATGTTGGCCGCGAACCAGGGCCAGAAGAGCGAGAACGGCTTACCCTTGCGGTCGGCATCGGCAATGATGTCCGTGCCGGCCATCTCGACTTGCAGGGCGGATGCCTTGGCCTCACCGGGCTGGGGTTGGTCATAGGGATACGACACTGGTCTGAGGTTCCTTTCGTCGCCAGGCCACCGCCGCCGGGCGGAAGGGGCCTGTAATGGGGGGACAGCCCTTGGCGAGCGGGCCGCCGCGGTAAATCATATGGTCACAGGGCCTCCCTGACCAGCACACCTACGGCCCAGGCGTGCCCGCCAGCGGATCAGGCCCCGGCGCGCCAGCGGCCCAGGGGCTCAGCGGACCAACCCAAAGTGACTAGCATGGTGGCACGTGCCACCCCGCACCCCCCGCCAGGCACCGCAGCCCACCCAACCAGCCCAATCCGGGCTGCGGCGCGCCATCGGGCAGCGACTGAACCGTTGGTTCGCCACCGGTGGCTTCACCGCCCGAATGGTGCTGGCGATGCTGATTCCGGTGGTGATCAGCCAGGGCTTCATCATCGGCTTCGGCGCCTTAGGGCCCATGCTGGTGTCCGGCGCCGGCATCGAGGCGATCAGCGCCGTCAGCACGGTTGAGTACATCAACGCCGTCACCTTGGGCACCTTCGTGTCGGTGGCGGCGGCCGGCTCGGTGCTGGTGGCCCAGTGCGCCGGCAAGGGTGACACCAAGCAGATGACCCGCGCCGGCGCCGCCACCTTGTGGTCCGCCGCCGCCCCGGCGGCACTGGTGGGCGGCGCCCTGGTGGCCTTCCACCGGCCGCTGCTGGACGCCCTGGTGGGCCCGGCCGGCCAGGCGGTGGTAGACCACGCCCGGGTCTACCTGATTGCAGCCGCCGCCTCCTACCCGGCCCACGCCCTGGTGGAGGCCGCCTCGGCTGCCATGCGCGGCGTGGGCCACACCCGGCCCACCCTGTTCCTGACCGTCACCATGAATGGTGGCACCCTGCTGCTGGCGGCCGGCCTGATCTACGGCGCCCACCTGGCTGTGGCCGGCCTGGCCATCTCGCTGGTGGTGTCCCGCTACCTGGCGGCCGGCCTGGCGCTGTGGTGGTACAAGCACGACACCCGCTTGGGCGTGGGCGTCAAGACCGGCCGGCCAGACCTGGCCATGATCGGCCGGGTCTTCCACATCTGTGTGCCGTTTGTGCTGGAAAACCTGTTCTTCAACGGCGGCAAACTGGTAATCCAGTTCTTCGTCGTCTCGTTGGGCACGGGCCAAATCACCATCAACGCGGTGGGCCAGGGCCTGATCTCCCTGTGCGAGATGGCACCCCAAGCCATGATCATCGGCATCGTGCCGCTGGTGGGGCAGGCTATCGGTGCCGGCCGGCCGCGTGAAGCCCGCCGGGTGATTCTCAGCTTCATCACCGCCTCGGTGGTGGTGTCCTGCGCCGTCACCGTGGTGGTCCTGGCTGCCTTCCCGTGGCTGTTGAACCTGTACCACACGCCATCGGACCTGCGTGGCGATGTGATGAAGGTGTTTCTCCTGGCCGCCTTGGGGCGGGTCACCTTCCTGTGGGCCATGTCTTACATCCTGCCCAGCGGCTTGCGAGCAGCCGGCGATGCCGTGTACAGCACCATCGTGGCCACGGGGGCGATGGCCTTCCGGGTGGCCGGGGCCTGGTTCATGGCCGTCCACCTGGGCTACGGCACGGTGGGGGTATGGGTAGCAATGGTGGTGGAATGGGGCCTGCGATCCGCCCTCTACGGCGCCCGGTTGCTGTCCGGCCGGTGGGAGCACAAATCTTTCGTCGCCTAGACCCCAGGTCAGCACGCTAGTCTTGCCTAAGCTGCGCTGATACACCGTCCCTGCCTTGGCGCCAACCGCACCGCCTGTGAAGGAGATAGTCCCATGCACCACGCCACCATCACCGTTGATCCAGCCTTCGTGGTTGGCCCGGTGCGGCGCCAAACCTTCGGATCGTTCGTAGAACACATGGGCCGCTGTGTCTACACCGGCATCTACGAGCCGGACCATCCCACCGCGGTGGCGGGCGGTTTCCGCGGCGACGTACTGGAACTAACCCGCGAATTGGGTGTCAGCACCATCCGCTACCCCGGCGGCAATTTCGTCTCCAGCTACCGCTGGGAGGACGGCGTGGGCCCACAAGAGACCCGGCCAGTGCGCCTGTCCCTAGCCTGGCACTCCATGGAACCAAACACGGTGGGCGTGGACGAGTTCATGGCCTGGTGCCGCCTGGCCGGGATCGAGCCGATGCTGGCCGTCAACCTGGGTACCCGCGGCCTGGAAGAGGCCCTTGACCTGCTGGAATACTGTAACTTCCCGGGCGGTACGGAACTGTCCGAACGGCGCCGCGCCAACGGCTCGGATGAACCCCACAACGTCCGCCTGTGGTGCCTGGGCAACGAGATGGACGGCCCCTGGCAGACGGGCCACAAGACGGCCCACGAGTACGGCCGCCTGGCGGCCGAGACCGCCCGGGCGATGCGCCAACTGGACCCGGACCTGAAGCTGGTGGCCTGCGGTTCCTCCAGTTCCACCATGGAGACGTTCGCGGCCTGGGAGAACGCCGTCCTGACTGAGGCCTATGACGTGGTCGACATGATCAGCGCTCACGCCTACTACTGCCCGTGGGGCGGCGACATGGCCTCGTTCCTGGCCTCGGCCGTCAACATGGACTACTTCATCGACTCGGTGGTGGCCACGGCCGATTCGGTGCGGGCAGCGCTGAAGCGGACCAAACGCATCAACATCAGCTTCGATGAGTGGAACGTCTGGTACATGGAGGACATGGCTGCGCCCACGGGTTCCGACTGGCCGTTCGCCCCGGTTCTGATCGAAGACCGCTATTCGGTGGCTGATGCGGTGGTGGTGGGCAGCCTGTTGATCTCGCTGTTGCGGCACACCGACCGGGTGGAAGCGGCCTCGCTGGCCCAACTGGTCAACGTCATCGCCCCCATCATGACCGAGCCCGGCGGCCGGGCCTGGCGCCAGACCATCTTCCATCCGTTCGCCCTCACCTCCCGTTACGCGGCCGGCGACGTGCTGCGCCCGGCCGTGCAGTCATCCGTGGTGGCCACCCAGCAGTTCGGCGACATCCCTGCCGTCGATGCCGTGGCCACCTTGGCCCCCGGGCGCACCAAGTCCGCCCCCAAGCAGGTGGCATTGTTCCTGGTCAACCGCTCGCTGGAGGAAGAGGCGGCGGTGCGGGTGTCGTTCAAGGCGATCCCGGGCCTGCACCTGACCGAGGCCGTCACCTACGCCCATGACGACCCGAATTGGAAAGCCTCGGCGGACGATGCCGATACCGTTCTGCCACAGCCCAACCAGACGGCCTCGCTGGCCGATGGCGTGTTGAAGCTGACGCTGCCACCTGTCTCCTGGTCGATGGTCCGCCTGGGCTAACGGCTAGCCCAGCTCGTCCCGCAAGGCGGCCAATTCGGCCCGCCATAGTTCGCCCATCGCGTCGCTGGGCTGGCGCCAATCGCCGCGCGGTGACAGCGCCCCGCCCCGCACCACCTTCGGCCCGTTGGGCACGGCCGACCGCTTGAACTGTGCACTGAAGAAGCGGTCGCAGAACACCCCCAGCCACTTGACCAGTTCTGCCAACGGATAGCCGCGCCGGTCGCCATCGGGCACGCCGTCCGGCCACTCCCCGGCCGCCGCATCCCCCCAAGCCTGGTGCAGCCGGAACAGGATCTGCCGCGGGGTGAGGCCGTACCGCAGCACGTAGTAGAGCGTGAAATCCTGCAGCGGGTAAGGGCCGATCTGCGACTGGGTCGACTGAAGCGAACCATCCGCCCCGGCCGGCACCAGTTCGGGGCTGATCTCGGTGTCCACGATCGACTGCAACACCTGGCCCACCGCGGCGTCAAACTGTCCGGTACGGATGACCCACCGGATCAGGTGCTGGATCAGGGTTTTGGGCACACCGCAGTTGACGTTGTAGTGCGACATTTGGTCGCCCACGCCGTAGGTACACCAGCCCAGCGCCAGTTCGCTCAGGTCGCCCGTCCCCAGCACAATGCCGCCGTGGTGGTTGGCCAACCTGAACAGGTAGTCGGTGCGCAGGCCGGCCTGGACGTTCTCAAAAGTGACGTCGTAGACCGGCTGCCCGGCGGCGTACGGGTGGCGCAGGCCGGCCAGCATCTGCTCAGCCGCCGGCTTGATGTCCAGTTCCTCAAAGGTGACACCTAGGGCGGTGGCCAAGGCGGTGGCGTTGGCCTTGGTGTGGTCTGAGGTGGCGAAGCCCGGCATTGTGTAGGCCAAAATGTCCGCCCGGGGCCGGCCCTGGGTGTCCATCGCCTTAGCGGCCACGATGAGGGCGTGGGTGGAGTCAAGCCCACCGCTCACTCCGATGACGATCTTGGGTTGTCCGATGGCGCGCATCCGCTGCACCAGGCCGCTCACCTGGATGTTGTACGCCTCGTAACAGTCTTGATCGAGGCGGGCCGCGTCATCGGGCACAAAGGGGAAGCGGGCCAGCCGGCGGTAGAGGGTACCCGGGGTGCCGACGGCGGCCGGGGTCGCGGGCAGCGTGGCCGCCACCCGCAGGAAGTCATCAATCCGGTCGGCGAAAGCCAGCCGGTTGTCGTCGAAACTGCCCTGCCGCAGCCGGTCCTGGCGGATCAAGGCCAGGTCCACATCCGCCAGGGTGGTGACCGGGCCGTCCACGAAGCGCGCGCCTTCGGCCAAGGCCTCGCCGCGTTCGAAAACCAGGGTTTGACCGTCCCAGCTCAGGTCGGTCGATGATTCGCCAGCCCCGGCGGCGGCATAGACGTAGCCGGCCAACAGCTTGGATGACTGCACCTCGCACAGGCGGGCGCGCTCGCGGGCCTTGGCCACGGTGATGGGGCTGCCACTCAGATTGGCGATGACCTCAGCGCCGGCCAGCGCCGCCTCCGCCCCGGGCGAGATGGGCACCCACAGGTCCTCGCACACCTCCACACCAAGGGTGAAAGTCATTTCCGGTCCGTACGTCAGGTCGAACAGCAGGCGGTCGCTGATCTGCACCTGGTGGGGGCCCACCTGGGCGGCTTCTTCGACGCCCACGCCGCTGGCGAACTGGCGGTGCTCGTAGAACTCGCGGTAATTGGGCAGGTAGCTCTTGGGCACGGCACCCAGAATCTCGCCACCCGCAACCACCACGGCGCAGTTGTAGAGACGGTGGGTGCCACGCAGGGGTGCGCCCACCACCAGCGCCAACGGCAGGTCCCTGGCAGCCTGGGCCAGGTCCGTCAGGGCGGCCTTGACCTGGTCCAACACCAGTTGCTGCATAAACAGGTCATCCAGTGAGTAGCCGGTCAGGCACAGCTCCGGGAAGACGGCCAGTTGGGCGCCCTGTGCTGCCGCCGATGCCGCCCGGTCCGCCACGGTTTGGGCGTTGGCCTGGGGCTGGGCCAGCTTGACGGGGAACGAACAGGCCGCCACCCGCAGGTAGCCGGCCGCCGCGGCACTCAATTGCATGCCGCGATTCTCCCACGGCCGGGCCGGGCGGGGCGAGGAGAGCGGCCAGCCACTCGTTTAGGCGCGGTGCTTGGGCGGACCGGCCAGGCGGGCGCGGCGGGCCTTGGCCAACAGCAACAGGCCTAAGGCGGCCAGCAGCAGGGCCAGCGTGGCGGGCGTGGTGGCGTCCGAACCCATCACCGGCAGGCTGGCCCCCGGCGACGGAGCGGCCGATGGCGCCACGGTCGGCCCGGCCGGCACCTTCCCCTGGCCGCTAGGTGTGACCGATGGCGTCACCGCGGGCGGGGTCGAGGCCCCGGGCGAAGGGCTGGCGGCCGGCCCCGGGCTGGTCGAGGGCGACGGCCCTGAGGTGCCCTGGTCGCCGGGCCCTTCCACGGCCGTGATGATCAACGCGCCATCGGCCACCGTGACGTCATAGTTGCTGGTGACATCGCTGCCACCATCCAGTACTGAGAAGGCAGCCGCCGCGGCCCCGGCCGGATAGGTGCCCGGCGCCACGCCGCTGGCGTTGACACAGGCCGGCGCCAACTGGTGCCCGCTCACCAAACCGGATGGCCCCACGCCGGTGGTGCCGGCCGTGGCAGCCAGGCAGCGGGTGATGGTCTGGCCGGTCTCAGCCACCGTCTGGGTGCCCACCTGCACCACCACCGGTCGCTTGGTGATGGTCAAGGTGCCGGGCGTGATGTCGGCGATGGTGCCCACCAGGCGGAAGTTCGGGTCGGTGAAGGTCAAGGTGGCCACCCGGATGGCATACAAACCAACGTCCTCACCCGGGGTGCGAGTGAACGTGGCCGTGTAGCTGCCGGCCGGCAAGCCGTTGATGTGGAACGGGGACGGATCAGGCTCGCCGTAGACCTTGGTTTCATCCGCCACGAACAGGTCGTCTGGGTCGATCAACACCGTGGTGGGCACGTGTGTGTTGGTGATCTCGTAACCCACCCGGGTAGTGGTGTCAGGGTCGGTGTTATCCAGGTCGTGCGGGGTCAGGCCGCCGGTGGCTGTGATGGCGTAACCGGCCGGAATGTCACCCTCAATGACGACGTAGGTGATGGCACTGCCGGCCGAGTTCTCCGGTACGCCGGTCCACCTGTAGGTCCACACGTCATCGGCCAGGTTGGCGGTCGGAATGGTGACCGGGCCGTACGTCTGGCCGCCGCCGCTCAAGGTGAAACTAGGTGATTCACGCAGGCCGTCCAGGTCGTCACCGTCGTCCCACACCTTGCGCACCGTGAAACTGGTGGTGGCCGGCGTGTGGGCGTTGGTGATGGTGAAGCCGTCATCACCGTAGGTGGTGGTGTAGCCGGTGGGCAGGGTCGAAATCTCCCGCGCCCGGTACTTGACCGCCACGTTGTCATAGGTGCCGCCCACCACGTAGGCCGGCAGGCCGGTCCACTGGTAGGCCCACGGCGTGGTGTCGGTGCCGCTCAGCGTCACCGTGTTGCCGCCGCCGATGGCGACCAGGGCGCTGCCGTCGAAGATGTTGCCGGTGTAGGCCGCCCAGGCGCCGTAGACCGGGTCGCTGACCGGCCCGGACACCGGGTAAGACACCTCTAGTTGCACCTGGATCGAAGCGGGCCGCAGGCCGTCCCGGTCGCCATCGTCCTGCCACACCTTGGTGACGGTGTGGTTGAGATAGGTCTGGTCGAACGTGTTGGTGACCGTGAAGACGTAGGCGCCGGTGGTTGTAGTGGTGCGGGTGGTGGTGCGGGCATAGCGGGACAACGCCACTGGGTCGGCCGCACCGGACGGCAGACCCTCGGTCACCGTGTAGGTGATGAGCGAACCGGCGGCGTACTTGGCCAGGCCGGTTTGGGTGAAGGACCAGGGCGTGGATTCGGAGCCGTTCAACGTCACGGCCGAGCCTACCGGCGTGCCGTTGGCCAGGATCTGCACCGTGATGGCGGCCGGGCGCAGCGTCTCAAAGCCAGTGTCCGCCCACACCTTGGTCACCGTCACCGAGGTCGTCTCCGGGACGTGGGTCAGCGTGATCTCGGTGTCGGTGTTGCCAGTGTAGGTGTAGGTGGCTGTGTAGTCGGTGGGCACCGTCACCGCCACCGCCTGGTACTTGGTGGGGTGCGACGGGTCGGACCCCACCGGCAGCCCGGTCCATTCGGTTGGGGTCAGCGAAACGAAGGTTTGGCCGGACGGGATGGTGGCCGTGATGTCCTTGCCCGCCACGTGGGTGGCGCTGCCGTAAGAGCTGCCGTTCCAAACCTGCTGCCACAACTCCACCGTGGTGGTGTACGGGATGGGGCGTTTGCCGTCCTGGTTGTTGGCGTCATCGAACCGGATGAAGGCCGAGGCGCTGGTGGCGTTGAGCCGGGCGGTGACTTCGCAGTACGCCCACACCGGGGCATCCACCGCGGCATACTCCAGTTCGGGGTCGGTGCCCAGTTGAATGCCGGCGGCATCGGTCCACAGGTATTCGGCCACGTAGCCGGCGGGCACCGAGCCCAGGCAGGTCAGCTTGACCCGGGTGCCCTTGGGGACGGCGTAGGGGTTGCTGGTCGAGGTGGTACCCGGCATGGTGTTCTCAAGGTTGTCACCGTACCGGCCGGTCACGGTGGCCGATGTCGCCGGGCTGTAGGCGACGGCATCGTAGGACACCGAGTAGTAGTCGATGTTCAGGGGCACCGCACCCTGGTAGGTGGCGTCCAGGTGGTCCTTGTCGATCGAGACGGTCAGGGCGGTGGCCACGCCATCGGCGCAAACGGTGTAGGTACCCTCGGGGATGCCCAGTTCGCCGGCCCGGAAGATGTGTTCCGCCATGTTGCCGGCGCTCGACGGCGTGGTGTTGGACGGCGTGTTGGGGTTCACCTTCAGCGCGTAGGTGGCGCCCGCCGCACAGTTGCCGGCCACCCCCAAGGTGATGGTGGGCCGGGCGGAGCCATCGGGCAGCGTGGTGCTGCTGTACACGGAACCGTCGAGGCGGAACCGGAAGTTGGCGTTGTAGCGCACCGTGTTGGTGGTGCCGGCCACCCGTTCACCGCCCCGGCCGTAGTGGCCGCGCCAGTGGACCAGAATGTCGCCGCTGCCGGTGATGGGCGCCTGGTTGACCAGGGTGCCGTTGACCTCCACGTGGATGGTGCCGTTGTTGACCAGGCTGACCCCTGGCTGGATGGTCAGGGTAGAGCTGTTGTAGCCGGCCTGCGGCTGGCTGGTGATGACCAGCACCGAGTTGGCGGGCACCTCGAAGTCCCAGTTGGGCGTGGGGTTGCCCACGGCCAGGCCCACATACATGTTGGCGTCCGGGCTGGGGTCGGTGGGGCTGGACACAACAGTGCTGAAGTAGTGGTACTGCCAGTAACGCTGGGTGGCGAAGGGGAAGGTAGAGCCCTCGGTGGTGACGGTGTCGTAGTACCAGCGGTACTTGAACAGCACCGAGTTCTGGATGAAGACCCGGAAGGTGGAGGCGTTCTCGCCGGTCACGCCCAGGCCCTCGATCAGGTTGGAGTAGACCACCGAGTTCTGGTTGATGGTGATAGAGCCAGTGGTGGAGGTGATCTCGCCCAACCAGGTGGTGCCGCTGATGCCGCCGTAGTAGACCTGCCCGGCGCCGATGCCGACGTTGCCGTTGGTGTGCCTCAAGGCGGCATCCAGGTCGGTGCTGATGGCCTCGACGTAGGAGTTCGAGATGGTGATGGTGGGCGTGTCCGAACGCCAAGAATTGCCGTTGGTGGAGCCGGCCCCGATGCCCACCGAATAGTCCGAGTTGGCGATCACCTTGGAGTCGGTGATGGTGATGACGCTGCCGGTGTTGTTGACGTTGGAGGTGCGGCGGCCACCGATCAGGGCCGGCACGTTGAAGTTCGAGTTGTACGGCGGGTTGGTGTTGTCGTAGACCGAGTCCACGGTGACGTGGGCATTGTTCCGAATGGTGATGGTGCCGATGGGGATGGTCTTGGAAACGCAGTGGGACCCGCCCGTCTCACCTTGGCCGATCGACGCCCCGGAGGCGCCGGTGGCGTGGACGGTGGCGTTGTCGATGGTGATGGTGCCGCCACCATCACTGCAGCCGGCCGTACCGATGGCCGCGCCGCCCGGGAAATAGTCCAGGTTGTCGGTGCGGTCCGGGTCATTGCCCACCGAGGCGGTCACATTGGCGCCGCCGGTAATGGTGATGGAACCGAACGGTACGGTCGCCTCCGGCGTGCCGATGGTGGCCGCGCCATAACCGGTCGCGGTGGCGGTCAGCGCGCCGGCGCCGGTGATGGTCAGGTTGGCGTTGGCCCCCAGGAGAATGGCCGGGCCCTTGGTGGTGTCGTAGTAGACCGAGTCGTTGGCGGTGCTGGCCAGCGTGTTGTTGCTGCCGGGGGCCAGGACGATGGTGGCGGCCAGACCTTGAATGTCGATGGGCGAGAGGTCGGCGCTGGTGATACTGGCGCCGTTCAGCGTGATGGTGGGGCTGGTGCCGGCGGCCGTCTGGATGGTGCAGGTGGTGGTGGTGCCGCTGATGGTGGCGTTGGTGTTCTGGTCGATCACCACGGTGTTGCCGCTGATGTAACCGTAGGACGAGCCGGTATAGGCGATGGTCAGGCCGCCGCAATAGGCCGTGCCGTCGGCTTGGGCCATTTCCAGGCCGACACCGGCCAGGGCGAGCGCGCTGACGATCGCGGCGCCGACCAGGCGCCGCGCATGGTGGGGCTGCTTGGTTGCGATGTCCCCCATCGCCACCTTCCTGTTCAGGGTGCGGCCGGAGGCTGAGCAATTGCCGCCAAACCGCTACGTGGGCTCTGTTTTCACGTTTCCCGTTTGGTGGGGTTGGACTGGACACCCACCTGGGAAAACGTCTACGCAAGCGTAACCCCGGGGGGTGGCTGGATTATTCCTCGACGTGGCTGAAACTACCGTCTTTTGCTAAAGGCGAAGAGGCAGCCGGCCCGAGCCGCGGCCGGCCGCCCGGCCGCGGCGCCTACGCCACCAGCAGTTTGCCCGGCTTGAAGGCCCGGCCAGCCTTCTTCCAGTCCCAGTATTCGGCCGTGGCCGTGAACAACACGTCCGAGGACGAGTTGAGCGCCGTCTCACAGGAATCCTGCACCACGCCCACAATGAAGCCGATGGCCACCATCTGCATGGCGACATCGTTCGAGATGCCGAACAGGGAGCAGGCCAGCGGGATCAGCAGCAGCGAGCCGCCCGGTACGCCCGAGGCACCGCAGGCGGACACGGCCGCCAGCACGCACAGCACCACGGCGGTGGGGAAATCGACCGTGATGCCTTGGGTATTGGCCGCCGCCAATGCCATCACCGTGATGGTGACCGAGGCGCCGGCCATATTGATGGTGGCGCCCAGGGGAATCGACACCGAATAGGTGTCCGGATTCAGCCCCAGTTTGCGGCATAGTTCCAGGTTGACCGGGATATTGGCGGCTGAACTGCGGGTAAAGAAGGCCGTCACACCGGAGTCCTTCAGGCAGCGCCACACCAGCGGGTACGGGTTGCGTCGCAGCGCCACCGCCACCAGCAGCGGGTTGGCCACCAGCGCCATCAACAGCATGCAACCCACCAGCACCGCCAACAGGCGGCCATACTCGGTGAAAATGTCCAGCCCGCTGGTGCTGACGGCCGTGAACACCAGGCCCAGAATGCCGAACGGCGCCAAGTTGATGACCCAACGCACCACCTTGGCAATGGCGCCGGCCAGGTTCTCCATCACCGACTTGGTGGTGTCGCTGGCCACCCGCAGAGCAATGCCGATCATCACGGCCCAGGCCAAGATGCCCAAGTAGTTGGCGTTGGTCAGGGCCGCCACCGGGTTCGACACCACGTTGGTAGCCAGGGTCTTCAGCACCTGCCCGATGCCGCCCGGTGCAGTTTGGCCTTCTTCCGGCGGCGGCAGGGTCAACTTGAAGGGGAAGGCCATGGTGACGGCCGCGGCCACACAGCCGGCCAGGAAGGTGCCGAACAGGTACAGGCCAAGGATGCGGTGCATCGAGGTTTGGGCCCGGGCGTTGGCCAGGGCGCTGATCACCAGCACAAACACCAGGATGGGGGCCAAGGCTTTGAGGGCGCCCACGAACAGATCGCCCAGCAGGGAGATCCAATCCATGGCCGGCACCACCTGGTCGCCGTCCTTTGGCGCCACCAGACCAAGCACGGCGCCGATCACCAGGCCTACCAGGATGCGGGTGATCAGCCCGATGGCGTTCCAGCGCCGGGCCAGCCGCTTCAGCGGGTTCGCTGTCGGCGTAGCGGGGGTGCCCGTGGCGCGTGGCGCGGCGGGCGCCTTGGCGGCCGCTGCGTCAGGGATGGGCATGGTGCCTGGTTTGGGGGTGTTTGCGGTGCTCAACTGGGGTCCTTTCAAGGCTGTACGCCACGGCACCCCGTTGGGCAAATGGCACACCCAACCGCCTGCGGGCGCCACGGCACCCGGTGATCCTAATGCACGTCAGGACGGTGATGTTAATGGCTGAACGGCATCAGCGGCCGCCGGTAAACCAACTTGGGGGGCGGCATCGGGCACCGTTGCCGCCGTCACCGTGGCCGGCCGCACCACCCGGGTGGCGCCCTTCTTGACCGCCGGGTTGTCCGTCAAAGTGGCCGTCCAGGCCGCCACCCACAACACCACCTGGCCCAGGAAGTTGAACACCACCAAGGCCACGAACAACGGGCCGAAGAAACTGGCCGTCTGGCCGGTGTAGAGGAAGTGGATCAGGTAGGTCATGGCCTGTTGCACCGCGAACCAGATCACCGCGCCCATCAGGGCGCCCTTGGCGATGGTGCGGAACGGCTGGCGGTAGGACGGCAGAATCCCCAGCACGTAGATGAACAGCATCCAGCCAAACAACACCGAGCTGGCGCCGAACACCAGGCGGGACAAGAAGGGTTCGATCAGGCCGTGCTGGTAGCCCACAAGGTCCATGATGGCAGTAGTCAGGTGGGTGGCCAGGGTGGACGTGGCCAGGGTGATGAACAGCAGAATGACGAAGGCGCCGAATTGGAAGATGTACTTGATCAGGCGCCAAACGATGAAGCCGGGGTATTCCACCTCGTCGGCGTGGGGGCGCCAGATCATGTTGAGCGACCGGCGGATGTGGCGCAGCCAGTTGCCGCCGCCCCAGGCCATCAACACCGCGGTGCCCACCATCAGCTTGACGGCGGTCCACAGGTGCTCGCGGCTGCCATCGGTCACCTCCACCACGCCGGCCACTTCCTTCAGGATGCGGGCGGACAGGTCCTCATCCCCAAGGCGGTTGGCGAACCAGACCTGGAAGTCCTCGATCAGATCCGGCCGGTAGTTGCCCAGGGCAAAGGCCACCGCGGTCATGGCGAAGACCAGCGTGGGGATCACGGTCAGCAGGGAATAGAAGGCCATGGCGGCGGCCGATTCCGGCCCCAGCCGGTCACGGTAGCGGGCCTGGGCGCGGCGCACATGCCGTACCCAAGGCCGGGCGGTAAGGCGCTCCAACCGCGCCTTGAGGCGGCCTTTGGCCGGCATGTTGTCTCCTGGGGACTGACGAACTGGGGAACGAAGGTAACCGAGGTCAATTGAACCGTACCGGCGGGGGTGCTCGTGCAAGCGGGCGGTCATTGCCTAGTCTTGGTGCCACACCGACAGGCCGCGGCCCACCCCAGGGCCGAGTCGCCCCAACACTGGCAAGGAGGTGAGGTCCATGAGCCAAACCGTGGTGATCTACAACGCCGGCGGCACCGAGCCGCTGGGACGGGTCTCCGTTAAGCACGCCGTCTTGATGATGTGGCGCGGCGTGGCCAGGGCCTTCGAAACCGTGCCGGGCGAGTATGTTGGCCAGTTCCCGCTGCCGCGGTCGGTGGAACTGGTGCGCTACGTCTACGCCAAGTGGAAGTACCAGCGCACCGGGCGGCTGTCCCCCTCCACCGACAACGTGTTGCGGCGCGACCACTACCAGTGCGCCTACTGCGGCCGGGCCGCCAACACGCGGGACCACGTGTTGCCGCTGTCCCGGGGTGGGCGCACCGATTGGCCCAACCTGGTAGCGGCCTGCCGGGCCTGCAACGAGGCCAAGAAGGCACGGACCCCGGCCGAAGCCGGGCTGCGGCTGCGCTTCCAGCCCTTCGTGCCCACGCTGAGCGACCTCTTCCCCGCCCGCCTGTAGGCCTATTGACCTGGTCTATAGGCGCGATAGACAAGTCCGTCTTGTTACAGGGGACGGTTCCGTGTAACTATCGTGGGGGAAGGAGGCGCTGGTCTAGGGTTCGCCGTTGGTGACGAACTCGGCCAAGGGGCGGCGCAGGCCCAGGTTCTGGCCGTAATCACCACTCACCCGGCCCACTCGGAGGATCATCTGTGGCGTGCCGGTCAGGCCCAGCGCCGCCGGCAAGGCAGCCGCAGCAGCAGGGTCCTCCAAGATCTGGCTCATCGGTTGGACCGAAACGCCGGCCCGCGTGGCCGCCAGCCACAACCGCTCCAGGTCACGGCCGGCCGTGATCGGATCATCCCCCACCAGGACGGCGAAACCGGCCGCGCCATCGACCTGCTTCTCTGTCCGGCTGATGCCCTGGTTGGCGAAACTGTCTCCGGTCAGGTCCGCCTGCGAGGTCGTGAGATAGTACAGCGTCTTGGTGATGCCCGTGATGCCCAGTTGCTCGGCGGGCAGGCCGTCCCGCTGGGCCAGCGCCTCGCCATTTGACAGGCGCAGCCAGCCCGCCAGTTCCTGCCGCGCCGCCAGGTCGTTGGCCTGGTCGCGGTAGGCCGTCACCGTGCCGCCGGCCAAGTAGGCGAAGCCGTCGCTGCCGTCTTGAAAATAGGTCACCCCGGGCACGGCAGCCAGGGCCTCCAACTGGGCGGCCGTCAGCGGCAGGGCCAACATGACTCCCTTCTCGGTGTGCCGCAAAGTCATGGCTTCCAGAGCTTGTTGCCCGATGCCGTCCGGTTCGCCTGGGTTGCCGCCATAGTGCACGATGACGACCGGCCCGTCCCGGCCGGCTTCGGCCACCTGGGTGGTCGTCACCTCGACTTCGTAGCCATAGGCCTCCAGCGACTGGACCAGGTTCTCGGTGAAAGCGCCCACCGAGATAAGTGCCTCGCGCCCGGCCGGATCGGTCACCGGCAATAGACGATCCGGGTCAAGGGCGATCGCCAGTTCGCCCCGGCTGGGGTAGGCCGTCACCTGCCACATCTGGGCGTTGTGTGAGTTGGGTGCCAGCGAGGCGTAGTACAACGACTCGCGGACGGGCGCCGGCAGGTCGAACGCCAGATCGGTGTCTTTCGTCACAGTGATGGGGCGGCCCTTGATGGCGGCGCCCAGGGTGGCGCCGCCAGCGGCCAGGATCAGGGCGGCCAGTCCGCCCAGAACAATACGGTGTTTACGGGGCATGCCTCCAGCCTTCCGGGCGGGCGGACCGGACGCCATCGGGGATCACCCTGGTTTACCTCTGGGTGTCCCTGATCTTGCCCCTTGATCCCGGATCGCCTGCGGCGTCCGGGATGGCGAGTGGAGTTACAGGGGACGGTTCCGTGTAACTATCGTGGGGGAAGGGGGCGCAGCACGGGCGCAGCGGTCTTGTCAAACGGTAGATAACGGCCTGTGGGGTCCGCCTCAAAGCCTGTTGCAAGCCCGTGACCTGTGGTTATGGTGGCCGGGTAACTTTCCAGCCCCCGAATGGAGGATTCGATGCTGACGCGCCGTACCGCCACCTTGACGCTGATCGCCGCTTTGGGCCTGGCCGCCACCACGGCTGCCTGCGACGAGAAGTCAAGTTCCAAGAACAGCCCCACGCCTTCGTCCAGTCATTCCACCTCGGCCCACAGCAGCAGCAAGACTTCGCACAGCCCGTCGCCGTCACACAGCCAGAAGGCGTCCCCCAGCCAGAAGGCGTCGCCCAGCCACGCGCCATCGAGCAAGCAGGCGTCCCCCAGTCAGAAGGCCCCGGCCAGCCACGCGCCATCGGCCAGCCCGTCCGCCGAGGCCTCCAAGAGCGCCAAAGCCACCCAGTCCCCCAAGGCCAGCTCAACCGCTAAGAAGTAGCCGGGCAAGACGAAGGGCCGGTGATGGTGGTTACCCACCGTCGCCGGCCCTACTGGTAGCGGGGAGAGGATTTGAACCTCTGACCTCCGGGTTATGAGCCCGGCGAGCTACCGAACTGCTCCACCCCGCGTCGATTAGCCCAGCCAGTCTAGGCAAGAACCGCCCGCCTGGCAACCCCCACCGATCTCCCGCCCTTTCCTCGCGCATTTCGCGTCCCCTCCTCGCGAAAGTACGGTTATGTAGGCACTGCGAAATCAGACAGCGCCGTGACCTGCGCAAACGCATTTCGCTCTGGGCGAACCCCCTACATAACCGTACTCTCGCGAGAAAAAGGGCGGGCGGTCAGGGTTGGCGGGCGGATTCGACCGCTTCCCAGGCCGCCTGCAAGGCGTCTTGGGCCCGGCCGTAGGCCTCCCAGTCGCCCGCCTTCATGGCCTCATCGGCCGCTTCGATCGCGTCACCCATGGCGTCCAGCGCCTCGTCCAGGGTCATGTCACCCGCCGGGGTAGTCGCGGTAGCGGTGGCCGATGGCGTCTGGCTGGGCGTGGCACTCGCCGTGGCCGATGGCGTCGCACTAGGCGTCGCAGTCGACTCGCCAGACGTACCAGAATCAGACCCGTCATCGGGCACAGTTGTCCCGTCACCCAGGTCGACGTCGGGATCCTTGACCACGTCGGCATCGCCGGCCTCGGCCCCGGAATCACCACCGAACACCTGATCCAAGGCCTCGTTCAAGGTGTCGGCCACACCGACCTTGTCGCCGAAGCCCACCACCACCTTCTGCAGCGAAGGGAAAGCGGTGCCCTGTGCGGCCTGGACATAGACCGGCTGGACGTAGAGCAGGCCGCCGCCCACCGGCAGGGTCAACAGGTTGCCCTTGACCACAGTGGAGCCTTGGATCTGGAACGGATACAGCGCGTCCTTGACCACGCCATCGGAATCGAAGCTGTTCTGCACCTGGCTGGGGCCGGCCACGGACGAACCCTGCGGCAACACCAGTAGCCGCAACTTGCCGTAGTCGCCGGCCACGGCGCCGGCCGTGTCACCCGTTTCGGAATCGACCGCCAGGAAACCCTTCAAGATGGGTCTGTCATTGGTGCCGGTACCGATGGGGATGAAGCTGGTGGACAGCGAGAATGTGGCCTCATCCTGGCTGGGCATCTTCAGCGTCAGGTAGTAGGGGGGCTGCTGCACGTTGGAGTTGGTCTGCGTGGGATCGGTTGGGATCTGCCAGAAGTCCTGGCCCGAATAGAACGTGCTGGCGTCCGTCACGTGGTACTTGGCCAGCACCGTGCGCTGCACCTTGAACATCGATTCGGGGTAGCGCAGGTGCGCCATCAGTTCGCTCGAAATCTCGGATACCGGGTGCAACGTATTGTTGTACACGCCGGCCCAGGCCTGCAGCACCGGGTCTTCCGCGTCCCAGGCGTACAACGTGACCGAGCCGTCATAGGCGTTGACCACGGCCTTGACCGAGTTGCGGATGTAGTTGACCGATTGGCCACTCATCGCGGTCAGGCCGGCCACGCCGGACCGGGCCGTGATCGAGTCCAGCGTGGCGCTGGACATGGTCTGGTGTTCGGCATAGGGGTAGTAGTCGGTGGTGGTGTAGCCGTCCACAATCCAGACGATCTGCCCGTCCACCACGGCCGGGTAGACGCGCTCGTCCAGCGTCAGGTAGGGCGCCACCTTTTGCACCCGGGTGGCCGGGTCACGGTCATACAGGATCTGCGAGTCGGGGTTGACGTTGGAGCTGAACAGGATGTTGGTGGAGCGGAAGCGGATGGCGTACAGCAGCTTGTTCAGCGGCGAACCGACGTTGGGGCCGCCATCGCCGGCATAGGTGGTGTTGACCTGGCCAAGCGCGGCCTCGTCGGAGGGGTAGTCCAATTCCACCGGCTCGGCGCCTTCCGGCCCGCCCACAATGGAGTATTCGGGCGAGGTGGTGCCGAAGTAGACCCTGGGTTCCGCCACGTCTAATTCGCCTTCGGCCGGAATGTCACCCTCGTAGAAGGACGGCCAGCCTTGTTCGTCGGTGGTGTTGCCGTAGGCCGCCACCACCCCGTAACCGTGGGTGTAGACGGTGTGCTGGTTGACCCAGGTGGAGGCGTCAGCCCCGATGCCGGACAGGTTGATGTCACGCACGGCGATGACCGTGTCGCGCTTCTCGCCGTCGATCTCGTAGCGGTCTACCGCCAGCACCGACGGGAAGTCGTAGTACTGCTTGTTCTGCTGCTTCTGCCGGAAGGTGGGCGTCACCACGGTGGGGTCCAGCAGGCGGATCGAGGCGGTCGATTCGGCGTCTTGCCGCAACGCCCCGGCCTCGGCCGTGGTCTTGGCCGAATACTGCTCCACCTCAATGTCATCCAGCCCGAAGGCGGTGCGGGTGGCCGTGATGTTGCGCTGAATGTAGGGCGATTCCTTGATCGCCTCGGTGGGTACCACCGAGAAGCGCTGGATCAGGGCCGGATAGGCCCAGCCCACGGCCAGGCCAGAGATCACCATCAGGCCAACGGCGGTGGCGGGTAGTTTCCAGTTGCCGCGCCAGGCCGCCACCGCGAACATGACGGCCACAAAAACGGCGATGAAGGCCATGATCGCCTTGGCCGGCATGGTGGCGTGCACCATGGTGTAGCCGGCGCCGTCAAACCGGTCGCCGGTCTCGGTCAGCATGGAGTAGCGGTCCAGCCAATACTGCACGGCGATGCACAGGCAGAAGATGGCGGCGCTGATACCCAGTTGGGCCCGCGCGGCTGGCGTGATGCGCGGCACCCCGCGGCCTTGCGCCAGCCGCAGCCCGCCGTACAGGTAGTGGATCACCAGCCCGGCCACCAGCGCCAAGGCCACACAGCTCTGCACAAAGGACAGCGCGAAACGAATGGCCGGCAGCGTGAAGGTGTAGAACGACACATCAAGGCCGAACTGGGGGTCAACCTGCCCAAAGCTGGTGCCGTTGAAGGCCAGCAGCACCTTCTCCCAGTTGGAGGCGGCGTTGGTGCCGGCGAACAGGCCGATCACGATGGGCAGCACGATGGTGGCGGCGCGGCGCAACGGGTCGAACGCGTTGCGGTAGCGTTCGGCCACGTCACCGGCCATGGCGGAGGAGGCATAGACGGGCCGCGACCGGTAGGCCAACCACATGGCGAACCACACCAGGCCACCCATCAGCGCGCCGCCGGCCACGAACAGGCAGATGCGGGCCAGCCACTGGGTGGTGAAGACGTTCAGGTAGCCCACCTGTTTGAACCACAGGATCTCGGTCCAGAAGCGGGAGCCCGCCATCAGCAACAGGGCTACGACCAACAGGATGACAATGGTCCAAACGATGGGCGAGCGCCACAGCGGCTTACCGGACCGTCGGACGGTGGTGGACTGGCGAGGCGAGCGCGGAGGCATGCTGAATGAGAACACCCACTAAGGGTGTCACACCTTGCTGGGAGGCCTTGACCAAAGCCGCCCGTCAGACCCCACCTTTTGCCGTTATTTCACATCACAACTGGGCAGGGTGCCCGCCACACCGTCGCGCATGGCCTCAAGGGCCGCCACCGCGTCATCGAGCGTCTCGATGGCGACCACCTGCAGGCCGTCCGGCACGTGGCCTTGGACTTCGTCACAGTTCGCTTTGGGGGCCAAGAACAGGGTGGCGCCGGCCTCATCCGCCCCGATCATCTTCTGCCGTATACCGCCGATGGCGCCCACCGAACCGTCGGCGTCCATGGTGCCGGTGCCGGCCACGATGTTCCCCGCCGCCAGGTCTTCGTCACCCAGCTTGTCGATTATGGCGAGGGCGAACATGGTGCCGGCACTGGGCCCACCGATGTTCTCGATGCCGTAGGTCACCTCCACCGGGGTGTCGAACCCAACGGCCACACCCAACCGGGCCGGTTCGCCCTCACCCCCTTGGGTGACCACCTCGACATCGGCGGTCTGGCCGTCCCGTTCCACCTGGACGGTGACGGTGCTGCCGCCCTCCAGCGAGTCCATCAGGTCGATCAACTGGCCGTAACCGGTGATGGGGACACCGTTGACGGCCAGCAGCTTGTCCCCCAACTGCAGGACGTGACCCTCAGGGATGCCTTCTACCACCGGGGTGACGGTGTAGCCCAGTTCTTCCAACGCCGCTACCTCGGCCGTGTACTGGGAGGACGACATCTGCTGGGCGGACTGTTCTTCTCGCTCCTCGGTGGTTTGGCCGGGCGCATAGACCACGTCGTACGGCAGCAGGGCTTCGTCACCGCTGAGGTAGCCGCGCACCAGGCGCAGCAGGTTGAGGCTGCCGGGCTCGGAGCCGATGGCGCCCACTGTAGTCAGGAGAAGCTGCCCGGTCAGGGGGTGGCTTGGTTCTTCCGGCACCTGGACCAGCACCACGCCGTCCTGTTCGCCCAGCGTGTCAAGGGTGGGGCCGGGGGTTTCCAGCACGTACGGCACCGGCAGGGCAAACATGGCGGCCCCCAGGCCAACCGTGGCGACGGCGCTGACCAGCATGGTGATGGTGCGCGGGGTCAGGTTCAGGCGCCGGCGCGGGGGCGTGGTGATGGGGGCTCCCACTCCGCTTGGTTCCTCTTGGCTCACGCCGCTCCCTTTCACTTGCTACCGTGGACAGACTAGCTGTTTCGTAGCGCTTGAAGCTGGGAGCCCGCCGTGTCGACCGACCCTACGCCCTATGACGGCGACCTGCCGCCCGAGTTCGTCGAACTGTTCCGGGCCCTGTTCGGCGACCAAGCGGACGAGGCCATGGCCGCCTTCCGCGAACAGGGCTTCGACCCCCGCCAAGTGGTCGAAGCCGCCGGCCTGGCCCCCAATGCCGCCAACCTTGGCTTCCTGGTGGAGCAGATCCGCCGGGTGATGCAGGCCCCGCATTCGGACCAGCCGGTCAACTGGGAGTTGGCCCATGACACGGCCCGCCAGGCCGCCATCGCCGGCGGACCGGACCCTGTGGTGTCGGACAGCGCCGCCCGGGCCGTCACGGAAGCCCTCAACCTGGCCGAACTGTGGCTGGACCGGGCCACCGAGTTGAGCCGCGCGGGCGGGCCGGCCCGGGCCCTTTCGGCCGCCCAATGGGTGGAGGCGGCCCTGCCGCAGTGGCAGGCCATCACCACGCCGGTGGCCAAGTCAATGAAACAAGCCATGACCCAGGTCATCACCAAACAACAAGAAGAGCACCCCGGCTTGGGTGAGGCGATGGCCGGCGCCACCAACATGGTGCAGGGCATAGCCGGAGGCATGTTCGGCATGCAGCTTGGCCAGGCGATCGGCCAACTGGCGCGCGAGGTGTTCGGTTTCACCGACAACGGCCTGCCAATGGGCGGGCGGGGCGTGACGGCGCTGCTGCCCAGTTCGGTGGCGGCCTTCACCGAGGGCACGGGCCTGCCGGCCGACGAGGTGCGCCTGTTCCTGGCCGCCCGCGAGGCCGCCCACGCCCGCCTGTTCACGCACGTCCCCTGGCTGGCGGATCACCTGTTCGGGGCCGTGGAAGCCTACGCCGCCGGCATCTCGATCGACCTGGACCGGTTGGAGGAGGCCGTGCGGGACATCAACCCGCAGGATCCGTCTTCGCTGCGCCAGGCCCTGTCCAGCGGCGTCTTCGAACCGGACTTGTCGCCGGCGCAGCAGAGTGCGCTGGCCCGCCTTGAGACCACTTTGGCCTTGGTAGAGGGTTGGGTCGACGTGGTGGTGGCGGACGCCTTGACGCCCAATCTGCCCGATGTCGCGGCCTTGCGTGAGTTGATGCGGCGCCGCCGGGCGGAGGGCGGGCCGGCCGAGCACACCTTCACTACCCTGGTCGGTTTAGAGTTGCGGCCGCGCCGGGCGCGCGAGGCGACTCGCCTGTGGGAAGCGGTGGCCGATCAGTTGGGCCAGGTGGAACGGGAGGCGGTGTGGGGCCACCCGGACCTGCTGCCCCTGTCCGAAGACCTGGATCAGCCGGAACAGTTTCCGTCGCGTCTGCCGGAGCGCCGCCAGGCCGACGCCGCTTTCGATGCCGAACTGGCGGCCTTCCTTGAGGCCGAGGGCGGGTCTGGGGGCCCTGAACCTGGGGCCTAACCCCGGAAGGTGCGGGCCTTGGCCGCTTGCGCGGCCAGTTCGCCATCGGGCGGGTAGGCCACCTGCTCCAGGGTCAGGCCGACGGCCGGCAGCACGGTCACGGCCGGGTCGTTGACGCCGGCCGCCAGCACCTGACCCGGCCAGGTCACCGGCCGGCGTCCCGCCCCTACCGCCACCAAGGCGCCCACCAGGGCACGCACCATGTGGTGACAGAAGGCGTCCGCCTGGACCCACAGCTCGATCCGTCCGGGGGCCGGGCGCTGCAGCGACAGTTCCTGTAGCGTGCGCACCGTGCTCGCGCCTTCGCGCGGGCGGCAGAACGGCAGGAAGTCGTGCTCACCGAGCAGCGGAGCAGCCGCCTCGGCCATGGCACCGGCGTTAAGCATGCTCGGGGCCCACCAGGTGAATCGCCTGGTCAACGGGTCAAAGGCACCGCGCCTGTCGGCAATTCGGTAACAATAGCGCCGCCACAGAGCACTGAACCGGACATCGAAGCCGGGCACTGCCGGGCTGACCGCCAACACCCGGCAATCGGGCGGCAGAACACCATTCAGCCGGCTGGCCAGAGCATGCTCTGGGCTGCGGCCGGAGCGGCCAGGCAACCCGGCCCAGACCTCTGCCGGCAGGTCCACCTGCGCCACCTGGCCGCGAGCATGCACCCCGGTGTCGGTGCGCCCCGCCACGGCCACCGGCACCGTGATTCGTGTCACGCGGGCCAGGGCCTCTTCCAGCACGCCTTGAACGGTGCGCAGGCCCGGTTGCACCGCCCAGCCGTGAAAGTCGGTGCCGTCATAGGCCAGGTCAAGGCGCACGCGCTGATCCGTCACAGTCCAAACCTACCCGGCGCGGACCGCGCCGGGTTACAGTAGGCAATGGCCCCTTCGACCAGCCCCGGTGAGAGGTTTCCATGTCGAAGCGTGCCACCTCAACCGCGCTGCCCCGCCGCATCCGCCGGCGCCCCGCCCTTGTCTTGGCGGGCGGTCTGGCCGCCGCCGGCCTAGTGTTTCCCCTAGTGGGCGGACCCACCGCGGCCGGGGCCGATCCGCTGCCGCTGACCTTGGGTTTCGGCGTGGTGGCGAACGCGGCCGGGGCACCCCTGGCCGCCGCTACGGCCGGCACCGGCTTCCTCTACCGCGTCCAATTGGGCTGCCTGGCCACGGGCGGCTGCGGCGCCGGCAACCTGACCGTCACCCTGCCGCCGGATGTCTCCCTTGACGGCAGCGTCAATGACCCGCCCGGCCAGGGCGTGCACGTCCACAGCAACGGCCAAGTCGTCACCGTGACGTGGGACGGCATCGCGACCGGCAACACCACGGTGCTGGTGCCGGCCGTGGTGCCGCCCTGGACCAGCCAGACGGCGAACGGTCAGACCCGCGCCGCCACCGCCGTCATGGAAGCCCCAGGCCTGGCCGGCTTCGACCCGGTTCGGCTGGAACGGACCGCCGATGTCACGTTGGACATTCCGCCTTCGGTCGATGTGGCCATCAGACAGGCTGCCTGGCGCCCGGCCAACCTGATCGGCGGCAGCGGCGGCCAGGCCACCTTTGACGTGACCGCCCTGGTAACGGCCAACGCCGCGGCCGAACTGACCGTTGACCTGCCCGCAGCCACCGGCACCACCGGCTTCTTCGCGGCCTTCGACCTGACCGAGGTGAGCCTGGATACCAACCCCGGCGGCGCCATCGTGCACCTGACCCTGGCGGGTGGTACCCCACACCGCTGCGACCTGCCCACTGGCCAACTGACCTGCACCATCCCCCCGCCGGGGGCCGTTGAGTCGATCGAAGCCGTCATCCAGGGCCTGCCGGCGGTCACCACCGATGCCGCCGGCAACCCCACCAACGAGGCCGCCCGCACTATCAGGCTGAGTGTCACCGGCACGCTGCGGGACACTTGGCGGGACCAGCCAAACGAGACCATCCCGCCATCGGGCAGCCCCGCCATCAACGTCGCCGCACTGGCCGAGGCTCAGGCCCGCATCCCGGGTGGCGGCCAAGGGGCGGTCAGTGGCACCGAGACGGCAGACGTCTCCATCCAGGTGCAGTTGCCGGCTGCCAGCCTGGCCACCTCCAACACCTGGCGCACGGCCAGCGGCAACGCGGCCTCGGTCTATGGTTCGGGTGAGACCTCGACCAACACGTTGGCGGTGGCCAATACGGGGGGTGAACTGCAGCGCATCACCCTGACCTACCCCGCGCCGGGCAGCCCCAACCCATTCGACTACTTCGACATGGTGGGCCCCCCGCTGATCTTGTTCCCGGTCGGCGCCAAAGGCGCCACCCTGACCTATATCTGTCTGAACATGGGCCAGGCCATGGCCTGCGGCCAGACCTCCTTGACCGAGCCGGGCCTGCCCCAGCCGTTGCCCAACCTGGAAGACGTGGTGGGCCTGATGGTGGAGTTCACCGGCGCCATGGGCACCTCGGCCTGCGACCCGAACTCGGCCGACCTGACCACCTGCCTCGAGGCCGGTTACCTGGCGGTGCCGCTGATGCTGCGCGATACGCACCGGTACACCGGCGCCATCCTGGGGGGCACCTCCACCACCACCGTTGGCTCGGTGGCCAAGGTGACAGGTGAGGGCCCTTCCGGCACCAACGTCTCGATTCCGGCCACCAACCAGGCTACGGTCCGCCTGATCCCACCGGATGTCACCTTTGACATGGACAAAGACCTGGGCGGCCGGCGCAACCTGATCACCAACCCGGCCACCGGCGCCAAGCAGGCCGGGGATCGCTGGCTGCCGGGTGGAGGCGCTGTCTACAACCACCACACCTTGGATTTCGACGTGCTGACCCGTGGCAAGCCGGGCGGCGACCCGTTTGGCCTGATGGGGTTTGTCTTGTCGGACCCCGCCACACCGCCCACCGACGCCGCGGCGCTGGCCGGCAGCCCGTTCGACGCGATCCAACTGACCGCACTGCCGGACTGGGTCAGTTGCGAGGACGGCACCGCCCCCCGGTCGGTGCAGTGGTCCACCACGGCCTGGGTTTGGGACGGGGTTGACGTCACTGAGGTGCAGTGGCAGCCCTATATGGACGCCTCCAAAGTGGTCGGCTTCCAGGTTCACGTCTTTCCGGAAGGCGCCAAGGCGTTTGGACCTGACTTGGTCTGTGATGTGGCCGGGGCCGAGGTCATGTTCCGCAGCCACTTGCTGTCAGACCCAGCGGTCGAGGTGACACCAGACCTGGGCGACCCGCCGGGCAGCCTGCTGCTGGCGGTGGGCAACCTGGGCCGGGTGACGGCGGACGGGCCCAGCCCGCTGACGGCCGAAGCCTCGGACGAGTTGTACCTGATCGACGCCCGCCTGGGTGCCCTGGGCAAGGACTTCGCCGCCGGTGCGGCCAAGTATGGCCTGGCCCAGTCTGGCGCCCCCACCGCCTTCACCGTGGTGGGGGTGTCCACCGATGCCGTCGCCAAGGCCATCCGGGTGACCGATGGCGGCGTGAGGCGCGACCCCACCCAGCCGGACTCCTGGGAGGTCTTCGAGTTCACCGGGGCCGGTTCGGTCACCTTGGGGCCGGATCAGGCCTTGACGGTGGAACTGTTCGATGACGCCGGCCGGCTTCTCGCCACCGGCACCGTCGCCACCGGCAACGAAGGCCTGACGCCGGCCCAGGTGGAAAACCCGGGCGACCCGGCCTGGGCCGCCGTGACGGGGGTGCGGCGCGACATCGGGCAGTGGCAACCGGACCTCGGCACGGTCAACCTGGCGGATGTCAACCAGGTGCGGGCCACCCTGCGGCGGGCGGCCCATCCGGATGCGTTACTGCAGGTGGGAAGCCGTTTCACGGTTGACGTGGCGGGCCGGCTGCGGGACCGCACACCCAGCGGCCAGAACATCGATGGCAGCCCGGACGGCATCGGCTACCGCAACTACATTGAGGGCGAAGTTTCGGCCGACGGCACCAGTTTCACGCCCATGACCACCTTCGACGGCGCGCCCGTGGGACCGCTGTTTGCCACCTATGAGGTGTACGCGCCGAACCAGGTTTTCACCGGTGGCTCGATGACCTGGCTGGCGCCGGACGGCCTGGTGGCGCACGATGGCGGCCGGTCGGTCCTGACCGCCTACGCCCGCAACCAGACCGCCCTAGGGGTGCCGGGCGAGGCGGACCCGGCGAAGAAGTGGCTGGCCCGCGATGACCGGGTCGAAGTGGGCTTGGACCTGCTGAGCGTGGAACTGGGCGGCAGCAGTACCAGCGACAACCCGTTCGCGGTGGTGGACTTCGACGGCATCGAGCGCTACACCTGCCCGTTCAAGGCCGATCCGGCGATTGGCGAGCCCTACGCCCCCGGCTCCGGGGCGGTCCTGCTACCGGGTTCCATCATCTACACCCTCGATGACGGTTCGGAACGCACCGTGGCGCTGACCTGCAACGAAAGGCCCGATGACCTGAACCCCAACCCGTCGCTGTGGCCGCGCGTGGTGGGCGTACGAGTGGTGTGGCTGAACCCGAACGGCAGCGGGCAGGTGGGCCTGGCCAACCCGGACCGGCAGGACCAGACCCAGTTGGCGGTGAACACGACGCTGCGTGACAGGGTGCGGGCCGGTCACACCTTCCCGGTGGCGGGCGGCGGCCCGGTGGCCACGCTGCAGGGCGGCGATCCGATCGATGGCCCCTACAACTTCCAGGCCTCCGCCGAAGTGGCCGGGTTCCGCCGCGCGCCGCTGTTGCAGGCCGCGCCGCTGACCTTGGGCCCGGCCACCGTGGCGGTCGCGTCGCGGTCGGTGGGAGTATCGGCCACGGCCCAGGCCGGTACCAGCACCGGGCTGCAGCGGGACCTGTTTCCGCGGGTCGAGTGGCAGTTCAACGCCCACAATGCCGGCAACGCCATGGTTGACGGGCTGTACTTGACCTCGGACATGGTGCTGCTGGGTTCACTGGACGATTGGGCGGCGGAGCGCGACCCGGCCGGCTACCTCGGCCCCGCGACAGGCAGCCTGTTCGACACCTTCGACGTCACCGAGTTGTCGGTCCAGGCCAGCCGGCCCGGCGTGGGCGGTACGGCACCGGGACCCGTCACCGCGACGCTGTGGCTGCGCCTCGACAACGGCACCTGGCACAGTTCCACCCTGACACTGCCGGCCACCAACCAGGCGGTCAACCTCCCGCTGGACCCGGCGGTGGCGGCCCACGTCATGGGCCTGCGGCTGAAAATCGAACCCCAGTCCGGCCGGCTGGGGCGAGGGTCGAGCATGCGGCTGACCGTCAAGACGGTGCAACGCACCTACCAGCGGGTCAATTCGACCAGGCGGTCACCGGGCGACACTTGGCGCCCGGCCTGGCCGTGGGTGGTGCCACAGACCATGTCCGCGGCCACCTGGCTGGCCACCGATCCGGGCCGGTGGGCGGCCATGGAGATGACGTACGCCCAGATGGCCTACGCCCAGGGTGAGGCCAGGCCACAGGTGGCACTGTACGTCAAGGACTACAACGCGGTGGCGGACACCGGTTCCACTGCGGTGTTCGCCAACCCTGGCGCCACCGTGCCCTTCTATGTGGTGGTGCGCAATGGCGGCGGCGCTTCGGCCAACCTCCGCTTGGAGTCGCTGACGGACAATCTGCCGCCAGAGTTGATCTACGACGCCGCCGCCGGGGCTGGTGCCCGCTGGGCGGTGGTGCACCAGCCGCCGGAGCCACCCGCCAGCCACTGGTCCGACCCGTCATTGACGGTGGAGCCCAGCGGGGATCTTCTTTGGCGGTGGGGGCCGCAGTTGCCTGAGATCGCACCCGGTGACCGTCTGGTGATCCGGTTGCCGCTGCGGGTGGCCGATGGCGTCGCGGCCGGTTCGGTTATCCGCAACCCTGTCCGCCTGGTGGCTTCTGGGGCCGGGGGTGGCCTGTCCCCCTGTGACGCCTCGGTCGATCCGCCCGATGGCGCGTGCCTGGCCGGGGCCGATGTCACCGTCACCGTGTTGCGGGCTTCGGGGGTGCGGGCGGAGCAGCGGGTGGCGCTGGCTGGTGGCGGTGCCGGTGGCAGTGCTGGTGGCAGGAACCCCGAGACGTTCGAGGTGGCGCCGGGCGCCTGCGCTGCCCCCGGTGCCTGGGACGGCACCTGGGCCGAGGGCGACTGCGCCATCGAGGCCGCGCCCGGTGACAGGCTGACCTATCGCCTGAAGCTGTTCAACGCTGGCAACGAACCCCTGGGGGCCCTGCGCTGGGTGAACGAACTGCCCGTGGCAGGTCATTCCGGCACCGTCATGGTGGGCGGACCGGCCTCGGCCTGGCAGGCGGGCTGGGTGACCGGCTCGCTGCGCCTGGTCACCGGCGAGGGCGGGCGTGATGACGCCGTGGTCGGCTTCGACTATTCACCGGTCGATGACGCCTGCCGCTTCGCCGACGCCACGGGTGGGCACGGCACGCTGACCTGCCAGGGCTTCGGGGCGGGCGACGGGCCGGCCGTGCACGCCATCGGGGGTGTGGTGGAAATGCCGGCCGGCCAGCCCTTGGAAGGTGGCGAGTATGTGCTGGTCGAATGGCAGGCCGAGGTGCCTGCGACCCACCCCGTGCTGAGGGCGGCCCCGGGTGATTGGGGCGTGGCGTGGAGTTCGGCCGCCCTGACCGGCCGCCAGCCGGCCAGCCAGTTCTGGCTGGGCGCCATGGAATCGACCGCGGCGGCGGCGCACGTGGCGGTGCCGGAACCGCCCACCCAGCCGCCTTCACCACCGGTCTCAACACCGGTCTCACCACCGGTCTCACCACCGGTCTCACCACCGGTCTCATCGAACACGCCGCCAGGCACTACTCCCCCACCCAACCAGGGCGGGGTCACCCCGCCGCCGCCGTCGGTCCCGTCGGGCGGCGGCTCCAGCGCAGTCCGGTCGCCTGGGGCGCCCACTTCGCCCGTCCCAGGCGCCCGGCTGCCCATCACGGGCAGCCCGGCCGGCCACCTGGCGCTGGCGGCCTTCGGCCTGGTGGCCCTGGCCGCCCGCTGCCACCGCCAACGCCAGCGCGACTAGCCACCCCGCCTCTTGCCCCGCCCCCTCGCCCCAGCCCCGCCCCCTCGCGAGAGTACGGCGTTACAGGGGACGGTTCCATGTCACATGGGTGACGGCGTCACCCGTGTTACATGGAACCGTCCCCTGTAACGGCGTCACCTGTGTTACATGGAACCGTCCCCTGTAACTGGATTACAAAGAGGACGGGGTCAGCGGGCGATGACGATGCGATGCCCGGCCGCGCGTAGCCGGGCCAGCGCCGCACCGTGAAGCGCCTCGGCCCGGGCATCGGTCACGATGCCCACGTGTTGCGGAATAGGCGCCAGGAAACGCAACCCAGGCCGCCGCTCGAACTTGGTGTGATCGACCAGCAACCAGGCGTTCTGGGACAGTTTCATGGCCCGCGACTTCAGGGCCGCCTGGTCCAGTTCCGGGCAGCCGATGCCGCGCTCCGGGTCGATCGATTCCGCCCCCAGAAAGGCGGCGGCCGGGGCCACGCGGTCGAGCGTGATGTCGGTCAGCGGGCCCGTCATGCCGGCGGACATGCGCCGCAGGCGCCCCCCCACCACAATAACCTCGGCCTCGGCATCAGCCACCGCCAAGAGCGTAGACAGTCCTGTGGTCACCAGGGTCAGGCTGCGGTTGCGTCCCAATATGGCGCCCAACGCCGCTGTTGACGTGCCGGAATCCAGGAAGACCGCACCGCTGTCAGGGGCCAGCTTGGCGGCCGCGCGCGCAATCACTTGTTTGGCCCCCGCCTCGGATTGAGCCTTCTCCCGCCATGACAGTTCGGACCGGCCAAGGGCGTAGGCCCCGCCATAGACACGCAACAGTTGGCCCTCGGCCTGGAGAGCCCGCAGGTCACGTCGGATGGTTGACGGCGACACGCCCATGGCTTCGGCCAGTTCGTGGACCGATAGGTGCCCGGCATTGTCCGCCATGGTGGTCAGTTCGGCTCGCCGCTGCAGCGTCTGTTGGCGGGCAGGCGGCTCTTCGACGGCGGCCATATCCGAGGTTCCGTTCACCGTGCCCATAGCTGCCCTCCCTGTCCGCCCGCCACCGTTGCCAAGCTTGCCAGGCCAACCTCAACCCGGCCATGCGACTCACCGCAGGACGAAGCGAAGTTGCTCATTTCGTCCATCAGTCTTGCACTTGTTGCTCATTGTGTGCAAGACTGAAATGGCAATCTCATTCACCGTTGCATGGGAGCTAGGCGTGACCATAGTGCTGGCAGTGGCCGACGATCTGACGGGAGCCAACGCGACCGCCGGTGCCCTGGCCACACTGGGCTTCACCGCCGTCACGCTGCCTGTAGGCCGGGCCAGCCAGGGCGCCACCCACCTGCCGGCAGACGCCGTGGTGATCTCCACCAACTCACGTAATCTGCCAAAGGAACAAGCAGTTGACCTGCTGGAACAGGCCATCGCCGGACTCCCGCTGGACACCTGCCTGGTGGCCAAACGGATCGACACCACGCTGCGCGGCAACCTGGCGGCTGAGACTCTGGCTCTACTCCAAGGTGTGCGGCGCCAACGCCCGGAAAGCCGCGTGGCGGGCCTGGTGGTGGCCGCCTATCCCGCATCCGGCCGCACTACCGAGGGCGGCCGGCAATTGCTTCATGGCCTCCCGGTCAGCCAGACGGCGGCCGCCCAAGACCCCCTCAACCCGGTGACCGAATCGCGCATCAGCCGCTTGTTTGAGCACACCGGCCAGGCAACTGCCACCGAAATCAACCTCGAACTAGTTCGGGGTCCCCAGCCAACTCTGGCCGCCGCCCTTGAGCACGCCGCCCGCAGCGCCGACATCGTGGTGGTGGACGCCGCCGCCGATGGCGACCTGACCGCCATCGCTCAGGCGGCCAACCTGGTAGCCGGTGGTCTACCCCATGCGCCCGAAACCCCACGCGCCCCCATCGCCTGGCTGCCCATCGACCCGGGCCCCTTCACCGCCGAACTGGCCGCGCTCAGCCTGACCTCGGCCACACCCCCAGGCCAGGTGGTGCTGGTCCTGGCCGGTTCCACCAGCCGGCAGACCCAGGAACAACTCGACGCTCTGCGCACCAGGCGGGCGGCCGCCATCGGGCACCTCGACCTGACCGAACTGGACCAGTCGGACCCGGCGCAGACCGAGGCGATCCTGGCCGCCGCCACGGATAGCCTGGCTCGGGCCGCCGCCGAAGGGGCCGCCATCGTCGGCGTGCAGGCTACTCCCCCAAGCCCAACCGACCGGGATCAAGGCGCCCAGGCCACCCAGGCCGCCGCCACCCTTGGCCGCCTGGCCCTGGCCGCCACGCAGGCCATTCATCCCGTCGGGCTCTACGCCTCCGGCGGCGATACGGCGGCCGCCGTCATCCAGGCCCTCGGCGCCACGGGCCTCAAGATCCAACGCCAAGTGCTGCCCCTGGCCATGCTGGCCACCCTCGAAGGCGGCCCGCACCATGGCCTGCCCATCGTGACCAAGGGCGGCCTGGTGGGAACCGCCACCGCCGCCCTCGCCTGTGTTGCCGCCCTGACCCCCCAACCGGACAACCCCAGATTCCCCAAACGGAGGCACTGACCATGTCAAACCAACTGCCCATCCTGGCAGTCACAGCCGGCGACCCAGCCGGCATCGGACCCGAAATCACCGTCATGACGGTGACCGACCCAGCCATGCGGGCCAAGGCCCGGGCCGTGGTCTACGGCGATCCGGCCATCCTGGCCCGAGCCGCCGCCGTCAGCGGCCGGCAACCCACCATCAACCCAATCACCGACCCACGCCAGGCCGGTGACGACCCAAGCGTGATCGACGTGATCGACATCGGGCTGATCCCTGACGCCGAACAGATCGCCTTCGGCCAGGTGCAAGCCCTGGCCGGCCGGGCCGCCGTGACAGCCATCGAAACGGCGGTGGCCGATGCCGTGGCCCGCCGGATTGACGGAGTGGTCACCAGCCCCATCAACAAGGAGGCCATCTGGGCCTCGGGCTCCCAGTTCCTGGGCCACACCGAACTGATCCAAGACCTGACCCACGCCGCCGCCACCGACACCATGTTCGTGGTGGGCAACCTGTGCGTCTTCTTCGCCACCCGCCACATGTCGCTGGCCGAGGCCGTGGCCGCCATTAAGGCGCCGCTGATCGAGGCCTGCCTGGACCGGGCGCTGGTGGCCCTCGAGGTGTTCGGCTATCCGCAGCCGCGTCTGGCGGTGGCCGCCCTCAACCCCCACGGCGGCGAAGGCGGCCACTTCGGGCGTGAAGAGATCGACCAGATTGCCCCGGCCATCGCCAAGGTCAACGCCACCATCCCGGCCGGCCGGCCCGCCATCGCCGGCCCAATACCGGCCGATTCGGTCTTCCACCTGGGCCTGCAAGGCCAGTTCGACGGCATCTTGTCGCTGTACCACGACCAGGGCCACATCGCCACCAAGACCTTCGACTTCGACGCCACCGTGTCCGTCACCACCGGCCTGCCCATCTTGCGGACCTCGGTGGACCACGGCACGGCGTTCGACATTGCCGGCACCGGGCAGGCCTCACCCGCCACGATGAACTCGGCCTTCCTGGCCGGCGCCCGCTTCACCACCTGCAATGAGCGCATCCGGCAGCAGTATGGAAGGACGCAGCCATGAACCAAATTCCGCCCAGCACCTGGTTGGCCGGCCGCGGCTGGACCGTGGCCGACTTGTCGCTGACAATCGCCGAATCCCTGCCCTGTTCCTGGCCCGGACACATGCCCTACCAGCACCGCATCCACAACTGGTTTGTGGACCAGCCGGGCCTGCCGGACGAACTGGTCTCGCCCGAAGGCGGCTACTACACCGCCACCTTGGTGATGGACGAGCACGTGGGGACCCATTTCGATGCCCCCTCCCACCGCATCGCCCCCTCCGGTTCAGGCCTGCCCGATGCCGGCCCCGCCGGCGACATCTACGCCGACCAAGTTGCCCTGACCGACCTGATGGGGCCGGCCAAGGTGCTCGACCTGCGCCACCTGGCTGACCCGTCCGGCGGCACCCCCGGCGTTTCGCGCTACGCCACGGCGGCCGATGTCGAGGCTTTCGAGGCCGCGCACGGCCCCATCGAGCCGGGCGACATCGTGCTGATCCGGTCCGACTGGGACGTGCTGCACTTCAAGCCGGGTGAAGCGGGGCTGAAGTACGTCGCCTGGCCGCGCCAAGGCAAGTCGCTGGGCTGGCCGGCCCCCGATGTCAGCTTCATCGACGCCCTGGCCGAGCGCGGTGTGCGGTGCACCGGCTCCGATTCCCCCTCCATGGGTTCGGTGCACGATGGCGCCCCCGCCCACTTCGCGGCCCTGTCCCGAGGCATGAGCTTCATCGAGGGCCTGGGCGGCCTGGCCGCAATGCCACCAACCGGCGCCCTGTTCGCCTTCCTCGGCCTCAAGCTGCGGGGTGGTTCCGGTGCGCCGGGCCGCGCCATCGGGCTGATCCCTGCCGCCTAGGCCTCAAAGTCTCCGGGCACCCGCCCGGTCCTATCCGCAACCTAGAACCTCAACCAACAACTAGAACCGACGAGCAACATCCCCTATCGAAAGAACCAAAGGAGAAGCAAGCCATGCGAACAGCCCTTCGATTCAGGACCGTGGTCGCTGTGGCGGCCGCGGCCGCCTTGACCATCACGGTGGCTGCCTGCAGCGACAGCAAGGACGCCGCGACTGGTGACGGCACTGCTGCCACGGCCACCGGCGAGGGCGGCGACAGCGGCGGCAGTGGCGCCGACGCAGCCAGCCCCGACACCGCCAGCTCCGTCACGGGCGAAGTCGCCTGGTGGGGTTGGACGCCTGACAAAGATGTGGGCGACAACTACATCACCGAGTTCAACAAGGTCTATCCCAACATCAAGGTGACCTTCAAGAACTTCGAGAACACCCAGTACAAGCCATCCTTGCGGGCTGCTTTGGCGGCCGGTGAGGGCCCCGACGTGTGGAACGTGGCACCCGGCGGCGACACCGGCGGCGTGGTGCTGTACGCCGACTATGTCGAAGACCTGACCCAGTTGGCCACCAACTGGCTGGGGGCGGACTTCGCCACCAAGTGGACGCCTGGCTTCTCCAGCAACCTGACGCTGGACGGCAAGCTGACCGGCGCACCGCTGGGCGGTGTCGCGGCCGGCTTCCTCTGGATCAACCAGACCCTGTTCGACCAGTACGGTTTGAGCGCCCCCACCACCCTCGACGAGTGGGTTGACGTCTGCAAGACGTTCGCCGACAACGGCATCATCTGCTACGGCCTCGGTTCCGGCGGCGGCCAGACCTTCGCCAGCGAACTGCTGCGGGTGGTACTGAACTCGATCGACCCGGACTTCTTCTTGCAGGCCTGCCAGGGCAAGCGGGAATGGAACGAGCCGATCATGGTCCAGGCCATCGAGATCATGCGCCAAATGCAGGCGGACGGCATCATCGAACAGGACACAGTGGGCAAGATCCACTACCCGGATTCGAACAACGACTTCATGTCGCAGAGGGCCGCCATGAACTCGATGGGCACCTGGTACGCGCAGTATTCACGCAAGTCCAGCGCCATCGCGTCGATGGAAGCGGCCGGCGTGTCCAACCCGGAGCCGTTCGTCATGGTGCCGATCATGTTCCCGAACCTGGCTGGTAACGACTGGACGCCGCAGTTGTTCGCCGAGGTCGACTACGGCCTGGCCGTCAACAAGGACTCGAAAAACAAGGAAGCGGCCGAGATCTTCGTGGCCTGGTTGACCATGACCGAAGAGGGATCTCGGACCGTCATGAACGCCCTCGACCTGACGCCGTCGCTGGTGGGTGTCGAGGCCGATTGGGACAAGGTCGACCTGGTTGACAACGCGGTGCAGAAGCCCGCCATCCAGGAACTGTTCGGCGAGGTCGAGAAGATCGCCCAAGTCGAATCGCGCCAGAAGCTGCAAACGGCTGAAACCCTGCAGGCCCTGGTGGTTGGTGTGGAGCAAATCCTGGGCACCAACGTGGATGCCCAGGCCATCGCTGACCAGATTCAGGCCGACGCGACGGTTTCGCCGCTCCAACCCTGAGCGGCCCGTCAGAAACCAGGAGCACCGGTGTAATGAGCGTGACGGCAACAACGGAACCGTCCGGCGGGTCAGCCCGCAGGGCGGTCCGGCCGGCGCCTGATCAACCCAAAGGGGGCGCCGCTCGCAAGAAGCGGCGCCCCCCCATGGGGGCTCCAGGCATCGGCTGGATCGCCCCAGGGTTCATCCTGTCGGTCGGCCTGATCTACTTCTGCATTGTCTACTCGGGTTACATCGCCACCCTCGACTGGGATGGCATGTCGCCCGTGCGCAAGTCCGTGGGCCTGGACAACTTCACCAACGCCCTGACCAACAAGCTGTTCTGGGGCGCGCTGCGGCACACCGTGATCTTCTACGTCTGCACCTTCCTGGGCCAGACCGTGATCGGCTTCATCTTTGCGGCCCTGCTGCAGTCCAAGATCAAACTGGCCGTGGTCTACAAGGTGCTGGTGTTCATTCCTGTGGTGATCGCGCCGGCCATCATGGCACCGGTACACCGGATCATCTTCGCCACCGACGGCACCCTCAACTCGTTCCTCCGCGCTATCGGCCTGGGCCACTTCGCCCAACCCTGGCTGTCGCAGACCTCAACCGCCCTGTGGGTGGTGATCCTGGTGCAGATCTGGACCTCGGTCGGTTTCGGCTTCATCTTGTTCTTTGCCGCCATGGGGCAGATCGAGCCCGAGGTCCTGGAGGCGGCCCGGATCGACGGCGCCGGTAACATCCGCGTCCTATGGTCCGTGGTACTGCCGGACGTGCGCGGCACCGTGGTGGTACTGGCCATCTTGAACGCCATCGGCTCCCTCAAGTTGTTCGACTTCCCCTACCTGTTGACCGCCGCCGGGCCGGCCTATTCGACCGACTTCCTAGGCACCTATATCTACCGCGAGACGGCGGTGATGGGACACGTCGGTTATGCCGCCGCCCTGTCGCTGCTGCTGTTGGTGCTGGCCGTAGGCATGTCGATCATCATGAGCGCCCGCGGTCGCGAGCGCGACAAGCGGAAGGCGGTGGAAGCTGATGCTTGAGGCACGCTCAGTCACCTCGAAGGTGATCCTGCAACTGGTCACCACCATCATGATCATCCCGTTCGCGGTGCCGCTGTACGTCATGTTCTCTGGTTCGTTTGCCGGGCAGGGCTGGGGCAATTACCGGGCCGTCTTCCGCGTGCCGAACCTGCTGGGCTATTTCCGCAACTCGATCCTGATCGCTGCGGCCACAGTCGCCATCGTCTATGTCCTCACCATGATGGCGGCATTCGGTTTCTCCAAACTGCGCATCCGCAGCAAGGAGGTCTTCTTCTGGATGATGATGGCCGCCCTGACCCTGCCCGAAGTGGTCCTGTTGGCGCCGCTATTCACCACCGTGGCCAAACTCGGCATCAGCGGCACCCTTTGGTCGGTCATACTGCCGATCTCGGCCCTGCAGGTGCCGTTCACGGTGCTGCTGACCCGCACCTATGTCAACGGCATCCCGGACGCCCTGTTCGAGGCCGCGCGCATCGACGGCGCCAGCACCTGGCGCTGCTTCATCCACATCCTGGTGCCCCTGGCCAAGCCGATTGCGGTGGCCGTGATCGTGTTCGTCATGATCAACGCCTGGAACTCATACCTGCTGCCGCTGGTCTTCCTGACCGGTGATCACGCCGGTGTGGTGACGCTCCTGCCGCAGCATTTCCAGGGTCAATACAACGACGATCAGACCAAGGTTCTGGCGGGTGCCGTGATCACGGCGCTACCGGAGGTGGTGGCCTACATCTCGCTGCAGAAGTACTTCGAACGCGGCATGGCGGCCGGAGCCCTCAAGTAGGCGCGGAGCTAGCCGCCGTAGCCGGGCCAGCGTGATATCGTTTCGCCCAACTTCGCCCCTGGTATTTGTGTACCGGCTGCGGCGAAAGGGTGGAGTGTCGTGACCACAACGGACACGGTCGATGACGTCGAAGATCCGAAACTGACCCAGCGGCTGTTTGGCGTCGGGCCCAGCGACGTGTGGCACACCGTTATCAAGGTGGTCGGCCTGATGGCGGCGATCTACGCGCTGGAAACGTGGAGCTACTTCGCCGTGGCGGAGTACTTCGGCGGCCTGTGGGGCCTGGACCAGACCCACAATTTCCAGACCGCGATCGACCGCGTCACGCCGTGGTGTACGCCGCTTTACGCCATCTACATTCCGTGGCCCTTTCTCTGGTATTTCGCCATCCCGCTGGTCATACTCGGCGCCACCGGTAAGCGCGGCTATTCCCGCTACACGGTCAACGCCATGCTGATGTACGTCATCGGCTCGGTCATCTACGCCCTCTTCCCCACCACCACAACGCCGGCCGATTTCATCAACGGCCGCTTCGACACGCTGCCCGATGGCGCCCTGTTCCACGACTCGCTGGTCAGCCTGTCCCAGTCGCACGCCAACATCTGGGGCTCATTCCCCAGCTACCACAACTACTGGGCGGCCCTTTTCATCTTTTTTGCCCTAACCCCGGGCGTCAAGGCCCGCTGGCGCTACCCCATGCTGGCTCTTGGCGCGCTCATCTCGCTGTCCACGCTGACCCTCCATCAACACTGCGTCCTTGACGTGGTGTTGACCTACGCCATGACGGCCCTGTTCCTGGCCCTGACCAGGTGGTTCCACTGGGACGACAAGCTCCTGGCCTGGTTCGAACGCTGACCCCAAGAGCAGTTTGACTTGTCAACCCATCCCTCGCCCGCCCCGGATGTCCCACCCCACCTCCCTTGTGCACGAAAGGTCAATTCTGTCAGCGCCACCTACTTCGCTCAGGGTATAACCGCAGGTCAAAGCCTTGGTTGCAGACGCCGTCGGGACCGGAATTGACCTTTCGTGACGGGAAAGTGACCTCTCGCGAGGAGAGGGGGGTATGCGCAGGGCGGCGCTACTTGACCAAGGCCGCCTCTTGGCTTGACCAAGGCCGCCTCCTGGC
>JAISSX010000080.1 GCA_031272885.1 Bifidobacteriaceae bacterium | reverse complement strand
GAGCTTCGTGCACTTGTTGGGCACAAGGGGGGACAGTTGGGGTGCGGGCCGGGCTGGCGGTGGAACATGTGCCGAAGTGTTTAGGCAGGTCAGGGGCTTGGACAGGTTTGCTGTTGGTGACCTACCCAAGACTGTGGCTGTGCGGCAGGTCGATCTGGTGACCAAAAAGTGCGCGAAGGTCACGCAGGAGGGTTGGCGAGCGCGGCAAGACCCCGGATCGCCTGCGGCGTCCGGGATGACGGACAGCCAGGCCGCGGGATGACGACAAATCGTGTCCGGGATGACGGACAGCCAAGTCCGGGATGACTAGCTGAGCCGGGGATGACGAACACTCAAGCCTGGGATGACGCCGAGGTGGGGTGGCGGACGTCAACCACGATGCCGGTCAGGTCCGAGGTGATGGTGTCGAGCGAGGCCTCGGCCACCTGTTCGGCCGACAGCAACGTGCCAGCGTCTTCCTGGCCGAAGGCCGCCCGGCGCATCGGCGTGTCGGTGCGTTCCGGGTTGAGCACGTTGACCTTGATGCCGTCAGCGGCCCACTCCTCGCTCAGGGCCTGGGTCAGGTTGACCACCGCCGCCTTGGAGGATGAATAGAGCGCGTAACCTTCGCGCCCCCGCGTATAGGACGAAGACGTGAACAGCAGCAGATGCCCGTGCGTGGCCGCCAAGTGTGGATAGGCCGCGCGGGCCACGTTGACAGCGGCCGTGTAGTTGACCGCAATCGACTCGTTGATGTCCTCCGGCGAAGTGGCGGCCAGGGGGCCGGTCTTGAGCAACCCGGCCGTCAACACGACGGCGTCGATGCGCCCGTGCTGCGCCGCGACATCGGCCAACGCGGCCTCGATGGCGCCCAGGTCTTGGACGTGCAGGCCGGTGGTGGAGCGCCCGTGGGCCACAACTACGGCCCCGGCCGCCTTGGCCAGCCGGGCAATCTCCGCCCCGATGCCGTAGGAGCCACCCAGCACCACCACCACCTTGCCGCCCAACGCCTCAGCCAACTGGGCCGGCGTCTTGTGGGGCGCGTCCACGGCCGCCAACTGGAACAGCTTGTCGGCAATGAACAGGTCAACCGGGTGGGTCACCTTGATGTTGTGCTCGGACCCGACCACACACTTGACCGGCACCTGGGGCAGATAGCGCACCACCACGCCGCAGTCATCGGTGGCGTGGAAATACGGGTCCTCGATGGCGCGTTCGTAGGCGGCCCGCAAGACGGCCAGCTTGAAAGCCTGCGGGGTTTGGCCGCGGCGCAGCCGGGAACGGTCGGGGATCTTGGTGATGATGTCGTCGTCGTCGACCACCACGATCGTGTCGGCGCTGGGGATCACCGTGTCGATGGCATCATGCCGGTCCAGTTCGTGCACGCAGGTTTCGATGATGCGCTCGTCCACCAGCGGCCGCACCGCGTCATGCAGCAGCAGCTTGGCGTCATCGTCTTCGATGGCCTCTAGGACCCGGCGGGTGGTTTCGTTGCGGGTGGCGCCGCCCTCCAGGATCATCGACACCTTGGGATAGCGCTCGCCCAGCAGGGTAGCCACCTGTTCGGTCCAGCCGGCGGTGATCATCACGATCACCTCGTCGATCAGGGGCGAGGCGTTGAACACCGCCACCGTATGCTCCAGGATGGTCTTGCCGGCCACCTTGATCATCTGCTTGGGCACCGATAGGCCCAATCTGGCGCCCACCCCGCCTGCCAACACCACGCCGTAGGTCTTCACGGAAGTACAGTGTCTCATCATGGAGCCGTCTCCTTTTTCAGGCACTGCCGCCGATGGCGCCCCCCGCCGCGGCGGTTTCAAGGGCCTGGTGACGGGGCCGGGTCCGTTCGGTTTGCACCCCGGATTAGCGGCCGCCGGCACCTGGCTGGTGGCGCGGTTGGCGGCCCTCGGCGTGTTGGCCCTGCTGGTGGCGCCGCGGGGCGTGTCGCTGGCCGGCTACCTGGGGACCAAGTACGACGCCGGCTGGTACGGCTCCGTGGCCCGCTACGGCTACCAGCAGTTCGACCCGGAGGTGGCCACCAATTTGGCCTTCTTCCCGTTGCTGCCGTGGCTGATGCGCGCCTTGGCGACGGTGACGCCCCTGGAGGTGGCCGCGGCCGGGTTGGTCATCAGCCTGTTGGCGGGAGCGGCCGCGGCCTGGGCCATGGGGTTGATTGCCCGGCAATTGGCGCCGGCGGCCGGTTGGTGTCCCGGGTTGCTGCTGGTGACGGTGTGGGCCTGGCTGCCGCACGGCACGGTCGAATCGATGGCCTATACCGAAACCCTGTTCACCGCCCTGGCGGCCTGGGCCCTGTGGGCGGTACTGGCCGGCCGGCTGGTGACGGCCGGCCTGCTGACCGCGGTGGCCGGCCTCAGCCGCCCCTCGGCGGCGGCGCTGATCGCGGTGGTGGGCCTGGCCTGTCTGATTGCCCTGGTCAAGGCCCTACGTGCGGGTGACCGGGCCGAGCGGCGGGCGGCCTGGCGGCCGCTGCTGGGCGGCCTGGTGTCGCCGCTGGGCCTGCTGGGGTTTGTGGCTTTCGTGGGCCACCGGGTGGGCCGCTGGGACGGCTACTTCGAGGTCCAACGGCTGTGGGGTACCACGTTCGATGGCGGGCGCTGGACCTTGGGAGCCATTAAGGACGTGCTGACCGGCGCCCAGTCACCAGGCGACTACCAGGTGGTGACGTTGGTGTTGGCCGCCGCCGTGGTGTTGGCGGTGCTCAGCCTGGTGGGGCCGGGCCGCCAGCCGTGGCCGCTGTGGGCCTTCAGTCTGTTGCTGCTGGTGTTGGCGATTGGCCCGGCGCACTATTTCAACGCCCGGGGCCGCTTCTTGCTGCCGGCCTTCGCCTTGCTTTGGCCGGTGACGGTGGGGTTGGACCGGCTGCGCCGGAAGAGGTGGGCTGGGGTGGCGGCCGTGGCCCTGATCCTGGTGGGGCTGGCCGTGGGTTGCACGGCCTTTGGCTACTACCTGGTGGTGGACTGGCCCTGGTCGCCGTAGGGTTGCGGGGGACGGTTCGGGGTAAGAGGGTTACAGGGGACGGTTCCGGGGTTACAGGGGACGGTCGCCGGGGTACAGGGGACGGTTCCACGGAACAGGGGTGACAGGGTCACCCCTGTGACGCGGAACCGTCCCCAGTAACCCCCCGTCCCCTGTAACCCCGGAACCGTCCCCAGTAACCCCCCGTCCCCTGTAACCCCGGAACCGTCCCCAGTAACCCCCCGTCCCCTGTAACCACCGCAACCGTGCAACGCGGGGAATAGCCCAGGCCCGGGTCCGGTTAAGGCGTTAACCTAGGTAGGCACATCCACCACGTAAGGAGCCGGCGTGAAGATCGCGGTAGTAGCCCTGGGCAAGATCGGTTTGCCCCTGGCGGTGCAATTCGCCTCGAAGGGCCACCAAGTGGTGGGGGTGGATGTCAACCAGCACACCGTTGACCTGGTGAATCAGGCCAAGGAGCCCTTCCCAGGTGAGGCCTTCCTGCAGGACAAGCTGAGCGAACTGGTGCCGGCCGGCCACTTGACCGCCACCACCGACTACACCCAGGCCATCCCCGGCGCGGACGCCATCGTGGTGGTGGTGCCGCTGTTCGTCAATGATGAGACCTGGGAGCCGGACTTCGGCTGGATGGACGCCGCCACCAAGTCGATTGGGGAGAACCTGACCCCCGGCGCGCTGGTGATCTATGAGACCACGCTGCCGGTGGGCACCACCCGCCGGCGCTGGAAGCCGATGCTGGAAGAAGTCTCGGGCCTCAAAGAAGGGGCGGATTTCGACCTGGTGTTCAGCCCCGAACGGGTACTGACCGGCCGGGTCTTCCAGGACCTGCGACGCTACCCCAAGCTGGTGGGCGGCCTGTCCCCGCACGGCGCCAAGCGGGCGGCGGACTTCTACCGGGCGGTGCTGGACTTCGATGACCGCCCGGACCTGCCGCAGCCAAACGGCGTCTGGGACCTCGGTTCGGCCGAGGGCGCCGAAATGGCCAAGCTGGCCGAAACGACCTACCGCGACGTCAACATCGGCCTGGCTAACCAGTACGCCGTCTTCGCGGAGAAGCACGGCATCGACGTCCACCGGGTGATCGACGCCTCCAACTCGCAGCCCTATTCCCACATCCACCGGCCCGGCATTGCCGTGGGGGGCCACTGCATTCCGGTCTACCCGCGCCTCTACCTGTGGGGCGACCCGGACGCCACCATTGTGCGGGTGGCGCGTGAAGCCAATATGGCCATGCCCGCCCACGCGGTCGAACTGGCCAAGGCGGCGCTCGATGGCGAACTGTCTGGCCGGACGGTGGTGGTGCTGGGCGCCAGCTACCGGGGCCGGGTCAAGGAGACGGCCTTCAGCGGCGTCTTTCCCACGGTGGCGGCCCTCGAGGCGGCCGGCGCCAAGGTCCAGGTACATGACCCGATGTTTACCGATGACGAGCTGGCGGCCCGCGGCTGGCGGCCCTACCACATGGGTTCACCGGTCGATGCCGCCATCATCCAGGCGGATCACCCCCAGTATGCGGACCTGGAACCGGCCGACCTGCCCGGCATCAAGGTGTTGGTGGACGGCCGCCGCGTGACGAAGGCCGAGAATTGGCGCGGCGTCACCCGCCTGGTGATCGGCGACGGCCAAGGCGGCCGAATCAACCCTTAACCCAGTAGGTCGGCGTAGATCCGTTCCAGCACCGGCACTTGGGCCTCCCAGCTGAAGCGGTGCTGCAACGCGGCATCGTCCTTGATCCGGGCCTTCAAGCGGGGCAGGTCCGCCCAGGCTGCCTGGACCGCCCGGGCCAAGTCCGCGGCATCGCCGGCCTTGAACACCGTGCCCAAGCCTAGGGAGGTCACCAACCCGGCTTGCTCCGGAGTGTCCGAGGTGACGATGGGTAGGCCCGCCAGCAGGTACTCGCAGAACTTGTTGGTCAGGGCCACGTCATGGTTGATGACGTGCAGCAGCGGGCTCAGGCCCAGATCGGCCGACTCGAAGTAATGCACCACCTGATCGTGCGGCACAAACGGCACCAGGTGCAGCCGGTCCGCCACGCCCAGGTCAACAGCAAAATCGGCCAGTTCTTCCGGCCACCATTCGATCTCCCTGATGACAACCGCCAGGTGGAACCCGGGCAGGTGGACCAGGGACTCGATGGCGGTTTGGACACCCCGGCCGGCGTTGACGCCGCCGCCGTACAACAGGAGGGGGACGCCATCGGGCACCGCGGCGGCCTGCCGGATGTCCGGGGTCTCCGGTAGGCGGGGCGCCACCACGGGGGCATTGAGCACGATGTCGGGCCGTTGCTCCAGGTGGTGGCGGGCCATCAGCAGATCGGCCAGGGAGTCGCTGACCGTGACGATGCGTTCGTAGCGGTCGATGTACTCCTTCTCCAGGTTGGCGTGGGCGGCCGTCAGGCGCGGGTTGATGGCGCCCAGGCCGGGCACGTACTCGCGGGCGTCGTAGACCAGGTGGACCTGGCGTCCCTTGGCGGCGGCGCGGGTGGCGGCGGCCACGGCCACGCCCAGCAGGTAGACGTCGTGGACGTGGATCAGGTCCGGTTCCAGTTGGTCGATGACGGGGCCCAGGTCGACTTCGTCGTCGATGCGCTGCGGGGCGGCGATACGCCAGCGGGCGGCCAACGGGAAGGTGCGGTAGAAGGCCAGGAGGCGGCCCCGGCCCTTCTCATCGGCTTCGGCGTTGAGGTAGCTGACGGAGGTGTCAGGTTTGGCCGGCAGGGCACCGCGCACCTTCAGGGTGGCGCGTAAGGCCAGGGCGTGGGCCAGGCGGCCCACCCGCACCGGCCGGGAGGCGTGAGGGTCGCGCGCCTGGCGGGTCATGAAGGCGGCGAAGGCCTTGGCCGCCACCGGGTTGGCCCACACCGAGTAGGGGGCGGCGGCCCGGAAGATGGCCTTGAAGCGTTCAGCCAGGCCACGTCCGCCCATGCGGTGGTTGACCTTGCGGATGATGACGCGCCCACCTGGTACGTCGTGTTCGCTGGGTTCCTCCCAGTGCTCCGAGCCCAGGGCAATAGCCTCGTAGCCCAGGTCACCGGCCGTCTTGACGTAACGCAGCACACGGGCATCCACCAGCGCATTGTTGTTGGCAGGCAGGAACAGGATGCGGCCTTTGCTCACCGGCTCATTGTCGCATGCTGGGTGGTGTCTGGGACCCAGCCTGATAGCCTGGCCGAGATGTCTTTTCCGCCTGATCTAGCGGCCTACCTGGCGGCCGATGACGCCCCTTCCGGGTCGGTTTCGGCTGCCCCCGTGAGGCCGGGTTGGCAAGGGGCGCGCGTCGGGTCGCTGGTTGGCCGCGTGGTGCGGTTGGCGCGGCGGCCGGTCTTGGGTGTGCTGCGGCGGGCGCGGCGGGTGCTCGGTCGCCTGGCCGGGCGGTTGCCGCTGGTGCGGCGGTTGCCGTTGCCGGGCCGGGCGGCATCGGGCAGCGCGGTGGCATCGACTCAGGCCAAGCCCCCAGCCCTGGTGCCGCTGGAGCCGTTCACGCAGGCCGTTCCCGGCGCCCCGCGCGCCGACACCGGCTGGCAGGTGACCCCGGCCGGTTTACCGGAAGCCGACCAGACCGGCCAGAACGGCGCCCGCCTCAAGGTTCGTCGCCGCGACGGCGGTCTGCTGTGGGCGGTGCGGCCCGGCGCCCCGGGCCAGAAGATGGGGGTGGAGATCCCCGGCGTGGTGGCGCTGGACCGGGTGGCAGGCGGGGCGGCATCGGGCACCGACGGGCAGGCGCGCCGGGTGTACGCCGAGTTGGCGGGCCACGGCCCGGCCGGCGGCGAACTGGCCGTCACCTGGCTGGATGCGGCGGGCCAGGTGATACCCGGTAGCTGGTACGCCTGGAACCAGCGCCACGCCATCGCCGTGCCGCCCGCAGCGACCCACCTGCGCCTGGCCCTGCGCGCCCCGGGAGAGGGCTTTGCCCAGTTCACGGCCGTGCGGCTGGCCCGTGGGGCGGTGCCGGCGGCCCTGCCGGAGACGACTTCGCCTGACCGGGTGCTGTTGATCAGCGACGACTATCCGGATGAGGGCGACCTGTACAAGTTCGGCTTTGTCCACACCCGCGTCAAGGCCTACCAGGCGCGCGGCCTGCAGGTGGACGTGATGGTGATGCGGCCGGGCTGGGCCAAGGCCGAGCGTACGTTCCAGGGCGTGACGGTGTGGCAGGGTTCGGACGAGTGGCTGCGCGACCTGCTGGATTCGGGGCGCTACGGGCATGTCTTGGTGCACTTCCTGAAGCCCTATCTGTGGGAGGTGCTGCGGGCGTTTACCCACCGCGTGCCCATTACCTTGTGGGTGCATGGCAGCGACATCCAGCCCTGGTGGCGGCACAAACACCTGATCGACGGCCCGGATAAGCAGGCCTGGTATGAGCAGCACACCGAGCGGCTGATGGCGATGTGGCGGGAGGTGTTGTCCGATGCCGCGTCGCAGGTCCGGTTTGTCTTCGTCTCCAAGGCGTTCGAGGGGGAGGTTTCGGCTGACCTGGCGCAGTTCGGTTTAGCCCTGCCTGAAGGCCGGACGGCGGTGATCCACAACGCCATCGACACGGACCTGTTCGAGTACCGGGAAAAGGATCCTGAACAGCGCAAACGCATCTTGATGATCCGCACCTTCAAGACCCGCAAGTACGGCACAGACCTGGCCGCAGCGGCCATTGGAGAGCTGGTTTCTGAGCCTTGGTTCGGGGAACTGGAATTCCTGTTGGTGGGCGATGGCGCGTTGTGGGAAGAAGACACGGCCGGGTTGCAGGGGTTGGCCAACGTGACGTTCCGGCGTGACTTCCTGACCCATCCGCAGATCGCCGAGCTGCAATTGGAGTACGGCGTCATGCTGCAACCGACCCGCTGGGATTCGCAGGGGGTGTCGCGGGACGAGGCCATGTCGAGCGGCTTGGTGGTGATCTCGAACCGGGTGGCGGCCGTGCCCGAATTCCTGTCCGAGGCCGAGGGCTATCTAGCCGAGCCGGACGATGCCCACGGCATTGCCGAGGCGATGCGGGAGCTGTATGGGCGGCCTGACTTGTTTGAGGCCAAGTCTCGCGCCGCGGCCGCCCGGGTGCGGCGGGAATTGGCGTTGGATGTGGTGATTCCGCAGGAGATCGCGCTGATCCGGGCGCCGCTGGGTGAAGGTGATGCTGGGCCGGGTGGGGAGCCGGTGGCTGCGGCGGTGCCGGGTGGGGAGCCGGCGGCTCCGGCGGTGCCAGACGGGGAGCCGGCGGCGTGACTGCCGGTCCGGTGGCAGTGGCCACCCCCTGGTACCCCACGGCGGACAAGCCCTACGGCGGCGCCTTTGTGCGCGAATGGGTGCGGGCGCTTGACCGGCCGGCGGACCAGGTGACGGTGGTGCACCTGGAAATGGTGGCGCCGGGTGATTCACGTGGGCCCGAAGTGCGGGCCGAGGCTGAAGGCACCGTCCACTGGCTACCGGTGCCGGTGGGAGACAACCTGCCGCGGGCCGATGCCGCCCGGGCCCAATTGGATGTGTTGAGCGGCGTGGGCGGTGCCGCCGCACGGGCCGCCTTGACGGCCGCCCCGGTGGTGTTTGCCCACGTCACCATGCCTACCGGCTGGGCGGTGGCCCAGGTCTTGGGTGAGTCGCAGCGCCTGATCCTGGCCGAACACGCCTCATATGTGCCGCAACTCTTGGCCCACCCCCAAGCCAGGCCGCTGTTTGCGGCGGCCGTGGCGCGGGCCGCTGCCGTGTTGACGGCAGGGGAGCAGACCGCTGGGTTGATCCGGACCGCCCTGCCGGGGGAGCGGGCCAAGGTGTGGGCCGTGGGCAACCCGCTTGACGAGGCCGCCTTCCCGTTTGTGGACCGGCCGCCGCTGCCCGATGGCGCGTTGGACCACTGGGTTTACGTGGGCAACCTGTTCGCTTCCAAGGGCGTGTTGGAACTGGTGCGGGCCTTTGCTGCCCATGCCAAGGGCGGGCATCCCGCGGCGCGGCTGACCGTGGTGGGGAGTGGGGCGGCGCAGGCCGCCATGCGTAGCCTGGCGGCCGAGGCGGATCTGTCAGGGCAGGTCGAATTCTTGGGCCCGCAGGACCGGGCCGGGGTGGTGGCGGCACTGGCGGCGGCCAACCTGCACGTGCACCTTTCCCCTGGTGAGACCTTTGGTTTGGCGCCGCTCGAGGCCCTGCTGACGGGCCTGCCTTCGTTGACGGTGAGTTCGGCCGGCACCGCCCAGACCATGGGCGTGGCGGTGGCGGCTGGCCGGGCCCTGTTGGTGCCGACCTGGACCGGACGCCGGGCGGGGGCCAGGTACGCCGCGGCGGCCGAAGCCCTGGCCTGGTCGGTGGCGGCGGCGCCGGCCGGCGCCGCCCTGGCGGTGCGCGAAGCCCTGGCCGCCCGCTACGGGCGGGCCGCCTTCGGCGCCATGGAGGCGCGTGTTGCCGCTGGTCAGGACCCCTATCCGGCTCCGGCCGCGGGGGCGGCGACGGCAGCAGGTGAGCCGCTGGTGCTGGTGGCTCTCAGCCCCGGCGAGGCGGACAACCTGGCGGGGGACCTGCGTGAAGCCCTGTGGCAGGGCCGGCCGGTCTGGTTGGCCTCACCTGACCGGCCCATCCTGGCGGCGGCCGATCCGCGGGTGCAGACCATTGCTTTGACGGTGCCCGGCCGGGCCGCCCAGGCGGCCCGGCAACTGGACCGCGTGGTCTACCTGGCTTCGGCCGGGCCGCTCAAAGCCGCCGCGCTGGTGTTCAAGGCGCTGGGCCGGCTGCCGGGACCGACCCGAGCCCTGGCCGCCAAGGCCGCCCAGCCCTGCCGGGCGGCGCTGACCAGGGTAAACGGACGCCATCGGGCACTGGTGCAGCCGCGCCTGCGGCGCCTCGGCCTGACCCCGGCGGCCCGGCGCGCCATCGCCCACCAACTCGAAACCGCCCTCCCTTTTCCGCACGAAAGGTCAATTCCGTGACGCTCCCCTCCGGTCATCCCGGACTTGATCCGGGATCGTGGACCTCTGACCTGCGGAAACGTTAAGACCCCGGATCGAGTCCGGGATGACGAATTGACGGAATTGACCTTTCGCGCAAGAAAAGTGACCTTTCGTGAGGGAGAGGGCGAGGGGTTACGGGGTTCTGTAGGCTTTGGGGCGTGTCTCAACCCATCCGCCTAGTGCTGATGCCGGGCAACAACGCCCTGATAGACGCCCGCGTGATGAAGAACCTGCGTACCGCTGCCGCATTGGGCTACGACGCCATTGCCCTGGGCATTTCCCGCGGTGAGACGGTCCACGACGAAGTGCTCCCCACCGGCGGCCGGGTCATTGTCCAGCCCATCACGTTGCGGGACGAAGCCCGTAAGCGCTTCCCCGCCTGGCGCTTCAGCTACGACCGCACCGAGCGGTCGATTGCCCGCGCCTATGTGAAACACCTGGTCAGCGAGGTGGACGAAGCGGCCCAGCGGGCCGCCCGCGATGCCGCCCGCGAACCGGCCTTGACCATCCCCGCCTGCCGCCCGGCACCCCTGGCTAGCCAGCGCCGCCGCCTCCACGCGCTGGCCATGCGGGTGATCGTCAAGGCGCGCTCAATCAGGGCGGACCGGGAGATCAAACGCGACGCCATGGACCCGGTCCAGTTGGAAGCCTGGCGCCGCCGCCGCTTCGCCCTGCTGCGCCTGACCCCGTGGCGGGCTCGCTGGCGGGCCTACCTGCCCAAAGCGGTGGACGAAATGATTGACCTGGGCCCGCGCCTGGACGAACTGCAACCGGACATTGTGCACGTCCACGACGTCTACATGATGGCGGTGGCGGCCCGCTACGCCCAGCGCGCCCACGCCCGCGGCCACCAGGTCAAGCTGGTTTACGACGCCAGGGAGTTTGTGCGCGGCCTGGCCCACGTGCCGCCCAAGCGGGTGGTGGCCTACACGCGCATGGAACGGGAGTTCATCGGCGACTTCGACCGGGTCATTACGGTCTCGGATTCGCTGGCCGATCTGCTGGTGGAGACCTACCACCTGGCCCGCCGGCCGGACATCGTGTTGAACGCGCCAATTCTTGACACCACCACGCCCCAGGTGCCGTCCGTGCGTGAAGCGGCCGGCCTGGCCCCGGACGTGCCGCTCATGGTCTACGGCGGCGTGGTCAACCCGGCCCGCGGCCTGGGCACGGTGGTCAGGGCCCTGCCCCTGCTCGATGGCGTCCACCTGGCCTTGATTGTCAACAACCGCGGCAACGCCGTCCAAGCCATGGAACGCCTGGCGGCCGAACTGGGTGTGGCAGACCGGCTGCACCTGGTGCCCTATGTGCCGCACGACCAGGTGGCGCGCTACATGGCCAGTGCCGACCTGGGCGTGTCGCCGCTCAGCCACGCCATCAACCACGACGTGGCCCTGACCAACAAGTTCTGCGAGTACATCGAGGCCGGGTTGCCCATCGCCACTTCGGACACGCCGGAACAGGCCGGCCTGGTGCGCGACCTTGGCCTGGGCGAGGTCTTTGTGGCCGATGACGCGGCGGACTGCGCGCGGGCGGTGCGCCTGGTCCTGGCCAACCGGGCCGAGCTGCACCAACGCATTGAGGGCGACGCCGCCCTCAAACACCGTTTCAGTTGGGCGGCCCAGGCCGAGGTGTTGCAGCGCGTCTATGCTGAAGTGCTTGGCGGCGGGCCGGCCGCAGAAGGGGAATGAAGCATGAACCAACCGCACATCGTGATGGTGGTGCCCAACGCCATCGAACATGACGCCCGGGTGCGCCGCGAGGCGCTGTCCGCCCAGGCGGCCGGTTTCCGCGTCACCCTGCTGTGGGCCAACCTGGGCGGACCGAAGCAACCGGTGGAGGGCGACATCGGCGGCGTGGTGAAGACGCTGGGCGTGCCCCTCAACTATGTGCTGCGCAACCGGCAGGTGGTGCGGCGGGCGGCGCTGGCCGGCTGGTTCCCCACCTGGCGCTACTGGGAACGCGACGCCTTCAACGCCGCCGCCCAGGCGGCCCAGGTGCGCAAGGCCAGGGCAGCCGCCGGCGGGACCGTTGGCCTGGCCGTCAACAAGGGCGCCCAACTGGTGTTCAAGGTGCGGTCCCACTTCTACCGGGGCCACCAGGCCAAGGCCACCCAGGCCGGCCAGGCCAAGCCCTACCGCTGGCCGGTCAACTGGCGCCGCTACCTGGCGGCGGTGCGTGACATGGACGCGGCCTTCACCGGCACCATCGCCGCGCTGGAACCGGACCTGATCCACTGCAACGACATCTACTCCCTGAACGCCGGTTTTTCGGCCCAGGCGGTGCTGCGCCGGCGGGGCCGGCACGTGCCGGTCGTATATGACGCCCACGAGTTCGTGGCCGCCTATGACCGCCTGGCGCCCAAGCTGAAGGCCGCCTACGTGGCGATGGAGAAGGACCTGGCGCCCAAGGCCGCGGGCGTTGTCACCGTGTCGGAGCCGATCGCGGACGCGATGCAGCGCGACCTGCACCTGGCGGCCCGGCCGGTGGTGGTGCACAATGCGCCGCCCCTGGGCGGCGGCGACCCGTCCCAGACCACATTGCGGCAGGTCACGGGCCTGGCGCCGGATGTGCCGCTGCTGGTCTATTCGGGCGTGATCCAGCCGCAGCGCAACGTTGAAGGCGCCATCAAGGCGCTGCCGCTGCTGCCGGGCGTCCACCTGGCCGTCATCTGTGTGCCCTCGCCCCAGGTGCCGTTGGCGCAGGGCCTGGCCCGGTTGGCCGAGGCCGAAGGCGTGGCGGACCGGGTACACCTGGTGGACCCGGTGCCACCGACCCAGATTGCCGCCTATATTGCCGACGCCACCCTGGGCATCGACCCGATGGACACCCACTTTCCGCAGCACCAGGTGGCGTTGCCCAACAAGTTGTTCGACTATTTGCACGCCGGGCTGCCGGTGGCGCTGTCCTCCAACCAGGCCGAGAAACAGTTCGCGGAGGAGTACGGCGTGGGCACGGTGTTCGACCCGGATGACCCGGCCGATATTGCCCGGGCCGTCCAGGCGGCGTTGGACCGCCACGATGAACTGGTGCGGCACATTGCCGAGAGCGGCGTGGTGCAACAGTTCTCTTGGGATGGGCAGGTCAAGGGGCTGTTGGGGCTGTACCGGGACCTGTTGGGGAGCGAGGCCAAGTGACGGAGGCAAGCGGCACTGCGCCCGGCGTGTCCGTCTTCCTGGCGGTGCGCAACGAAGAACCGTACCTGCGGGAGGCCGTGACCAGAATTCTGGACCAGGACTACCCGGGGTCGTTCGAGGTGGTTCTGGCCGTGGGGCCTTCGGATGACGCCACCAGGGCGGTGGCGGACCAGTTGGCCGCCGATGACGCCCGCGTCACCGTGGTGGACAACCCCACCGGCCTGACCCCCCAAGGGCTCAACCTAGCCTGGCGGGCCGCCCAACACCCCTACCTGGTGCGGGTGGACGGGCACTCACTGCTGCCGGACGGCTATATCGCCACAGCCGTGGACGTGCTGCGACGCACCGGCGCCGCCAACGTGGGCGGCATGATGCTGCCACAGGGCGTGACGCCGTTCCAGCAGGCCGTGGCCAGGGCCATGAGTTCGCGCCTGGGGATAGGCAGCGAAAAGTTCCACACCGGCGGCGAGGCCGGGCCGGCCGACACGGTCTACCTGGGCGCCTACCGCCGGGCTGATCTGGAAGAGGTGGGCGGCTTCAACGAAGAATTCACAAGGGCGCAGGACTGGGAACTGAACCACCGGCTGATCGGGGCCGGCAAGGTGGTCTGGTTCGACCCGGCGCTGTCCGTCGGCTACCGGCCGCGCGGTAGCTGGAAGGCCCTGGTGAAACAGTTCTTCACCACCGGCCAGTGGCGCTCCAAAGTCATCGAGACCTACCCGGAGACGGCCTCCACCCGGTACTTTGCACCCCCGGCGGCCGTCACCGTGGTAGGCCTAGGGGGCGTCATCGGGCTATTGGGGTTGCTGTTCGGCCGGCGCGCCCTGCGGGCCTTCTTTGCGGTACCGGGGCTGTATGCGGCCGGCGTCACCGTAGGCGGCCTGGCGGCCGGCAAAGGCCTGCCGCTGAAGGCCAAAGCCTGGCTCCCAGCCGTCATCGCTACTATGCACATGGCCTGGGGCGCCGGCTTCATCAAAGGCGTACCCGGCAAGACCAGGCCTTGGCACCGGTAGTCGCGTTATTCTGGTGCTCACCTGCCATCGGTGGGCCGGCTTTCAATCGGAGGTATCAACTTAGTGGCTGAGCATCCAAGCCAGCGCCTTGACACCAGGGATGAGCTGCACGTCTACGAGGCGACCCGCCACGGGCTGCCCAATATCCCGCAGTACTTCAGGGAACTGATGGGACGCTGGCCGTTCGCGGCCGAGTTCTCACGCTCCTCCATCCGGGCGGCCAACACCGACACGGTGTTCGGCCAACTGTGGCTGATTCTGAACCCGCTGCTGTTGGCAGTGGTCTACTTCATCCTGATCGTCATCCTGACCGGCACGCCCATTTCACGCGGCGGGCCCACCCTGGCCCTGATCTGCTGCGGGCTGTTCCTGTACACCCTGCTGCAGGGGGCGGTCAGTTCCGGCGCCGGGTCCGTCACCGGCGGCGGCGCCCTGATCAGCCGGATGGCCTTCCCGCGCCTGCTGATGCCGTTCGCGGCCGTGCGCACCAACTTCTTCCGCTTCCTGCCCACCGTGCCCGTGTTCCTGCTGATGAAGCTGATCCTGGGTGGCGAATACAAGCTCAACCTGAACGGCGTCGAAACCGTGGTGCAAGAGGCCTGGGGCTGGGAGATGCTGCTGTCGATCTACTTCCTGGCGCTGATGGTGGTGTTCTCGGCCGGGTTGGCCGCCTTCATGGCCACCCTGCAGGTCTACTTCCGGGACACGGCCAGCTTCCTGCCCTACTTCCTGCGCATCTGGATGTACCTGTCGCCGGTGCTGTGGCCGGCCATCAAATTCGGGCCCGGGGATTCCCTGTACCACGTCATGCTGATAAACCCGATGTACTCGATCTGCGGCGGCTGGTCCGACACCCTGCTACTGTCTACCGTGCCGCCCCTCCTGGTGTGGGTGGTGGGCACCGCCTGGGCGCTGGTCATGCTGGTGGTGGGCTCGCTGTTCTTCATGTCAAGGGAGCGTGATTTCGCTGTCCGGATCTGACGCCCCCAAGGCCGCCGCCGGGGCATCGGTGGCCCCGGCTGAACCGCCCGCCGTGGTGGTGGAAGACCTCTCCATCACCTACCGCACCACCTTCGAAAAGGTACCCACCCTGAAAAGCGCCATCGTGCGCCTGGGCCGCGGCGAAAAGGCCGTGCGCGAGGTCCACGCCATCCAGCACCTGTCGTTCGAGGTGCCGGTGGGCACCTCCCTGGGGATCATCGGCGCCAACGGGGCCGGCAAATCCACCCTGATGCGCGCCATCGCCGGCATCCTGGCGCCAAGCTCCGGCCGCATCGAGGTGCGCGGGCGGATCTCCTCGCTGCTGGCCTTAGGGGTCGGCTTCAACTCCAAGCTGACCGGCCGCGAAAACGTCATGCTGGGCGGCCTGGCCCAAGGCATGAGCCGCGCCCAGGTGGAAGAACGGGCCGAACAGATCGCCGAGTTCGCGGACATCGGCGAGTTCATGGACATGCCCGTCATCACCTATTCCAGCGGCATGCACGCCCGGCTGGCCTTCTCGGTGGGCGTCCACATGGACCCGGACATTCTGATGATCGACGAAGCCCTCAGCGCCGGGGACGCCCAGTTCAAGGTCAAAGCGGCGGCCAAGATGCAAGAACTGATGGATTCGGCCCGGGCCATGTTCCTGGTGTCCCACGCGCTGGGCTCAATCAAGGAAATGTGCAACGACTGCCTGTGGCTGCACAAAGGCAAACTGATGAAACACGCCGAGCCTGAAGAGTGCATCGCCGCCTACACCAAATTCCTCGAGGTGGGCGAAAACGCGTTCACCATGGATGATCTGTAGGCCACGACTTGACCGCCCGCGCCGCGCGCCCCATGCGCTTCGACGTCACCATTGTGACCTCAGGGCATGACATTGCCGATGCCCGCCTGCACCGGGAGGTAGCAGCCTTCCGCCGGGCCGGGTTGACCGTCGAAGTGCTGGGTTTGGGGCGGCCCACCGGTGCGCCCGATGGCGCCGCCCGGGTCAAGACCTGGCACCGCGGCTCAATGTTGAAACGGGGTTGTTTAGCCATGCGGCTGCCGTGGCTGGCCCACGGTTCGGTCCTGGTGTCGCTTGATCCCGATTCGGCTGTCGGATGCTACCTGCGCCGGCTGCTGGTGCCCGGATCGCGCCGGGTGCGCTGGGTGGCCGACGTGCACGAAGACTACGGCGCGCTGATCCAGGACCGGCCCTGGGCGCGCGGCCTGTTGGGGGTGCTGGGCGGGCTGGTGGCCCGGGCCGGACACTGGCTGGTGCGGCACGCCGACCTGACCGCCGTGGCGGACACCCACCTCAACACCGACGCGCCGCGGCGGCTGGTGGTACGCAACTTCGCCGACGTCACCATGCTGCCGGCGCCCTCCGACCCGGCGCCGGCCCCCAAGGCCATCTACGTGGGCGACCTGCGGGCCTCCCGCGGCCTGCAGGCCATGGTCGAGGCCGTGGCGGGGGCGCCCGAATGGACGGCCGACCTGGTGGGGCCGGTGCAGGCCAAAGACCAGGCCTGGCTGGACGAGAGGCTAGGCGGGGACGAGGCGTTGGCGGCCCGGCTGCGGATGCCGGGCCGCCTGCCGCCGGTCAAGGCCTGGTGCCGCGCCACCGGCGCCTGGGCCGGGTTCCTGCTGTTGGAGGACACGGCCGCCTTCCATGAGTCGATGCCGTCCAAGCTGTACGAATACCTGGCACTGGGGATTCCCGTCATTTCGACACCCCTTCCCCGGCCCGTGCACCTGATCGAACGGACCGGCGTAGGGGTTGTAGTCAAGGACGCCGCTGAGGCCGCCGCCGTGATGCGGCGGTGGGCCTCGAACCCGGCGGAATACCGGGCGGTGCTGGCGGCGGCCCGGCGGGCCGCCGCCGAGGTTGGCAAAGCGGCCGGCCAAATGGATGCACTGGCTGCCGCCGTGGCCGAATTGGTCGATCAAGCGTAGGCCGAGCCCCTGGCCCTGCGACGGCGACCTAGCGGGCTTCGACCAGCTCGGTCAGTTCCTTTACCACCGGGGCCAATTGGCGGTCGCGGCGGAAGGCCTGGGCGTGTTCAAGGGCTGCCTTGGTTTGGGCCGGGGTGAGGCCGCGCGCCAGCGCGGCCGCCCTCCCCAACGCGGTGGCCACCGCCTTGGGTGTCAACTCATCGACCGGCGCCCACAAGGAATAGCCCCGCAGCACGTCCGATGCCGCCGCCTCCGGCGGGTGCACCGAGACAATCGGTTTGCCGGTAGCAACGTATTCGAACACCTTGCCGGTGGTGACATAGCGGCCGGCATCGATGGCCAAGACCAGCCCATCCAAGTCTTCATAGAACCCTGCCACCTGGGCCTTCGGCACCGGACCGATGAACTCGACGCCGTCCGGGCCGGCCGCCGCCAGCAGGTCCGCGGTGGGTTGTGAGGCCCTGTCCGGCCGGCCGCCGAAATAGCCCAAGTAGCCGGCAATGACCAGGCGGGCGTCTGCCGGTAGCAGCCTGTCGGCTTTCGCCAAGCGCCAGCCCTCCACCAACTCCTTGATCGGCACCTTGACCGAGATGGTGCCCAGGTAACCGAACGTCAGGGGGTGGGGGGCGGCATCGGGCAGGTTCGCCGCCTGAGGGACAGAGGCGGCATCGGGCACCGCGGCGGCAGACAAACCCGGATCCCAACCGTTGGCCACCACCCGCATCCGTTCCGCCGCTGCCGGGTAGCGGGCCGCATGCCACTCCAAGGTGCCCTGGTTGACGAACCAAACCTGGGCGGCATCGGCCACAAAGCGGCGCTCCAACTTGGCCCGGCGGTCCTGGTCGCCGAAGCGCTGGCGGCCGGTGAACTGGTCCAGAATCCAGGCGTCGCGGTAGTCCAGCACGTAGGGCACCTTGGTGCGGCGCCAGAAGCGGTGGGCGGCGGCGAAGCCGACAAACGGGTTGCCACTCGCAATGACCAAGTCGACGGGGGTTTGCCGGGCCAGGTGACGCAAGGCGCGGTAGACGGTGCGCAGCCAGGTGGCGTAGTGGACCTCGGGGAAGACGGCTAGCTCGAAGGCCACCCGGGCCTTGTGCCACACACGCGGCAAGGCCCGGTGGGGGAGGGACCAGGTGGCGCGGTCCGGGTTGCGCAACGGCCACGGGAAGCGTGTCCGGATGACCTCGATGCGTGGGTCGATGCGCTCCTCAAGTGACGTGTCCGCGCCCGTGATCTGGGTAAACACCTCCCGGTTGACCGTAATCACGGTGACCCGCCAGCCGGCCGCGGCGAAGGTGTTGGCGGTGGCCAACTGGCGGTAGGTGCCGCCCGAACGCGACGGCGGGAAACCCCAAGCGATGTAGGCCAGGTGTGGCTGTGCGCGGCTCATGGGCTCCCAACCGGTAGCGTCTGTCGGTGACGGTGTTTGATCGTTTGCAGTCATCCTAAGCGAGGTGGGCGGTGTCTCAGGTTAGGGGTCCGGTGGGCCGGGTAGCCCATGCCGCCTGGTCGCTGGTGGTGCGCGGCCGAGCCCAGTTGCCGCGCCGGGCTGACCTGCTGCTGGAGCGGGCCAAGTGGGCTTTGCGGCGAGGCGGCGCCGGTGCGGTCCCTCCGCCCGGGCCCGAGGCCTTCCCGGCGGCCAACGCCTCCCGGCCTGCCGTGTTGCTGGCGCCCGCCAACTTCGCCGGTCAGGCCCACGCCTGGGCCGGGGCCCTGACCGCTGTTGAGGTAGCCGAGGGGCGCAACTGGGCCTACGTGGCCAACCCGGTGTTCGCCTTCCCTGCTTCCTATGTGGTCCCGATCAGCGTTTATGCCCAGCCCAGAGCATTCTTCGCCGAGTTGTACGGGCGGGTGGTGGACGGGTTCGACGCGGTTGTGCTGGAATCCGGCCGGCCGCTGTTCGGGCGGCTGTTCGGCTTCGCACCCGAACGGGAACTGGCAGCCTTGAGGGAGGCCGGTTTGGCCGTGGCGTTGATGTGGCACGGCAGCGACATCCGGCTGCCGTCGTGGCATGTGGCAGGGCACACCGCCTCGCCATATGCCTTGCCGCAGTTGCGCCGCCGGGCCCGCGAACTGGAGGCGACGGCGCGGCGGAACCGGGCGGCCCTGCTCGGTCTTGGCCTGCCTTCATTGGTGTCAACGCCCGACCTGCTTGAGCTAGTGCCCGGGGCGGCTTGGTGCCCCTCCGTGGTGGCGTTGCCCGATGCCGCCGGGCTGGGTGGGGTCTTGCAGCGGGCCGTGCCACGGGTGGTCCATGTGCCGTCGAATCCGCTGCTCAAGGGGACTGACCTGATCGAGCCAGTCCTGCGGCGTTTGGCGTCCGCGGGTTTGATCGAGTACGTCCGGGCCGAAGGGCTGGTGGCCGCCCAGGTGTTGGAGCTGTACCGCACGGCCGACATCGTGCTGGACCAGTTCCGGCTGGGCATCTACGGTGTGGCGGCCTGCGAGGCGATGGCGGCCGGGCGCGTGGTGGTGTCGGACGTGGACGCTTCGGTGCGGGCCACGGTGCTGCAGGAGACAGGGCTTGAGCTGCCTGTAGTGCAGGCCACGGCGGCGGAACTGGAGACCGTGTTGGGCCAGGTGTTGGCCGAACGGGACCACTTCCGTGCGCTGGCCGCCCAAGGCCGGGCCTTCGTCGAGGCCATCCACGCCGGCCCGCGCTCCGCCGCCGCCCTCGCCGCCGCCCTTGGCCTTCCCCGCTAGCCCCGCCCGCGGCCTTCCCAGTTAGCCCTGTTCGCCCTTTCGTGCGGCGGGGAGGCGGACGATGGCGGGGGACGCCATCGGGCAAGGGGATGGGGACTTCTCCCCATTGCGGCCGTTTGGGCGGAGGGTGTTTACTCGCGGCGAGGGCCCCATCGCCTGGGGCCGCCCCCCAGTGTTCAGGAGAGAAACATGAGACGTCGCACATCCCGTGGGCTGGTGGCTGTCGCCGCAGCCTTCGCCATGACCGGCCTGGTGGCCGGCCCCGCCGCCTGGGCCGGCAGTTCGGCCGCCCAGCCGGATTTGTTGGTGCCAATGGCCACCATCAACGAGACCACCGGCAACAACAACACCCCCGCCACCGCCCAGGCCATCAACGTCGGTGACACCGTCAATGGTTCGTCCAGTTCGATCAGTGACCTTGACTTCTACAAGTTCACCACTTCGGCGGCCGGCCGTCTGACGATCAATCTCACCTTCCCTTCCACCCTGACCAGCACATACGCCTGGAATTTGGCATTGTGCAAGGCCACCGCAACGGCGTGCGACTACCTCAGCACCAACTCCAGCCGGGTCTTCCGGCAATCGGTCGAGAAGACCCACTACAACGGCTCGCCCATGAAGGACTACTACATTGCCCTGCCGGCAGGCACCTGGGTGATCGGCCTGGATCCTTATGTCACGTCCACGTATTCACTGGGGATTGCTTTCACCCCTGGCACCGTTGAGATCGAGGACAACAACGCCCAAGGCACCGCCACCAACCTCACCTTAGGTCAGACCATCAGCGGGTCCATCGTGTCCGGAACCTCGGATGACACCGACTACTACAAGTTCTCGGTCGGCTCCACCGGCCAACTGAACCTGTCCTTCACCTACCAGGGCACCGCCTCACCTGACCAGCAATACAAGGTGAAGCTCTTCAAGCAGGGCGTCAGCACCGCGCTCTACGGTTGGGATCTGACGGCGGCTGAATACGACGGCGCCCGGGTGGCTGCCACCAAGATGTTCGTGGGCGCCGGCACCTACTACCTCAGCGTGGTTAGCGGTTATACCAAGGCGCTGTATTGGGGCAAGCAGTACAACGTCAAGGTGACCCACACGGCCGGTTACACCGAGGCCGAGCCCAACGACGCCAGCTCCAGCGCGACCTCGCTAGCCCTAGGCAAGACCATCACTGGTTCAATGCTCGCCCAAACCGGCTACTCCGACTACGACTACTACGTGGTGGATCTACCCAAGCCTGGCACTCTGGTATGGACCTTGACCCACCCCGTAATCAGCCCCAGCGGCGAGCACTACGCCTACGTCAGGGTGCAGGATTCGTCCGGCAACCTGGTGGGATACGAGTACGCCGAGAACTCGGTCACTTCCACCACCTTCCGCGCCAGCGACTACGGCAAGGGCCTGCCGGCGGGCCGCTACTTCGTCAACGTGTGGTCGTCGACCAACACCAAGAACACCTACAACACCACCTACGGGCTGACCGTCACCGAGATGAACAACTACGAGTCCTTCACCCTGACGCCCAGCCTGGACAAGCCCAGGTGTGCTACCTGCAGCGGCGACAACTACGGCGAGGTGGTTGGCATCTTCTCCAACGGCACCATGCATCGGTATGACTTCACCGCCTCCTCCACCCTGGAGGCCAAGGAGACGCTGGTGTCCTACACCACCAACGACCTGACGGGCAATAAGGTTTACGGGCCGGGCGACTGGAACGGCGACGGCTATGCCGACATCGTGACGGTTGACAAGAGCGGTTACATGTGGCTGTACCCGGGGACCGGCTACGGGTACGTTGGCAAGCGTGTCGAAATCGGCCACGGCTGGACGCCTTTCCGCATCATCCCGGCCGGTGACCTGACGCAAGACGGCGCCAACGACATGCTGGCCATCGACGCCGGCGGACGCCTGTGGCTCTATTCCGGCAACGGCAAGGGCGGCTGGAAGGGCCAGCCGAAGCAGGTGGGCCAGGGCTGGATTGGCCTGGAACTGTATGCCGCCGGTGACCTGAACGGCGACGGCAAGAACGACATTCTGGCCATCCTGCCGGATTCGACCCTGTGGGCCTACAACGGGCGCGGCAACGGCACGTTCGGTGTGCCGAAGCAGGTGGGCCGCGGTTGGGGCGCCTTCGAACTGGCGGCCGGCGCGGATCTGAACGGCGACGGCCGGGCAGACATCGTGGGCCGCAACAACGCCACCGGCGAGCTGTGGTACTACCGCGGCAACGGCGGCGGGTCGTTCCAGGCGCCCAAGCTGATTGGCACCGCCTGGTGAAGTGAGGCCAAGACCCGTTCAGCTTGCTGAACGGGTCTTGAGCCAAGCCAGCCAACGGTTGACGAACGCCAACGGCGCGAGGAACACCGCCTGGTGAAGCTCTCATCTTCCGGGTTTGATTGTGTGTCATCCCGGGGCTTGACCCGGGATCTGAGGGGGTGCGGGCCCACACGGGCCCGCACCCCCTCATTATTGTCGCGGCTTGGCTAGTCGTCGTCGCGGTTTGGCTAGTTGTTATCGCTGCCCGGCTGGTCGTCCCGGTGTGATTGTGTGTCACCCCGGCCTCCTCAAGGTCATCCCGGCCTCCGAGCCGGGATCACACCCCCCCACAGCCCACCGGGTAGAGACTTGTTGCAGTCCAGAGGCCCGATCCGGCCCTTGGGCAGAGAGTTGTTGCAGATTCTCGGGCCTGAGAGTGCAACAAGTCTCTACCCGGCTGCCCGATGGCGTCCGCCCC
>JAISSX010000030.1 GCA_031272885.1 Bifidobacteriaceae bacterium | reverse complement strand
CGGCACACCCGCCCCCGAATAACGTGGGCGCCGCCGCCGGCGGCCCGGGTTGGGCCCCCGCGCACATGGGCGTGGGCCCCCACGGTGCGGCCCACCGCGTCCGGGTCAACATCCGGAATGCCGTAAAGGGCCTGGGCCGAGTCCACCATGGCCTCGAACCGGGCCTGCTCATCAGGGCTGCGCCGCCAAGCCGGGTCGCCTGTGTAATCGGCCGGCCAGCGTTCCGGCGGTAGCAGGCTCTGCTCCCACACCAGATCCAGCCGGGGTTCCAACCGGGCGATCAGGTGGCACAGGGCCTCCGGCAACGGGGTGGCGATGACGGCACGGAGTTTGGGCATGACAGTGGCGCACTTTCCGGCGGCTCGGGGCACGACAATTGGAGACAGGCCGCCTGACGTATCCAGGCTACCCGGGCGCCAGCGGGACCCGCCGGAGCCGGGCGCCATCGGGCACCGCCGCCAACCCCTACAGCCTGTGGTACATTTTCGCTAGTCAATAGGCAAAAAGGGCCCGGGCGATGGCGCCTGGGCGAGTGGGCGATGGCGCCCACCAATGCGGCCAGGCTGCGGCGGCCTGAAACGAATACCGCTTGACCACATTCGCCCAACTGAACACCCCTCCAAAGGATGATCCCCATGAGCCCCATTCGCCGAGCCATCCGTCGTCGCGCCACCACCGCGGGTGCGGTCTGCCTGGCTCTAGCCACCACCTTCACCCTGGCTCAGGCCCCCGCGCTGGCTGACCCGCCCGACGACCCACCGCCCGCCTCCGAAGTCTTCTGGGGTCTCGGCTCCAGCACCCTGCAGGGCCGTTCACCCGACATTGAGTCCTGGGGCGACAACCAGATCTGGTGGTTCGAGATGTACAACTACCTGGGCTGGGTCTTCTCCGGCAACAGCTACTCGGTGTCGCTGGCCCGCAACGAGCGGGAGGGCTTCCAGGCCTTCTTCTGGGAGAAGACCGAGGGCTTCAGCCACCAGATTCGCCTCGAGGTGACTGACTTCACCGGCCCAGGTGGGGCCACCTTGACCCCAACCGTCTACAACGAGCGCTACATGTGGGCCTTGGGTGGCGGCTTCGGCTCCGACGCCGGCATGGGCCACTACGCGGACGCGCTTGTGCCTTACAACGGCGAATACCTGCTGGCGGACCTCAACAATTCGCTGGCCTGGTACATCGAGTTGCAAACCGCCAAGGACTCCACGCCCGGTGACTACACCGCCACCGTCAGGATCTACGAAGAAGGCAGCGCCACCCCGCTGCGAATCACGCCGGTGACGGCCCACGTGTGGGACTTCGCGCTGCCGGAAGGGCACTACGCCACCACTGCGTTCGGTAACTTCAATCAGGCCTCCGGCTACTGGCTGACCGATTCCCTGGTGATGGCCAGCGGCTACGGCAACCCGATCGGCAACACCGACGCCGAGGACGCGGCAGGGGCGAAGGCCGTCATCAAGGCCTGGTATGACCTGCTGCTGGACCACGGCATCTCGGGCTACGAACTGCCCTGGGGGCTGATCGATGACGACCCACGGGCCGCCGCGGAGTACCTCTATGACCCGCGGGTGACGTCTGTCTCCATCCCGTACAACGCCCAACAGCCTTGGCTGTGGACCAGCCAGACGGCCAAGTACTACGAGATCTTGAGCCAGTACCCAGAGATGCTGGACAAGGCCTACTTCTACACCATGGACGAGCAGCCAGCCGCTGAGTATGTGTCGGCCTGGATTGACGAGGCGCTCTACTGGATCAAGGGCATGTGGGATGACAACCCGCACCTGATCGGCACCTTCGGCGCCGCCGTCCCCGATGCAGAAGAAAACACGGTGGCGGACTACGTTGCCCAGTACGCCAACCGCGTGGACGTCTGGGTGCCCATCGCCAACAGTTGGATTGCCGACTATGAGGGCCTGACCGCGGCCAGCCAACAGGTCAAGGCAGACGGCGGCAAGCTGTGGATGTATCCGGGCGGCTTCCCCCTTGCCAGCCTGGACCTGTTCTTCTACAACGGCATCAACCCCGGCCTGGACCGTCGGGCCCTGCTGTGGCAGGCCTACAAACTGGGCGTGGAGGGCATCCTCTACTGGCAGACGGCCGACTGGGAAAACTGGAGCCAAGGCGGCCACTCCTATTGGGATCCGTGGCAGGAAGGCGGCAACTACGTCCAGAACAACGGCCAGGCCCAACTGGTTTACCCGGCGGCCAGCCTTGGTCTTGACTCGACCGACCTGATCGCATCGCTGAGGTTGAAGCAGTTCGCCGATGGCCTGGATGACTACGACTACCTGACCTTGGCCGAGATGGTGTTGGGCGAAGAAGCCCTCCAGCCCATCCTGGACTCGATGCTGGTGGAGCAAGAGGAAGGCAATCCCGGTTCGATCGTGGCCGCCGGCTGGGCCTACCGGCCCAACAACTGGTCTGGCCAGCTTGACTACGCCCGCAAGCTGCTGGGCGACGCCATCGAGGCGGCCGGTTTCGAATACACCTGCGGCGAGTGGTCCGAATACCTGGCCCCCGACGCCACGCACGAGGGCCTGGAACTGCGCACCTGCGACGGTGGCGCCCAAGAGTCCCGCCGCACCCCCATGCTGACGGCCCCCACCCTGACCACGCCGGTGCTGACCGGCACCCCGGTACAGGGCAACACCCTCACCGTCACGGCCGATGTCACGCCCGATGACGCCGACACCACGGTCACGTTCGAGTGGCTGAGCGGCGAGACGGTCGTGGCAACATCGTCCACCACCGGCGGCGGCACCAAGACCGCCACCTACACCGTCCAAGCCTCCGACCAGGGCAAATCGGTCAAGGTCAGGGTGACAGCCAGCCGGCCGGGCGTGGACCCGCTGGTCAAGTACTCCAATGTGCTGCAGATCGACCAGGATGCCTATATCGGCTCGGTCACCGTGACGGGTGACCGGGTGGTTGGCGGCACCTTGGAGGCGACGGCCAACGACGTCAGGCCGCCCGGCGCCGTCCTGACTTACCAGTGGATGCGGGCCGATGGGTCCGTCATCGCCGGCGCCACGTCATCGACCTACATCGTTCAGGAAGGCGACGAAGGCGGCACCATCTCGGTCAACGTGACCGCCACCGCCCCGAACAACACCAGGGCCTATGCCAGCTCCGCTAACGTCGTCATCGCCTGGCGGCCCGTCACGCTAGGCACGGTCACCATCAGCGGTTCGGCCCAGGTTGGCGGGACGCTGACGGCCAATGTGGCCTCCGTTTGGCCGGCTACGGCCACCCTGTCCTACCAGTGGTACCGGGGTTCCACCTTGGTGGCCGGGCCTAGTGCGCAGCCTCAGTACCTGGTCTCGGCGGCCGACGAAGGCCAGTCGCTGAAGGTCCAGGTCACCGCCAGCGCGCCGTACCGCACTTCGGCTGTCAAGGACTCCACCCCGGTCACGGTTGGCTGGCGGCCGGTGACCCTGGGCGCCATCACGATCAGCGGCTCCGCCACGGTGGGCAGCACGTTGACGGCATCCGTCGCCTCCGTCTTCCCTACCGATGCCACCTTGTCCTATGAGTGGTACCGCGGTTCGACCCGCGTAGCCGGGCCCAGCTCCTCCAACCAGTACGTGGTCCAAGTGGCCGATGGCGCCAACCAGCTTCAGGTCAAGGTGACGGCCACGGCAGCCTCCAGAACGGCCGCCACCGGCACCGCCACCACGGCCACCATCCCGCAGGCCCAGGCGTCGATCGGCACCCTGACGGTGCTGGGCACCTTCAAGGTGGGACAGACCGTGAGCGCGTCTTCGACCGGGCTCTATCCGTCCGGCCAGGCCTATGTCACCTACGAGTGGTACCGCGGCGACACCCTGGTGCATGGGCCCAGCCCGTTTGCCACCTACACCATCCAAGCCGCCGATGGCGCCCAGCCCTTCACGCTGGTGGCCACCGTCACGGCGCCCAACTGCCTGGATGGTCAGGAGATCTATGGCCCGGTGATGGTCGAAGGGACCGCCCCAACGTTCGCGGTCAACATCACCGGCACGCCCGGTGTGGCCCAGACCCTGACCGCTGAAGTCACCAACCTGGATCCGGCCGACGCCACCCTGTCCTACGAGTGGTACCGGGGTTCCACTCTGGTGGCCGGGCCCAGCACGCAGCCCCAGTACCTGGTCTCGGGCGGCGACGAAGGTCAGAACCTCTACGTCAAGGTCACTGCCACGGCGCCGTACCGTCCTCAGACTGTGCGGTATTCGCCCCTGGTGACGGTGCCTTGGCGCCCGGCGGCGTTGGGGGCTGTGAGCCTCAGCGGTACGGCCGAGGTGGGGGAGACGTTGACGGCGTCGGTGGCTTCCGTGTTCCCGGCCGATGCCACGGTGACATATGAGTGGTACCGCGGTTCGACCCGTGTGGCCGGGCCGCGTTCTTCCAACCAGTACACGGTGGTGGCGGCCGATACCGGGTACCAGCTTGAGGTCAGGGTGACGGCCACGGCCCCATCCAGGGTTTCGGCCACTGGTAGCGCCACCTCGGCCGTGGTGATCCAGACGCTGAGCCTGTCTCAGACCCAGTGGAACACCACCGACCAGGCCCAGTCCATGAGTCTCCAGGTGACCACCACCTGCTCGGCTTGGAGCACCTCCACCAGCGCCAGTTGGCTGACCCGGAATGTCACCTACGGTGTGCGCAACACCACGGTGACCGTGACGGTAAGCGCCAACGCGACATCGGGCACCCGTACCGCCACGTTGACGGTGGGCGGCTGCGGCCAGACCGCCCAGTTGACCGTGACACAGGCGGCCCGGGCCACCATGACCCTTTCGCCCACCAGTTGGGCGGCACCGGTACCGGGCGGCTCGCAGCGTGTCACCATCACCACCAACCAGCCGTCTTGGAAGGTGACCATCCCGGCCGCCGCCTCGGCTTGGTTGACGGCCGACAAGACCAGCGGCGCGGCGGGCGAGTACCCCACCTTAACGGCTGCGACCGGTGGAACGGCCCGGTCGGCTGTGGTCACGTTTGCGGCCGGTTCCAGGACCGTGACGTTCCTGGTGACCCAGGCCGCCGCCACGCTGACGCTGTCGCCTGCCGGCACTTGGCTGCCGGTCAACTCGGGGGCGACGCGGACGGTGACGGTGACCACCAACCTGGGTCAGTGGACGGCTACCGGCCCGGCTTGGGTATCGTTCGACACCACCACAGGGACAACCGGACAGAAGTTCACGTTGACGGCCCAGCCCAACACGGGCGCGGCCCGTACCGGCACGGTGACCGTGACCGCGCTTGGCCTGACCAGGACGTTTACGGTGACCCAGGCGGCGGCGACGTTGACGTTGGCGCCGGCCAGTTGGGCGGCCCCATGGGGCGGCGGGTCCACCGCGGTGCGGGTGACGGCCTCCGTTGGGACCTGGCGGGTGGCGAACGCCTCCTTGCTGCCGGCTTGGCTAACCGTGTCGCACCGCGAGTCCGTGGTGGGCGTCAGCGGTGACTACGTGGTGGTTCAGGCGGCCCGTAATGAGGGCGCGGCCCGGTCCGCCACGGTGACGATTGTGGCCGGCGACCTGTCGAAGACGCTGACCGTGACGCAGGCGGCGGCGGCCGCGGCCACGCTGACCGTCTCGCCCACCACCTGGAGCCCCACCAACGGGGTGAACAGCCTCCTGGTGACCGTGACGTCCAACCGGACCAACTGGCAGGCCACGTCGGATTCGGCCTGGCTGCACGTGTGCGACTCCGTCTCTGGTGGCTGGCTGGTTCTTGGCGTGGACGCCAACACCACGTCCGTGCGCCGGGTGGGCAGGGTGACGGTGACGGCCGGAACGGTCAGCCGGGTGATAACGGTGACCCAGGCGGCCGGCCCCACGCCGGTCCAACTTGAACCTGGACAGGTATGGCTTGATCCACTCATCTTGGACGCAACGGCCTATTCCTTGATGAACGCCTGGAATGACAGGGGCGGCTACACCAAGCTGGCAGCCACCGACAACGCCACCTGGCTGACCACCACCGTGACCGACTATGGCATTTCGGTGACCACCACAGCCAACACTACGTCAACCATCCGCTGGGCCACGGTGACAATCCGGTCAGGCACCACAGCGGTGGAGACGGTCGTGGTGGGCCAGTTGGGCCAACCGACGTTGGCGGCCGGAGCGGCCACCTGGGCGGCACCCCGTACCGGCGGCACAACGGTGCGGACCGTGACGCTGCCGCAGTGGGACATGGTTCCAGCCCAGCTGTGGGAGGCCACCTCCGATGCGGACTGGTTGCATGTGCCCGCCGGCACCAATGTGCCTGGCACCACGGCCACCTTGGTGGCTGACGCCAACACCACCGGCGTGGCCCGCACCGCCCACGTGACGTTCTCGGCCCGTGGCGCTACCCCGGTGGTGGTGACGGTCACCCAACCCAAGTAACCATTCTCGCGAACCATTCTCGCGAGAGTACGGTTGTGTAGTCGAGGCCTCGCTGGCGCAACGCTCTGACCTGCATAAACGTGTTGCAAGGAGATGGCTGGGACCTACATAACCGTACTCTCGCGAGGAAGGGGAGTGGGTAGGCTTTGGTCATGGTCCAGCCGCACAAGGTCTATGCGATGAAGTTCGCCAAGCTCTACCCCCTGTATGTGGGCAAAGCCGAACGCAAGGGCCGTACCAGGGCCGAGGTCGATCAGGTGATTGCCTGGCTCACCGGCTATGACGCCGCCGGCCTGGCCAAGGTGATGGCCGATGACGTTGACCTGGAGACGTTCTTCGCCCAGGCGCCGGCCTTCAACCCCAACGCCCACCTGATCAAGGGGGCCATCTGCGGCTACCGGGTCGAAGAGATCGAAGACCCGTTGATGCAGAAGATCCGCTACCTGGACAAGCTGGTGGATGAACTGGCGAAGGGCAAGAAGATGGCGTCCATCCTGCGGCAACCGGCCGCCGTCTGAGAGGATTCTCAGCTTCTGGGCCCTTGGCCAGAGACTTTTCTGCACGCTCTCCCATCCGGGAATAGCTCCATCCCCGGCTGCGTTCGGCATAGGTGACCCGCCAAACAGGCGGGCCCCGCTGACACAGCGGAACCTAAGGAGCAACATCATGGCGAACACAACGCGCGCGTCCCGCCGCCACATCGCCAACATCATCCTGGGTGGCTTCACGGCCGCCCTTCTGGGCCTGGGGATCACCCTCCAGTTGACTGGCCCGGCCGAGGCGGAAGATCCGGACCAAACCGGCCAGGCGGCATCGGCCAGCCAGGTCGACCAAGCGGCCTTGGCGGCTGACTGGAACGACCATCCGCAGACCGATCATTCCGGCGAGGCCGTCTCCGGGTCCAACTCGACCACCACGGCCCACGTCATGCTGTACCAGGCCGGCCACAAGCCTTCCGAGGCGGCCGCCGCGCCGACGCTGGGCACCACCCGCCACGACTCGGTCAACGAGACCGATGACTACGGCAAGGGCACGTGGAGTTCGACCGGCCATTCGAGCCACATCAAGCGCTACGACAGTGTCACCATCGACGTGACCAACACCGGCACCGGCGTCATGGCCTTCGAGGTCTGGGAAGACGTCAAGGGCTGGGGCGACTACTGGTGCCTGTGGAAGGGCGACTGGTCCAGCGCCGGCCCCTGTGACACGGTCTACGTGAACCCCGGTGAGACCTTCACCGCCACCGTTCAGCCCAACCAACACCAGGGCCCCTGGCCGCACTACAGCGTGGCCGGCATCTACCTGGCCTACTGGGATTCGACGCCTGCGCCTACCCCGCCCAACCACCACACGGTGACCGACCACCTGTCGGACGGCTCCACGCTGGTGACCCAGTTCAATCTGACCGACGAAGCCCAGTGGTACTACAAGTGCGACGACCACGAGGTCAGTGCGAGCACCACCGACCCGGCCTATGACCAGTCGGTCATCCAGATGGCAGACGCCTTCGAAGCCAACGGCTACCTGGTCTCGGGCGACAGTCCGGACAGCCTGGGCCTGGTGATCGATGTCACGGCGAAGGGCACCTTCACCTGCGGCTGATCTGCGGCTGATCTGCGGCTGAGCAGTATTCAGTCCCCCCAAGAACGAGGGCTTGACGGGCACCACCCGCCAAGCCCTCGTTTGTCATGTCTGTTGGTTTGAGCAACCGGGACGGAGAAGATCACGTCCCTAGAGCTACCCGGCCAAAGCATCGGCGATGGCCGCCGTCGCCACGTGGGCGGCGCCGGCCTGCAGGGCAATCAGCGAATCGCGCCGCCACCTGGGCTGCCCGTCCGCCGGCGGGACCGCGCCCGTGGCTAGGGCAATCACCGTGTCGCCGTCCGCCAGTGTGTGGACCGGATCGACCGCCCGCGCGATGCCGTCCTGGGCCGCCCGGGCCGTGCGGGACAGGTCGCCTGCCTCCAGCCGGGCGTCCGTGGCCAGCGCCACCAGCACCGTGTTGAACGGCGGCGGGGTACCTGCCGTGCCTGTCGCGCCGGCCCTGCCCGATGCCGCCTCCGCGCCAGGACCGACCAGCGGCACGCCGTACGGGTTGGCTACCACCAGGGCGCCCAGCCACACCGGCACCGAACCGTCCAGCGTCACCCGCAGGGAGGCACTGCCCACCCCGCCGGGGCCGCGCTCGTTATCGACCGTCGCACCTGTGCCTGCACCCACCCGGCCGCGCGCCACCCGCCCACCCAGGGGCGTGGCAGCGGCCGCCGCCGCCGCCTCGTAACCCATCGCCTCGGTGGGCGTGGCCGAAAACTGCCCGCCGCGACCCAGGTCGTAGATGGCGGCCCCCGGCACAATCGGCACCACGTCGCTTGCGCTGGTACCCACCCGGTGCCCGATGCCGCGTTCCGCCAAGTACCGCATCACGCCATGGGCGGCGATCAACCCGAAGGACGAACCGCCGCTGAACACCACGGCGTGCGGCTGGGTGACCCAGCCGCCCGGCTTCAGACCCGTCACCTCGCGGGTGGCGGGCACCGCACCGCTGACGTCTGCCATCGCCTCGGTACCCGGCGGCGGCAGGATCACCGTCACACCCGTGCGCCAGCCGTCGCCAACACGTTGGACCTGGCCCACCCGGATGCCGGGCACGTCGGTGATCGACCCGGTCATGCGGCGGCCCCCACCGGTGCGGCGGCCCCCACGGCCGCTGCGACCCTCGCCGGCTCCCCCAGCCCCGCCGCCTGCACCGCCCGGAAGGCCTGATCCAGGTCGTTCAACAGATCCACTCCGTCCTCAATCCCCACCGACAGCCGCACAAAGCCGGGCCGCACCCCGGCCGCCAACTGTTCCTCAGGAGTCATAACAGCGTGGGTGGTGGAGGCCGGGTGGATCACCAGCGACCGGACGTCACCGATGTTGGCCACGTGCCGGAACAACACCAGCGACTCAACGAACAACTGCGCCGCCGGCGCGCCACCCGGCAGGTCGAAGCCCACAATCCCGCCCGGGCCGCGCGGCACGTACTTGCGGGCCAGGGCGTGGTAGGGCGAACTGGGCAGGCCGGCGTAAGTGACGGAGGCGACATCGGGCCGGGCCGCCAGGTATTCGGCCACGCGGCGGGCGTTGGCCAGGTGGCGGTCCATCCGCAGCGACAGCGTCTCCAGACCCTGCCCCAGCAGGAAGGCGTTGAAAGGCGAAATCGATGCTCCTAGGTCATGCAACTGTTCCAGACGCAGCTTGACCCCAAACACCATGTTGGGCCCACCCCGGTTGAGGCGCCCGTCAGCACCGAAATCCCTGGTCAGAACCATGCCCGGGTAACCGGGCACCTCGCTGTTGAAGTCCGGCCAGCGGGCCGGCTCAACAGAAAAATCGAACCGGCCGCCATCGAGCACTGCGCCGGCAATCACGGTGCCGTGTCCGGACAGGTACTTGGAGGCCGAATAGACCACGATGTCCGCCCCCCAGTCCAAGGGCCGCAGCACATAGGGGGTGGCCACCGTGTTGTCCACCACCAGCGGCACGCCGGCCTGGTGGGCGGCGCCAGCCAGCGCCTCCAGGTCCGCCACGTCACCGCCCGGGTTGGCCACCGATTCGGTGAAAAACGCCTTGGTGCCGGGCCGCACCGCCGCCAGCCAGGCGGAGGCGTCGTTCAGCCGGTCAACCACCGTCACCTCGACGCCGCGGCGGGCCAGGTTGGTGCGCAGCAGCGCCATGGTGCCGCCGTACAGCGCCGGGCTGGCCACAATGTGATCGCCGGCTGAAGCCAAGGTCAGCAGGGTGAAGGCCACCGCGGCCTGGCCCGAACCGACCAGGGTGGCGTGGGCGGCCCCTTCCAGCACGGTCAGGCGTTGCTCGATGGCGGCCTGGGTCGGGTTGTTCAGGCGGGCGTAGGTGTAGCCCAGTTCGGTGCCGGCGTAGCGCCCGGCCGCTGCCGCCGTGCTGGGGAACTGGTAAGCGGTGGTCTGGTAGATGGGTAGGGCCACGGCGCCGGTGGCGGGCTCGGGCCCGCCGCCGGCGTGGATCTGCTGGGTGGTGAAACCCCATCCCAGGGCCGGATCAGGGCTCACCCGAAGATGCCTTTCGACAGGTAGCGATCACCGCGGTCAGGCAGGATCGCCACCACGTTGCCTCTGGTCAGACCGCTGGCCACCTCCAGCGCGGCGTGGAGGGCGGCACCGCTGGAGGTACCGGCCAGGATGCCCTCCGCGGCGGCCAGGCGGCGCAAGCCGGCCAAGGCCTGATCATCGGTCACCTTGACCACCCGGTCCACCAGGTCAAGGTTCATCACCAAGGGTATGAAGTCGTTGCCAATACCTTCGATCTCATAGTCGGCGTGGTCGCCACCACCGATGATCGACCCGACCGGGTCCGCCAACACGCCCTGGATGAACGGGTTGCGTTCCTTCAGGTAGCGCATCACACCGCTGAAGGTGCCGCCGGAGCCGGCCCCCGCCACCAGATAGTCCACCTGGCCGTCCAGGTCGTGGTAGATCTCCGGCCCGGTTGTCTCGTAGTGGGCGCGCGGGTTGGCCGGGTTGGAGAACTGTTTCAGGGTGACGGCGCCGGGAATGGTGCGGACCAGTTCTTCGGCCTTGGCTTCCGCGCCCAGCATGCCGTCCTCGCGCGGGGTGTTGATCACCTCGGCCCCAAGGGCCCGCAGGACCTGTTGTTTCTCGGCCGAGAACTTGGTTGGCACCACGAAGATCACCCGGTAACCGCGGTTCAGGGCCGCCACCGCGATGCCGATGCCGGTGTTGCCGGCCGTGGCCTCGATGACGGCGCCGCCCGGCCGCAGATCGCCGCGGGCCTCGGCCTCCGCCAGCATCGACAGGCCAATCCGGTCCTTGACCGAACCGCCCGGGTTCCACAGTTCCAACTTGGCGAACAGGCCAACCTCGTCCGGTACCCCCAGGTGACGCAACCGGACCAGGGGCGTGTGACCGATCAGGGCCTGCAGGCCGTCCGCGTACCTCATCGAACCGCCCCCACGCCATCGGACACCGCCGAACCAGCCGCCCCCGCAAAGGCCGCCATCAACGCCCGGTCCAAGTCTTCCCGCAGGTCAGCCACATCCTCCAGGCCGATCGACAGCCGCACCAGCCGGTCCGAAATCCCCATCTGGGCCCGCACCGGCGCCGGAATCGAGGCGTGCGTCATGGTGGCCGGATGACAGGCCAGCGACTCCACCCCGCCCAGCGATTCCGCCAGGGTGATGTACCGCAAGGCCTCCAGGAACGCGACGTGGTCGCCGCCATCGGCCAGTTCCACCGACAACACCCCGCCGGGCCCGTCCGCCTGGCGTCGCTGCAGGTCATAGCCCTGGGCCGTGGGCAGGCCGGGGTAGTAGACGCGGGCCACGCGCCGGTCCGCCGCCAGCCACTCCGCCAGGGCGGTGGCGTTGGCCTGGTGCCGGTCCATCCGCACCCCCAGCGTGCGAATTCCCCTGATCACCAGGTACGAATCGAGCGGCGCCAACACCCCGCCGGTGGCGTTCTGGATGAAATACAGCCGATCCGCCAGCGCCTGGTCGCTCAAGGCCACCAACCCCGCCACCAGGTCGCTGTGCCCGCCCAGGTACTTGGTGGCGCTGTGCACCACGATGTCCGCCCCCAGGTCAAGGGGTCGCTGCAGGTAGGGGGTCAGGAAGGTGTTGTCGACAATGGTCAGCACACCCAGCCGGTGGGCCAGTTCGGCAATATGCCCGATGTCGCTCACGGTCCCCAACGGGTTACCCGGGCTCTCGACCAGCAGGGCCTTGGTGGGGGCGGCCAGCGCCTCCTTGAGGGCGACATCGTCGGTTGGGTCCGCCACCACGTAGGTCAGGCCGAACCGGGTGAAGATCTGGTCGATCACCCGGAAAGTGCCGCCGTAAACGTTGCCCAACAAGGCAATCCGGTCACCCTGGGAGAACAGCGACAGCACCGCCGTGATGGCGGCCATGCCGCTGGCGAAGGCCAACCCGAAACGGCCGTGTTCCAGGTCCGCGATCAGGGCTTCCAGGGCGGTGCGGGTGGGGTTGCCGGTGCGGGAATACTCGTAGCCGCGGTGGCGGCCAAGGCCGTCCTGTTTGTACGTGGAGGTGAGATAGACCGGCACGTTGACGGCCCCGGTGAGGGGATCACCGTCGATGCCGCCGTGGATCAGTTGTGTCAATGGGCGGCCCTGGTGACCGCCTTGTGGTAGCGCCCCCGGCGGGGGCATTCGCATGTCGCCGTCGGTACTGGGGCTTTGGGCCGCATCGGCGCCGGCCGGTTGCGTGCCGCTCATTGGGCCAACTCCACCCGGTAAGAGGGGTTGAAGCGGTAGCCCTGGCGGTGCACGGTGGCGATGACCGCTGGGAAGCCCAGCTTTTCGCGCAAGTGGGCTATGTGGACGTCGATGGCGCGGCTGCCGGGCGGGGCCTGGCGGCCCGAGGTGTCCGAGGCCCGCAACGCCTCGCGGCTGACGGCCTCACCCGGGCGGGCCGCCAGGTAGGCCAGCAGGTCGAACTCGCGGCCGGTCAACGACACCGGGGTGTTGCCCACGTGAACGGTGCGCTGGGTCAGGTCGATGCGGATGGTTGGCTCCAGCGGTAGGGCCTGCAGCACGGCCTGGAATTCGCGGGCGGCCCGGACCGATTCGGGTGACAGGGCCATCACCTGCGGGGCCGGGCGGGCCAGGCGTACATACCGGGCCGATCGCACCGGTAAGGCAGGGCCGGCCGGGGCAGCGGCGCGGTTGCGGATGATGTAGCGGGGACGGAACGAAGGGGCAATGGTGGCGGTAGCCATGATGGTGAGTCCTTGGGTTGGGCGGCGCGGGCACGGGGAAAGCGACCAGGGATTGCGCCAGGGTGAATGTGGTTAGGGGTTGTCTAGAGGCGACAACAACACATTCGCGCGCCCATACACATGCTGAAGACGCCGCTGGGACGCGGCGCATTGGTCAGCACAGGGCTACTCACGATTAGTAAAGGTGGCACAGACCACACCGACCGGTCAAACATCTGTCCTTGATGTGGGTAGATGTAAAGGCGGTCCCGGCCGCGCGGTCTAGGCTTAAGCCGAGTGGCCCCCACCACTCGGAACAGGGAAAGGACCCAGCCCCATGAAGGCTCTTGTGGTTGACCAAGCCGGCCAGTTGTCCGTCGACGACCTGCCCATGCCGCAGATCGGCCCCTATCAGGCACTCACCCGTACCGTCAGTTGCGGCGTCTGCGCCGGCACCGACTCCAAGCTGATCCACGGCCACTTCAAGGGGCACAGTCTCTACCCCGCCGCTCTTGGCCACGAGGCCATTGGTGAGGTCATCGAGGTGGGGGCCAAGGTCACTTCTTTCAGGCCGGGTGACCTGGTCACCCTGCCGTTCCTCTACGAGGCCGTCGATGGCGTATACCCGGCTTGGGGTTCATTTGCCGAGTTCGGCGTCATCGGTGACGCCGCCGCCCTGGCCGCGGACGGCATCGGGCAGGAGGACCCGCGGTTTGACCAGACCTACCTGGCCCAGAAGGTGCTGCAACCCGGCGACAAGGTGACGCCGCAGGCCGCCGCCATGATTGTCACCCTGCGCGAGGTTTATTCGGCCGCGCTGCATTTCGGTATGGCGCCCGGTCAAAGCGCGGTGGTGTTCGGGGCCGGGCCGGTGGGGCTGTCATTCACCCGCTTCGCCGCCCTGATTGGCCTGGAACACGTATTGACCATCGACATCGACGCCACCAAACTGGCCGAAGCGACGGCCGCCGGGGCTACCCACGTGCTTGATTCGACCCAGGCGGACCCGGTGGCTTGGGTGCGGTCACTGGTGCCAGAAGGCGTGGACTACGTGGTGGACGCCGTTGGCCTGACGCCGCTGCTGAACCAGGGCATGGGCATGATCAAGGACCGCGGCAAGCTGTGCGCCTACGGCATCAGCCCCCAGACTTCGGGTGAAATCGACTGGTCAGCGGCGGACTACAACTGGACGCTGCAGTTCCAGCAGATGCCCCGCAAGGCCGAAGAGGGTGCCGTCCACGCCCAGATCATGGACTGGATCAACGCCGGCGTACTCGACGTCGATGCGTTCATCTCGCACTACTTCGACTTCGACCACATCCTGGACGCCTTCGCCCTGGTGGCGGAACGCCGCCCCGGCACCAAGAAGATCATCATCACCTACCCCCAGCCCTGACCCCCGCGCCCGCCCCGCCCCTCCTCGCGAGAGGTCACTTTTCTTGCGCGAAAGGTCAATTCCGCGGTTTTGTCATCCCGGACTTGATCCGGGATCTCGGCGTTTCCCCAGGTCAGGCTCGCCCACCGGCGCGGCGTTCGGTCGGCCCACACCGGAAAAAGCGGACTCGACGCGAAACCACGCCGGATCTGGCGGACTCGATGAGGCGAAACACCGAAACGAGCGGACTCGATGGAGGTGGAGATCTCGGCTCTTCGGCCGAGATGACGCAGAGGGGCGGCCAGCATCGGGCACCGGGCCGTCCGCAATCGTCCACGAAGATGCGAGACACAAATGTCCACGAACCGGTGAGACATGACAGTCACCCCAAGTAACGGAATTGACCTTTCGTGAGGAGGGGGAGAATTGGGGGCATGACTTGGCCAGCCCCCACCACCACCAAAGCCGCCCTCTGGGAACCCAAGGACCCCGCCTGGCTGACCGCCCGCCTGCAACCGCCGCCCGCCGGACAGGTCATCGATATGGTGCTGGACACCGACACCTACAACGAGGTCGATGACCAGTTTGCCCTGGCCTACGCCCTGCTGTCTCCGGAACGGCTCAACGTCCAGGCCATCTACGCCGCCCCGTTCCTGAATGACCGCTCCACCGACCCGGGCGACGGCATGGACAAGAGCCAGGCCGAAATCCGGCGGCTGCTGCGCCTATTGGGCAGGCCCACGGACGGGTTCGTCTATGAAGGTTCCCGCACCTTCCTGCCTGGACCCACCAAGCCGGTCGACTCTCCGGCCGCCCGGGACTTGGTGGCTAAGGCGATGGCCCGCGACCCGGGCCGGCCCCTCTATGTGGTGGCGATCGGCGCCATCACCAACGTGGCCTCTGCGCTGCTGCTGGAACCCGCCATCGTGGACCGGATCGCCATCATCTGGCTGGGGGGACACCGCTCAGGCTATCCACACACCATCGAGTTCAACCTGGCCCAAGACATCCCAGCCGCCCGCGTGGTGTTGGACTGCGGCGCCCCGGTGACGCTGATCCCTTGCCTGGGGGTGGCCTCCCACATGCTGAGCACCCCGGCGGAGTTGCGGGACGCCATCGGCGGTGCGAGCCCGCTGTGTGACGCCCTGCTGGAGCAGTTCTGCGCCTACGAAACCGATCACTTCGGGTGGGCCAAGGAGATCTGGGACGTGGCCGCCATCGGCTACCTGATCAACCCGGACTGGCTGCCCAGCGCCCTGATCCCCAGCCCCCTGGTGACCGATGACGGCCATTGGGGGCAGGACACGACCCGTCACCCGGTGCGTGAAGCCTACCTGGCGCACCGCAACCCGATCTTCCGCGACCTGTTCACCAAGCTGCGCGGCCACACGGCGTGACCGGCAACGGGCGGTAACCTGGCAGGCAGTAGATAGAGCCGATTCCCTCCCGGCGAAAGGCGCCGCCATGCAGCCCCTGATGAAACAGCCCGAGTACGTGGCCACCTTGGCCGATGGCACGGTCAAGCAGCTCAACCCGTTCACCGGTACTGAAGTGTGGACGGTGGCGGGGCGCGGCAACCGGCCCTTGGGCATTCAACAGCGCGACCCCCAGCCGCTGGACCCGGCCAAGGCCGGCGCCCACTGCGTTTTCTGCGAGCGCCGCTACCGCGAGACGCCGCCGGAGAAGGCCCGCGTGGTGCGCTCGCTGGATGGCGCCTGGCACACCCAGCGCCTGGTGCCGGCCGAAAACCTGGACGCCACGGTGGCCGAGTTCCGCCGTATCCCCAACCTGTTCGAGATCCTGTCTTACAACTACTGGCACGCCAACTACGGCTACGAATTGCCCGGTGACCTGCGGGCTCACGCCGCCACCTACCTGGCTTCAGCGGCCGGCCACGCCCACCTGGAAGGCATCGTCAAGGCCAAGATGAAGGCGACCGGCATCGCCGACCCAAACCCCACGGCGGACGATCTGCTGGAGGCGGCCCACGGCTTCTTCGCTTCCGGCCATGACGTGATTGTGGCCCGCCGGCACTTTGTCGATGGCGCTACCGACGATGCCGCGTTGGCCTCTGCCGGCACGCTCAGCCTGGATGAGCACCGCCAGTTCATCGGCCTCACGGTGGAGGCGATGCAAGACCTGTTCGCCATGAACCGGTACGCCCGCTACGTGGCCGTGTTCCAGAACTGGCTGCGGCCGGCCGGCGCCTCGCTGGACCACCTGCACAAGCAGTTGGTCGCCATCGACGAACGCGGCGTCCAGCATGGTCTGGCCCTGGAACGGCTGCGAGCCAATCCGGACCTGTACAACGAGGACGCCGCCAACTACGCCGCGTTCAAGAACCTGGTGATCGCGGAGAACGACTTCGCGTTGGCGTTTGCCGGCTTCGGCCACCGCTATCCCACCATCGAGATCTATTCCAAGTCCGAGGCGCCCGATCCGTGGGATCACCGGCCGGACGAGATGCGCGACATGTCGAACCTGATCCACGCCATGCATGCCGCCACCGGTGTGGCTGTGCCCGCCAACGAGGAGTGGCACTACCGGCCCATCGACTCGGAGGCACCGATGCCGTGGCGCGTCATCTTGAAGTGGCGCATCTCTACGCTGGCCGGCTTCGAAGGCGCCACCAAGATCTACCTCAACACGATCGACCCATATTCGCTGCGGGACCGGGTGGTGCCGGTGCTCTACCGGTTGCGGGCGGAGGGCGCCATTGCGGACGACATCAAGATCGCCACCGAATGCGTCTGCCGGCCCAACCCGCTGCGCTATACGGTCAACCGCAAAGGCCAGTAGGGATTGCCCCCTCCCCTCGTCTCCGTTGAGGTTCTGAGCACAGCTTGAGGCGAAAGGCCTCGACCAGACCGGTCACGGCGCGGAATAATCCAGGGGTGGACACCGCCGCGCTGTACGCCGCCATCGACCAGTTGAGTGTTCCGGCGCGCCAACGCTACCTGGCCGAACTGGCTCGCACGCTGCCCCCTGCAGAGATGACCGCCCTGTTGTCCGAGTTGGCGGAAGGCTCCTGGTTCACCCGCCGCGTGTCGCTGACGCTAGCCCACCTGGCCGGCCAGTCCGACCACCTGGTGCGGATGGCGACCGACCCGTCAGTGGGGGCACGAGCCATCATGAGCGCGGTCGAACTGGGCCGGGCAGCTGATGTGGCGGCGATGATCGACCACCTGCCGCGGGAACACCGCCGCGCCCTGTTCAACGCCCTGGTGTGGAACAAGGTCACCGACGTGGCGGACGCCATCGTGCACCGTGTCTTCGAGCTGTACGGTCCGGCCGCCGCGGCGGCCGTCTTGGGAGCCTGCAGCCCCATGGTGGCGGCCGAAATCCTGCCCGAGGTGCTGCACACCGCCGGCACCATCGGCCAAACCACCCTGGTTACCCTGACCTGGCGCCTGCCCGGCGTGGTGGGCGAGGCCCTGGCCGCCTATATCCGGCCGTTGCCGCCCAGGATGCGCCGGCAAGAGGTGGCGGCCCGCATCAACCTGCTGGCCATGCTGGCCGAAACCCGGCCCGAGACGGTATTCGACCTGTTCGAAGACCAGTTGCCGCCGGCCAGCCCCAAGGCCGTGCGGTGCGTGGAACACCTAGTCCGCCACGACCCGGCGCGCGTAGTGACCATATTGTCCGATGTCGATTGGCGCACCCGGCGGGACTACCTGACCCGGTCGGTGGTCAAGTCGCTGGTCAAGGCCGGTTGGGCCGAGGCCATGGCGCCCGCCCTGTGGGCCGACACGGAAGCCGGCCACCCGGCCGCCTACTGCCGGCTGCTCAAGGCCACGCCACCCAGCCAACGGCCGGCGCTGATCAAGACGGAGTGGTTGGACACCCCGCCGCAAGGGTCAGCCTTCACCTACGCGGTGCTCGACCTGTTCCCGCAGACCGAACGCCACGCCTGCGCCCGGGTGTTGGCAGACCGTTACCGCAAGTCTGAATACCGGCAGGCTGAGGCCAACTCGTTTGGACCATTCACTGAGGCCAAGGATCGGTTGACGGAGTTGACCCGCCGGCCGGCGGCCGAAGACCGGGCCGCGGGTTACGCCTACCTGCTGCGCTGCGCCCTGCGGGAGCGGTCCAGCGCCACCCTTGAGGCCGCCCTGACCGGTCTGACCGATCTGGCCGCCCAGCCCGATGCCGTCCACCTGGCGGTGGTGCGGACACTGGCTTCCCATCTACATCAGGTGCGGCTGTTGACGCCCGGCGCGCTGGAGTGGCTGGAACAGTTCATCCGCTACAGCGCGCAGGCCGCCGATACCTCGAATGAGACCCTGTCGCAACTGGTCAGCCTGATGGTGCGGTTGGTGGACGGCGCGGTGCGGACCGGCCATCCTGAAGTCAAGGACTGGGCGTTACGGCAACTTGAGACGTTGCTGACGCCGCGGGTCCAATCCGAGTTCCGCTTGCGCGGGGCCGCCCGTGAGACGGTAATTGCCTTGTTGCCGGTGATACGGCCATGGGCCCGGACGTTGGAGTTGCCGCAGGCGCTGCACTTGGCCCGGCGGCTAGATACCACCCGTGACCAGCGGGTATTGGACATTACCGGGCCGTGGCTGATGCAGGCCGCCACGCAAGAAGGGCCGTGGCAGCGGTGGGCCATTTCGGCGGCTCTGGCCGATCCCCGCTACCGCGACCAGCGGTTGGAGCAGATCCTGGAGGCCCAGCCCAGCGCCGCCTACATCGCTACCTGTACCGCCCTGCTGATCCGGCGCCGCACCGACCTGCTGGACCGCTATCTGGTGGCCCAGCCGCCGGCGGGTCCGTTCAGCCAGCGCAACCGCTTCTTCCTGCCAATCTGCCAGGCCCGGGCCGTGTCCGGCCATGCCATTGGCCGCTGGCTGCCGCGCCAGCAGCAGGCCTACCTTGAGGCCCTGGCGGAACGGATGGCGACCAAGAAGCGCCAGCCGGTGTCGTGGCGCATCGCCATGAACCTGATTGGGGCATGCACCTCGGCCGATCCATTCCGGCTGGGCCCCTACCTGGTTAGCGCCGATCCCGAGGTGTGGTCTGCCGCCCTCGGGGCGTTACGCCTGAACGAAAACCCGCTGGGAGCGGCCCAGACGCTACTGGACCACGCGGGTGATCCGGACATGGCCAACGCGGCGGTTTACGCCCTGGCTCCGGCCTTACGTCGCCTGGAGCCGGGTACCGTGGCAGACCTGCTGCGGCCCTTCCTGACCGGGGAGCGGGCGGCAACGCCTGGGGCGATGGCCGAGATGGTCCGCCTGGCCGGGGTGACGCGGCTGCCAGGGCTGGTGCCACTGCTGCGGGCGGCCTTTGCCTGGCCTGGTCTGAACCGGGATGTCATGGGAGTGATCATCCAGACGCTGGCGCCGCAGGCGGACCAGGTGCGTGACATCTACACCGAGGTGCCGTTCCTGGCGCCAGCCATGGCCCGAGCCGTGATCCTGTCGCCGCCCTCGCTGGCCCTGCCGCCGGCCGCCCGGCCGATCGTGGCCGAGGCCGTCACCCAGGCTTTGACCTGCGACGACAGGGGAGTGCGGCTGGCCGCCCGGGCCGTCTACCACAAACACGCGCCGTGGGCTCCCGATGGCGCCCAGGTGCTGGCGAACCAACTATGGGACCCGGACAACCCCCAATGGGAGGAGTACGCCCGGACGTTGGCGCACATTGCCAGCTATGGTGTGGCCACCGAGGTGCTGTACAACTGCTGCGCCGAGTTGATGGAGTACGCCAACGACTCGATGGCCTCCACCCTGCCTGGAGTGCACCTGGACCTACCCAACCTGCGCCGGGTGGCGGCGGTGGTGCGGGCGCTGATTGCCCGGCCGATCGACCAGACGCCGCCGGCCCTGGACACGCTGCAGGCCCTGGCCGATCTGTTGGCCACCAGGGAAGAGACCTTCTTCCTGGCCATTGAGGCTCAGGCCCGGTTGACCTTCCGGATACAGCCACCCGTGTTCAAACCGGCCCAGTTCGAGGCCATCGCCGCCCTGGTGGCGGCCCGGCCTTGGGCCATTCACCCCGCCGCCCACCTGGTGGAGCGGGCCTTTGACGCCGGCTACGCCGCCATCAACGAGCAGGCCTTTTGCCAGGCGGCGGAACGCATTGCCCAGACGCCCGAGGCCCTCTTGGCCATGCCGCTAGTGGCCGGGGCGGCGGCCGCGGCCGGTTGGCCGCGGCGTTGGCGCGACGTTGTGACGGCGCTACGGTCCCATCCCGATCCGGCGGTGCGGGCCGCCTCCCGCAAGGTGGACATGTCGGCCAAGGGCTGATGGTTCGCTGGCCCAGACTGGTACGCGCGGCCCGGGCTGGTTTGGCCAGACTTGGCCGGCGCGGGTGGTCCGGCAACCGCTGTTGCGCGGGCCGGACCCAGATGGGCCAACAGGCTGTTCGGCGCGACCGGTGCGGTGCATTCGACCAGCAGGCGTGTGCCCGGCTGGGCCGCGCAGGCGGTCAGTTCAGCGCCGTTGGCTTGAGCGATCTGCCCGGCCTGGGCGCAGGCCCGTTCCAGCGTGGCGCCGCCAAGGAGCGCCTGGGCGCCCGCCAGGGCGGCCAGGTCGGCTGCCGTCTGGGCGCGCCAATGAGCCGCAGTGGCTGACCCGAGGGCGGCTGCGGCCAAGGCCAGCGTGGCGATGGTTGCAACCAGGCCAAGGGTCAGGACGGTGCCGGAGCCGGCGTCCCGGCCGGCGCGGGCCGGCCGGGACGCCTCACCAGGGCGCTTCATGGCCCGCAGCCACGGATCGGTTCGCAGGCCGCCACGGCCGTGGCCGTGACGGCCCCTTGGCCAATCCACTGGGTCACGCCGGCCGGCCGCGGCCGGCTGACCGTGACCTTGACCGAACCGCCTTCGACGCTGATGACGGCTCCGGCCGCCGGCCCTAGCCGCTTCACCACCAGGGCTTGAACGGCGGCGCTGTCCTGGCCGAGGGCGGCGGCTCGCGCCGCCGCCCGGGCCGTGTCGGCGCACGCCATCTGGGCCAGGGTGGCGCTGCCGGCGGCCAGGACCAGGGCCAACAGCAGCGCCACCGCTGGCAGAGCCAGCGCCAGTTCAACCGTGACGCTGCCCCTGTCCCGCCCGGCTGCGCGGCCCCAGGCCGCGCCATCGCTCCGGGAGGGCCTGGCCGAAACGGCCCGTCGAGCCACCGTGGCGGTCCTTCGACCAGCAGCTTTGACCCATCCGGGGGGCATTAAGCGCCCAGAGCCTTCTGCACAATGCCCGACAGCCAACCGCGCACGGTGTCGCTTTGCAGGATGGCCAACAACAGGCCGGCGAAGCCGGTCGCGGCCAATATGGCGATGGCATATTCGGCGGTGACGGCGCCGGTTTCGGGCCCCCAATTCAGGCCGGGCCCATCGAGGCTGACTAATGGTTCCATTACGGTTTCCTTTCTTGTCGGTGGGCCCTCCGTGTGGGTCAAGCAAACACCGCGACACGCCGGGCCACCCCAGAAACCGGTTTTGGCCTGTGGATAACGGAATTCATGGGATCAATACGCCAGGTTCGTGGCCACCGATAACATCACCGGCACCAGGCCCACTGCCACAAAGGCAGGCAGATAGCACAGCCCCAAGGGCAGCATCAAGGTGACACCCAATTTGGCGTTGGCCTGCGCCGCTGCCCGGCGCGCCTGGCGCGCCAGGCTCTGGCGCACGCCCTCCAACAAAGGACCGGCCTCGACACCGCTGTGCCAGGCCAACTCCAGGCAGCGCTCAATGCCGGCCACTCCAGGCGCGGCCCTATCCGGCCCGGCCCAAGCCGCTGCCCACGGTTCACCCCTGGCCAATGCCGCCCCGGCGCGGGCCAAGGCCCGCCCGGCCGGCCCTGGCCAAACCCGGCCGGCCGCGTCCAACGCGGCCGGCAAACTCAGCCCCGCCGCCAAACAACCGGCCAACAGCCCGGCCGCCACCTCGCCATCGAGCAACCGGGCGCCATCGCCGGCCACACCCCGGCCCCGCGATCCCCCGGCCCGGGCCAACAATCGTCCCGTCCACAGCCGCCCTACCAATAACAAGCCCAACCCCACTCCTAGGGCAACCGTGCCCAGCCCGCCACCCACCAGCACCCCCAACGGATTCGCTCCCATCGCCATACCCAGCGCAATCCCCAGCAGCGGCAGGAACTGCAGTAACCGGGCGCTGGCCTTGGGCCCGGCCAGGGCGGCCTCCAACTGGTCCTGTGCCTCTTGGGCCGCCCGGATGGCCTCGCCCAAGCCACGGAGCAGGCCGGTCAAGGAACCACCCACCTCGCCTGCCACCCGCTGCGCCGCCACCACTGCGGTGGCAAACCGGGCGACATCGGCCGCCGCGCGTCCTTGAGCCGCCAACCCGTCGCACCACTGCCCAAGCGCCTCACCCACCGCAGCGGGATCCACCTGCGTCCGGTCACCCAACACCGGCCGCCACACGGCGGCGCCATCTAGCCCGGCCGTTGCCAAAGCCGCCACCTCGGCCAGGGCATCGCCCAGTTCATCGAGCGTGCCAACAGCCGGCTGTCGCCCTCCTACCATCCCAACCGCCCGGCCAACTCGTCCCAGGCCGGGCCGCGCTCCAGCCCACGGGGTTGCACCAGCACGGCTGGCCGCGCCACCAACTTGCCCTGGGACAGCCCCAACACGGCAATCGTCTCGATCCGCCGGGCCGCCCCGCCGCGCTCCCGGCGCACATGGACCACCGCGTCCAGGGCCGAGGCCGCCTGCGCCGCCACCGTCGCCTGGTCCAGTCCCGCCAGCGAACCGAGAGCCGCCAACCGGGCCGGCACGTCCCTCGCCGAATTGGCGTGAATGGTGCCACATGAACCCTCATGTCCGGTGTTGAGCGCGGTCAACAGTTCCCGCACCTCGGCGCCGCGGCATTCCCCCACCACAATCCGATCCGGCCGCATCCGCAGGGCCTGGCGCACCAGTTCGGTCAGCGTGAAGCCGCCCTGGCCCTCGGTGTTGGCCACCTTGGCCTCCAGGCGCACACAGTGGGGGTGAGGCGTGGCGATCTCGGCCGCCTCTTCGATCACCACTATCCGTTCGGTGGGTGCCACCAGGCCAAGAGCCGCCGCCAACAGGGTGGTTTTGCCCGCCCCCGTGGCGCCGCTGATGAGGAAGTTGACCCGCCCGTGCACCAGCGCGGCCAGCAGGTCGGCGCAGTCCGGCGGCATGGTGCCGGCGGCCACTAGTTGTTCCAGGCTGAAAGCCTCACGTCGCAGCACCCGGAAACTGAGCAGCGGCCCGGCCGGCGCCACCGGCGGCAAGACGGCGTGCAGGCGGATGCCTCCCGGCAGGTGGATGTCGGCGGCGGGCCGAGCGTCGTCAAGCCGCCCGCCGCCAGCCAACGCCAACCGGGCCGCCAGGGCCCGCACCTGGGCCGTGTCGCCCAGGTGTACGGCCACCCGCTGCAGGCCCCTGGCACCGTCGCACCACACCGATTCCGTCCCGTTGACCAGCACATCTGTCACTTCGGGGTCGCTCAGCAGGGCGGCCAGGGCCGGTGGGGCCAGCTCTTCCAGTTTCACCACTCCTCCGCGAAGGTGGCCGGCTCGAAGCGCGGCAGCTTGGGCCGCGGCCCGGGCAGGTGCGGCCGCCAGGAGCTGGCCGCTCGGTGGCGGCGGTGCTCGGCGGTGGAGGCGCCATCGGCCACTCGCTCGAACTCGGGGTGGGCCGCCAGCCAGCGGCTAACCAGGCCTTGCAATGGACCGCGGGCGCCATCGCCCGGAGTCAAGCCGTGGGCTTGCGCCGCCGCCAGGCCGCGTTCCTGCGGCAGCACCAGCACGTCGGCCGCGCCGATGGCGCCCCCCAGGGCTTCGGCGGTGACCCCGCCTCTGACGGGCCTGGCCACCAGGTCGAAACCCTGCCCGATGCCGCTCAAGGCCGTGGCCGTGCGGGTGGCAGCGGCGTAACCGGCCGGGTCGGTGCGGGCCACCAACAGCAGGTGGTCGCACCAAACCGCGCTGCGCCACGGCCCCCCCGGGCTGGCCGGGCTGAGGTCGAGGACGGTGAGACCACCCTCGGTTTCGGCCGCCTCAAGCCCGGCCCGGAAACGCCAAGCAGCCTCGGTGGCTGGCGCCGTGCCCAGGCCGGCCAGCACGCTCACCCCGTGCCACATGGGGAGCCCGCCGGCCAGCCCGAAACCGGCCAGTAACCCGGCCCAAGAGGCACTGCGCACTTCAAGATCAAGCAGGGCCTCCAGCGGGGCGCCGGCCGGGTTGAGATCGGCCAACAGCACCGGCCGGCCGGGCCCGGCCAGGCGCCGGGCTAGGACTGCGGCCAGGCTGGAGGCCCCGACCCCGCCGTGGGCGGCCATGACGCCAATGCGCCGGCAGTGCCGGGTGGGTGCCGCAGCCTGTTCCAACTGGCGCACCAGGCCTGCAGCGTCGCGCGGTAACACGTAAACGCCGCCGGACAGGCCGTGAGTGGGCGTGCCGGGCTGGGAGGTGCCGCCTAGGGCGGCCACGCCCACCCAGACGTGCGGCCAGTAGCCGGCCACGGCGTAGCGCAGGTCGGTGGCCATGTCTTGGCCAACCACGATGGCGGTCGGAGTGCTCTGAGCCCGGCTGGCCTGTTCGACAGTTTCGGCTTGGGCCGCCGCTAGACCGGCCTCGGCCGCCAGGCCGGCCACGACGCCGGCCAGGCGGGCATCACCCGTCACCACCAGGAGGGTGGGCGTGGGTGCGGGCTCCGGCGAGGTGGCCGGCGCTTGGGCCAGATAGGGAGCGGGGAAGGGTACCTCGGGGAAGATCGGTTCGGTCATGCCGGTCAGGATGCCACCGCCTGGGCCGGCCGCCCGCCAAACGGCCTCAGACCTGTGGATCATTGAAATTACTCAATTCCCCACCAGCCTGCCCCACCAGCCTGGCCCCACTAGTTTGCCTCGTCGCTCGCCGCCCACCCGCGCCGCTCGCCGCCCGCCCCCTCTGCTCGCCGCCCACCCCCGCCTCACGAAAGGTCACTTTTCCGGCGCGAAAGGTCAATTCTGTGGCTCCTGGCTGTTTCGCTCTTGGTATAACTGCAGGTCTGGGCGTTGGGTCGACGGCCGGTGGATGACGGAATTGACCTTTCGCGCAGGAGAAGTGACCTCTCGCGAGGGGAGAGGGCGGGATGAGAGGATTGGGTGTGGGTTCGCGATGCAGTCCCAGTGCGGCAAGCCCAACGATGCAGTCCCAGTGCGGCAAGACCAACGACGTAGTCCCAGTGCGGCAAGACCAACGGCATGGTCCCACGACTGAGCCCCAGGGGATGGAGGTGACATGGCTGAACAAGGCAAGGCGGCGGCTTTCTTCGATCTGGACAAGACCGTGATCGCCATCAGCTCAACCCAGGCCCTGTCCGGTGCCCTGCGCAGCGAGGGCATCTTGGCCCGCCGAGCCATGCTCCGATCGGCCTACGCCCAGGCCACCTACCAGTTTGGCAGCGCCGGTGCCGGGCAAACCGAGCGCCTGCGGGATGCCCTCAGCCGGCTGATCGAGGGTTGGGACGCGGCCGCCGTCAGCCGCCTGGCGGCCGCCTCGGTGGCCGAGGCCATCGCCCCTCAGGTTTTCGCGGAAGCGGCCGAATTGATCGCTGAGCACAAGGCCGCGGGACGCGACGTGGTGATCGTCTCGGCCTCGGGTAAGGAACTGGTCGAACCGATCGGCCGCATGCTGGGGGCAGACCACACCCTGGCCACCGCCATGGCAGTGGAAGACGGCCGCTATACCGGCGAGGTGGCGTTTTTCAACTACGGCGCCGCCAAGGTCGAGGCGATGCAGCGCCTGGCGGCCGAGCAGGGCTACGACCTGGCGGCCAGCTACGCCTACTCGGACTCGATCACCGACCTGCCGATGCTGGAGGCCGTGGGCCATCCGGCGGTGGTCAACCCGGGCCGGGCGCTGAAGGCCGAGGCCGAGGCCCGCGGCTGGGAAGTGATCCGGTTCGCCCTGCCTGCGCCACTGAAGCGGCGTTACGCCACGCGCACCGCCTGGGGCGGCGGGGTGGTCTTGGTGCCGGTTGTGATTCTGGTCACGATTTGGGCCGTCAGGCGCCACCTGCGCCGACACAACCGCGGCCGACTTGCAAACCGGCAGGGAAAGTGCTTTGATAGACTATATCTGCGCGCCATTCGAAAAGGCGCGCATTTTGCGTAGAACTCCCCATTCGGCTTGTCTGGCCCCCGCAAGTGTGCTAGAACATTAACTACAACTACAGCGGGTGAGCAGGAACCCACGCACGTATTAAACCTACGTTAAGGGCATGTCAGACAGGGGATCCCCCTCGATGGCAATTGGATTGCGCGATTGATAACCTGTTCACCCGCTGTTTTATGCCCGCCGGCGGCATTTCTTTATCGAATTGTTATCAAATTGCCCTTGACGGCGGTCCAACCGCCACGTAGAGTGCCCGCCCAGCTCCCGGGATCATCCCCTCGCGAGAGTACGGTTATGTAGACAGTGGCTGGCAAGCGCAACGCTCTGACCTGCGCAAACGCTTTCGGGGATGATGGCTCAGACCTACATAACCGTACTCTCGCGAGGGGAGCCGCCTGGAACCGTCCCCCGTAACGGGGTGACGATCGGCCAGAGGGGACGATACGCTTCTGGGGTTGATCCAGGTTGTTGCGAGGGGGGAACCAGATGGCGTCCAAGCCGTTGGCCGAGGTAGTCCAGGGCACGCTGGCCCAAGTGACTGACCTGGTCAAAGAGACCACCGCCCTGATCAAGGCCCAGGCCGGCCAAGACGGCGCCAAGGTGGGCCTGGGTGCGGCCATGATTGTGGTGGCCTTAGTCTGCCTGGCCGGTGTGCCGCCCCTGCTGATTTTGGCCTTCGTCTGGGGCTTGGTGGCGGCCGGCCTGCCAGTCTGGGCGTCCTACCTGATCGCCACCGCCCTGATGCTGGTGCTGACCGTGGTGACCTTCCTGATCGCCAAGAATGCCTTGTCCAAGGCCGTCGCCAACTCGAAGCGCACCATGGAGGCCGTCAAGGGCACCGTCAAGGCCCTAACCGGCAGCTTGGCGGAAGCACCCGGCACTGTCGCAGACGCAGCCTCCCCCACAGACACCTCCTCAACCACCAGTTCCCCGCCCACCGCCGAAGGGTAGAGCGTGGCGCGCCGCGTCCCTCCCAGCACCGACTTCGCCACGGTCTTGATCGAAGGCCCGTGGGAGCACCGCTTTGTCTCCGCCGGCGGCCTGCGTTTCCATGTCGCCGCGGCCGGGCCCGATGACGCCCCCCTGGTGGTGTTGCTGCACGCCATCCCCCAGTTCTGGTGGTCGATGCGCCACCAGTTGACGGCCATCGCGAACGCCGGCTATCGAACGGTAGCGATGGACCTGCGCGGCTTTGGCGCCTCGGACAAGCCGCCTGAGGGCTACACCTTGCCCACATTGGCGGCCGACGTAGCCGGCGTCATCGGCGCGCTGGGGGCGGCCAAGGCGGTGGTGGTAGGCCAGGGCACGGGCGGCGCGGTGGCCTGGACCATGACCAGCCAGGCCCCCCAGGCGCTCCACGGCATCGTCCCCATCTCGTCACCCCACCCGGGTTCCCGCCTGCCGAAACGCCGCCTGCTGGTCTCTCCCCGGGCGTTCGGGCAGATCGGCCGGCTGCGCACGCCATCGTTCGCCACCAGGGCCATGGCCAAGGGCCCGATGGCGCTCAAACTGCTACACACTTGGGGCGCCCGGTCGGATTGGCTGGGCCAGGAAGACGCCGCCCGCTACGCCGAGGCGCTGCGCATCCCGTTCGCGGCCGACAAGGCGGTTGACCTGGTGCGTTGGATGGCCCGGCCCAACTGGTCGGCCGCCGTCAACCGCTTCCGGGCCGGGGTCCGCGTGCCGGCCCCTGTGCCGGTACTACACCTGCAGGGCAACCAGGACCACCTGTTGCGGGTCAGCGCCATGGCCATACCCGGCCTAGGCGGCGCGGACTACCAGTTCCAGACCTTGGGCGGGGTGGGCCACTTCGCCTGCGAGGAGGCGGACGACAAGGTGAACGCCGCCATCCTGCGTTGGCTGGCCGGGCTGCCGGAGTACTGAGACCGAACATGGGGCCCAACGGCCCTGGCGCGCGGCCCCGCCGGCGGATAGCCTTGTGACAGGTATCACAGGCCCCAGACCCCAGAATCCCTGTTTTGTTCACTGTGGGCTGAGGCACAATGAGTAGCGGCCTCGACCCGAGCCCCAGCCTGGCCGTCCGGGTAGACCTGCCGGTTTGCCCGCACACCGCCACGGCGGCAAGAAGTGGAGCGAACAGTGGTACATAACGTGATCCGGTCCTCCGGAGTCTTCCTAGGGCTCGATTCGGAGACCGCCAAGGACCTTGTCGGGACGATGCGTTCCGTCAAGCTGAAGAAAGGCCAAGTCCTGTTCCGTGAAGGGGACGAGGGCGAGAAGTTCTATCTGATCCAGTCCGGCCGCATGAAGCTGGGGCGCACCGCGGCCGACGGCCGCGAGAACCTGCTGGCCCTGCTGGGAGCGGGCGAGATGCTGGGCGAACTGACCCTGTTCGATCCCGGTCCCCGCACCGCCACCGCCACCGCCGTGGTGCCGTCCGACCTGTTGGAACTGTCCCACGGCGCCATGTCCGAATGGCTGGACCGCAACCCCGATGCCGCCAAACACCTGCTGGGGGCGTTGGCCCACCGGTTGCGCCGCACCAACGAGGCGTTGGCCGATCTGGTGTTCTCCGATGTGCCCGGCCGCGTGGCCAAGGCGCTGTTGGACCTGGCCCGCCGCTTCGGCGAAAGCAGCGACGAAGGGGTGCGGGTGTCCCACGGCCTGACCCAAGACGAACTGGCCAAACTGGTGGGTGCCTCGCGCGAGACCGTCAACAAGGCCCTGTCCGAGTTCGCCTCGCGCGGCTGGCTGCGCCTCGAAGGCCGGTCCGTGGTCCTCCTCGACCCAACGCGGCTCAAACGGCGAGCCCGCTGAACGGGCTCAGCCGCTTGAGCCTTACCGGCTGTGCTTGCCTGGCGCGTTTCCTACGTCGCGCTGCGCGCTCCTCGTCAACACACGAGCGGCGAGCCGGCTGAACGGGCTCAGCCGCTTGAGCCTTACCGGCTGTGCTTGCCTGGTGCGTTTCCTACGTCGCGCTGCGCGCTCCTCGTCAACACACGAGCGGCGAGCCCGCTGAACGGGCTCAGCCGCTTGAGCCTTACCGGCTGTGCTTGCCTGGTGCGTTTCCTACGTCGCGCTGCGCGCTCCTCGTCAACACACGAACGCCGCGCGCCTTAGCGGGCCACCCAGGGCCCGGTAGGGTGGCACGGTGACGTTGTTCGGCAAGCTGGCCCACACGGCATCGGCCATTGCTGCGGCCGGCGCCATCGGGGTGGGCTACGCGGCGGCCGAGGCCCACTGGTACACCCTGCGCCGCCGCACCGTGCCGGTGCTGCCCCCCGGGGCCCGGCCGCTGAAACTGCTGCACCTGTCCGATCTGCACCTGACCACCCGGCAACACCGCAAGGTGGCGTGGGTGCGGGCCCTGGCCCGCCTGGAACCGGACTTGGTGGTGGTGACGGGCGACAACATGGCTTTCCCGGCTGCCGTCGCCATGGTCCTGGACGCCACCGCCCAACTGACAATGCGGCCGGGGGCGTTTGTGTTCGGCTCCAACGACTACTTCGCCGCCCACTGGGGCAACCCGTTCCTCTACCTGTTGGGCAAGAAGCAACCCCACCCCAAGGTGCCGAACCTGCCCACCGAGGTGCTGCGCGCAGGCTGGACCGACGCCGGTTGGGCGGATCTGAACAACCAGCGGGCCCGGCTGCACGCCGGCGGGCTGGTGATCGATCTGGTGGGTGTTGACGACCCCCACTACGGTTTCGACGCCATGCCGGCGCCCGATGCCGCCCACCCGGCGCACGAAGGAGCGGACCTGGTGTTGGGGGTGGCCCATGCCCCCTACCGCCGGGTAGTGGATGAGATGGTGGCCGATGGCGCCCGGCTGGTTCTGGCGGGGCACACCCACGGCGGGCAACTCTGCCTGCCGGGTTGGGGGGCGCTGGTGTCGAATTGCGACCTGCCGCCGCGACTGGCCAAAGGTCTGTTCGAATGGCCGCCGAGCGCTGGGGCGCTGGCCGGCACACCGGCCCAAGGAAAGGCGTTCCTGCACGTCAGCGCCGGCCTAGGGACGTCACCCTACGCGCCGGTGCGGTTTGCCTGCCGTCCCGAAGCCAGCCTACTGACGCTGGTCGAAGCGCCCGCCGGGTAGCGGGTCGACAGCCTGGGAGCCGGTTACTTCTTGTTCCGCCGCTGATGGCGGGTCTTGCGCAGCAGCTTGCGGTGCTTCTTCTTCGCCATCCGCTTGCGGCGCTTCTTGATTACCGACCCCATACGGTCCTCACGTTTCCGGTCTCGCAGTTGCGGCCCCCGCCGCGAACCCGCCGGGCGCCAAGAAATCCAACGAGACATAATACAGTGCCACCGGCACTTGGCGTGGCATGAGCCCTAGGATTAGGCCCATGCGGGCTGACAAGGCGGGAGGCAAACCGCCGTCGCGTTCCCTGGGTGGGCGGATCAGCCACCTTTCTCCAGCCCGCCTGGCCGTGCTGGCCTTTGTTCTGGTGGTGTTGCTGGTGGCGGTCACTTTGATGCTGCCCATGGCTACCGCCAGCGGCCGGCCCGCCAGCCTGGTGGACGCCCTGTTCACTGCTACCTCCTCGGTCTGTGTCACCGGCCTGACCACGGTTTCGACCGCCGAATACTGGTCCACGTTCGGCCAGGTCACCATCCTGGCCGGCATTCAGGTGGGCGGTTTGGGCGTGATGACGCTGGGGTCGCTGTTGTCGTTGTTGACCACCAGCCGGCTGGGCCTGCGCTCCAAGCTGTCCACCGGTTCCGAACTGGGCGTCTCCCGCCTGGGCGAGGTGGGCCTGCTGGTGCGGGCCGTGGCCATCATCTCGCTGGTAGCTGAACTGGCGCTGGCGGTGGTGTTGGTGCCCCGCTTCGTTTGGGCCGGCGAGCCGGTGGGTGAAGCCATGTGGCACGGCATCTTCTACGCCGTTTCCACCTTTAACAACGCCGGCTTCGTGCCCACCCAAGAGGGCCTGGTGCCGTTCCAGCACGACTGGCTGATCCTGGGGCCCATCGGTACCGGGGTGTTCATCGGTTCGCTCGGTTTCCCGGTCATTCTGGACGTGTTCCGCAACCTGCGTCACCCCAGCCGCTGGAACCTGCATTCCAAGCTGACGGTCACCTTCTGCCTGGCGCTGCTGTTCGCCTCGGTTCTGCTGTTCACCGCCACGGAGTGGAACAACCCCCGCACGTTGCAGAAGCACAGCACCATGTCGACCCTGCTCAACACGCTGTTCGCCGGGGTGATGACCCGTTCGGGCGGCTTCGCCACCTTTGATGTGTCGGCCGAGCATCCGGCCACGATTCTGTCCCAAGACGCACTGATGTTCATTGGTGGTGGTTCGGCCTCAACTGCGGGCGGCATCAAGGTGACCACCCTGGCCGTGCTGCTGCTGGCCATCCTGGCGGAGGCCAGGGGCGACCGGGACATGGAGGCGTTCGGCCGGCGCATCGGCCCCAGCGCCCTGCGGGTGGCCGTGACGGTGACGGTGGCCTCGGCCGCGCTGGTCTTCGCCGGCGCCTTGGCCTTGACTTTTGTGACTGACATCGAGCTGCACAAGATCCTGTTCGAGTGCATCTCGGCTTTCGCCACCTGCGGCTTGACCACCGGCATCACGCCCGGGTTACCGGCCGCCGGCAAGCTCACCCTGGCGGTGTTGATGCTGGCCGGGCGCCTGGGCACGATGACGCTGGCGGCCTCGATGGCGTTGACCAACCGGCGGCGGTTGATCCGCCTGCCCGAAGACAGGCCTATTGTGGGCTGAAGCCCCCGACAAGGAGATGACGATGGAGCGTAAGCGCTCGGGTACAGCCGATACCCACCTCACCAGCGACGGTGCGGTGCTGGTGATCGGCATGGGCCGGTTCGGTTCCCGCCTGGCCCTAACGGTTGACCGGTTGGGCCGCGAAGTCTTGACGGTTGAGAAAGACCCGGAGGTGATCCGCCGCTGGTCCGGCCGCCTGCCGCTGGTCGAAGCCGACTGCACCGACCCTGAGGCCCTGGAACAGTTGGGTGCGCGCGATTTCCCCATCGCCGTGGTGGGCGTGGGCACGGCCTTGGAGGCGTCGGTGTTGATCACCTCGAACCTGGTTGACCTGGGGATTGAACAGGTGTGGGCCAAGGCCACCTCGTCCGAACACGCCCGCATTCTGCGGCGCATCGGCGCCCACCAGGTGATTTTGCCTGAGGCCGATGCCGGCGAACGGGTGGCCCACCTGGTGAGTGGCAAGCTGCTCGACTACATCGAGTTCGAGGACGGCTTCACCATCGTCAAGATGCACCCGCCCAAGGAGACCATCGGCTTTACCTTAGGCCAATCCCAGATCCGCAAGAAGTACGGCGTCACCGTGATAGGCGTCAAGTCACCCGGCCAAGAGTTCGAGTACGCCACCGAAGAGACCCGCATCTCGCCGCAAGACCTGCTGATTGTGAGCGGAAACACAACGCTGTTGGACCGTTTTGCCGCCAGACCGTAGGCGGCCGCCGGTTAAGCTGATTGTCTTCGCCCCGCCCCATTAGTCATCAAGAGGACGGGTTGGACCCATGAAGAACAAGCAGTTGCTGGCCTTGGCGGCCGGAGTGGCCCTGTTGGGGGCATTGGTGGCCGGGTGCGGCCAGGGCAACAAGGCCAGCGGCGCCGGCAAGGGTTCGGCTTCGGCCACGGCTTCGGCTTCGGCTGCACACAGCGCCAGCCCGTCGGCCTCGCCATCGGCCGCCAGCCCCAGCCCCAGCCAGGCGGCCTCGACAGCCCCAGCCACGCCATCGGCCACCGCCACCCCGGAACCCAGCCCCACGCCATCGGGCAAGGTAGTCAGCGACGGTTCGGACCGGGTGTGTGAAGACGGTGCCGCAACCACCGCGCCGTGCCAGGCGATCGTGTTTGAAACCACCACCCAGACCAAGGGTGAATCGACCGTGGAAGTGGTGGACATCTTCGACGGCGGCGGCTTCAGCCACTCCGAAGAGGTTAACGCCTACCTGCAGGAGTTCTTCCTGTTCCCGGTGTCATCCGATCAACCCGATAACACGGTCTACACCGTCAAGGCCGCCTACGCCCTCTACAACGACCGGCTGTCGGTGCGCGCCTACACCACCGCCCAAGCGCCCGATGCCGCCTACCCCACCACCACGTTGACGGCCCAGGTGTTCGACCTCAGCACCGGCCAGACCATCCCGTTCAGCCAGGTCTTCCCGGCGGGCGACAGCGGCGACATTCGCGACGCCCTGACCAGCGGCATCTTCAAGCAGGTCTACCCGGAGACGGCGGTTGACGGCGCGGCTGAGACCGTGGCCAAGGCCGTCATCGACGAGGCGCCGAAGAACGACTCGAACTACTACTACGCCGTCGAAGGCGGGCAGGTGAAGATCGGTCTGTTTGTCGACAACCAACCGCACGCGGAGGGTGACTACTTCGCCTTCGAAGGCCCGGTGGGCGACTGAGCGCTAGGGCGTGCGGCGCCGCAGCGTCAGCACGCCCAAGCCGATGGCTAGCACCGTGAAGCCCAACACCAGGGCCACGTCCGGCAGGGCATCGCTGGCAGGCTGTCCGCCGGCGATGTCGCCCGCTGCCTCGACGGCGTAGGTGAACGGCACCACGTCGGAGAACAGTTCCAGCACCCGCGGCATCTGGTTGCGCGGCATCACCAGGCCGCACACCACTAGCTGGGGGACGATCATCAGCGGCAGCATCTGCACGGCCTGGAACTCGGTGCGGGCAAACGACGAGGCTGCCAGGCCAAGAGACGAGCCCAGCACGGCGTCCAGCACCGCCACGCCCATCATGGCGGCAAGGGAGCCGCGCACGTCCATGCCGCAGACCCACCGCGCCCAGGCGGTCAGCACGATGGCCTGGACGGCAGCCATGGCGGCGAAGGCCAGGGCATAGCCGAACAGGAAATCGGCCTTGCCCACCGGGCTGGACATGAGCCGCTCCAGGGTGCCGCTGGTGCGCTCGCGCAGCGTGGTGACCGAGGTGATCAGGAACATGACGAAGGCCGGGAAAATGGCCACCAGGATGGGGCCGAAGCGGTCGATCACCATCGGGTTGTCCTGGAACATCCAGGCAATCAGGCCCATGATGATGCAGGGCACCAGCACCATCAGGGCGATCGAACGAGGGTCATGCCGCAACTGCAACATGATGCGGTGGGCGGTGGCCAGGGTGCGGCGGGCGCTCATCGGGCACCCCCTTCGGCCGGGGCCTGCTGGGCCGCGGCAGCCTGCGCGGCCTGTGCCGCTTGGGCTGCTTGGGCTGCTTGGGCCTCCAGCGCCAGGAAGGCGGCCTCGGCGTCTGAAGTGCCGGTGGCGGCCAGAATGCCGGTGGGGGTGTCATCCGCCAGCACCCGCCCTTCGTGCAGCAGCACCAGGCGGTCGCAGCGGGTGGCCTCGTCCATGACGTGGCTGGACACCAGGAGGGTCTTGCCTTCGCCCGACAGTTCGCGGAACAACGCCCACAGGTCGCGGCGCAGCACCGGGTCAAGGCCCACGGTCGGTTCATCCAACACCAGCAGTTCGGGCCCGCCCACCAGGGCCGCCGCCAGCGACACCCGGGAGCGTTGGCCGCCGGACAGGCGCCGCACGGCCTGGCCGGCGTGGCTGGTCAAGCTGACCCGTTCGATGACCCGGGCAACGGCGTCCGGGCCGGCGCCGAACAGGGCGGCGAAGTAGGACAGATTCTCGGTGACGGTCAGGTCTTCGTAGACGGACGGGCTTTGGGTCATGTAGCCAACGCGGTGGCGCAGGCTGGGTGACCCGGCCGGTTGGCCCAGCACGGTGACGGTCCCGCCCGCCACCACCTGCACACCGACGATGGCGCGCATCAGGGTTGACTTGCCGCCGCCGGATGGGCCTAGCAGGCCAACGATCTGCCCGGCCGGCACGGCCAGGTCAAGGCCGGGCAGCACCACCCGGCCGCCGCGCACCACCTTGAGGCCTTGGATCGAGACGGCTAGGTCTGGTGTGGGGCTATTGGGGCTCGCAGGGCTCATGGTTCTCCCGGGGCTTGGGGGGCGCCGGCCTCGGCTCAGAAGGGGAAGCCGGCCTCGAAGATGGGGGCCCCGCCCTTCGGGGCTTCCACCTTGAATAGGGCCGTCTGATTGGCCCAGGTGACGGACTTATCGGAGGCGGCGGCGCCGCCCAAACCGGTCAGGGCGTCGGTGGCTAGCTGGTCGGTGCGCCACTGCCCAGCCTGCACGGTGACGGCGTCGGTGCCGTCCGAGTAGGTCAAGGTGTAGGCCTCGATGGCGCCGGCCGATTCCCAATCGAGGTTGGGGGTGGCCTCGACCAGGGAATAGGCGTTGACCGTGGCCGGCATGGCCAGGTAGAAGGCGGTGCCCTCAGCCCGCGCCATGGGGCTGACGGTGGCCGATGGCGCCGGTTCCGTAATGGTGACGGTGATGGTGGGGGTGGGGGGAGTGGGCAGCGGTGAGGCTTCGGCCGCCGGGGTGTCCTTCTGGCCGGTGAAGTAGAACAGGGCGATCAGGCCACCCACTAAGAGCAGGGCGATGACGCCGCCGACCGCCAGGTAGATGATCTGCTTGCGGCTGTCGCCGCGGGAGTGTTGTGCCGTACCGGTGTCAGACACGCTTTGTCCTTCCATCAGGCCAACTGTAATTCAAGACTCGGTTCAACCATAGCCGCGCCGGGCGCCTTGGGCCTGGTGATCGGCCAGATTGGGGTGCCAAGTCCGCCTTCGGCTGAATTGGCGCCGGTTTGGGGGCAGGAATACTCAGAGGTTTGGCCGCTCGGGACGAACGCCGCTTTCTTTGGCGGTCGGCGTGATCTAGCGTGGTAAGCGAATCCTGCCGCAGTCCCCTACCGACGGAGTCTTCTGTTATGACTTCCCGCCGTGCCTTGCCAGCCGTGCTCGGGCTGGCCGGCGTGCTCGCACTTGCCCCTCTCTGCCTTGCCCCGGCTACCGCTCTCGATGGCGCCGCCGAACCCGATGGCACCACCGCGACATCGGACACCGGCCTGGAGGCAACCGAAAGCGAAACCGACGCCACCCACGAACCGGTTCAAGGACCTGGTACCGAGGCGGGCGCCACAGAGCCGCTGGGCCCGGCCCTGGACCCGGATGACGAAGGCGTCGATGCTGAACGCCTGGTGGTGGTACCGGCCGTCGAAGTGTCGGAGGACCAGGTGGAAGACCAGGTGGCGGCGGCGCTGGCCGGCACCGGTGAAACCGCCACCGTAACCATCACCCCGGTGCCCGATGGCGAGGTGCCGCTAGTCGAAATCGACGCCTCCAGCCCGGAAGCGGCCGAAGTGGTGGCGGCAGCGTTGGCCGAGTCGCCGCTGTACGAGGCGCTGGACTACGGTTTCACGCCCGTGCCGCTGTACCACAGTTCGCCCAACGACCCGGCCTTCCAAAAGGCCCAGCAGTGGGCGTTGGGCGGTTTCCCGGGGGCCGGTTTCGATGGTGTCTGGACCGACCTGGGCAGCGCCAAGAGCGCCTCGTCCGCACCCGTGGCGGACATCGACTCCGGCTTCCTGATGTCGCACGCGGACGCCTGCAGCAACATCATCGGCAAGTATGACTACGGCGACGGGGACAGCGACGTCAACCCCACGTCGATGGGCTCGGACGCGGACACCTACCACGGCACCGCCACCGCCGGGGTGATCGGCGCCTGCACCGACAACGGCTGGGCCGTATCCGGTGCCGCCTGGGACCAGCACGTCTATGTCTACAAGATCTCCAGCTCCTATGTGGGCGCCATGACGGACGCGGCCATGATCAACGCCATCCGCGGGGCTACCGACGATGGCGCCCGCGTCATCAACCTGTCGGTCGGGTTTGTTGGCACCGCGATGCCGTCCACGCTGAAGGACGCCATCGACTACGCCATCTCTAAGGGCGTCATCGTGGTGGCCAGCGCCGGCAACTACGGCAGCGCCACCGTCAACAACGTCACCAACCCGTTGGTGTTCCCGGCCGCCTATGACCCGGTGATCTCCGTGGCCGCTACCGACATCAACGCGAAGCAGGCCTCGTTCTCCACCTACAACTCGCAGGTCGACATCGCTGCGCCGGGCGCCTCCATCATCGTGCTGAACGCCGGTGGATACGGCATCGAAGACGGCACCTCGTTCGCCGCCCCGCACGTGGCGGCCGCCGTGGGTTTGCTGCTGCGCTTCAACCCTGACCTGCAGCAGGCCGAGGTCAAGCAGTTGCTGCGCCAGTCCGCCCATGACGTGGGCCCGGCCGGCCGCGACATCTACACCGGCTACGGCGTGCTGGACGTGGTCAAGCTGCTGAAGCTAGCCAAGGAGATCCCCGCCTCCACCACGGCGGACACGATCGACTACACCATGGAACAGATCGTGCTGAGCCCGGACATGGATGGGGACGGCCGCGGCGAGGTGATCGCCGTCACCTGGGAGGGCGACCTACGGTCCTACCCGGTCAACGCGGACGGCACCTTGGGCAGCTACCGGACGCTGGGGCAATCGTTTGGCTCGGTGTTTATCTATGCCCCGGGAGACTGGAACGGTGACGGCCGGGCAGACCTGTTGGCGCGTGATGCGCAAGGGGTGCTGTTCTTGTTCCCAGGGGACGGGTCTGGGTACCTTTACCCGTCCACGCAGATTGGCCACGGCTGGAGTCCGTTCCGGATTATCCCCGCGGGTGACCTGACCTCCGATGGCCGCAACGACCTGTTGGCCATCGATGATTCGGGCCGGTTGTGGCTGTACGCCGGCAACGGCAGCGGCGGTTTCAAGACGCCCTACCCGGAGGTGGGGCGCGGCTGGCGCGGCCTCAACCTGTATGCCGCGGGGGATCTCAACTCCGATGGCCGCAAAGACATCTTGATGTTGAACTCGGTCGGTGGCCTGTACGCCTACATGGGCCGCGGCAATGGCACCTTCGGTGTGGGCAGGTCGGTGGGTCACGGCTGGGTGGGCAACACTTTGGCTACCGGGGCGGACCTGGACGGGGACGGCCGGGCGGACATTGTGGGCCGCGACAAGCTGGGCAACCTGTACTTCTACAAGGGCAAGGGCGCCGGCACCTTCTACGCCCCCAAGCGCGTGGGCCTTAACTGGTAGGTGTTCCCGAGCGCGCCTTCCCACCAACGGGCCAGTCCGCGCGCGGATCGGGTCAACCGCAGGCGTGCGCTGGCGTAGCTGCGGCCGGACTGAAGCTGACGCTCGATCGAGACCGATTCTTCTTCGGTGACACTGAGCCGGGCGTAGAGCACGCAGCGGCTGACTTGTTTCAGGTTCATACATAGAACGTTGGCCCCTGTTACTGCCGCCTCGGCGGGACAACTCAGCGGTCGCGCTTCGCGAATTGTTGCGCTGCTTCCAGCCATGCCGCGGTGAACGGATTGAACTGGATACTGTTCAATATGTAGACTGGTCGCATGAGCACTTTGGTGGTGTCACCGGAGATGGTGAAGCTGAACCAGTCCTATGACTCGGATTGCGCCAGGGCGGTGTGGGACTTCCTGCGGCGACAGGCGGACCAGGGCAGGACGGTCCAGGTGGTGGCCACAGAGCGTACGTTCTCTCCGGCCGAGGTGGCAGGCCTGGTTGGCGTATCGCGTCCTACTGTCCATCGCCGCATCCAGGATGGGACCATCAAGGCGGTGCGGCGCGGCTCCAGGTGGCGGGTGACGGAAGCGGAAGTGGACCGCTACCGGATGCTGATGGCAGGCCAGATGGCTGAAATGCTGGGCGATGGCCTCGACTTCTAAGCGCATCCCCGTATTCCTTGACGCGGCCGTCCTGGCCGCTCCAACCACTCGGAGCCTGATCCTGTTTGGCCAACTCCACCAGGACGCACCCTACCTGGCTAGGTGGACCCAAGCAGCAGAGGCGGAGGCTGACCGTGCCCTGCTGCGGCGTTCGCAGGAACGCGGCGAACGGCTTGGCCGCACTGTCGCTCCGGTGTTGGTTTCGGCCTTGCGATCGGCAGCGGACTGGGGTGAGGGTGTGTTGGTCCCGGCCGATGAGCGTGTAAGGGCCTCGCTGGTGGACACGCACGCCGATGATCGCCACTATCCTGACGACAGTCCGCCGCTCCAGCCTGGGGCAACGCTTGGGCCGCCTGACGGCGTCGCAACTGACCGAAGTGGAACGTTACGTAGCGGTCTTCGTCGGCCTGGCCCGCTAAGGTACCCCAGGCGTGGGGTCGGTGCTGGGCCTGGACAAGCAACACCTGGTCTCGGTTGGGTCACCAGCCGGAGATGGTCCAGGCGGCGGTGTGGTGGGCGTCTTCTTCCAGCCACACCACGTCGGTGCCGCTGTTGAAGGCGCCCGGCGGGCAGGTCATCGGCTCCAGGGCCAGGCCCAGGCGGTTGATGGCCGGGTCGGGCTGATCGGCCGTGTGGATCTGCACCCATGGGCAGCGCTTGTCCCAGGTTACGGCCACGCCTGTGCCCGCCGCCGGGTCGGTCACGGTAGCAGTCACGTGGCCCGCTTCGTCCCAGGTCAGGCCGGTGAAGGCGTGGTCGATGAACGTCTCACCGATCACCTTGCCTGCCTGGAAATCGAACTCGGTGCCCGCCACCGGGGCCAGCCCGGTGGGGATCAGCCGGTCCGGCGTCACCGTCATCACCTGGCCGGCCGGCAGCGTGAACGTCCACTGGTTCAAGGGCGAAGGCCCGGCCACCACGTACGGGTGCGGGCCGGTGCCGTAGGGCGCCACGCCGGGCCCGGCGTTGACGGCCTGGACCACGGTCTCCAGGCCGTCCGCGCTCAACGTGTAGGCCGCCATCACGATCAGCCGGAACGGGTAGCCCACCTGGGGTTCGATCACCAGGCTGAACAAGGCGGCCGATGGCGTCTGCTCCAGCACCACCCAGTCCAGCCACAGGCCCAGGCCGTGCAGCGCGTGGCCGCGGTCCGGCTCGGTGATGGCCAACTGCTGGCGGCCCAAACCCGGCAGGTCATAGGCGGCATCGATCACCCGGTTGGGCCAAGGCACCAGCAGCACGCCGCGGTACCAGGGCCGCACCTCGTCGGCCTCGAACGGCACCACCAGGTCGCGCCCGTTCAGGGTCAGCCGGCGCAGTGATGCCCCCACTGTGGCGATGTCGGCCTCATAGCCGCCCGCCGCCAGATGGACCTGCTGGCCGGACAGCGGCAGGTGCGCCTCGGCGCCATCGGACACAGTGCTCATCGGTTGCCTCCCTTGACCTCGCTGAAACCCGGCCCCACCGGGCCTACGTCGACAGCCATTACAAGAACTACAGCCCCCGCGCCAGGCGGTAATAGGCCTGGTTCCAGGCTAGTTCCTTGGCGAACTCGCGGGCGGTGGTGCCGCGCGTGATCAGGGCGAATTCCGTCCCAGCCATGCGGGCGTAGTCCTCGAACGCCTCCGCGCCCACCGCGGTCGACATGACCGTGTGGTGGGCGGCGCCGGCCGCCAGCCAGCAGGCGGCCGAGGTGGCGAAGTCCGGGTCCGGCACCCAGACGGCGCTGCCCACCGGCAGGTTCGGCATCGGGGCATCGGGCGGCACCACCGTCACCGTGTTGGCGGTCAGGCGGAAGCGGTCGCGGATGTCCGTCATGGCCACCACCACGGCCGGGCCGGGATCGGTGTTGAACACCAGGCGCACCGGGTCTTCCCGGTTGCCGATGCCCAGCGGGTGGATCTCCAGCTTCGGTTGGACCGAACTCAAGGTGGGGCAGACCTCCAGCATGTGGGCACCCAGGATCCTCTCTTCGCCCGGCGTCAGATGGTAGGTGTAGTCCTCCATCAGGGAGGCGCCGCCCGGCAGGCCTTCACCCATCACCTTGGCCGCCCGCACCAGCAGGGCCGTCTTCCAGTCGCCTTCGGCACCGAAGCCGTAGCCGCTGGCCATCAGGCGTTGCACCGCCAGGCCGGGCAGTTGGCGCAGCCCGCCCAGGTCCTCGAAGTTGGTGGTGAAGGCCGTGGCCCCCAGGGGTTCCAGGAAGCTGCGCAGGCCGATCTCCTGTTTGGCGCCGTACACCAACGAGGCGTGGCGCTCGCCGCCGCGACGCAGTTCCGGCACCACCTGATACAGCTCCTCATACTGCCCGGCCAGCCATTCGGCCTCGCTGTCCGGCACCGCGTCCACCGCCGCCACCAGGTCGTTGACGCCGTAGTAGGTGACCGAGGTGCCCCACACCAGTTCGGCCTCAACCTTGTCGCCCTCGGTCACGGCCACGTTGCGCATGTTGTCACCAAACCGCACCAGCACACCCGTCCGGGCATCGGCCCGGGCGGCCGCGGCCCGCATCCAGGTGGCCACCTGGGCGGTGGCCGCCGGGTCGGTGGCGTGGCCCACCACGGTCTTGCGCGCCACCCCCAGGCGGGTCTCGATCGAGGCGAACTCGCGGTCGCCGTGGGCGGCCTGGTTCAGGTTCATGAAGTCCATGTCGATGGTGTCCCACGGCAGTTCCACGTTGACCTGGGTGTGCAGGTGCAGCAGGGGCTTTTGCAGGGCGTCCAGGCCGGCAATCCACATCTTGGCCGGGCTGAAGGTGTGCATCCAGGCGATCAGGCCCACGCAGTTGGGGTCACGATTGGCCTCCAGGACCAAAGAATGGATGGCGTCCTTGCTGGTCAGGGTGGGTTTCCAGACAACCGGCAGGGGCAGGCCGGCTTCATCCAGCCAGGCCACAATGCGCTTGGAGCCGTCGGCTACCTGGTCCAACACCTCGGGCCCGTACAGGCCCTGGCTGCCGGTCACGAACCAGACTTCGCGGCCTTCGAGGATGGCGTTCATGGGGTTCCTTCTTCCTTGGCTTGCTCGGATTACTGTCCGTAGACGTTCTGATAGCGGGCGTACAGCGAGTCGATGTCCGCCTGGTCAATCGGATGAGGCTCGCCCAGCAGGCGGGCCACGTGGATGGTCTTGGCCACTTCTTCGGTCAGCACGGCGGCCTTGACGGCGGCCCGGGCGTCCTTGCCGATGGTGAAGACGCCGTGGTTAGCCATCAGCACCGCCGGTGAGCGCGAGCCCTCCAGCGTGGCCACAATGCCGCGGCCAATCGAATCGTCGCCGATCAGCGCAAACGGCCCCACCGGGATGGGCCCGCCAAACTCGTCACCCATCATGGTCAGCACGCAGGGGATCGGTTCGCGCCGGGCCGCCCAGGCGGTGGCGTAGGTGGAGTGGGTGTGAACCACGCCGCCCACCTGGGGCATGTGCCGGTAGACGTAGGCATGGGCGGCGGTGTCCGATGACGGGCGGTAGTCGCCGTCCACCAGCTCACCATCAAGGTCTGTCACCACCATGTTGGCGGCGGTCAGTTCGTCATACATCACGCCCGAGGGTTTGATCACCATCAGGTCCGCTCCCGGCACTCTGGCCGAGACGTTGCCGGCGGTCCACACCACCAGGTTGTTCTTGGGCAGTTCGGCGTGCAGGTCAGCTACTTGCTGGCGCAGTTTGGCCACGGTCTCGGCCACGGCGGCGGTGATGGACATGTTGGTTCCCTTCGGTTGGCGGTCTAGGTCTGGTGGCCTCGGGTGTCCCTATGAGGCGGCGATGGCGGCCCGTTCGATGGCCAAGCCATCCCGGTAACGGTCCATGAACACGGCAAAGCCCGCCACGTCATCGGGCACCGGGTCCAAGGTGGTGAAACCGGCGCCGGTGAAGATCCGCTGGGCCAGCCACTCCGGGAGGCTCTGCTGCTGGTCCGGCCGTACCAGGAAGGCGGCCAGCAGGGCCATGCCCCAGGCGCCGCCCTCCCCAGCGGCCTGGCCCACCGTGACCGGCGTGCCCAGGGCGGCGGCCAGGTAGCGCTGGGCTACACCCTCGGTCTTGAAGATGCCGCCGTGGCCGAACATGGCGTCCAGGCGGACACCCTCTTGGTTCAGCACGTCCATGCCCAGCTTCAGGGTGCCGAAGGCGGCATATAGCTGGGCCCGCATGAAGTTGGCCAGGTTCATGCGGCTGTCCGGCGTGCGCACAAACAGCGGCCGGCCCTCCTCGGTGCCGGTGATCGGCTCACCGGCCAGGTAGTTGTAGGCCAGCAGGCCGCCGGCGTCCGGTTCGGCCTGGAGGGAGGCTTTGAACAGGGCCTCGAACACCTGGCCCGGGCCGGCCTCAGCGCCCAGGGCGGCGGCGAACTGGCCGAACAGCTCACCCCATTCGCCCAGTTCGGAGGCGCCGTTGTTGCAGTGCACCATGGCCACCGGGTCGCCCGAGGGGGTCACCACCATGTCGACCTCGTGGTGGACCTCGGTCAGTTCGTGTTCCAGCACCACCATGGTGAAGATCGAGGTGCCGGCCGAGGTATTGCCGGTGCGCGGCGCCACCGAATTGGTGGCCGTCATGCCGGTGCCGGCGTCGCCCTCCGGCGGGGCGCAGGGGATGCCGGGCTGAAGCGAGCCGCTTGGGTCGAGCAGCCGGGCGCCATCGGGCGTCAAACCACCCGCCGGCTGGCCGGCCACCAAGACCTGCGGCAGCACGTCCGCCACCCGCCAGCCCAGTTGCCGCGGGGCCACTAGTTCATCGAACTGGTTCAGCATGGTGCGGTTGAACTGCTTGGTGGTGGAGTCGATGGGGAACATGCCCGAGGCGTCATCCGCGCCCACTACTTTGGCGCCGGTCAGCTTCCAGTGGACGTAGCCGGCCAGGGTGGTGATGTAGGCCACGTCCTTGACGTGGGGTTCTTCGTTCAAGATGGCCTGATAGAGGTGGGCGATGGACCAGCGCAGGGGGATGTTGAAGTGGAACAGGGCGCTTAGTTCGGCCGCCGCCGGGCCGGTGTTGGTGTTGCGCCAGGTGCGGAAGGGCACCAGGAGTTGCCCGGCCTGGTTGAAAGCCAGGTAGCCGTGCATCATGGCGGAAAAGCCGATGGCGCCGATGGTCCGGAGTGGCACGCCGTAGGCCTGTTGGACGTTGGTGGCCAGGTCCGCGTAGCAGGCCTGCAGGCCGCTCCAGATGGCGTCCTCCGAGTAGGTCCACAGCCGGTCCACGAACTGGTTCTCCCAGTCGTGGCCGCCGGTGGCGATGACGGTGCCGTCCTCGGTGATGAGGGCGGCCTTGATGCGGGTGGAACCCAGTTCGATGCCCAAGGCGGTGCGGCCTTCGGTGATGGCCTGGGCGGTTTGGGCTGGTTCGACGGCCTGATTGTGTGACACGGCTTTGTGCCTCCTCGGTTGGCGTGTTCCGAAGCGTGTGATCCAGGACCATGTTACCGCTAACACGGCGGGCCGGGCTAGGTCTGTTGAGGACTTGTTGGGCCGATTTCAGTGCGCGGCCGGTGGCCGTGCCGTCGAGTCCCGCACCACCAGACCGGGGGGCAGCAGAACGCCCGCCTGGGGGAAGCCCTCCATCAGCCCCACCAGGGCCTCCACGCAGGCCTTCCCCAACGCCTCCAAGTCCTGGCGCACGGTGGTGAGCGGCGGAATGGTCTGATCGGTGCCCGGGCTGTCATCAAACCCCACCACCGAGACGTCCCGCGGCACTTCCCAGCCCTCTTCATGTAGCGCCCGCAACAGCCCCTGCGCCATGGTGTCGTTGGCGGCGAACACGGCCGTGGGCGGCTGGGCGGCATTGGCCCAGGTCAGGCCCAGGGCGTAGCCGCTGGCGGCCGACCAGTCACCCTGCAGCAGTGGCCCTAGGGTCAGCCCGGCCGTGCTGACGTGGCGGCGCCAGGCTTCCAGGCGGGCCTGGGCGTGCAGGTTACCGGTCGGCCCGGCCAGATGGGCAATCTGCCGGTGGCCAAGCTGGGCCAGGTGGCTCACCACCAGGCCAACCCCCATGGCCTGGTCGATGTCGATCCGCACCAGGCCGGCCCGCGTTGTCGCATCCGTTGGCTCCACCGGCCCCGAGGTCACCAAGACCGTGGGGCAGGCCCCCGCCGCCTGCTGGGCCGCCCGCAGCACCGGTTCGGTTTGGGCCACCACCGCCAGGCCATCTACGCCTTGGTCCAGGAAGTGCCCGATGGCGTCCCGCGCCGCGGTTGCATCACCTTCCGGCACCGAGGCCACCGACACCCAATAGCCGGCCTGCCGGGCGGCCTGTTCGATGCCCAGCAAGGTGCCGGACGGCCCGTACAACCTGGTGTTCACCACCACCACGCCCAGCACCCGGGTGCGGCTGGTGGCCAAGGCCCGGGCGGCGTGGTTGCGGCGATAGCCCAGTTCCTCGATGGCTTGCAGGACCCGCTCCCGGGTGGCCGGCAGCACGCGCGGGTTGCCGTTGACCACGCGGGAGACGGTCTGGTGCGAGACGCCCGCCGCCACGGCCACGTCGCGCAGGGCCGGCGGCCGGGTTGGCCTGGAGTTGGCTTGGTCTGCCGCCACGGCCCACGCTCCTTCGCTGCCGGCTTCCACCCCTTGGGCGGTCTCAGTCTAAGTTACCGCTAACACGGGGCTGGGGTGGCGTTGAGGGGTGCCGGATGACGGTGAGCCACAGAACGGGATTGACTTTTCGCGCCTCAGCCGCCGTACAGTTCCCAGGCCCGGGCGCCGCCCATGATGGCGGCCGAGTTCGGCACCACCACCACCTCGTCCGTCAACTGGGCCAAGGTAGTGGGCGTCAACAGCCGCGAGTTGCCGCCGCCTATATACAGCCGGTCCCACAGGAACACTGGCCGGAGCGCCTCAACCACCCGGCGCACCCGGCGCGACCAGACAGGATTGCCCAACGTGCGCCGGTGGCGTTCCCCGATGTACTCGTCGAACGTCACGCCGCGGCGGATCGGCGCGTGGGACACCTCCAAGTGCGGCGCCAACCGGCCGCCATCGAACAGGGCCGTGCCCAAACCGGTGCCGAAGGTCAGAACCAACTCGACCCCGGTGCCGGCCACCACGCCGGCGCCGTGCAACTCGGCATCGTTCACCACCAACGAAGGCATACCCAACGAGGCACTCAGCGCGGCCTGCAGGTCGCAGCCGGTCCAAGCCTGTACCAAGTCGGGGTCTTGCCGGGTCCACGGCCCACCGCGGTTGACGTAGTGCGGTGTCCAAACCACCAGGCCGTGCCGGATCATGCCCGGCAGGCCCAGCGTCAGCCGCCCGGCGGCCGGCAACGAGGCCGCCAGATCCCCTACCGCCTCCACCAGACGGGCCGGCGTCAGCGGGTAGGGCGTGGGGATGCGGACGGGCTGCCCGTGCAGGGTGCCGGCGGCATCGAGCACCCCGGCCTTGATGCCGCCGCCGCCGCAGTCCACACACAGGGTGGCGGCTGGTTCAGTAGCCATCATCAGCCCCGCAGCGAATCGAGGAACTCGCCCACCAGGTCAAGCCCCACCTTCAGGTTGTCGGTGTCATCCGCGAAGCCGATCCGCACCGTGCCCTCGATGCCGAAGGCAGCCCCCGGGGTGAACATGACGCCGGTGGCTTCCAACAGCCGGGTGCAGAACTCGTAGGAACCGATCGGCGGCGTGTATCGCAGGAGGGCGGTGGTGCCACCGGCCGGCCGGACGTATGCGACATCGGGCCGGGAGGCCACCCAGCCGTCCAGGATGGCCAGATTACGCTGGGTGATGTCCCGTGAGCGGGCCAAAATGACGTCCCTGGCCGCCAGCGCCACTGACGCCAGCAGGTCATCCACCCGGCTGACCGAGATGGTGTTGTAGTCCCGGTGCACCGAGACGGCCTCGATCAGTTCGGCCGGTCCGGTAATCCAGCCCAGGCGCAACCCGGCCAGGGAGTAGGGCTTCGACATGCCGCCAGTCGAAATGGCTTTGGGATACAGGTCGGCCGCCGAGGCGGTGAAACCGCTGCCCTCCTGGTCGATGCCCCGGTAGACCTCGTCCGCCAGCAGCCAGGCGCCCACGCCATCGGCGATGGCGGCCACCTGCTCAAGATCGGCCCGGCTGAGCAGCGCGCCCGTCGGGTTGTTCGGGTTGGCCAGGGCGATCAGCTTGGTGCCGGGCCGGACCAGATCACGCAGCCGGTCCAAGTCAAGGCGCCAACCTTGGTCCTCGACTAGCTGCAGTTCGGTGACGTCCGCCAGGAAACTGGCCGGGATCGACGTGTGCTGCTGGTAGGTGGGTACCACCGACACCACGTGATCGCCCGGCTCCACCAGGGCCTCGTAGACCAGCATGTTGGCGCCGATGGTGCCATGGGTCACCATGACGTCTTCCGGGCCGTGGGTCTCATAGAGCGAGGCGATCAGGGCACGCAGGCGCTCGCTGCCGCGGATAGGTCCATAGGTCAGCGGCGTGGCGGCCAGTTCGGCCAGAACTGCCTCACGCTGGCCGGACAGGTCCAGTAGCTGCGCCACCGTCAGCGATTGGACGCAGGTTTCGGCCAGGTTGTACTGGCATTCGTCCTCATACCGGTTCATCCAGATTTCGACCTGGAAGTCAGCGATGTGCACGGGGCCGCCTTCGGGGATGGGCTGGTGGGTCGCCTCCTAGCCTACAGAGGGGCCCGATGGCGTCCGCACCCTCGTGGCTGTCAGCCCAGCGGGTCCGGTGCCCCTTCGCGGCGGAACACCGGGATGCGCTCGAAGGGTGCCGGAGCCAGCACCCGCGCGCCGCCCTGGTAGGCCTGACCAGTGGCGATGTCGATCCAGGCCGCGCCGGCCGGCAGGTAGACCTCCCATTCGGTCACTCCAGGCTGGGTGACCGGTGCCACCAGCAGGTCCGAGCCCAGCATGAACTGGCCGTCCACGTCCCAGGCGGCCGCGTCATCGGGAAACTCGACGAACAGGGGGCGCATCGGTGACAGGCCGGTGGCGGAGCATTCTTCGAACACCTTGGTCAGGTAGGGCTTGAGCCGTTCGCGCAGCGCAATGTGGGCGCCGGCCACGGCCTCCACCCGCTCGCCGTAGGCCCAGGGTTCGTTGGGACCGCCGGTGGCCAGTTTGCCGCGCGGTTCGCGGTGGCCGTGGATGCGCATCAGTGGGCAGAACGTGCCGTACTCCAGCCAGCGGGCGAACAGCTCCTGGTAGGCCGCGCTGGTGGGATCGCCGCCGTGGAAGCCGCCGATGTCGGTGGTCCACCACGGGATGCCCGCCAGGCCGATCGACAAACCGGCCCTGATCTGCACCGTCAGCGATTCCCAGGTGGGGGAGATGTCACCGGACCAGACCGCCGTGCCGTACCGTGCTCCGCCGGCCCAGGTGGAGCGGGCCAGTGACAGCACCTCGCCATCGCCGGTGGCCCGAGCATGCTCGTAAACGCCGCGAGCATGCTCGCGGGGGTAGGCGTTGGCCACCTGAGCACCGGGGCCGGCCCACAGGTCTAGGTTGGCGAAGTCCGAGGGGTTGACTTCCGGCTCGCAGGCGTCCAGCCACCAGACGCGCACGCCCAGGTCCCAGTAGTTCTGCTTCAACTGCTGCCACAAGAAATCCCGGGCCGCCGGATTGGTGGCGTCATAGAACGACATGGGCAGGTCGATGCCGTTGTTCTGCTTGTCCCAGATCTCGCTCTGGAAGTCCATGCCGGCGGCTGCGCCCACCAGGTAGCCGGCCTGGCGCATGGCTTGGTAGTTCTCCGAGTAGGCGGACACGGTGGGCCAAACCGACACCATCAGCTTGACGCCGGCGGCCTCCAGTTCGGCCATCATGGCGGCCGGGTCCGGGTATTCGGCCGGGTCGAAGCGCCAATCACCCATGGCCGTCCAGTGGAAGAAGTCCGTCACGATGACGGACAACGGCCAGCCGCGGCGCTGGTAGCCGCGCACCACCTCAAGCAACTCTTCCTGCGACAGGTAGCGCAGCTTCGACTGCCACAACCCCATGGCCCAGGCAGGGAACTGCGGGGCGTGCCCCACGGCATCGGCGTAGTGCCGCAGAATCCCGGCTGGCTGGTCCGCCGTGGTGACCCAATAGTCGATGCCCAGGGCGGCATCCATGGTCCAGCGGGTGTGGTTGTCGCTGAAGTCCACTTGGCCGGTGGCCGGGTTGTTCCACAGGAAGCCATAGCCGCGGCTGGACAGGTAGAACGGCACGTTGATCTCCGCATTGCGTTGTACCAGGTCAAGCGACAGCCCCTTGTGGTCCAGGCGGCCGTGGGTGCGCTGCCCCAGTCCGTAGATGCGCTCGCCTGGGTAGGCGGCAAACTGCTGCTTGATGCGGGCCGAGCCGTCCGCGTTCGGCTCAAACGAGCGCGCCCCTGGCAGCCAGAAGTGCTGGCGCTGTTCGGCCAGCAGTTCGCGCCCGCTGGCGGTGTCATGGAAGTAGACCTGCGGCAGCGGCTTGCCGTCGAAGCTGGCGAAACGCACCTTGACGGTTAGCCGGCCGTTCACCAGCGTTGCCTCTTGGCCGTCCCAGTCGCCGATGGCGGCCGGCTGGGTCAGTTCGGGGCGCGGCTCCAGCAGGGCACCTAGCGGGTTGGCCGGGATCTGATGCAGGGCTACCTGGACGCGGGCCGAGTCATCACCCCACGCCTCGACGCGCAGAACCTCGTGAAAATGCCGGAACTCGAAGCCGCCTTCGATCCGCGTGAACTGGGCCATAGTGTTCCCCTGTTGGTTGTTCGGATGGTGCTTTGACTTGGATTAATTGTGACAGCCGTTAGCCCTTGACCGCACCGGTCAGCCCGCCCACAATCCGCCGTTCGAAGAGCGAGAAGAACAGTAGTGCAGGGATCATCGACAGTGAGGTGAAAGCCAGTACGGCGGCCGTGTCGGTGGAGCGTTCGGAGGCAAACGCCTGCACGCCCAGCGGCAGCGTGTACTTGGCTGAATCGTTCAACACGAACAGCGGCAGCATGTAGCTGTTCCAGGAGCCGATGAAGGCCAAGATTCCAGTGGTTACCAGCCCCGGCACCGACAGGCGCAGCACCATGCGGCGGAAGAAGCCCAGACGGGAACAGCCGTCGATGGCGGCCGCCTCCTCGATCTCCCGCGGTATGGCTCTCAGGAACGGAACCAGGATGATGATTGTGGTGGGCAGCGCGAAGGCCACCTGCGGCACAATCACACCGGCCAGCGTGTTGGTCAGATGGAGGGACTTGACCAACAGATAGAGCGGGGTGATGGCGACCGTCAGCGGGAACATCAAACCGGCCGCGAACAGGGCATACATAGCCCCTTTTCCGCGGAAGTTGTAGCGGGCGATGACGTAGCTGGCCATCACGCCCAGTACCACCACACCCAGGGTGGTGACAAGGGCACAGATGACGGAGTTGCCGGCTTGGCGCCAGAACATCGAGCCTGTCAGCACGTTTGAAAAGTTGGAGAGCTTCCAGGGGTTGGGGAACGCCGCCGGGTTGGTGGTGATCTGGGAGTTGGACTTGAAGCCGCCAATGATCACGAAAGCCACGGGGGCCAGGCAGCCAGAGATGACGCACATCGCAACCAGGTACACCACAGGGCTGGCCCAGGTGTATTTCTCCTTGTCGCCATGCGGACGATGTCGGTTTGCCATGGCTACCGACCTCCCGTCAGGGCGCCGTCGGTGTCGCGCCGCAACACCAACCGCTGGTAGGTCAGGGCACAGACCAAGGAGATCAGGAAGATCACCACGGCCACCGCGTTGCCGAAGCCGTAGTTGCCGCTTAGCCGGCCATTGAGAGCCATGTAGGTGGCCATTGTCGAGGTCCCGGCTACGCCCGAGATGTACTGGCCCCAGACGATGTAGACCAGGTCGAACAACTGCAGCGAGCCCAGAATGGACAGGAAGGCCCAAATCCGGATGGTTGGGCCCAACAGCGGCAGGGTAATACGCCGCTGGATCTGCCAAAAGCTGGCCCCGTCAATCTGGGCCGCCTCGCTCAGTTCCTCCGGGATGCCCTGCAGGCCGGCCAGGAACAGGATGACAGCGAAGCCGAAGTACTTCCAGGTGATAATGATCATCAACGTCCACATGGCCATCTTCGGATCGGACATCCAGCGCTGCACCAGGCCGCCCAGGCCCATGCCGCGCAGCATCGAATCGATGGCGCCGTTGCCTTCCATCAGCATCAGCTTCCAGCCGATGCCGACAATCACCTCGGAGATGACGTAGGGCACGAAAATCAGGACCCGGATCAGCGACCGGCCGCGCATCTTGCGGTTCAGCAGCAGCGCCACCACCACCGCCAGCGGCCCCTGCATGATCAGGGAGAGGAACACGATCTCGAAGTTGTGGAGCACCGCTTCGCGGAACGCGCTGTCCTTGAACAGCACAACGTAGTTGTTCAGGCCCACGAAATCGGTTGGGGCACCGTAACCCTTCCAGCGGAACAGTCCGTAGTAGACGGCAGTCAAGACCGGGAAGATGACGAAGCCGATGAATAGCAGGATGGCCGGACCCGCCAGCAGGGTGATCTCGGCCCGCTGACGCCAGCCCACGCCTCGCCCCTTCTTGGAGGGGCGAGGCGTGGGCTGGGTGGTTGCCTCAACGGTTGCCTTCATGGCGGGGCGAGCCTAAGGATCAGCCCTTGGCGGCCGCCATATTGGCTTCCTCGATCATGCCGGCGGCATCGATCTGCCCAGCGAGCATCTCGGTGACGGCGGTGTTCAGGGCATTGCCAATGTTCTGGCCGAGAGTGGTGTCGAGCCAGTCGGTGCTGTAGGTGGCAGCGCCGATAGCGTCCATGATCTGCAGCACGTAGGGCTCGGTCACGGCCGAGGCGGCTTCCTGATTCAACGGCGGGTTGCCGATGGCCTCGTAGTAGGCGATCTGGCGCTCGGGCGAAACGTAGAAGTTCAAGAAGTCGGCGCAGATCTCCGCTGGCGCTTGAGCCGAGCAAGACATGCCGCCAGAGCCACCCATGACAGCGGTGGGGTCACCCTGGCCGCCCGGGATTTGCGGGAAGGGGAACCAACCCAGGTCGGCCAACGGTTGGCCGTCCGGTGTCAGGCTGGCGATGGTGCCGGCGTTCCACGAGCCCATCAGTTCCATTGCGGCCATGTGGTTGGCAATCTGACCGGCCGAGGAGCCGGCGCCCTGCTGAGCGGGCGTGGTCAAGAAGCCTTCATTGAAGGGATCCTGAGCGGCGAAGGTCTCAAGGTCTTCGGCGGCCTTCAGCCAGCAGGCGTCTTCCAGCGTCGGGTTGTCCGCCACAGCGTCGATGACGCCGCCCGGGCACTCGCGCAGGGCGAAGAAGTAGAACCAGTGAGCAGCCGGCCAGGCGTCCATGCCACCCAGAGCGATCGGCGTGATGCCTGCGGCCTTCAGCTTCTCGATGACCGCATTCAACTCTTCCAGCGTGGTGGGAGTTTCGGTGATGCCGGCCTGTTCAAACAGGTCCTTCGAGTACCAGATGCCGCCGGGCTGGATCGACTCGGGCATGTTCCAGACCTTGCCCTGATAGGCGATAGCCTCGAAGATACCCTCGCCCAACTGCTCTTTGGTGGTGTCCGTGATCAGGTCGGTCAGGTCAAGCAACTGGCCGGCGTCGACCATGTCACGCATCTTGCCGCCGCCGCGCTGCGAGAAGACGTCAGGAGCATCGCCCGAGTTGAGGGCGGTCTGTAGCTTGCCGTCCAAGTCTTCGTTCTGAATCGGCTGAATGTTGAAGGTCACGTTCGGATGTTCGGCCGTGTAGAGCGCCGCCGTCTCCTCGAAGAAGGCCACACCGGCTTCGCTGGTCTGAACGTGCCAGATGGTCAGGGTAACTTGCTCGTCGCTCGAGACGTCGCTGCCGGAGGTGTCACCGCTGGTGTCATCCGAGGTGTCGCCGGTGTCGGGCTGGGTGGTGCCGGTTGCGGTGGCGTCGCCATCGGTCCCCGCACTGTCGTTGCCGCAGGCCACCAGACCGGCGGTTCCAAGAGCGAATAACGCCATCACGGCCAGGGTCCTTTTCGCCTTCATACTTGACTCCTCATCTTTGAGTAACTCACGAAACTTTCGCGGCATGAGCCGTTGGTTGTTTGGACGCTACACCCGCCCCCTAGCAGATTTGGTCACGATTTGATAACAATGCTAATTCCAACGAAACTATCGTGGTTCATGACCCAGAAGGCGGCTGTCGTCCAGGCCCTCGTGGTGGTCTGGCGTGACGGGCAGCACTTCCACCAAGGTCACCTCGTGGCGTCCCAGCGTCAGGTCCAGGTTCACCTGCCCGTGCTCGATGGCGAGGCTGCCGTGGGTGACGGCCGGCGCCGAGGCTTCCCGCAGCAAGTCCATGGTCCGCCGACTGGGCGCCATCGGGCGGCCAAGCTCCCGCCAAGCCGCCCAGGCGTTACCGGCTTCTTCGCCCACCGACCGGCGGATGAAGGCGGCGGCTTTGGCGCCTGGGAGTGGCACCTCGAAACCGACTTGGTGGCTGGCCGGCAGTTCACCGAACCGGACGGCATCGGGATCACCCACCGGCTGCCACGCCAGGATGGTGACCCGCCCGTCATCGTGCCTGGTTACCAGGTGGTCCTCTCCGCGAGCCAGGATCTGGCTGCCCATCCGCGCCATGAACGCATACAGGTGGTAGGTCGGCTTGCGCAGTTGGTGGATGGTCATCAAGCCGAAGCCACCATGGAAAATCGAAGTCGGGACGTCCTGTTCCTCGAACACGTCGCAGAACGTCCAGTAGGAGAACGAGTCCACCAGGTCGCCGCCATTGGCCACCACCGGCGCCAGGTAGGCGGCGTTGTAGGCGGTGTCATGGATCGGGTTCAGCGGGTCGTAGCTGGTGTTGTATTCGGTGATATGTACCGGAATGTGTTCTAGGGGCGTGCCGGCCAGGACTTGGCCTGGGATGGCGAACTGTTCCAACAGGTCCTCGGACGGATAAAAGCCCTGGTAGACGCCGAACGGGAAGGGCTGGATGGGTTTGGAGGAGTAGGCGTGGGCAGAGAAGAAGTCACACGGCAGGCCCTGGTCGGTAACGAAGGCGGCGAACTTCTCATACCATTCCCCGGCCCTTGGGGCCACGGCCGGGCCGCCCACCTGCAACTCGGCGTCGACTTCTTTGATGGCCTGCACGCTAGTGGCGTACAGCTTGAAGTAGGCCGCCATGTCCGCGCCCGCCCAGAATGCATCCAAGTTGGGTTCGTTCCACACCTCGATTGGCCAGTCGCGGACTTCGTCTAGCCCGTACCGACTGATCAGGTGTTTGACGGTGGCTGAGACCAGGGCGGCCCACTCACCGTGGTCCTTGGGCGGGGTGACGTTGGCTTTCCACCAGAACAACGTTTGCTCGCCGCTGGCTAGCGCGTGCGGCATGAAACCCAGTTCGAGGAACGGTTTGATGCCCAGGTCAAGGTACGAGTCGATGACTTCGTCCAGGTAGGTGAAGCCGCAGCGCTGTACCCCCTCCGAATCGCGCAGGATGCCCATGGCGTGGGAGAACAGGCCGTGGCCGCGAATGTGCTCGAAACCGATGTCGTGTTGCACCAGTTTCAGCGACTCGCGGTAGTCCGCCCGCAGGGCCAGGGCCATGCGGCCGGTGCCGACGCACTTGCGCCAGGCTGGCGAGAGTTGCCCGATGCCTTCGGCGGGAATGACGAGACGCTCCATGGCTGGCTCCCTTGCTCCAATCGGTGGTACGAAAAGTTCGTAGTTCCACGTCGCCGGCCAGCCCGCCCTGACGGGAGGCCACCGTTGGTGAACCAGTCTGGCAAGAAAACCATCTGCCAGTAGTCTATCCTGAGCAAAGAGATGATATTCCAGCGAAACTATCGTTAGTTAAGTAACCGAACTCGACTTGCCGCAGGGAGGCGGACCATGGCTGAGCAGGTGTTGGGGGCCGGCCCTGGTGGCACGCCGAGCCGTGCCACCATTGCCGAGGTGGCGGCCCGGGCGGGCACTTCCGTGTCAACTGTGTCGAAAGTGCTGAATGGGCGGCCCGGCGTCTCCGACGCCAAACGGGATGAAGTGCTGGAACTACTGCACGGCATCGGCTACCAGCGCCGCGGCGAAGGGAGGCGTTCCCGGTCCAACCTGATCGACGTCGTGCTGCCATACATCAACAGCCTGTGGGCAGTCCGTCTGCTGGATGGGGCGGAACGGGAAGCCGAACGGGCCGGAGTGGCGCTAGTAGTCTCAGCGATGGCGGGTCGCACCCTGGGGAACCGGCTGTGGCTGGAGCGCTTCAAGCAGCGGCGGTCCGATGGCCTGTTGATCATTGCCCAGCGGATCAGGCCAGAGTTGGCCGATGAACTGCCGCGCTTGCGGGCTCCCTGCACCATGATTGATGCTCAGGGGGCAGGGATTCCGGGTGTGCCATCAGTCGGCTCAACCAACCTGACGGGAGCCCGCGATGCCACCGCACACTTGGTGGAACTCGGCCACCGGCGGATTGGAATCATCACCGGCCCCACCGACCTGGTCTACTCCCAGCAACGCCTGGACGGCTATCGGGCGGCGCTGGCCAGGGGCGGCATCACGCCCAACCAGGCCTACGAGAAGTACGGCGGCTTCACCATCGAATCGGGCTATCAGATGGGCGGGGAACTGCTTGACCTGCCGCAGCCACCCACCGCCATATTCGCCGGCTCGGACCTGCAGGCGCACGGCCTGTATCAAGCCGCCCGGGAACGTGGTGTGTCAATTCCGGACGAACTGTCGGTAGTGGGCTTCGACAACCTGCAATCCTGCGAATGGGCCAGCCCGGAGTTGACTACCATAAACCAGCCGCTGGAAGACATGGCCGGGTTGGCGTTGCGGATGCTGGTCAACATGGCCCACCACGACCTGGCGCCCAACGCCTCCCGAGTGGAATTGGCGACATCGTTGGTGGTCAGGCAGTCCACCGCGCCGCCACCGGCCTAGGTCCAGTCGGTCCGCGTCAGCGGATGGCTCCGGGCTGCTGGAATGGGATCAGGGTTGCGCCTCTACCCGCTGCCAGCCTTGTCGGAGCCGTCCCACTAGTTCTGCCAGTCCGATCACGGTTAGACAGTTTCGTTCGTAGGCGCCTCTTGGATCATCCGGGTGGACAACGTAGCGGGTGGTGACACCAAGGTCATCGCAGGCACGGTGGAACCCTGCTCCCACCACTGGGGCCGAACCGAGCTTGATTTCAATCGCGACCTGCGGCAGGCCGCTCCGGATCAGCAGCAGATCTACTTCGTCCGCCCCGGCCCGCCCGGCGCGGTAGAAGGCTGGGTCATAGTCCTTGGTGGCACTGAGCAGGCACGTGCGTCAGACGGTCTTGAACCTGACCAAAGGCAAACCGCTGGATTCCCATGTCCATATGCACAAATCTAAACCATGTCTTTAGATTTGTGCATCTACGGCGGCATTAGCGGCGCTTGCCGCGCTCAGGCGCCGGCCGAGGTGGTCAGGCGCGCTCTGTCTCGCGGGCCACCACGCCCTCCGCGCCCCACTGCCGGCGCAGCTTCGGCTTCTCGATTTTGCCGGTGGCGTTGCGCGGCACCTGGCCGAAGACGACCAGGCGGGGCCGCTTGTAGCGGGGCAGCCCCTCCGCGAACTGGTTGATTCTCTCCACCGTCACGCTGAGGCCGGGTTTCGGTTCGACGATGGCGACTGCTATCTCCCCCAGGCGAGGGTCCGCCAGGCCGATCACGGCCACGTCCTTGACCAGGTCACAGCCCCGCAGGAAGTCCTCCACCTGGACGGGGTAGATGTTCTCGCCGCCTGTGATGATGACGTCCTTCTTGCGGTCCACCAGGTAGATGAAACCGTCCTCGTCCACCATCGCCATGTCGCCGGTGTAGAGCCAGCCATCCTGCAGCACGGCGGCCGTGGCCTCGGGGTCTTTGACGTATTCCTTCATCACGCCGGGGCCCTTGACCAGTAGTTCCCCCACTTGCCCTGGGACGACATCGGCCCCTTGGTCGTCAACGATGCGGGTCTGCCAGCCGAAACCAGCCCGGCCGATGGCCCCCACCTTGTGGGTGTTTTCGAGACCCAGGTGGACGGCGCCGGGTCCCAGCGACTCGGACAGGCCGTAGTTGGTGTCGTAGTCGTGGTGCGGGAAGTGCCGCTGCCACCGCCGCACCAGGCTGGGCGGCACCGGCTGGGCGCCAATGTGCATCAGGCGCCACCGGCTGAGGTCGTATGATCCCAGGTCGATCCGCCCGGCCTCGATCGCGTCCAGGATGTCCTGGGCCCAGGGCACCAGCAGCCAGACAATGGTGGCCTGTTCCTGCGCGGCCGTCTCGATGATCCAACGCGGGTCGGTGCCCTTGAGGATGACCGCCCGGCTGCCGGAGGCCAGGGAGCCGAACCAGTGCATCTTGGCGCCCGTGTGATACAGCGGCGGGATCAACAGGAAAACGTCATCCTTGCGTTGACCGTGGTGGGCATGCTCGGTGGTGACGCCCGAATAGAGGCTGCGGTGCGTGTGCAAGATGGCCTTGGGCATGCCGGTGGTGCCCGAAGAGTAGTAGATGGCGGCATCGTCGTCTTGGCCGATGTCGACCTGGGGCTTGGTGGCCGGGTAGCCGCCCACCAGGCCCTCGAAGCTGTCGGCGTAGGCGGGCACCTCGCGGCCCAAGAAGAAGAACTTGCGCACGGTGGGGATGTGGTCCAGCACTTGGCCTAGGCGTTCGGTGAACTGCCAACCGAACACCAGCGCGGAGGCATCTGCGATGCCCACACAGTGGGCAATCTCATCGGCCGTGTAGCGGAAGTTCAGGGGGGCCACGATGGCGCCCGTCTTGAGCACGCCGAAGTAGATGGGTAGCCAGTCGATGCAGTTCATCAGCAAGATGGCCACCCTGTCGCCCTTGCCGATGCCCTGGTCAATCAGCAGGTTGGCGAAACGGTTGGCCAGGTCATCGAACTGGCGCCAGGTCAGTTCGCGGCGAAAGTGCGGGTCGTGGCCCGTTTCCACTAGTTCGTATTCCTGCCAGCGGAGGTTTGCGGCATCATCCGGGATGGGGTTCAGTTCAACCAGGGTGATGTCGTCCGGATAGTCCCTCGCGTTGCGTTCCAGCAGGTCCGTCAGCAGCGTCACTTGGAGGTTGCCCCCTCTTGGCAGGTAGGCAGCGCGGATGGGGTCTGTGTTGAGGGCATACCCCAAGCCTATCCGCCGCCGGTGGCTCGCTCCATGCGGGCGAGCCGTCCGATCACCCTAGGTGCCGGGTTCAGCCCAGAAACCTTCGGGTGTCACGGCCTTGATGCCTCGCCCTGTCAGTACACGCACCATGGTCTGATCACAGGTGACAACGCTGTCCAATCCTTCCCGGATCGATTCAGCTGCGGCCACATGGATGGCGTCAAGTGACTTGATGACTTCCGGGATGGCCCTGGCGGTCGCGATTGTCGTGCTGTTGAGTGGGATCACCGCAATGTGGTCGAGGGCCTCGTTGACAACCTCGGAGATATCAGGCCGGCCCGGCACTTCGTGGGCGAGCCGGATGGCCGTTCGGCTGGCCTCCAGCCAAAGCAACTCCGAACTGACCAGGCGAAGGTCTGCCGCGCAAAGGATCGCCAGAGCAGCCTCGTGCCCGGTTGCATCCGGGACCATGCCCCGCATGAATGCAGAGGTGTCAAGGTAGACCGTCCTCACCACAACCGCCTGTCGGAGCGTTCCTCTTCCAGCAGTTGGTCGATATCGATGCCCAGAGGCTCGGTCAGTTGCGGGACATACTCCGCCTGGGTCTTGGCCGGGATGATTTTCGCCTCCGCCACCAGGCGCTCCCACGAATCCACCGGCCGGAAGGGAATCATCCGGGCCAACGGCCGCCCAGCCCTGGTAACGACTAGTTCTTCGCCGTTCTGAACGCGCTGAAGAACTGTCGAGGTGTGCTGGTTCACCTCCCGGATGGTCACCGTGGCTGACATGCTTCCAGGCTACCATCAGTGTCAGACAACGTTCTACCTACCAGCGAGCCGCGCGCTGATAGGCCGTTCAGAGCCGCGCCGCCGCGCGGCGGGACCGGGTCGAGTCCGCTGCCCTGAGCATCGGCGATCGGCTTGATGCGGTGGTGGCATACGATCAACGCCTGTCTGATTCGGCACCGGTCAGGAGACTCTGCCGTAGGATGCCCGTGTGATTCCCAGCGGGACCAACCTGCCGAAAGTGGGCGACTTCAACCAGATTGTTGTCCTTGAGGCCATCCGCCGCGTGCCCGATGGCCTATCGCGGGTCGAACTGGCCTCGGACACGGGCTTGTCCAGCCAAACCATCACCAACATCGCAAAGAAACTGCTGGCCAGTGGGCTGATTGCGGAAGTGGGGCGGGAGACGGTTGGACCGGGCAAGCCGCGCACCATCCTGCAACTCAAGCGCAATGCCCGCTATGCCGTTGGCATTCACATCGACCCGACCACAACCACCGTCGTGGTGATGAACTGGTGTGGCGACGTGACCGCCCGGGAGCGCATCACCACCCCGCTGTCGCACGATCCCGGTCTGGTGGTCTCCAGGGTGACTGACCTGGTGGACGGCGTCATCAGTGCCTCCAACGCACCCAAAGGAGCGATTATCGGTCTTGGTGTGGCGGCGCCCGGTCCCATCAACGCTGCGGAGGGTACGGTGGTGCATCCCCCAAACTTGCGAGGCTGGGAGGACGTCCACCTGCGCGATGCCTTGCGGGAATCAACCGGCCTCGAGACCGTGATGAGCAAGGACGCCATCGCCTCGATGGTGGCCGAACGCTGGCTGGCGCGGAACTTGACCGGACGAACCGCCATCTTCATCTACCTCGGCTCGGGCGTTGGCGCCGGGCTGATGGCCAACGGGGAAGTGATTCGTGGCTCCACCCTGAACGCGGGGGAATGCGGCGATCTCTTGGTCGGCCAGCCAACCCAAGATGGCAGTTCGGTTGTGGGCTATTTCGGCCGGGAATGCCAACCGCTTGCACTGGCCTCGAAGGCGATCGCCGCCGGCCTGGTGCCGTCAGAGGTTGGCACCCTGCTCGACCGTTCGTCAGAGGCGACGGATTCGACCCAGCCGCCACTGGATCCGATTGACCTGGCCCTGTCCTGTTTGACCGCCTCGGCCGCGCGGGGTGAGGCCAAGGCGCTGGACATTCTGCGCAGAGGCAGCGAAGCGACGGCTCAGGCGATCGCCACCATCAGCGACTTGGTCGACGCCGATCAGGTCATTGTGGGCGGGCCCTATTGGCACCACCTGGAAGCCTGGTACATGCGCTGGCTGGCGGCAGACGTCAACAGCTTTGCCGGGCTGGCGCCCCTGCGCCAGGTGCTGGTCCGTGGATCGGCCGTGGGGACCGATGTCGGGGCCGTGGGTGCGGCAACCTTGGCATTTGACGAGATGTTCTCGCCGCGCGCTTCCACGCTGTTCCTCAACGCCTGAACCTGATCCAACACTTACCCAAGTCATGAGACTTGCCTCTTGACAGGTATAAATCAAGTTGATTTACTTACCTTCAGCACACGAGGAGGTGTCGCGAATGGCGTTCGATTGGGCAGGCATGGCACGGGCCGCTTCCGGCCTGGCCGATGACGTGCGGGAACTGCTGGATCCAAGCCTGGTCGGCGTCGCCCCCCTGTTCCGTGTGGCCTTCACCAATCTGATCGAATCGAAGCAGGCCCGCGAACAAGCCGATTCGACCGTCTGGTTGATGACCGGTGACATCCCCGCTATGTGGCTGCGCGACTCAGCCGCCCAGGTCCGGCCCTATCTGCCCCTGGCCGTCCGCGATGAGCGCTTCGCCGAGTTGTTGATCGCCGTCAACCAGCGGCAGTTCCGCTTCATCACCCATGACCCGTATGCGAACGCCTTCAATGAGACTGCCTCCGGGGCACACTGGGACGCTGCCGACGAAGGTCCGGTCAGCCCGTGGGTGTGGGAGCGCAAGTTCGAGCTTGACTCGCTGGCCTACCCGATCGCCCTGGCTTGGGACATTGCCGTCCTGACCGGGCACACAGACCACTTGGACGGCACCTTTACCGCGGCCGCCCGGACCATCGTCGCCACCTGGGATGCCGAAGCTGACCACACAGGGCGGTCCTCTTACCGGTTCAGCCGGCCCGGTGCCGCGCCGTTGGACACCTTGGCCTTCGGTGGGCACGGCGCGCCCGTGCACCAGAACGGACTGTTATGGGAGGGCTTCCGCCCCAGCGACGATGCCTGCACCTACAACCTCTCGATCCCCGGCAACGCCTTCACGGCGGTGGCTGCCCGCAAGCTCGCGGCCCTGATCGGTGACCAAGAACCAGGTCTGGCCTCAAGGGCGCTTGACCACGCCGGCAGAATCGACGCAGCGATCATCCGCGAAGGGTTGGTCGAACTAGATGGCTTCGGTCAGATCCTGGCCTACGAGATCGATGGCATGGGGCACGCCAACCTGATGGATGACGCCAACATCCCCAGCCTCCTGTCCCTACCCTACCTGGGTTGGTGTGAGGCTAGTGATTCGTTGTACTTGCGCACTCGCCGTTTCGTCCTCAGCCCGGCCAACCCGTACTACTACGAGGGGGCCTACGCCGCCGGCGTGGGTAGCCCGCACGTTGGGGAACAACGCCGCGTCTGGCCGATTGCCTTGGCCATGCAAGCCTTGACGGCGAACGGAACCGACGAACGGCGCGAACTACTCCGGGTGTTGGCTGCGACCGATGCCGGGACCGGCCTGCTGCATGAGGCGTTCCATGTCGACAATCCGGCCGATTTCACGCGGGCTTGGTTCGGTTGGGCCAACGCTCTGTTCAGCGAAGCTGTCCTGGTCGAGGCCGGATTGATGATGGCCGGTCACTGTCCGCTCAGACTGCGCCAGGCGGTGGCCTAGACAATTCGAGTACCAAGACTCACCAAAGGAGGTGACCCAGTTGGGCTTGTCAGACTCGCAAGCCGAGCGTCCCACGCTCTGGCTGCTGCTGGCGCAGGCGGCCGATCCGGCCACGCCGTACGCTGCCGCCACTCTCGCCTGGATGGCGCCCCTGGCCGGCGCCGAATTCGACGCCTACGTCGAGGACCGCCGAGACGGCGCCCTGTTCGCGTTGACGGGCAGTCCTGTCATCTCAGGCGCCCACTACGCCCAGTTCAATCTCATCTGTGCCGCCTATCGTGTCGTGGTCTTCCAGCTCGGCACGCCTTCGCTGTACGCGTCAACCATTCGGACCCTCCAGGTGCCTGTTGCTGCTACCGCCGCCCGGGCCCTCGACCTGGGCCGAGCAGCCGCCGCACTGGCCGGCCTGCCCATTCAAGACGGCGTGTTGGCGGGACCGGCGAGCGACTTGGGCGATGCCCTGGCCGTTGCCCCCTACCTCTATCCGGAGATCGCTGGACGTCAAGCCATCGGTGTACCGGCCAGTGAACTCGAAGCCCCAGAAGTCTCGACCAAGGTCTTCGCGGCCTACCTCGACGGCGCCGCCTTGGCCAAGCTGCAGGCGGCCGGCCACCAGGTAGAGGTGGTCGATTCGATGGCCGATGGCGAAGGCCTGGCCGAGGTCACCGAACGGATAGCTCGCCGGTGGGTTGGCTCGGCGGCCGGGGTCGGTTTCGGCGAACCGTACTCTGTCATGTCCAGCATCCCGCGGTTTGCCCGCGAGAAGAGGGTTGCGTTGTACGGCCCGACCACACCCATGGATCCGGCCGCCGTTCGGTTCAGTGCCTACACCGAAGAGACATCCAGTGCGGCCGAAGCCGCTGCCCAACTGGCCATCCAGACCGGCAACAACGTCATCGTCGGCCGCCAAACGTGCGATGGCGACCTGTTCGCCTGGTCTAGACACGGCATCGCCTGCCAGATCACCGAGCCGAACCGGCCGGCCCTGTCCTCCGCAGGTGGGCTAGGCCAGCACTGGGACGCTGCGCCGGCACGTTTCGACGCTGCCGAACCGACCGATGCCGAGTTGCGCGCCTGGGCCGAGCAGGGGTTGATCGTGACCACCTTGCTGTGGCACTCGGGCGAATCGGCCCACACCGAAGCCATGCTGGCTCTGGCCGAATTCGCCTGCACCAACGACATCAAGATGGGTTTAGGCGTCCACGATGACCGCTATCGCCACTCCTGGCAGCAGTGGGAATACATTGCCGCGGCGCGCGAAGCGGGCGGGGCCCGCGGCTTGATCGAGCCGGTGCTGTATTCGGGTGGCCGCGGCATTCTGGCCGAATACCAATGCCCACCCCAGGCCCTGGCCGAACACTGCCACATCGCGCTTGAGACCATCAGGGCAATCGCCGGGCCGAACAACACGCCCACCGGCTACCAGGCATTCTGCGACACCTCGCTTGAGACGCTGGAACCGGCCGAACCGGCCGTCTACGAAGCCATCGCCTCGGCCGGGTTGGAGTACGTCATCTCTTCGGCCTGTCCTGGCCGCAACCGACTGCGCCTGTGCGGGTCAATGGCGATCATCAACCAGACGGCTCGCTCACTGGCGACCGCGTCACCCTTCGTGCGTGTCACCACCGCCGAAGAAGTCAAGGAAGACGCCCCTCGCTTGGGGCCGGGCTGGCTGATCGGGACCCTAGATGCGCCAGTGATTGCTTTCGCTCCCTACATCTGGAGCCACGGTCGGCGGTTCCTGGAACTGGCCAACTGGATCGCTGGACGGCAGGACGAAACCAGGTTGCGCAATGTGCTGCCATCAACGGTCGCCCGCTATGCGCGGATCCTCGCCGCAGGCGGTTACCTGCCCGGCGAGGATCGCGGGCTGTGAGCAACCAGCCCAACCAACCGAAAGACCCACAACGAGACAAGACAAGATCAAGGCAATACGAAAGGACAGACAGATGACCAAGTACAAGAGCAAACTAGTGCGGTCCATCCTGGTGGCCGCGGTCGCCTTGAGCACCGCGGCCGGGATGGGTGCCTGTTCAAGTGACGACAACAAGGCCTCAGACGGCGCGACCACCACCGACGCCGCCACTGACACCACCGGTACCGACGCAACCACAGCACAGGCCGACAATTCAGGCGATTCCGGTGGTGAAGCCGTAGAACTGCAGATGGCCTGGTGGGGCGACTCCGAGACCAACAACAAGATGATCTCCCTACTGGGAACTTTCTCCGAGAAGAACCCAGGTATCACGGTGATCGGCCAAGGCGCCGACTGGGATTCGTATTTCTCCAAGCTATCCACCCAGGTGGCCGGTGGTACCGCCCCTGACGTGCAGCAGCACTATCCGAGTACCATCCAGGAGTACTTCTCCCGGGGCGCCCTGGCTGACCTCAATTCGTTCTCCAACCTCGACCTGAGCGGCATCGACCAGAACCTACTTGACTCCCTCACCATTGACGGCAGCCTGGTTGGTGTGCCGATGACGATCATGACCCACGCCTTCATGTATCTGCCCGATGTCTTGGCAGAAGCTGGCGTCGACGCTCCCGCGGCCAGTTGGACTTGGGACGACTTCGCCCAATTCTGCAAGGACGTCACGGCCGGTTTGGGCAAGACAAACGTCTACGGCTGCGCCGACGGTTCGGCCAACGACGCCGCCCTTCAAGTCTACCTGCACGGCATTGGCAAGGATCTGGTCACCGCCGATGGCCAACTCGCCTTCGATGAAGCCGATTTCGTGACCTGGCTGCAGTTCTGGGCCGACTTGCGCGATGCGGGCGCCATTACCCCGCCAGACGTGGCAGGCTACGACTCTTCGTCAACCGAGACCGATCCGATGATTCAGGGCGTCTCGGCCTCGTCTTGGCGCTACTCGGGTGACCTACAAGGATGGCAGCCGGCCGCGCCATCGGAAATCCAGATGGTGCCATACCCCGGCGTCGTCGCCGACAAGGCCGGCTGGCTGATCTCAGGTGACCTGCTGAGCATCTACTCCGGAACCAAGTATCCAGAAGAAGCCGCCGCAGTAGTCAACTTCTTCATAAACGACACCGCCGTGCCAGCCGTCGTTACCGGCCGTATGCCCGCCAAGGAGGTCATGCAGGAAGCCCTACGTGCACAAGGCAACGCGGATGCTTCCAAGATGATCGACCTGATCGGGCTGGTGTCCGACAACGCCGGACCCGTGCCGCCGCTGTCACCGGCCGGTTGGTCCGAAGTTTCGAATCTGCTGGGCGTGGTGGCCCAAGAGGTGGCCTACGGCTCTTCAACGCCCGAAGCGGCCGCGGCGCGTTTCTTCGCCGAAGCCCCGGCCATGCTGCAAGGTTAGGAATTATCACCGTGAGGTGCTCCGAGAGTGTAGGCACAACCATGACGACAACCTCGCTGGTGGGCTCTCGCCATGGTCGTGCGGCCAAGGCCGGCTCTCGGGGCGCCTCGCGCTCCAGACGGGCACGGCGGGCAAACCTGGCCGGCTACGCCTTCCTGACTCCCTGGCTGATCGGGCTGACGGTCTTTACGATCGGCCCCTTGCTCGCGTCACTGGTGTTGTCCTTCACGGACTATTCCCTGATCGGCAAGTTCGGTTTCGTCGGCTGGTCCAACTACGTCAAGATGCTGACGGCGGATTCTCGCTACCTGACTTCCCTGCGAGTCACCTTCGTCTACGTCCTGGTTTCGGTTCCCCTCCAACTGGTCTTCGCGTTGCTGTTGGCCATGCTGCTCAACCGTCCCATGCGCGGGGTTGGCTGGTACCGAGCCGCCTACTACCTGCCGTCGCTACTCGGATCATCGGTGGCGGTGGCCGTGATGTGGCGCCAAGTGTTCGGCCGCGGTGGCGTGGTCAACTCCATTCTCGGAGCCATCACCGGCATCGAGACACTGCCCAACTGGGTGCAGCAACCATCGACCTCGTTGCTCACGTTGATCCTGTTGCGGGCCTGGCAGTTTGGTGCCCCCATGGTCATTTTCCTGGCCGGGCTGAAACAGATACCCCGTGAGTACTACGAGGCCGCGCAAGTGGACGGTGCGTCGAAGGCCCGACAGTTCTTCTCGATCACCATCCCCATGTTGTCGCCGGTGCTGTTCTTCAACATCGTGATGCAGGTGATCGGAGCCTTCCAGGCCTTTCTTCCGGCCTATATAGTCTCGGGTGGTTCGGGCGGTCCGGCCGATTCGACTCTCTTCTACACGCTGTACATCTACCAAACCGGCTTCAGCTACTTCCACATGGGCTACGCCTCGGCATTGGCGTGGACCCTGCTGGTGATGATCGCCGGCGCCACTGGACTGCTGTTCTGGACCTCGCGCTACTGGGTCCACTACCAGGACTGAGGGGGGAAAGTGACACTGCTGAAAGGCCCGGCCGAGAGCCGCCCGGCTCTCCCCGCCACCAAGGCGCCCAATAGGGTCCGGCGCCAAATCCGTCTTGGCCGCGTCCTGCTCCAGGTCTTCCTGGCCGGTGGCCTGTTCGTGATGCTCTACCCGCTGTTGTGGATGCTGGCCAGTTCCGTGAAACCCGAAAACGAAATCTTCGGCAGCGCCAGCCTGTGGCCCGAAGAATTCGTCTTGACCAACTATCCGGAAGGCTGGGTGGCCGGGCAGTCGAGCTTCAGCCTCTATCTGCGCAACTCGGCCGTGATCGCCATCCTGGCCGTGATCGGCAACGTGGTCAGTTGCACCCTGGCCGCTTTCGCCTTTGCCCGCCTGAAGTTCCGCTTCAGGGGAGGCTGGTTCGCCATCATGTTGCTGACCATGATGGTTCCCTACCACGTGGTTGTGGTGCCCCAATACATCGTCTTCCGCACGCTGGGCTGGATTGACACCATCCTGCCCCTGGTGGTGCCCAAGTTCTTTGCCGTGGACGGGTTCTTCGTCTTCCTCATGGTCCAGTTCATCCGCGGCTTGCCGCGCGATCTGGACGAGGCGGCCGAGATCGACGGTTGCGGCCCCTTCCGCGTGTTCGTCAGGATCGTCCTACCCTTGACCACCCCGGCCATGGTGACCACTGCCATCTTCACCTTCATGTGGACCTGGGATGACTTCTTTGGGCAACTCATCTACCTCAACGACTTCACCAACTTCACGGTGCCACTGGGCTTGGCCGCGCTTCAGGCCTCCACCTATGGCTCACAATGGGGCAAGCTGATGGCGATGTCGGTCATCTCCTTGATCCCGACGACGGCCTTCTTCCTGCTGGCCCAGAGGCGCTTGATCGAAGGCATCTCGACGACGGGAATACGCGGATGACTACCACAAATGGCTCAACGCAAGACCGGCCCGGCCCGCTGACGGCTCTGCGGGGCCGGTACGTCTCGGTGGTTGAAGTGGTCGGCGGCCTGCTCCTGGCCACCTTGATGTGGTTGGTCTGCCTGGTCGGCGTTGTCACCGCCCCCGCCGGCACGGCTGCCCTGTTCGGCCTGGTGCGCTACTGGCGCCGGAACGGCATCGAAGGCTGGTGTGCCACCGAGTTCATCCAAGAGTTCCGCCGCAGTTTCGGCCAGGCCAGTCGGTTGGGAGCGTTGCTGGCTACCACTTGGGCCGTTGTCGGGCTGGGTTCCTGGGGCTTGTTCCGCCGGTTCGGGCAGTCGTTTATGGTCCTGGCTCCGCTCACCGTGGCCGCTGCGCTGCTGGGCGGGCTGACCGTCTTCATCTGGGTGGTCATGGCCGATTACGATGCGCCCGACAGGGCGGTGCTGCGGACCGCCGCAAGTTTGGTGGCCTCCCACCCAGGTGCCACGGCCGTGGCGGTGGGGGCGCTGGCCGCCGCCGCTTTCGCGGTGGCCCACATGCCTACCAGCGTGCTGTTGTTCCCTGGTCCGCTTTCCCTGGCCTTGTACGTGGTTGGCCATGGCGCCTTGGTGCGCTCCCTAGTCGCTCAGGATTCAGGGGCATCAACCTGAGGTTAGGTCCGCTTTGATGTGGCCACATTGGCGAGGTAGCGGGCCACCGCGGCGCGGCTGGTCAACCAATGGACCCGGCTTTCTGCGCCGACGGCGGTGATGGCCTGCTTGATGACTGGCACCGAATCGTGGCGGTAACGGATGACCCAACGCCAGAAGTCACGGTTCTCACGGGAACGCCGTAGCGCCCGCCAGGCGCACACCAGTAGAGGCAGGTCCAACATGATGATCGTGTCGGCTGCCGCCAACCTGTCGGTGAGGTGATAGTCGTAGGGGCCCAGGTCACCATCGGCCACCCAGGCTGCCTGGCCGATGAGGCCGGCCTGAACCCGGCGCCACTGTTCGGGCGGTGTAGGGGTCAAGTCGGCCTGCCAGAAGTGCTGGTCCAATTCGATCAGCGGAAGCTGGTGTGCCGCGGCCAACCGGGCGGCCAGTACCGACTTGCCCGCCCCGCCGCGGCCCAGCACCACGATCTGCTTCATGCTCAGACAATATCGGCCGCCCTAGCCAAGGAGGCCGTGTGGGCCCGCCACCTTTGGCTAGGTGCGGTCGATGTCAGTCAAACCGGTCTGTGGGACAAACCCGGCCCGCGGGAGCCCTCAGATGCGAGTTTGGTGCGCCTGTGGGACACGAATTGGTGCCGGAAGGTTCGATTCTTGTCCCACAGGCTGGCGAAACCCGCATCTGAGGGTAGGTTTCCCGCGCGATTGACCCAGAGAACGATTTCAGCTGCACAGCGCCTCGCCAGTGGCTGCCGACGCTTCCTTGAGGGTGCCCGGTGGTGCTCCCTCGGAAGGGGCATGTCGCGAGAGTAGGTGGTGGTGCACCCAACTGCATCCACTTTGTGGCATTACTTACCATAAAGTGCATCCACTTTGTGGCGTTGCCGCCACTACATGGATGGACTTTGATAGGGTTAGCGGCATGGAACGCAGTGCCATGGCCAGCCTGGTCAAGTGGAAGGACTCAGCCCGGCGCAAGCCCCTGCTGTTGCAGGGCGCCCGCCAGGTCGGCAAGACGTGGCTGCTGAAGGAGTTTGGCCGGCGGGAATACCGGAACGTCGCCTACGCCAACTTCGAAGAGAACCCGTCCCTGGCAGCCGTCTTCGGCGGGGATCTCGACCCCAGCGACCTGCTGATCGGTCTGCGGGCGGCCACCGAAACCTCCATCAAGCCGGGTGCAACGCTGATCATCCTTGATGAGATCCAGGCCTGCCCGCGTGCCCTGACATCCCTGAAGTACTTCAACGAGGAGGCCAGCGAGTATCACATTGCCTGCGCCGGATCGCTGCTGGGGGTCGCGATGCACCAAGGACAGTCGTTCCCGGTAGGCCAGGTCTCCTTCCTGTCGATCAACCCGCTGACATTCACAGAGTTCCTGCAGGCGCGCGGGCGGCCGCAGTTGGCTGAAGTCCTCCAGAGTTCGGCCTGGGACCTGGTGACAGCGCTGCATCAGCCCTTGTTGAACGCCCTAGCCGAATACACGGTGGTGGGCGGCATGCCTGAAGTGGTGGCCGAGTTTGTCGACTCGCTGGACTTCGCGCAGGCCAGGGCGACCCAAATGGAAATCCTCGCTGCCTTCGACAACGACTTCTCCAAACACGTCCCGGCCGAACAGCTCCCTAAGGTCAGGGCAGTGTGGGCGTCCGTTCCGCAACAGTTGGCCAAGGAGCAGAAGCGTTTCCGCTACCGGGAGTTGGCACCGGGGGCCCGCGCCCGCAGCCATGAAGCCGCCATCAGGTGGTTGTCGGATGCCGGCCTGGTTCATCGGGTGCCGCAGGTGAGCGTGCCTCGGTTGCCGTTGCTCGGTTACGAAGCGGCGGCCGCCTTCAAGCTGTTTTTGCTCGATGTCGGGTTGCTGGGCGCGATGTCCCAGTTGCCGCCGCAGGTTGCCATCCAGGGTGATGCTCTCTATTCCGAGTTCAAAGGCAGCTTGACCGAGCAATACGTGGCGTCTCACCTAGTGGCGGCGCTTGGGCGTGCCCCTCACTATTGGGCCAATGAGGCCGGCCGGGCGGAAGTCGATTTTCTGGTTCAGCTTGGCGGGGATCTGGTTCCCATTGAGGTCAAAGCCGGTCTGAGCACCCAGGCGAAGAGCTTGCGGGTGTACCGCGACAAGTACTCCCCGGCCCTGGCCGTGCGAGCATCGTTGCTGCCCTACCGCCGTGAGTCCGGGCTGGTCAACTTGCCGCTGTACGCCATCGAGCGCCTCGAAGCCATTGCCGCCGATGCCGTCTCGTCATGAGATGCCCCTTGTGTTGTTATGTCTCATTCCTCAGGGGTTAGCGGTTGGCGTTTGTGCAGGTCAGCAGGCTGTGTCCGATGGCGCTCTCTCGGCAGGGGCATCTCCCAAGGTGGGGCGGCGGGATGGCGAAAGCGACGGTTAGATGTTGATCATCGATTGGGCGTCCATGCCGCGGGGTGGGTTGTATGAGCCGTGCCAACCCACCAGCGTGCGCTCGAAGGCATCGACGTAGTAGGTCTCGCCTGGCTGGATGGCGACCACGCCGCCGCCGTAGCTGACCCACATTTCGCGGGTGGCCGTCCGCGGTGACGCCTCCCGGAAGCGGCTGCTGCTGGGCAGCGTGGTCGCGTCCGCCGGAGGCAGCCAGAGTTTGGTCTCGCCCAGATCGCCTGCGCAGGCCAGCAGTTCGGCGAGGCCGGCAAACCCGCGTAACCGGGCGACATCGGCGGCCGTCTGGTGGTCTAAGGCGGGTGCGGTGACGGCGGCACCCAACCGGATCAGTTCCCGGCAGGCGGTCTCATGGCCGAAGTAGGCCGCCTGATGCAGGAACGTCCAACCGGAAGACGGCTTGACGTAGTGGGCACATTCCTGGCCTAGCTCCTGGTTGCCCTGCCAGGCTTCCAAGACGGCGTCCCAGTGACCTTCCCTGGCTTGGGCGTAGAGCAGTTCGACCGTGTGGGCTGCTGCTACCGCTGCCATGAGGAGACAGTACTACCGGGGTAGAACAACTGTCATGGCAGGTGATGCTGGTGTGGTATCACCTGGGTCAGAGCCATCTTCCGGGGGTAAGGGGTGGCTGTGAATTGGCTGTGAGTTTGGGCTGGGGCGGGTCCGCTGAGCAGCGCCGCCGGTAGGATCACCGGTGACAGCCCGCACCCGGAGAGTCCCCCTAGTGGCCACTGAAATGCCTGACAGTACCCCGGCAGGGGTGTCGCCTCGGCGCCGCCATCCGGCCGTCTGGATAACGATGGCCGCGGCCGTGGCGGTCGTGGCACTGGGCGTCACATTCTTGGCCGGACGCAGCAGTTCCGGCCTGTCCGGGGCTGACGCCCCAAGTCCCACACCCACCGCCACACCCACCACACCCACCGTGCCGGAGATCTACCAGGGCGTCAGCCTCTCCGTGGTCGTGGTGCAAACCGCCCAAGGCGACCTGGGCACCGGGACCGTGGTCGCGGCCGATGGCTCCATTCTCACGGCCAACCACGTGGTTGACGGCAACGGCGAGATCACTGTGACGTTCTGGGACGGCACGAGATCGGTGGCCACCGTTTCGGAAGCCGATCCCGCCACCGACATCGCCACCTTGGTGCCCGCGGAGTTACCCGAGGTGCTGGTGCCGGCCATCTTGGGAGGCAAGGTCGAGATCGGTGGGGCGGTCGCGGTGATCGGCAACCCGCTTGGCTTGGCTTATTCGATCACGACCGGCGTGATCTCCGGGCTTGATCGTGAGTCCGGCACCGGTGAGAACGCCCTCAGCGGGTTGATCCAATTCGACGCGGCGGCGAATCCGGGCAGTTCGGGAGGCCCGCTGGTGGATGCGGATGGGGGCGTCATCGGCGTGGTGGTCGCCATCGCCAACCCAAGCGGGGACGACGCTTTCGCGGGGATCGCTTTCGCGGTGCCGATTGGCGCAGCGTTGGGCGGCGGTGGGCAAGGGTCAGGGCCACAGATTTGAGAATCGAGGAGACATGAGCGGCAACCCGTTGGAGCAGGTACTTTACGAAGTCAAACGCACCATTGTGGGCCAAGACCGGCTGTTGGAACGCATGGCGATCGCTCTGCTGTCCGGGGGGCATCTGCTGGTGGAAGGCGTGCCGGGACTGGCCAAGACGTTGGCGGTCAAGGTGCTGGCTGAGTCGATCGGCGGCCATTTTCAGCGGGTGCAGTTCACCCCAGACCTGGTGCCGGCCGACTTGACGGGCACCCGCGTGTACCGGCCGCACACGGGGGATTTCGAGACTGTCCTAGGCCCGGTCTTCACCAACCTGCTGCTGGCAGACGAGATCAACCGCGCGCCGGCCAAGGTGCAATCCGCCCTACTGGAGGTGATGCAAGAACGCCAGGTGACCATCGGCCGCGAGACCTTCGCGGTGCCGGCACCGTTCCTGGTGATGGCGACGCAGAACCCCATCGAATCGGAGGGCACCTACCCACTGCCCGAGGCACAGGTGGACCGTTTCATGATGAAGGTCGTGATCGACTACCCCACCGCGCCGGAAGAGCATGCCGTGGTGGGCCGGGCGCTACAGCCACCGCCCGTCACCACTCCCATCCTTTCGCCCGATTCCCTGTTGGCCATGCAGGCCGCCGTGGCGGGGGTGTATGTCGACCCCTCCATCGTCACCTACGCCGTCACCCTGGTGGGCGCCACCCGCAACGTGGCAGCCGCCGGGCTGGGTGAGTTGGACGGCTACGTTACCTACGGTGGTAGTCCACGCGCGTCCATCAACATGGTGTTGGGGGCCAGGGCGTTGGCTTTCCTGCGCGGCCGGGACTACGCGCTGCCCAGCGACGTGTCTGAACTGGCGGGCGACGTGTTGCGTCACCGGCTGGTGCTCTCTTACAAGGCGCTGGCCGATGGCGTTGACCCGGACACGGTCATCAACGCCGTGTTGCGGGTGACACCCGTGCCGGCTGTGGTCACGCGCGAGGCCGCGCAGGCGGCGCCGGCCACGCAGGCGGCGCCGGCCGCCGGCCGCCTCGACGGTTCGGCGTGGGCGTAGCCATGACCACCGCCGGCCCGGCCACCTCCGTTCCGGAACGCCTGGCTCCGGAACGCCTGGCTCCGGAACGCCTGCTGCGCCAGTTGGAATGGCAGGTGTTGCGGCGTCTGGACGGACGGTTGCAAGGCGCGTACCGCACGGTGGCCTATGGCAGTAGCCTCGATTTCGCCGGGCTGCGCGAATACACCGACGTGGACGACGCCCGTCGCATCGACTGGAACGCGACGGCCCGGATGCCCCAGCCGCAGGTGCGGCAGTTCACCGAAGACCGCGACCTGACGGCCTGGCTGGTGCTGGACCGGTCGGCATCGATGGCGGTAGGGCGGCCAGGCCGGGCCAAACACGAGGTGTTGGTGGAACTGGCGCTGCTGCTGGCCCGGCTATTCGGGCAGGGCGGGAACCGCGTAGGGGCGGTCTTGTACGACGGGCGGCAGACCAAGATCATCCAGCCGGCTGCGGGGCGCCCACAGGTACTGCGGATCGGCCAGGAATTGGGCAGCGTCAATGCTGGTTCGGTTGCCTCGGAGACCCTGGCCAAATCGAGGGCCACGCGCCGTCGCCGCCAGGGCAAGCCACCCCTGACTGAGCGCGCGGCGCGGACTGACCTGGCGGCGCTATTGGCGGCTGTCGATGCCATGGCCCGGCGCCGGTCATTGGTGGTGTTGGTCAGCGACTTCGTTGGGGCCGGACTGGAGCCGACCGACGGCCAGGCCCTCCCTTGGGAGAGTGCCCTGCTGCGCCTGACTGTGCGGCATGAAGTGGCGTGTTTGCGCATTGTCGATCCGGCTGACGATGAGCTTCCTACGGCCGGCCTGATCTTGGTGCAGGACGCCGAAACTGGCGAGCAATTACTGGTGGACACCGCCGATCCGCTGTTCCGCTCTCGGTTGGCCGCCCAGGCCCGTGCGCGCAGTGAGGCCCTCGGTGAAACTATGCGCCGTCTAGGCGTGCCGTTCCACCTGGTCGGTACCGGCGACGACCTTGTAGACGTCCTGGTAAGGGTGGTCACCAGCACGAAGGCCAGGCGCCGATGACGTTCGCGAACCCGGTGTGGTTGATTCCAGGTGGCGCTGTGGTCGCGGCACTGATCGTTGCGGTGGTGGTCTTCGGGCGCCGGCGCAAGGCAGCCCTTGCGCTGGCCGGTCTGCCACTCGGTTCTCGGCAAGGTAGGCAGGCCGGGCTGTGGTTGGTGGTCAGCGGTGTCGTGGTGCTGGCTTTCGCTGTGGCCGGCCCGGCCGCCTCCGTCCCGGTGCCGCACGCCGCCGGGACGGTCATAGTAGCCATCGACGTGTCCGGCTCAATGGGCGCCGATGACGCGGAGCCGAGCAGGCTGGAAGCCGCCAAACAGGCGGCGCGTGCCTTCGTGGAAGCCCAGCCGTCCAGCGTGGACATCGGAGTGGTGTCATTCCAGAGCGACGCCCTGCAGACCGGCATCGTCAGCAGCGACCATGCCCTGGCCGCGGGCGCCATCGGCCGGGTGCCAGCCAGCGGCGGTACGTCGTTGGCGAATGCGATCCTGGGTTCGCTCTCGGCCATTACCGGCCAAGACGTAACGCTGCCAGAGGAGGGGGAAGAAGCGCCTGACCTGGGGTATTGGGGATCGGCGACGATCGTGTTGTTCTCGGACGGGGAGGATTTCGGCGAGCAACTGCAGGCGGCGGCCGAACTGGCGCAAGGCGCCGGTGTCCGCATCGACACAGTGGGCTTCGGCACCGCCCAAGGGGCCACCGTCACGGTTGACGGCTACAACCTGCGCACCGTTCTTGACGAGGCGACCCTCCAGGCGATTGCCGAGATCACCGGTGGCTCCTATCACGCGGCTGGAGACCTGACGGGACTGGACCAGGTGGCCGAGCAAGTCAGCACGCGGTTTACCCTCAAGAAGCAGCAGTTACCGCTGGCCTGGGCTGCGTGCGGGCTCGGTGTCCTGCTGCTACTGGCTGGGGCGGCCACCACGCTTTGGCGCACGGGGAGGCTGGTGTAGATGAGTTTCGCCGCGCCCTGGATGGCTTTGATCGGATTGGTTGTCCCGCTGCTACTCGGGATCGTCTGGGTGGCTGCCCGCCGCCGACGGCGCGCGGTGGTTCACGTCAGTTCGGTCGGTTTGGTGCGTTCCGCGGTGGGCGGCACGGCCTGGCGACGTCGCATCCCAGCCGTCTTGCTGGTGTTGGCCCTGGTGGTGGCGACGGTCGCGGCGGCCCGCCCGCGGGCCTGGCTGGCGGTACCCAGCAACAGCACACGAATCCTGTTGGCCGTGGACCTGTCCTCGTCGATGTGCATCACGGATGTTCCCCCGAACCGGCTGGTGGCCGCTCAGGAGGCTGCCACCCAGTTCATCGACGACCAGCCGTCCGGTACCACCATCGGCCTGGTCACCTTCGCCGGCAGCGCGGGTGTCCTGGTGCCGCCCACCACGGACAAGTCGGTGCTGCGGGACGCGGTGGCGGCATTCACCACCTCTCGGGGCACGGCTATCGGCCAAGCGATTCTTGTGGCCCTGGACGCCATCGCCGAAGTCGACCCTTCGGTGCCGCCTACGGGCGTGGCAGTGCAGGCGGCCGATGACGTGCCGCTGGTTGCGGACGCCATCGTGCTGCTGACTGACGGCTCGAACTCCCAAGGTGTTGATCCACTGACTGCCGCCGAGCAGGCCGCCGCCCGCGGTGTGCCGGTGTTTACCATCGGTTTTGGCACCGAGGAAGCGGCGCCTTCGGTTTGTGATGTGAGCCAGCTGGAAGCGGGTAGCGGAGGTTACGGTGGTTCGGGTGGTGGTGGCCGGCCGGGCGGTGCCGGTGGGCAGACCATTGACGAGGCCGTGCTGCAGGAAGTGGCCGACATGACGCAGGGCCAGTACTTCCGCGCGGAGGACGCCGACCAGTTGCAGGCCGTGCTGGCCGATCTACCGTCCAGTTTCGCCACGGTGCACAAGTGGGCAGATCTGGCCGCCTGGTTCGCTGCCGCGGCCGGGTTGTTGGCCGCCGCTGGGGTTGGCCTGGCCCTGTGGCAAGACCGCCCACGTCGAATCCGGGGGGCACCTTAGTTCCTCGAGCGCATTCCGGCCCCCTCTGGGCCCGCCCTGATCAGCGCCTGATGTTGTGGATGGCCGCCGGGTCGAGTTCACGGTGACGGCGGCCGAAGATCCCTAGCGGCGGACAGCCCTCACGGGTTCGAATCCCCGAGGGCTTGCACCCAACACGCTTTCCAAGCGTGCGCCATAGGCCACTAGGCGACACCTCCGAGCGCGGCTCACGGCGCGCCGTCGCGCGCGGTCCGCCCGATGAGGATACCCGATTCGGCACTCACACGGCGTTGGTAGCACCCGGTGCTACAGGTTGGTAGAATGGTGACATGACGTTGCCGGCCGAAATCAGCCAGCGTGACTTGCGCCTGCGTTCCAAGGACATCATGGACGCCGTCGAGCTGGGGCAGTCCTTCACCGTCACACGAGGCGGACGGCCCATGGGACAACTCATCCCACTGCGGCGGCGCTTCGTCTCACGAACCCAGTTTGCGCTCGCCTCCGAACACGCAGCGACGGTGCACCTGGAAGGCTTCCGCGCCAGCCAAGATGCCGCGCTGCAGGTGGCGTTGGATGACCCCTATGCCCGCTGACGTGACTCGCGGCTTGGTGGACACCAACGTGTTGGTTCTGCGCCGTTGGATTGACCCAGCCGGCTTACCGGATGAGTTCGCCATCAGCGCCGTCACCCTGGCGGAACTAGCGGCAGGCGTGCACCTGGTGACGGGCCAAGGCCAGGCCGCGGAAGCTGAACGCGCCAGACGCCTCGATATCCTCCAGCGCGTGGAATCCGAATTCGATCCGATTCCTTTCGATGCCGATGCCGCCCGCTACTTCGGGCGTTTGACCGCGGCCGTTCACGCTATCGGCCGGACGCCACGCCGCCGGGTGGCTGACCTGATGATCGCCGCCACGGCAGCCGTCGCCGGGCTGCCTCTCTACACTACAAACCCTGATGACTTCGCGGGCCTTGGGTCGCTGGTCACGCTTGTGCCCCTGCCCCGGCCCGTCACACCCTGATGATTGGCAATCGCCTGTCGCCTGCCACCGCCACTGGACTGGTTGTGGCGGGTCTGGTGGCTGTTTCTTCGGTCACAGGTGCCGTTGCGGTGGGTGTCCGGCCTGGTTCGGGTGGCGTGACACTGGGGCGGTGCACCCAACACAGAACCCCGAATACCTCGGATCGATAGCCCAAGCCGTCAAACA